>NZ_JBFCVK010000002.1:0-523385 GCF_040712085.1 Aquibaculum sediminis
CAGCCATCATGCGCAAGCTCGTGATCCTCGCAAACGCCCTCCTCAGAGATCAGCGTCCATGGGTCAACTTTCCTTCTTGATCAACACGGATACTCTAGCACTTCGGGACGTGAGGCGGCAAGCTGCGGCGCGTCCCTACCAGCCGAACGAAGGCCAGCCGAACGAAGGATAGCCAGATGAGCTTCAGTGACCGCGAGAAGGCATTCGAGGATAAGTTCAAGCACGATCAGGAATTGCAGTTCAAGGTCGAGGTCCGGCGCAACAAGCTGGTCGGCCTTTGGGCTGCTGAACTGATGGGCATGAAGGGCCCGGAGGCCGATGAATACGCCCGCGAGGTGATCTCCGCCGACTTCAGCGAACCGGGCATCGAGGACGTGGTGCGCAAGGTTTTCGCCGATCTTCAGGAGAAGAACGTCGATTTGTCCGAGCATCGCCTGCGCAAGAAGATCGACGAACTGACCGCCACGGCGAAACACCAACTGATGTCCGAGTGAGCGCGGACGCGGTCGCCATGAGCCATCTTGCGCTGTCCGAGCCGGCGATCCCGGAACTCTATCGCTTCGAATGCGGTGCCCAGACGCTGTGCGAGGCGGGAGAGCCGGCATCTTTCCGCTTTCTGCACAGTGCGGGGCAGGCGCCGGCGGTCCTGATCTGCGATCATGCCTCGCGGCGTATTCCGGCGCGGCTCGAGCGACTCGGCCTCGACGGGGCCGAGCTCGCCCGACATATCGCTTGGGACATCGGCGTGGCGGAGGTGGCCGCGTATCTCGCACCGGCGCTGGATTGCCCCTGCGTGCTGTCGGATTTTTCGCGCCTGGTAATCGACGCCAACCGGCGCACCGGCTCGAGCGGTTCGATACCGGCGGTCAGCGACGGGACCGAGATTCCCGGCAACCGCAATCTGGGAGAGGTGCACCGGCGCGCGCGGGTCGAACAGCTCTTCAAGCCCTACCACGCCGCTGTCTCGCGTCAGATCGAGGCGAAGCTCGCAGAAGGCCGGCCGCCGCTGTTGATCTTCCTGCACTCCTTCACACCGGTGATGGACGGCTTCCGGCGCCCCTGGGAGATCGGCATTCTCTGGAACGAGGATGACCGCATCGCCCGGCCGCTGATCGAGGCGCTGCGGGCGCGGGGGCTGAAGGTGGGCGACAATGAACCCTACTCCGGTGCATCGAGCGAGGACTACGGCCTGCACGCCCACGGTGAGGGGCGAGGCCTGCCCTCTGCGCTCATCGAATTGCGCCAGGATCTGGTGGACACCCGCGAGGGCGTGCAGCGCTGGGCGCGGATTCTGCGCGACGTGCTGAAGCCCCTGCTTGCGCGGCAGCGCGATATGGCCAACATCCCCTCAGAGGGACAGACCTGAGAGACACAGCAAGGGGTTTTTATCATGACCGATAAGCTCGACAGCGCCACCCGCACCGAACTGGAAGCGGCTGCCTTTCGCCGCCTGGTCGATCACCTGCGCGAACGCACCGACGTGCAGAACATCGACCTGATGAATCTTTCCGGCTTCTGCCGCAACTGCCTCTCGCGCTGGTACCAGGAAGCGGCCAACGAAAAGGGGCTGGACCTGGACAAGGAGGAGGCGCGCGAGATCGTCTACGGCATGCCCTACGCCGAATGGCGCGCCAAGTACCAGAGCGAAGCCACGCCGGATCAGAAGGCGGCCTTCGAGAAGTCCCACGCCAATCACGGGTGACCATCGAAACTGTGCTGCGGGAGGTCGTTGTGCAGCGGCCTCCCGCTCGCTAGGTTCCTCAACCTTCATGGGCGGTGAGCCGGCGCGGCGGCCGACCCGGGCAACGGCTGGCGCCCGCCGGACCGTCCGCTTTATCCTCACAGCGAGTCTCTATTGGCATGAGTGAAGCAGTAACCACCAATGACGTCGGCGGCGTTGCCGGCGATCGCCTGCGATCCTTCGTCGAGCGCGTCGAGCGCCTCGAGGAGGAGAAGAAGACCCTGCAGGAAGACATCAAGGAAATCTACGCCGAGGCCAAGAGTTCGGGCTTCGACGTCAAGATCCTGCGGCAGATCATTCGCATTCGCAAACAGGACAAGGAAGAGCGCCAGGAGCAGGAAGAGCTGCTGGAACTCTACAAGGCCGCGCTCGGCATGGAATAGCGCGTCGCTCCGAAAGGGTGATTGGCGCAGGGGAGGGAAGAGGTTAATGCAGGACAGTGCCACCGTCGTATCGCCGCAACTGCCGAAGATCGCCTGGGGGCGCGGCCTCTATCTCCACGACACTGACGGCAAGGCCTATCTCGACGGCTCCAGCGGTCCGGCGGTCTATTGCATCGGGCACGGCAATGCGGAGGTGAATGAGGCGATCAAGGCCCAGCTCAACCGCGTCGCCCATGGTTACCGCTACAGCTTCACCAGCGACCCGCTGGAGGAACTGACCGAGATCATCACCCGCCGCTGCGCCGAGGGCGGGGGCGAAGGCCTGGACCACATGGTTTTCGTCTCAGGCGGGTCGGAGGCGGTGGAGTCCTGTCTGAAGATCGCCCTGCAGTACCAGAGCGCGCGCGGGGCCCACACCCGGCATAAGTTCATCGCCCGCCAGCGTTCCTGGCACGGCAACACGCTTGGTGCGCTCTCCTGTTCCGGCTTTGCCGCCCGGCGTGAGCCTTTTGAGGGCAGCCTGCTGGACGTACCGCTGCTCTCCCCGGCGAACAGCTATCGCCCGCCCAAGGGAGTGGCCGCCGAGGATGTGGCGCAGTGGTGTGCCGACGAGCTGGAGCGGGAAATCCTGCGCCAGGGTCCCGAGCGCATTGCGGCCTTCGTCTTCGAACCGGTGGTGGGCGCGGCCGGCGGCTGCGTTCCCGCCCCGCCGGGCTATGCCGCCAAGGTGCGCGAGATCTGCGACCGCTACGATGTGCTGATGATCGCCGATGAGGTCATGTGCGGCAGTGGCCGCTGCGGCACCTGGCGGGCCTTGCAGCACGACGGCGTGGTGCCGGACGTCATGTCCGTGGCCAAGGGGCTGGCCGCGGGCTACATGCCCTTGGGTGCTGCCATTTACCATCGCCGGATCGGCGAGGTGATCGAGGCGGCGCACGGAGCTGTCTCCACCGGCCATACCTTCACCGGCCACACGGCCGCCTGCGCCGCCGGGGTTGCCGTGCAGCGCATCGTCGAGCGCGAGAAGCTGGTGGAGAAGGTGGCCGCCGAAGGGCCGCTGCTGCATCGCCTTCTGGGCGAGGCCGTGGAAGGCGTCGAGGCAGTGGGTGACATCCGCGGCCGCGGCTTCTTCCAGGCGGTGGAACTGGTGGCCGACCGCGAGACCAAGGAGCCTTTCCCGGTTGAACTGCAGGTGCATCTGCGCGTGCGCCAGGCGGCGCTTGACCGCGGTCTGATCTGCTATCCCGTGGGCGGCAATGTGGACGGGAGCCGCGGCGACCACGTCATCCTGGCGCCGCCCTACAACGTCACTGAAGCCGAACTGGCCGAGATCACCGGCCGCCTGGGCGAGGCGATCCGCGCCGTGGTCGCCGAGGTGTCCGGCCGGGCGTGAGGCGCAGTTTTTCACGGGTGACGATCGCTCGCTCTTTCCCCGGTCATCGGGGCCGACCCACGCTCTCCCGTCACTGCGGGCTTCCCCCTCACTGCGAACGACCGCCCTTTACCTTCGTCATTGCGAGCGACCAGCGGGAGCGCGGCAATCCAGGGCCACAAGCAAAAAGGCCCTGGATTGCCGCGTCGGCCTTGCGGCCTCCTCGCAATGACGAGGTCTGAGCCGCGATGACGAGGCCAAAAGCCTCAGATGGTCTTCCAGGAGCCGTCCGGCTGCTGGCAGGCGGTGCCGAAGGCCCGTTCGGTGCGGCCGCCGACGACGATGGTCTGTTGGAACTCGCGGCAGTAGGCGCCGCTCTGGTGGTAGCCGTCACGCACTGGGACCACCGAGCCATAGTTGCCGCTGCGCGGGTTGTTCCAGCTGACCGTCTGTCCCACCGGTGCCTGCGCCGCCTGGTTCCAGGCGTTGTAGGACTGCTGACGGTCCTGGTCGTCCATGTAGCGGCCGATCTCGGAGCCCACCACCAGGCCCAGCACCGCGCCCAGGCCGGTGGCCGCAGCGCGGGTGGAGGAGCTGCTGTTCTTGGCAAGCGCGGCACCGGCCAAGCCGCCGGCACCGGCGCCGAGCAGGCCGCCGCCGATTTGCCGGGTGTTGTCGTATTGCTGGTTGGCACAGCCGGCCAGCGCCAGGGACGCGGCCAGGGCCAGGCCAAGGGTGAGGATTCTCATTCTGCTTTGCTCCCGATCAGGACCTGAGAGGATGTACTCTTCCTCTTACGCAGCCGTGATCCCGGAATATCCCCGAAGCGGGTGATTTTATCCGGGCGCTGCCTTCGGCCCCCAGCGTATCGCCCCGCCTTATTAAGGGGGTCGACCTAGGAGCCCCGGCCTACGAGAAGGCCTTAAAGGTGATGAGCGTGAAGGTGTCCTTTACCCCGTCCAGGCGCTGGATCGATTCGGTCACGAAGTGGCCGATGTCCTCGCCTTCCGGCAGGTAGCATTTGATGAGCAGGTCGTACTGTCCCGAGGTGGAATAGACCTCTGAGACCTGCTCCACAGTCTGCACCAGGTCGTCGGCCACCTTGTAGGCCTCGCCCAGTTGGCATTTGATTTGTACGAAGATCGTCTGCATGGCGCGATCATAACCGCAAGCCGCGGCCACGTCATCGCTTTCCCGCCGGGTGCCTGTAGAAAGGCGGGCCCGGTTGCATCGAACTTGTCACAGCCACAGGGCGCATGGGCGTGCCTTCCCGGTTCGGAAAACGGCGTCCAGGCGCCCGTGGTCAGAAGTTCGGGTTCAGCAGTTCAGGTTCAGGCGCTGGCGGTCAGGGGCACCGGCCGCAGGATGAAGGCGGGAATGTGGTCGCCAAAGGGGCCGTTGGCCTCCGGCGCCGCGTCTGCCTGCTCGCGCTCGCGCTGGGGCGGGCGTTTGCTGCTCTTGCGGGCGTGAGCGCTGGGGCGCTGTTCTTCGCTCTTGGGCTCGGGCGCCTTGGCAGGTTGCTGCTTGGGCGGGCTCGCCTCGGACTTGCTGCTCTTGCCGGACTTGGCGCGTGTGCGCCGGCGCTTGTCCGTGCTGTAGGCGTCGCTGTCCGGCGTCTCGACTGCGTCTAGGGTCAGCTCCTCGATAACACCGCCGATGAGCTCTTGCACCCCGGCCAGCGCCTTGCCGTCGTCCGGCGTGAAGAGGGTGAACGCCTTGCCACTGCGCCCGGCGCGCCCGGTGCGGCCGATGCGGTGGACGTAATCTTCAGCATGGATGGGAACATCGTAGTTGTAGACGTGGCTGACCGCCGGGATGTCGAGGCCGCGGGCGGCCACGTCGGAGCAGACCAAAAGCCTGATCTCGCCGGCCTTGAAGCGGGCCAGAGTCTCTGTGCGCGAGGCCTGGGCCATGTCGCCGTGCAGCGCTTCGGCATCGAGGCCGTGGCGCTTGAGCGAGCGCTGGACGATGGTGACGTCGCGCTTGCGGTTGCAGAAGATCAGGGCGCTCTTGGTGTCGGCGTTCTCCTGCTGCAGCAGGGAGCGCAGCGCGGCGCGCTTGGTCTTGGCCTCGGCCTCGCAGCGCAGCAGGCGCTGGGTCACTGTCTTAGCCGGACTGGCCGGCGGTGCGACGCTGATTTCCTTCGGATTGAGCAGGAACTTGTCGGCCAGCTTGCGGATTTCCGGCGCCATGGTGGCAGAGAAGAACAGGGTCTGCCGGATGGTGGGCAGCATGGCAACAATGCGCTCGATGTCCGGGATGAAGCCCATGTCCAGCATTCGGTCGGCTTCGTCGATCACCAGCAGCTTGGTGTCGGCCAGCAGGATCTGCCCGCGCTCGAACAGGTCGAGCAGTCGGCCCGGCGTGGCGATTAGGACGTCGACGCCTCGCTGCAGGATCAGCTGCTGGTCGCGCATGGACTCGCCACCGATCAGCAGGGCCATGCTCAGGCCGCTGTGCTTGCCGTACTTGTTGAAACTTTCCGCCACCTGCGTGGCCAGCTCGCGCGTCGGCTCAAGAATGAGTGAGCGCGGCATGCGCGCACGACCACGGCCGCTGCTGAGGATGTCGATCATCGGCAGCGTGAAGCCGGCGGTCTTGCCGGTGCCAGTTTGGGCCACCCCCAGAACGTCACGTCCCATCAGGACGTAAGGGATGGCTTTTTCTTGGATGGGGGTCGGGGTGGTGTAGCCCGATTCGCTTATTGCACGCAGTACGTCGGTGCTCAGCCCGAGTGTGTCGAAACTCATGCGCTCCAGCGCTTTCCAGGGAAGATGCGAGCCTTAAGGCGGCGACTTGGTTCAAGTGCGCTGCCGGCTTGATCGGGAAACTGGTCTTTTCACCGGCTTTTGTCAAGAGTTGCGGCCGTTATCCATGGCTGCCATGTCGGCCATTGGAGTACTTTGTTCCTTCGGCGTTGCTTTTTTATCGGCGCCTGGGGAGGGTGGTCTTCAATCGGCAAAGTATCGCAGCGCAGTTGATCGGAGACTCTTCATGACCCTGGACTCCAAGGCGCGCTCGGCCGCGCTGATGCGCGCCGCGCAGTCGGCGCTTCTGCTGGTGGATATTCAGGAGCGGTTGTTGCCGGCGATCGCGGCGCAGGACAGGGTCCTGGCCAATGCCAGCCGCCTCCTGGTCGGCGCGCGGCGCCTGGAAGTTCCTGTGGTCGCCACCGAGCACTGCCCGCAGGCGATCGGGACCAGCGTGGCTGCCTTGCGTCAGAACCTGACCCCAGGGGAAATCTACCGAAAGACGCACTTCTCTGCAGCGGAGGAGCCGGACTTCGTGGCACGGGTGTCGGCCATCGGGCGCCGGCAGTGGATTCTCGCCGGCACCGAGGCCCATGTCTGCCTGCTCCAGACGGCGCTGGGCCTGCGCGCCCTGGACTACGAGGTTTTCGTGGTCGGCGATGCCATGGGCTCGCGGGTCGAGGCAAACCACCAGGCGGCGCTTGTGCGCCTGCAGGCCGCCGGCTGCATTCCTGTGACCACGGAGATGGTGCTGTTCGAATGGCTGCATCACGCCGGCAACGCCGCGTTCAAGGAGGTGCTGGGGCTGATCAAGTAGGCTGGGGGTTGTGACCATGGCCGGCCGACGACCAGATCGGAGCCAGCTTGGGGCGAGCGTGCCGAACGACGGCTGCCCTGCGTTCACAGCGTGACCTGGGCGTTTCTGGGTCGTAGGCTTCGCACCCCAATTGCCCCTGTGGAGACGTCATCGTGTCGGAGAAGACCCCACTCGCCCTGCTGCCCGGCCTGCTGTTGGACGGCACCTTCTGGCATCATCAGGTCGCCGCGCTTGCCGATATCGCCGAGCCCTGGGTGGCCGACTTCACCTCTCAGGAGTCCGTCGCGGCCATGGCGCAAAGCGTGCTGGCGGCCATGCCGGAGCGCTTTGCGCTCTGCGGACTGTCCATGGGGGGCTATGTGGCACAGGAGATCATGCGCCAAGCGCCGGAGCGTGTGGAGCGCCTGGCGCTGCTGGACACCAAGGCGCGCCCCGACGATGCCGACACCACGGCGCGACGCCGCGGCCTGATCGAACTGGCGCAAAAAGGGGCTTTCAAAGGCGTGACGCCGCGGTTGCTGCCGCTGCTGATCCACCCCGATCGCCTCGAGGATGAGGAACTGACCCGCCACATCATGGAGATGGCGGAGGCGGTGGGGCGTGATGCCTTCCTGCGTCAGCAGCAGGCGATTCTCGACCGGGCCGACTACCGGCCGCTGCTCGCCTCGATTCGCTGCCCCACCCTGGTTCTCTGCGGTCGCGAGGACCAGCTCACGCCAGCGGACCTTCATACTGAGCTCGCTGCCAGCATTGCCGATGCGCGGCTGGTCGTGCTGGAAAACTGCGGCCACCTGCCGCCACTGGAGCGGCCCGAGGCCACGAACCGGGAACTGCGCCGCTGGCTCTTGGCGTAAGCCTGCGGCGCGATCCCGATTAGAGCGATCTGCTTCAGCGCGATTCCAGGACGCAGATCTGGCAGCGGTAGCCTTCCTTGCCGTGGTAGGGCGCGTCCTTCACGGCACGGATGCGCACGAGGCCGCGCTTTTCCATCGAGTCCAGGTACGCGGGATAGCCTTCAGCGTCCCAGACCTTTTCGTGCACGGTCACCACGATGGGTGCGCCCTTGCGGGTGACGCGGGCCAGTTCGTCCAGCGCCTGCGGCTTGACGTGGCCGCTGGTGAAGACGCCGACCGAAACCGCGGCATCGTAGCGCGCGTCCTCGATCTTAAGTGGCTGGGTCATGTCCGCCGGTTCGAGGCGCTCATAGGCCTGCTTGCGGCGGGCGATCTCCAGCATCTCCTCGGAGAGGTCGATGCCGTCGATGGACTTGAAGCCGAGCTCCTTGAGTTCCTTGCCCACCAGACCGGTGCCGCAGCCGGCGTCGAGAACCTTGGCGTCGTCCTCCACCAGGGCGGAGAGCTCCTTGGCGACGATCCCGGGTGCCACATAGCCCATGCCGTCCAGTGTGTCGCGGTCATAGGCCTCGGCCCACTCGCCATAGGCCCGGCGAATTTCCTCACTGTCACCACCAAGAGCATAGATGCGGCGCAGCAAGGGGTTCTCTTCTGCCATCGGTTAGCTTGTCCTCTGCATTGTTCCAAAAGCGGCTACAAGCATAGGCAAAGCGACCTGCTGTGGCAAACAGGCCACAGGAATGGCAGCGGTGCGCCCCGCAGAATCAGTGCAGTATCAGTATTGATAAGCCTCGAAGAGCTTGGCCATGTCGCCGCCCAGCGGGCCGGCGAAATCCTCCAGCAGCGCGTCGGCGGGGCTTCGGCCGGAGGCGACGATCTCGCGCAGCACGTCGAGGAAGAAGCGCTCATCCATGCCTTCGCCGTTCAGTTGCCCGCGGCGTTTCAGGCCCAGGGCCGCGATGTCGAGCACCTCTCCGGCCAGCGCGGTCAGCGGCCGGCCGCGGAAGCGCGTGTCCAGGGCAAGGCGCGGAACCTCGGCGCGCAGATGCTCGTGATCGGCGGCGGTCCAGTCGGCGACCAGCGCCTCGGCTGCAGCCAGGGCCTCGTCGTCGTAGAGCAGCCCGACCCAGAGCGCGGGCAGGGCGCAGAGCCGCCGCCAGGGCCCGCCGTCGGCGCCGCGCATTTCCAGGTACTTCTTGAGCCGGACTTCGGGAAAGACCGTGGTGACATGGTCCGACCAATCGCTCATCAGCGGCAGTTCACCCGGCAGGATCTCCAGCTTGCCGGCCATGAAGTCGCGGAAGGACAGGCCGGCCGCATCGAGATAGGTCCCGTCGCGGTAGACGAAGTACATGGGCACGTCGAGCAGGTAGTCCACCCAGCGCTCGAAGCCGAAGCCCTCCTCGAAGACGAAGGGCAGGATGCCGCAGCGATCGGGGTCGGTGTCGGTCCAGACCTGGCTGCGGAAGGACTTGAAGCCGTTGACCTTGCCCTCGGTGAAGGGGGAGTTGGCGAAGAGCGCGGTGGCGATGGGCTGCAGTGCCAGGCTGACCCGGAACTTGCGCACCATGTCCGCCTCGTCAAGGAAGTCGAGGTTGGTCTGCACGGTGCAGGTCCGCAGCATCATGTCCAGACCCAGGCTGCCCCGGGTCGGCATGTAACGCCGCATGATGGCGTAGCGCCCCTTGGGCATCCAGGGCATCTCTGCACGGGTCCAGGTGGGCGCGAAGCCCAGGCCCAGCATGCCGACGCCGATCGGGTCGCAGACCTCCTTGACCTCGGCCAGGTGACGGTTCACCTCGGAACAGGTCTCGTGCAGTGTGCGCAGTGGCGCGCCCGAGAGCTCGAACTGCCCGCCCGGCTCCAGGGTGATGCTGCAGCCCGCCTTGGTCAGGGCGATGGGCCGCCCCTCCTCCTCGACCGGAGACCAGCCGAAACGCCCTGCAAGGCCTTCCAGCACGGCCCGGATCGAGCGTTCCCCCTCATAGGGGGCGGGCTTGAGATCGTCGCGGGTGAAGACGAACTTCTCGTGCTCGGTGCCGATGCGCCAGTCCTCTCGCGGTTTGTTGCCAGCGGCAAACCACTCGATCAACTGAGCCTTGTCGGTAATTGGTGCGCCCTCGGCTTGCGGCGGTGCGGACACGGGCGACTCCCCTGACAGTCGAACTGAACCAGTGGGCAGAAAAGGCGCTCACCCCGAGAGGGTCAAGCGCGAAGGCGGCAAGGCTGGGTGGCGGGACAAGCAGGGCCGGGACTCACCCCTGGGCCAGGCGCGCCAGGGCGTCGTCCTCGATGCGGCAGACCTCTTCGCCCGGGAGTGTGAAGCCGAGGCTGGCGTAGAAGCGCCGCGTGGCCTCATTGTCCCGGCGCACGTTGAGTTCCATGCGCGCCAGTCCGCGCCGGCCGGCTTCGCGCGCCAGGGCCCGCAGCAGGGCCTTGCCGACGCCGCGGCCGCGCGCAGCTTCTTCCACCCAGAGATTTTCCACCAGCATCACCCGCCCGCCCTTGAAGGGCGAGAAGACCGGGTACCAGGCGAGATAGCCCAGGGGCGCCGGTGCGGGGGCTGCTGGGCTGTCCTCCGCCAGAAGGGCGTGGAAGGCCGGTTCCGGGCCGAAGGCCCAGTCGCAGACGGCATCCGGGGTAATATGCTCGACGTTGGCCTTGCCTTCGTAGCGGGCCAGGGAGCGGATCATGGCGGCGAGCGTTGGGGCATCCGCCCGGCCGGCAGCACGGATGTGGAGGGGAAACTCTGTGGCTGGCATGGCGGCACTTTAACTCGCCGCCTGCTCCCGTCAATTGTCGAACTCATGCCTTTGCAAGCTCGGCGGCGAAGGGGGGAGGGGAGACGCCGTGGGACGAGGAGGGGCGCTTGCGCTGCAGGTAGTAGTCGGCGGCGACGTCGACGCCCAATTCGGTATGGCCGCAGCCGGGGCATTCCAGTGCGAGGCCCAGGCGCTGGGTGGCGAAGGCGGTGCCGCAATGGCAGAGGATGGCGTAGCCGCCGCTGATCTTCCCGTCGACGTGCATGTCGAACTCCCTTTTCGGTTCGCTGCCGTGAAGATGCGTCCGGCCCTGGGGCGATCCCAGGTGCAAATCTGAGGCATGATGGTGAGACGACTTTGACTGGGCCATTGCCAAGCCTGTTCGCCATACACTCCAGCCTATCCAGCAGGCGTGATCTCGACTAGGCGGGGTTGGGCGCGTCCCAGGCCGATGACGCGAATGCCGGACGGCAGCGCGGCTTCATAGTCCTCATGGTGGTGGCCGTGTACGATGAGCTTCGCGCCCATCGTTTCTGCAAGAAGGTCCAGTTCCTCGAAGCCGTGGCGGTGGCACGAGGGGGCCTCGTGCGTGACCAGGACCTGGGCGCTCTCGTTGGCCAGTTCATCGTAGAGGCTGGGAAAGATCACCGTTTCCGCTAAGCGCTCGCGTCCGTCGAGGAGGCCGCGCTCCCGCAGGTTTGCAAGGTAGTCCTGGGCTGCGTGAAAGCTACTGGCCTCAGCGCTGCGAGGGTGCCAGACGCCCTCCCGGAAGGTGCCGCCGAGCCCGCCCAGTCGGATGCCTCCGACCTCAGCAACCCGGCCGTGCAGGTTGCCTGGGACTCCGCCCTGAAACAGATGCTCGAACCAGTTGGGTCGATCGCTGTCGTGGTTGCCGGGGATCCAGTGCACAGGAATCTGCGCTTTGAGCAGCGGCGAGACTGCCTCGAACAGTGGCTGCGCGAGATCGCAATCACCCAGGATCACCACAGCGTCGGGCTGCTGCTCTTCACAAGCGGCGAGCAGCGGTCGCCACTGCCCGTGCGGGTCACCGTAGAAGAGAATGCGCGCCTTCGTCATGTCCGCAGCCCTGCGTTGTGGCGAGTCGCAAGGCACGAGAGATCCTGTCGGTCCTGCTGGAAGCGCACGAGCCGTGTCGTCCGACTGCGCGAAATCAAGATTCTAGTCGAGCGATCAGAGGCCTGAGAGAAATCAATCTTGGTCATATCAGCTTATAACCCCTAGAATGCCTGAGGGGCGATAGAAATGGTCGCCTCTGCCAAAGCTATAGATGTGGAGGATACGAAATCTCAGACACGCAGCATTGGCCTGTCGGGACTCTGATCCCTGTGGTAACGCGGCAGGGGTCACGGCAGTGGCTGCGGGCATGATAAACAGAGTGGGGAACACGTGATGTCCGACGACGACCAAGGCAACCCGACCCCAGAGGGGGCAGCCGACCTGATCGAGACGGACTACGAGGTCGGTCAGGACAACATCCAAGCAAAGATCGGGCCCTTCGGGCTCGACATCCACAACCCGGTGTTCATGATCTCCGGGCTCGCCATCGTCACCTTTGTTTTCCTGACCCTGGCCCTGCCCGGGCCGGCGGGGAACATCTTGAGCTGGCTGCTCTCGACGGTGACCTCGACCTTCGACTGGTTCTTCCTGATTGCCGGCAACATCTTCGTGCTGGTCTGCCTGGGCATCCTGGTTTCGCCGCTCGGCAAAGTGCGTCTGGGCGGGCGCGAGGCCCGACCCGACTATTCCTATCCCGGCTGGTTTGCCATGCTGTTTGCCGCCGGCATGGGCATCGGACTGATGTTCTATGGCGTGTCCGAACCGCTTACGCACTTCGGCACCGCCGTGGCCGAGGATGCGGGAACCGCCGGCAGCTGGTCGCCGCTCGCAGGCGCACCCGGCGATGCGGAGGAAGCGCGCCGCCTGGGCATGGCGGCGACGATCTATCACTGGGCCCTGCATCCTTGGGCAATCTACGCCATCGTGGCCCTGTCCCTGGCGCTGTTTGCCTTCAACAAGGGCCTGCCGCTGTCCGTGCGCTCGATCTTCTATCCGATCTTCGGCGAGAAGGTCTGGGGCTGGACCGGGCACATCATCGACACCCTGGCGGTCTTTGCCACGCTCTTTGGTCTGGCGACCTCCTTGGGCTTCGGGGCGGAGCAGGCCAATGCCGGGCTCGAGTTCCTCTTCGGGGTGCCGGAAGGAGACACCTCCAAGGTCCTCCTGGTGGTCGGGATCACGGCCATTGCCCTGGTTTCGGTGCTGGCCGGCCTGGACAAGGGCGTGAAGCGCCTGTCGGAGATCAACCTGTCGCTGGCCATCCTCTTGATGCTCTTCGTCATCCTGGTGGGGCCGACGGTGGCGATCGTCACCGGATTTTTTGCCAATTTGGCGGCCTATGTGGAGTATCTGCCGGCCCTCTCGAACCCCTTCGGGCGTGAGGACAGCAACTTTGCCCAGGGCTGGACTGCCTTCTACTGGGCGTGGTGGATCTCCTGGTCGCCCTTCGTGGGCATGTTCATCGCCCGGGTCAGCCGGGGGCGCACGGTGCGCGAGTTCATCACCTGCGTGCTGCTGATCCCCTCCCTGGCCTCGGTGCTCTGGATGACCGCCTTCGGTGGCACGGCCATCAGCCAGCTGGTCTATGACGGCTATCAGGCTGCGGCCGAGGCGGCGCTGCCGCTGCAGCTCTTCCTGATGCTGCAGGAACTGCCGCTGGCGGAGATCACCTCCTTCGTTGGCATCGTGCTGGTGATCGTGTTCTTCGTGACCTCGTCCGACTCCGGCTCGTTGGTCATCGACACCATCACCGCCGGTGGCAAGATGGATGCTCCGGTGTCGCAGCGGGTCTTCTGGTGCATCTTCGAGGGCCTCGTGGCCATCGCCCTGCTGTTGGGCGGTGGGCTTGCGGCGCTGCAGGCAGCCTCCGTCTCGACGGGCCTGCCCTTCGCCGCGGTGCTGCTGCTGGGTTGCTGGGCCCTGATCAAGGGCCTGCGCTCGGAACCGCGCTGATCGCAATCGGCCCGGCGGAGTTCCAAAAGCTTCGCCGGGCCGCTTCGCGTTCCGATTTCCTGTCTCGCCCTCACGCCAGTGGCGTGCTGTCGACCGAGAAGCTCAGGTATTCCCCTTCGTTGTACTGCTGGTGGTCGAGGTTCTGCACCAGACCGCGCAGGATGCGCAGCCCGGCATCCTCGCCATCCGACCTGTCCGGCTGGGCTTCAAGACCGGAGAGCTGGTCCAGGATGTTCTCTTGCGTCTGCGCACCCATGAAGAACTCCACGGTTAGAAGGTCTCCGTCCCGCTGCACCGCGGCAGACAGGCGCAGTTCGCGTCGCCGGTTGCCGGTCGAGCGGCGTTCCAACAGATAGAGCAGCGCCTCCTCGGCGGCCAGTTGCAGCCGCATCACCGCCGGCTTGTCCCAGCCGATGGCCACGGCCTCTTCCTGCAGCCAGTCGTGCAATTCGCCCAGCGCAGCGTGGGAGCTGGCGAGACTGCGCCGGTGTCGCCGCGGGCTGCCGATGTTCAGGGCAAGCATCAGGAGGATCGCGACGATGGATCCGGCGGTGATGCCGTTGTCGAGCAGGATCCGTGACCAGGGCGGCAGCAGGTCGGAGAAGAGCCACTGGTGCTGGAACCCCATGCCCAGCCAGAAGGCAAGGCAGACCACGAAGGCGTTGCGATAGGACAGCCCGCCCTCGGTGACCATGCGCAGGCCGTTCCCGAAGAGCAGCGACAGGATCACGAAGGCGAAGGCCCCCAGAACCGGGCTGGGCACCGACTGCAGCAGGGCGGAGAGTTTCGGCGAGAAGGCCAGAAGCACCAGCATCAGCCCGCCGAGCAGTGCCACGCGGCGCGCGGCCACGCCGGTCATTTCCACCACTGCAATGCTGTCGGAATAGGTGGTGTTGGGCAGGGTTCCGGCGACACCGGAGAGCAGGTTGCCCACGCCGTCGGCATAGACCGCGCCCTGTACCACCTTGAAGTCCAGCGGCCGCTGCTCGCGATGGGAGAGGCGCTGAATGGCGATGGCGTCGCCGTAGGTCTCGACCGCTCCCACGAGCGTGACGATGATGAAGGCGGGCAGCAGGCCCCAGAAGGCCGGACCGAAGGAAAGATCCAGTCCGGGCCAAGCCACCGACGGCAGGCCCAGCCAGGGCGCCGTTGCGACAGCGGAGACATCCAGCAGACCGATGGACCAGGCCACCAGGCAGCCGGTCAGGACGCCGCCCAGCGGCCCCCAGAGCTTGAGGCCGCCACGGGCGAAGAGCAGCAGGCTGAGCGTGATCAGAAAGGTGATCGTCGCCACCAGGGGCGCGCCCGAGGGCCCCAGCGTCGTCTCCGGGCGCTGGGCCAGGAGATCGAAGATCACCGGGAAGACCGTCACCGCGATCAGCATCATCACGGTCCCGCCCACCGTCGGCGTCAAAATGCGCCGGAGCTGGCCCAGCTTGGACGCGAAGACGAACTGCACCAGGGCCGCGGCGATGATGAGGGTGCCCATGAGCGGCATGCCGCCGGCGGTCAGCGCGGCGATGCCGATGGCGATGAAAGCACCCGAGGTGCCCATGAAGAGCGCATAGCCGGCCCCGACCGGCCCGATCCGGCGCGCCTGCAGCATGGTGGTGAGGCCGGAGATCAGTAGGGCGGCGAAGACCACCCAGGAACCGTACTGTCCCTCCAGGCCGACGGCGCGCAACACGATCAGGGGCGTGAGCACGATGCCGACCAGGATCAAGGTGACCACCTGAAAGCCGAGCAGGCTTGCGAGGAGAAGGGGTGGCTTCTCGTCGGCCGCGTACTGCAGCCGTGCGGATTTATCCGATCGGTCGGCCTGACTCATGATGGTATCCCCCTCGCGCAGCACTCTACCCGGCGTTGGGCGCTTCTGTGAACGGCCTGCTTTGTTCGAAACGAGGAAACAGTGCGGCCGCCGGGCGTCACTTCTCTTGTGTGCCGCGCGCGCCTACCTTCCAGGGGACAGCAAAAGGAGTGATCCCCATGACCACAGCACACGACCGCCCCACTGCCCCGGTCACCCAGGCGCGACCGGTGGAGCGGCGCCTGCGCGGCATGCCGGCCAGCGACGGCGCCGGCGTGAAGCTGACTCGCATCATCGGCACGCCGGATCTGGACGCGCTGGATCCCTTCCTGATGCTGGACGAGTTCGGCTCCGACGATCCCAAGGCCTACATCGCCGGCTTTCCGGATCATCCGCATCGCGGCTTCGAAACGGTGACCGTGATGCTGGACGGCCGCATGCGCCATCGCGACAACAAGGGCAACGAGGGGCTGCTCGGCCCCGGCGGCGTGCAGTGGATGACCGCCGGCAGCGGACTGGTCCACTCCGAGATGCCGGAGCAGGAGGAAGGCCTGATGCGCGGCTTTCAGCTCTGGCTGAACCTGCCGTCGCACCTGAAGATGACCACGCCCGGCTACCGAGACCTCCAGGCCGATGCGATTCCCACTGCGCCGTTGTCCGGCGGCGCCACGGTCCGCGTGATCGCCGGACGCGTGGGCGAGGTGGTGGGAGCGATCGCCCTCGATCCCGAAGCGCGACCGACCGAGCCCTATCTTCTCGATCTCACGCTGCCTGCCGGCAGCACGGCTGAGGTGCCACTGCCTGCCGGGCACGCCGCTTTCGCCTATGTCTATGAAGGCGGGGTGACACTGGAGGGCGAGCCTCTGTCCCGCGGCGATCTGGCGATCCTGGGCGAGGGCGACGGTTTTCGTGCCCAGGCCGGCGCAGAAGGTGAGGCCAGGGTTCTGCTCGCAGCGGCGCGTCCCCTGAACGAGCCGGTGGCCCGCTATGGTCCCTTCGTGATGAACACCCGCGACGAACTGGTGCAGGCGGTGGAGGATTTCCGCAGCGGGCGATTCTGACGCTACCCGTCCATCCGCTTTGTTGGCCGCCCTCTCCTCAGGCAGTGATCTGCTTCAGCCAGTCGATGAAGGCGAGGGAGGCGGCCTTGGCGGCACCCTGCGGCGAAAGCGTTGCATGGTAGCCGGTGCCGGGGTCGACCTCGCCGCCGGGCCAGGGCCTCAAGTGGCCCTCCCGCACCAACTCGTCGGTGATCGAGCGCCAGCCAAGCACCAGGCCGCGCCCGTCCCGGGCGGCCTGGATCGCCTGCACATAGTTGTCGAAGGTCTGGGTGGGGCCGCGCGGCCGGCCCCGCCCGGCCATCGCCATGTACTCCGACCAGCCTGCCCAGTGTGGCGTCTCGGCGCTTGCCACCTGGATCAGCGGCGCTTCCTCGAGATCCACGCCCGACTCTAGCAGGCGTTCGATCAATGCCGGCTGGCCGGCCGGACAAACGATTTCGTCGAAGAGCTTCCAGGTCTCCCCATCACTCCAGTCGCCGGTGCCATAGCGCAGGGCGACGTCGATGCCCGGGGCAAGGGCAGGAAGGTCCGTCGGCGGTGCCTGCACGTTCACCACCAGCTGCGGATGGTGCGCATAGAAGTTGGACAGGCGCGGCATCAGCCAGTGGGTCGCCATGCCCACGGTGCAGGCGATGGTCAACTGCTGCTCCTGCCCGGCGCTTGCCTGGATCTCGTCGATCGTGCCGGAAATGATGCCGAGCCCCTCCCGGGTGGCCCGGGCGAGCTGCTGCCCTGCCTCGGTGAGCCGGGCCGGTCGTGTCGTGCGATCGAGAAGGGTCACGCCCACGTGATCTTCGAGCGCCTTGAGCGCCTGGGTGATGGCCGGGCGGGTGACGTTCAGGCGCGCGGCGGCCTCCCGCATCGAGCCGAGCCGGGCGATCTCCTCGAAGGTGGCAAGCAGGCGCAGTGGGGGCAGACGCTTCACGAGTTAACTCACAGCTTAACCAACCTTAAGACTAATCACTCTTTTGGATCCTGAAAAGGCGTGCGATCTGCTCGGGCAGATCGAACCTCATTTTGAGTAGAAGCTTAAGAAGGCGCCATGGACACCCAGACATCTGCCGTCACCCTTCGGGAAAAGGGCCTCGACATCACCTTGCCGGACGGCCGCACCAGCTATTTCAATTACTACTGGCTGCGTGACAACTGCCCGACCTCCTTCGACAGCGAGACGCGCGAGCGTACTTTCGACATTTTTCATCTCGAACAGCCCCCGCGCCCGCGGAGCGTTGCGCTCGAGGGGGAGGCCCTGGTGATCGCCTGGCAGTGCGAGAATCACGTCTCGCACCTGCCCATTCCCATGCTCCAGACTTTCGCCGATGAGGGGCGCCGCCACGATCCGGCCGCCCTGCCGCGCGTGCCTTGGTATGGCGATCACTTTCCCGCCATCCAGCGCTTCTCGCAGCCCATGCTGATGAGCGACCCACAGACAGTCGCGGCGTGGATAAGGGCAATGCTGGTCGAAGGAATCGCCATCATCACCGACATGCCCGACAGCGACGAAGGGCTGACGGAGACGGCCAAGCTGATCGGTCAGGTGCGTCCGACCTATTTCGGCGAGTACTTCGACGTGCGCACGCACATCGAGCCGACCAATCTGGCCTACACCGCAAAGGCGCTGGAACTGCACACCGATACGCCGGCCGAGGAGGTGGCACCGGGCGTCCAGTTCCTGCATTGCCGTGCCAACACGGTGGAGGGCGGTGACAGCCTCTTTCTCGACGGCGTTGCCGTGGCCGAGGATCTCCGCCGCGAGGATCCCGAAGCGTTCCGCCTGTTGTCCGAGATCGACATTCCCTTCTACTGCGAGCATGACACCTACGACATGCGCTCGCGCCAGCGGGTGATCGAACTGGACGAGACGGGCGCGGTGTCCGGCGTGACGATCAGTCAGCACATGGCTGACGTCTTCGACCTGCCCCAGGAGCTGCTCGACGACTACTATCCCGCCTTTTGTCGCTTCGGCCGGATGCTGCAGGAGGAGCGCTACGTGATGCACTTCCGGATGAGGGCGGGCGAGTGCCTCACCTTCGACAATCACCGGGTTGTGCATGGTCGCGCGGCCTATTCGGCGAGCAGCGGCGAGCGCTATCTGCGTGGCTGCTACACTGATCGCGCCGAAATGCGCTCCAGCTATCGGGCACTCGTCAGCGAAGGGCGCTTCAAGGCATGACGGCAGAGAGCGTAACGGAAACCGGGCTGCGGCAGGACCTGGCAGCGGCCTTCCGGCTCTGCCACCGCTTCGGCTGGAGCGAGTCGGTCGGCAATCACTTCAGTGCCGCCGTCTCCGACTGCGGCCGGAGGTTCCTGCTGAACCCGCGCTGGCAGCACTTCGCGACCATCCGGGCGAGCGATCTGCTGCTGCTGGACGCCGACGATGCAGAGGTGATGGCGCGCCCGGATGCGCCCGATCCCTCAGCCTGGACGGTGCACGGGACGTTGCACCGGAGCCTGCCGGCGGCACGGGTCATCCTGCATTGCCATTCACCCTATGCCCTGGCGCTGTCCTGCCTGAAGGACCCGAGCGTTCTGCCGATCGACAACAACACGGCACGCTTCTTCGGCCGCACCGGCTACGATCTTCACTTCGGTGGCATCGCCGACGCAGTAGAAGAAGGGCGGCGCATGGCCAGCGCGATGGAAGGCCACTCGGTTCTGGTGATGGCCAACCACGGGGTCACGGTCGCCGGCGAAACGGTCGCCGATGCCTTCGAGGACCTCTATTTCTTCGAGAAGGCGGCCCAGACGATCATCCTGGCCCGGTCCGCGGGGCAGCCGCTGTCGGTGCTGTCGGACGAGGTCGCAAGCGCGACGGCCGAAGGCTGGGCCGCGTACCGGGGAATGGCCAAGCGGCATTTCGACTATCTCAAGTCGACACTCGACGCGGAAGATTCTTCCTGGCGCGACTGAGCCGGGATCTGGAGCCGTTGGTGCTGGATCTCTTTGAAGTTGGACCGGAGTCACGCATTCAATCTGTTCCCTTATGGGTCAGATTGAATGCGATCCGGTTCAACCCGCGAGATCCTTTACCACCCCCAAATTAGCAAGGGGAAGGTCGCCGCGACCTACTCCGCGGCGACCGACTGCGGCTGGGGATTGCGCCAGCTGCTCAGCAGCTCCTGCTTCTGCTGCTCGACCTTGGCGATATTGGCCTCCTTGATGTGGCCGTAGCCGCGGATCTGATCCGGCAGGGAGGCCAGGGAGACCGCGAGAGCGTGGTTGTCGGCGTTCAGCCCCTCGCACAGCTCGCCAATCAGGGCCTCGTACTCGCCGATCAAGCGCCGCTCGGTCTTGCGTTCAGCGGTGTAGCCGAAGGGATCGAGCGCCGTGCCGCGCAGCCGCTTTCCCTTGGCGAGCAGGCCGAAGGCCCGCAGCATCCAGGGGCCGTACTGCTTCTTCTTCAGCTTGCCGCTTTCCGGATCGCGCTGGGCCAGCAGCGGCGGCGCCAGGTGGAACTTCAGCGTGAAGTCGCCCTGGAACTGTGCCTCCAGCTTCCGCTTGAAGCTGCCGTCGGTGTAGAGCCGTGCGACCTCGTATTCGTCCTTGTAGGACATCAGCTTGAAGGCATAGCGGGCCACGGCCTCGGTCAGGCTCTCGCGCCCCGGCGCCCGGCTCCGCTCCGTAGTGCGCACCCGCTCAACCAGGTCACGGTAGCGCTCGGCATAGGCGCGGTTCTGATAGTCGGTCAGGAAGCTCACCCGCCGCGCGATCAGCTCGTCCAGGCTCTGCTCCTGCGCCGGGGCGGTCTTGCTCTCGGGCGCCACCAGCGCCTGCACGGCCTCGAGATTGTGCGCGGCGCGGCGGCCCCAGAGGAAGGCCTTCTTGTTGAAGTCGATGGCCACGCCGTTCAGCTCGATGGCCTGCTCGATGGCCTCGCGCGTGATGGGGATCAGGCCCTTCTGCCAGGCATAGCCCAGCATGAAGAGGTTGGTGGCGATCGAGTCACCCAGCAGACCGGTGGCGATCTCCGTGGATTCCACGAACTCGCTCGCGTTGCGGCCGACCACATCCTCGATCACCGTCTCCAGTTCCTTGGTGGGGAAGTGGTAGGTGGGCGAGGTGCGGGTGAAGTCGCCGGTGATCGTCTCGTGGCTGTTGACCACGGCACGGCTGTACCCCTTGCGCAGCTTGGACAGTGCGTCCTGCCCCGCGGCGACCACCAGATCGCAGCCGAGCAGCAGGCGGGCGCCGCCGGCAGAGATGCGCACGGCGTGCAGATCCTCCGGCCGCTTGCCGATGCGCAGGTGGCTGAGCACCGCGCCGCCCTTCTGCGCCAGGCCGGCCATGTCCAGGATCGAGCAGCCCTTGCCCTCGATGTGGGCGGCCATGCCCAGCAGCGCGCCGATGGTCACCACGCCGGTGCCACCTACGCCGGTCACCAGGATGCCGTAGGGCTCCTCCTCGACTGACGGCAGGGTCGGTTCAGGCAGAACGGCCCAGGCCGGTGCCTTCTCCGCTGCCGGGGTCAGGGCCTCCGGCTTGCGCAGGCTGCCGCCCTCCACCGTCACGAAGGAGGGGCAGAAGCCCTTCAGGCAGGAGTAGTCCTTGTTGCAAGAGGACTGGTCGATGGCCCGCTTGGTGCCGAACTCGGTGTCCTTGGGCACGACCGAAACGCAGTTGGACTGGACCGAGCAGTCGCCGCAGCCTTCGCAGACCAGGTCGTTGATGAAGACTCGCTTGGCCGGATCCGGGAAGGTGCCGCGCTTGCGCCGGCGACGCTTCTCGGCGGCGCAGGTCTGGTCGTAGACGATGACGGTGACGCCGGGGTACTCGCGCAGTTCCTTCTGGATGCGGTCCAGTTCGTCGCGATGCTCCACGGTCACACCCGATCCCCAATCCGTGCCCAGGGGATACTTGTCGGGCTCGTCGGAGACGACGTAGATGCGCTTCACACCCTCGGCCGCCACCTGGCGTGCGATCATCACCGGGTTCAGCGGCCCGTCGTGCGGCTGTCCGCCGGTCATGGCCACGGCGTCATTATAGAGGATCTTGTAGGTGATGTTCACGCCGGCAGCCACGGCCTGGCGAATGGCCATCAGCCCGGAGTGGAAGTAGGTGCCGTCGCCCAGGTTGACGAAGACGTGCTTGGTGCTGCTGAACGGCGCCTGGCCGACCCAGGGCACCCCTTCGCCGCCCATCTGCGTATAGGTCGCGGTGTTCCGGTCCATCCACTGCGCCATGTAGTGGCAGCCGATGCCGGCCATGGCGCGGGAGCCTTCGGGCACCTTGGTCGAGGTGTTGTGCGGGCACCCGGAGCAGAAGTGCGGAATGCGCTTCATCGGCGCCTGCTCGCCCTGCAGCAGGGTTTCCAGTTCCTGCAGGAAGGCGAAGCGGGACTCGATCCGCTCATTGGTGATGCCGTGGCGCTTGAGCAGTGCGCCGATCGCCCGGCCGACCTGGGCCGGGTTGAGTTCGGCATAGGAGGGTAGCAACCAGGTGTCGGGCTCGTCCGGCATGTTGCGGTCATGCTTGCCGATGATGCGCGGGCGGCGGTCGGCCCGCCAATTGTAGAGCTGTTCCTTGACCTGGCTTTCGATGATCGGGCGCTTTTCCTCGACGATCAGCACCTCGTCCAGCCCCTCGCAGAAGGCACGTACGCCCTGCGGTTCCAGGGGCCAGCTCATGGCGACCTTGTAGATCGACAGGCCGATGTCCCGAGCCATCTCCTCGCTGATGCCCAGATCGTCCAGCGCCTGGCGCACGTCGAGATAGGACTTGCCGGCGGTGATGATGCCCACCTTGCGGTTGGGGGAGTCGATCACCCGCTTGTCGAGGCCGTTCGCGCGCGCAAAGGCGATGGCCGCCGGCAGCTTGAAGCGATGGTGGCGCTCTTCCTGCGCCAGCATGTCGAGTGCGCCGCCCCAGCGCAGGTTGAGCCCGCCTTCCGGCATCTCGAAGTCCGGCATGACCGGCTCGAGGCGGTGCGGATCGACGTAGCAAGAGGCGGTGGCATCCACCGTCTCGGTGACGGTCTTGAAGCCGATCCAGCAGCCGGAATAGCGGCTCATGGCCCAGCCGATGAGTCCAAGGTCCAGGAACTCCTGGACGCCCGCCGGATTGAGCACCGGCACCATGGCGTCCATGAAGGCGTATTCGCACTGATGGGCCGTGGTGGAGGATTTGGCCGCATGATCGTCACCGGCCAGCAGCAACACGCCGCCGTTCTGGGAGGCGCCGGCAAAGTTGCCGTGGCGGAAGACGTCGCCGCTGCGGTCCACGCCCGGGCCCTTGCCGTACCACATCGAATAGATGCCGTCGTAGAGGCAGTCGCCGAAGAGGTTGGCCTGCTGCGTGCCCCAGATGGCGGTGGCGGCAAGGTCCTCGTTCACACCCGGCTGAAAGTGGATGTGGTTGTCCTTGAGGTACTTGCGGGCCTTCCAGAGCTGCTGGTCCAGCGCGCCCAGGGGAGAGCCGCGGTAGCCGGAAATAAAACAGGCGGTGTTCAATCCGGCCCGTTCGTCGCGCTGGCGCTGCATCATGGGCAGGCGCACCAGTGCCTGGGTGCCGGTCAGAAATATCCGACCGCTATCCAGAGTGTATTTGTCGTCGAGCGAAACGGCTCCGTCAGGCATGTCTGACCCTCATCTCCTGAACCGATCGCGGAATGGCCCCGCGATCCTGGCATCAAGTGGCGGCCTTGCTCCGGACCGTTCTTCTTGGCGTGCCTTCTGCAAAGATGGCATCGGCAGGCGCCAAAAAAAGGGTAGAGCAAACTGACCTATCTGTCGAGTGGAAGTGGGTTAAGTCACTGACAGACATAAATTAACTTAGCTTACGGAAAGTCCGGACCGGATATTGCGTCCGGACCCCGTGTAACGCAATGCCCCGACGTGCGCGCGGCGCGGCGGGTCAGTCGGGGCGGATCAGGACGTGACGCTTGCGGCCGGCCGAGAGCTTGATCACCCCGTGCTGGGTGAGCTGAGCCAGACCGAGCACCGCGGACTCGTCGGCCAGGCGCTCGTCGTTGACCCTGGCGCCCCCGCCCTTGATCAGGCGCCGGGCCTCGCCGTTGGAACTGCTGAGCCCGGCCTCGCGGAAGAGCTCGTAGGCCGGGACGCCGTTCTCCAGTCGCTGGCGGGGTACCGCGACCGTCGGCAGCGCCTCGTCCAGGGCATGCTCCTCGAAGGTACGCCGCGCGGTTTCCGCCGCCTGCTGTGCGGCTTCCTCGCCGCGGCAGAGGGAGGTGGCGGCGTCGGCCAGCACCTTCTTGGCCTCGTTGATCTCCGCCCCTTCCAGGCGTTCCAGGCGCTCGATCTCGGCCAGCGGCATCTCGGTGAAGAGGCGCAGGAAGCGGCCGACATCGGCATCTTCGGTGTTGCGCCAGAACTGCCAGTAGTCGTAGGCCGACAGCCGCTCCTCGTTCAGCCAGATCGCGCCGGCGGCCGTCTTGCCCATCTTCTGGCCGGAGGCGGTGGTGAGCAGCGGGGTGGTCAGGCCGAAGAGCTCACGCTGGTCCACCCGGCGGGCCAGCTCGACGCCGTTGACGATGTTGCCCCACTGGTCGGAGCCGCCCATCTGCAGCCGGCAGTCGTAGCGCCGCCCCAGCTCCAGGAAATCGTAAGCCTGGAGGATCATGTAGTTGAATTCCAGGAAGGTCAGGGGCTGCTCGCGCTCCAGGCGCAGCTTCACGGAATCGAAACTCAGCATGCGGTTGACCGAGAAGTGGCGGCCATAGTCGCGCAGGAAGTCGATGTAGTGCAGCTGGTCCAGCCAGTCCGCATTGTTGACCATCACCGCATCGCTCGGGCCGTCGCCGAAGGTCAGGAACTGCGCGAAGACCCGCTTGATGCTGGTCATGTTGCGCTCGATCTCGGCGTCGGTCAGCAGGGGTCGGGATTCGTCGCGGAACGAGGGGTCGCCCACCCGCGAGGTGCCGCCGCCCATCAGCACGATGGGCTTGTGCCCGTTCTGCTGCAGCACGCGCAACATCATGATCGAGAGCAGGTGGCCCACGTGCAGCGAGTCCGCCGTGCAGTCATAGCCCACATAGGCCGCCACCGGCTGCTTGAGCGCCAGGGCGTCCAGTGCCTCCATGTCGGTGCACTGGTGGATGTATCCGCGCGCCGCCATGGTGCGCAGGAAATCGGATGCGGGGCTGGTCATGGGACTACTCGTGCAGTGCGTCTGCTGTCTTGGAAGAGCGCAGAGTTAGCACGCGCTGCCGGAAGGCTCAACGCGCCGCAAGCTGCTCAGCGTTCGGGCAGGCGCGGTGGCTGGTCGGGCGCCAGAATGCGGCCCAGACGGACCGCCAGGCGATTGCTGGTCCGCAGGTCCGGCGATGTGTCGGGGCCGGCAGTGGCGGTCACGGCAAAGCCGATATCCTGGTCCGGGAGATGAGCGGCAACCGCCGAGAAGCCGGCGAAGGAGGGCGTCTGGATCAGCCAATCGTCGCTGACCAGCAGTCCGAGGGCGTAGTAGAGGTCCTCGTCGAAGGGGCCGAAGCCGGCGGTGGTCGGGGCCAGAAGCTGCTTCTGGGACTCGGCTGACAGCAGCTCCCCCCGCCCGATGGCTGCAAAGGAGGCAAGCGCATCCTCCACCGTGGTGGTCATGATGGCGCCCTGGGCCAGGCTCCAGGAGGGGTTCCAGTAGGTGGAGTCCTCGTAGAGACCCCGCTCGCTGGTGAAGGCATGTAGCACCGGTTCCGGCATGCGGGCGGTGGCTTCGCTGTGCGTGTCGGTGAGGCGGAGCGGCGCCAAAATCCGCTCCTGCAGCAGCTCCGTCAGGGGCTTCTCGGCCGCGGCCTCCAGCACTCGGCCCAGCAGGATGTAGTTGGTGTGGGCGTACGCGAAACAGCTGCCGGGCGCGCAGACCAGCGGTTCGGCAAAGGCGATGGCGAGCAGCTCGTCCTCGCGCCACTGTCGGAACACGTCGTCGTAGAAGGGGAAGAGCGGCACGTAGTCGGCGTAGCCGGCCGTCCCGTCCGCCAGCATGCGCACCGTCATGCCCTCGGCATTGGGCAGGTCGGGGAGCCACTGTGACAGAGGGTCGTCCAGCGACAGAAGGCCCTCTTCCTGCAGCTGCAGGGCCAGCACGCCCAGGTAGGCAATCGCGATCGCACCATTGCGAAAACGCATGTCCGGGGTGGCGGGGACCGCGGTCATCGTTTCGCCCCAGGCACGGGTCAGAACCGGCTTGCCCGCAACCTCGACTGCCAGGAGGACGGCCTTCAAGCCGTCCGCCTCCATGGCTTCTTGCACAGCCGCGGCCATATCCTCGGCCACCTCGGCGACGGCAACGCAGGTGCCGCCGAGCGGAACCGCATCCGCCTCACAGTCGCCAGCATGGGCGCTCTGTCCGAAACCCGCGGCGAGCGAGAAGGCGAGGCAGATGGTGCCGGTCGCGAGGGCGCGCGTGAGACCGCTGTCGACTTTTCCCGTGCGATGGAGCCCCATTGTCTTTCCCCCCGGTTTGCGGCAGCGCTGCCGCTTCCGGTAATGCTATAGGGTGCCGCGTAGAGGGCCAAATGCTTTCCCGTTTGTCCCGCGATTCCGGGCGGCCACCACGAGGACGAGGTACTTGCATGAGCACGACGGTGGGACCTGCCGCCAGCACGCTGAGCGAACGGCTCTACGGCGCCCTTACCGGCGACGGGGCGGAGGAGCGGGCCTGCACCGCGATTCCCGAATCTGCCTGCACCGCCCTGCCGGGCAACTACCTGCTGAACCTCGGCAACGGTGCCTGCACCAAGCTGGCTGAACAGCTTGCCAGCCCCGGCCTGACGCTGCCGTGGATGATGGCGGCCATCGGCGTGCCGGCATCGCTGGTCGCCTTCCTTTCGCCAATCAAGCAGGTGGGTTCGCTGCTGCCGCAGATGGCCGTAGCGGCGCGCATTCGCGGCATGCCCCAGCGCAAGTGGGTCTGGAGCGCCGCCGGCAGTTTCCAGGCGGTGACCTTGCTCCTCATTCTCCCCGCCGCTGCCTTCTTGCCGCCGTTGGCGTCGGGCATCGCCATCCTGGCGCTCTTCACGCTCTTCAGCATCGCCAGCGGCGCTGGATCAGTCGCCTTCCAGGATGTGACCGGCAAGACCATTCCCAAGGGTCGGCGCGGCCGCCTGCTGTCGCACCGCGCGGCTGTCGGCGGCGGGCTGACGCTGCTCGCCGGCCTGGGGTTGCGCTTCTGGCTCGGAGAGGACGCCGGTGTCACGCCCTACCTCTGGCTGGTGCTGGTGGCGGCGCTGCTCTGGGCTCTGGCGGCTCTGCTCTTCGCTCGCATCGAAGAGGAGCCCGGCGCCAGCGAGGGCGGCCGCAACATGCTGGCGGAGGTGCGGCAGGGTTTCGGACTGGTCAAGCAGCAGAGTGGCTTTCGCCGCTATCTCTGGGCCCGGGCGGCGCTGACCTCGGTGGAGGTCGCCATGCCGCTCTTCGTGCTGCATGCGCACGGGCTGGTGGAGGGCGCAGCGGCCCTGGGCGTCTTCATCGTCGCGGTGGGCCTGGCCAACGTCGTCTCCAGTCCGATCTGGGGCAAGCTGTCGGACCAGACGGCGCGCAGCGTGATGATCCAGGCCGGACTCCTGGGCGCCGCCGCGGCAGTTGTGGCCCTGGCGATCGGGTTTTTCGCCGGCGAGGGCATCCCGGCGCTGGCCTATGCGCCGGCCTTCCTGCTGCTCGGCATCGCCGAGGCCGGTGCCCGGCTGGGCCGCAAAACCTATCTGGTCGATGCCGCACCCTCGGAGGAACGCCCGCTCTACGTCGCCTTCTCCAACTCGCTCATCGGCCTGGTGGCGCTGGCGCTCGGCTCGCTTGGCATCGTTGCCCAGTTCGCCGGGGCGCCGGCGGCCTTGCTGTTCTTCCTGCTGCTGGCGCTGGCGGCGGCAGGGCTCTCGGCGGCCATGCCCGAGGCGAACCGGATGGTGGAGGCGGCCTGATGGGACTCTATCTCGGTCTGATGAGCGGCACGTCGCTCGACGGGATCGACGCCGCGCTGCTTGAGACCGACGGCGCACAGCAGGTGAACCCCGGCGCCTTTCACAGCGTGGACTATGACCCCGGATTTCGCGAAAGGCTGCGCGCCCTTCTGGGCGGCCGGCAGCCGGTGGCGGAGGTGGAGCAGGAGCTGACCCATCGCCATGCCGAGGCGGTGGGGGCGCTGCTGGCGCAGGCCGGCGTGGCGGCCGCTGAGGTGACGGCGATCGGCTTTCACGGCCAGACCATCCTGCACGAACCGGAGGCGCGGCGGACCTGGCAGATCGGAGATGGAGCTCTGTTGGCCCGGCTGACGGGCATTCCCGTGGTCTGCGACTTCCGCTCCGCCGACGTGGCGGCCGGTGGGCAGGGCGCGCCCCTGGCACCGCTCTTTCACGCGGCGCGCCTCGGCCCGCTGCCGCGCCCGGCGGCGGTGCTCAATCTGGGCGGTGTGGGTAATGTCACCCGGATTGGTGAGGAGGCCGACGCCCTGCTGGCTTTCGATACCGGCCCCGGCAATGCCTTGCTGGATGACTGGGCGCGCCGCCGCGCGGGGCAGCCCTGCGATCTCGACGGCGCCTTGGCCGCGGCAGGAGAGGTGGATCGCCAAGCCCTGGTCAGCCTGCTGGACCATCCCTACTTCGCTGCGAAACCGCCGAAATCCCTCGACCGCGATGCCTTCGACCCCGCGCCGGTCGAGGGGCTCTCGAGCGAGGACGGGGCGGCCACCCTGGCGGCCTTCACGGTGGAGAGTGTTGTGCGGGCGCTGGAGCACTTTCCGTGCTCGCCGCGGCGCTGGCTGGTCACCGGTGGCGGGCGGCGCAATCCCGTCTTGATGCGCTGGCTGGCTGAGCGATTGGAGGCGGCGGTGGAGCCGGTCGAGGCGCTGGGCTGGAACGGTGATGCCCTGGAAGCCGAGGCCTTCGCCTATCTGGCGGCGCGCAGCCTCGCTGGCCTCCCGCTGTCGCTGCCGGGCACTACCGGCGTACCGAGCCCCACGACCGGCGGCCGCTTCTATCGGCCTCCGGTGTAGAGCTCGGGTCCGGGCAACTCAGGCTTCGGCTGCCTTGCTCGCGGCCGCCTGTTCGGCCAGGCCGCGCTTGATGTAGTCCTCGGCCGTCTTTTCCATCTGCTCCAGATAGCCCTGGAAGAAGTGGTTGGCGCCCTGGATCGTCTGGTAGTCGATGGTGATGTCGCGCTGATGCGACAGCTTCTCGACCAGCTTCTTGGACGCGGCTTCCGGCACGATCTCATCCGCCGTGCCCTGGATCACCAGCCCCGAGGAGGGGCAGGGGGCCAGGAAGCTGAAGTCATAGAGGTTGGCCGGCGGCGCCACGGAGATGAAGGCGGCGATCTCCGGCCGGCGCATCAGCAGCTGCATGCCGATCCAGGCCCCGAAGGAAAAGCCGCCGACCCAGCAGGCCGAGGCGTTGGGGTTGTACATCTGCAGCCAGTCGAGCGCCGAGGCCGCATCGGCCAGTTCGCCCTCGCCCCGGTCGTAGTTGCCCTGGCTGCGCCCGACGCTGCGGAAGTTGAAGCGCAGCACGGAGAAGCCCTGACGCACGAAGGCGTGGAACAGGCTGTAGACGATCTTGTTGTTCATGGTCCCGCCGTGCTGCGGGTGCGGATGCAGCACCAGCGCGATCGGCGCCGTGGAATCGGCCGCATGATGGTAGCGGCCCTCTAGCCGGCCCGCCGGCCCGTTGAACATCACCTCTGGCATTCCTTGCGACTCACCTTCGTCTTGCTCGCCCCGGCATTCTGGCGCGAAGGCAGGCTGCTTCCGTACGTCCGGGCTGTGCTTCCGCACTTGGTCAAAAGTTGACCAATTTACTCAGGAAGCCTATATGCCAGGTCGGAGAGCCCCCAGGGGCCGCGACAGTAGCCGACAGGTCGAGCCATGTTCAAGACACTCCGCGCCGAGATAGAGGCCATCATGGCCCGCGATCCGGCCGCTCGTTCCGGGCTAGAGGTGGTGCTGTGCTACCCCGGTTTCCAGGCGATGATCTTCTATCGCCTGGCGCACGCGTGCTGGCGCCGCCGCTTCTATCTGCTCGGACGTTTCATTTCGCAGCTGGGTCGCTGGCTGACGGGAATCGAGATTCACCCCGGCGCACGCATCGGCAAGCGCTTCTTCATCGATCACGGCATGGGAGTCGTGATCGGCGAGACCGCCGAGGTGGGAGACGATGTCACCCTCTATCACGACGTCACCCTCGGCGGCGTCGCGCCTTCGGTGGACAGCGACTCGCAGCGCCAGCAGAAGCGCCATCCCACCCTGGAAGACCGGGTGATCGTGGGCTCCGGCGCCCAGATCCTGGGCCCGATCACCGTGGGACGCTGCGCCCGGGTCGGCGCCAATGCCGTGGTCACCAAGCCGGTGGCGGAGGGCGTCACCGTCGTGGGCATCCCCGCCCGGCCGGTGCAGCAGCCCGCGCGACCGAGCGACGAGCGCTTTGTCGCCTACGGCACGCCGACCGGCGACATTCCCGACCCGGTCGCCCGGGCGCTTGAAGGACTTCTGGACGAGGTGCAGCACCTGCGCGCCCGGGTCGTTGATCTGGAGCGCGAAGACGCGGGGGCAACGCCCGTTGACCCCGCAACAGAGCCGGAGCGCGGAGAGTCGCAGGAGCGCCCCTCGCCCAACGGGCGCAATGGCGGCTGTTAAGCGGCCCGCAGCCCTGGGAGTAGGACGATGAAGCTGAGTACCAAGGGACGTTACGCCGTCATGGCGCTGGTCGACCTCGCCGCGCACAGCGAGGGGGAACCGGTCACCCTGGCGGAGATCGCCGAGCGGCAGGGGATCTCCCTGTCCTATCTCGAGCAGCTCTTCGCCAAGCTGCGGCGCGCCGGACTGGTGGACGCCATCCGCGGACCCGGCGGCGGCTACCTGATGGCGCACCCCGCGGCGCAGACCCGGGTGGCGGACATCATCCTGGCGGTGGACGAGCCGATTCGCGCCACTCGGTGCACGCCCGGCAAGCCGGTTGGCTGCCGCGGCGATGTCGGGCGCTGCATGACCCATGACCTCTGGGAGGAACTGGGCAACCAGATCTATCTCTATCTCAGCGGGGTGAGCGTCGCCGACGTGGTCGCGGGACGGGTGGCGCCGCGCAGCGAACCGCGACCGGCGACCCCGGTGGCGGCAGCCTAGCAGGCGCGGACATGTCTGGACGGATCTACCTCGACTACAACGCCACGGCGCCCGTGCGGCCGCAAGTGCGCGATGTCATGGCCGATGTCCTCTGCCGTGTGGGCAATCCCTCCTCGGTCCATGCCGAGGGACGGGCGGCCAGGGCGGCGCTGGAGCGGGCCCGCGCGGCTGTGGCCGGCCTGATCGCGGCGCGCCCGTCGGAAATCCTCTTCACCAGCGGCGGGAGCGAAGCCAACAACCTTGCCCTGCGCGGCAGTGGCCGGTCCGCGATCCTGCTGTCGGCCGGCGAACACGCCTCAATTCTGGAGGCCGTGGAGGGAGCGCAGCTGATCCCGCTGGACAGCGATGGGCGCGTAGACTGTGCGGCGCTGGCCGAGATGCTGGCAGCCGAGGCGCGCCCGGCGCTGGTGTCGGTGCAGCTCGCCAACAACGAGACCGGTGTGATTCAGCCCATTGAACGGGTAGTGGAGGTCGCGCGCGCCACCGGGGCGCTGGTCCATTGCGATGCCATCCAGGCTGCCGGCAAGCGGCCCGTGGATGTCGCGGCGCTCGGCGTGGATTTTGTGACCCTCTCTGCACACAAGCTTGGCGGGCCGGCCGGGGTCGGCGCGCTCTGGCTGCGTGACGGCCTGGACCTCAGCCCCCTCCTGCGCGGCGGCGGCCAGGAGCGGCGCCAGCGCGCCGGGACGGAAAACCTGCCCGGGATCGCCGGATTCGGTGCCGCGGCTCAGGCGGCAGCCGGCGATCTGGAGCGGATGGCACGGCTCGCCGCCTGGCGCGATGATCTGGAGGCCGCGGTGCTCGCCGCGGAGCCGGAGGCCCGGGTGTTCGGCCGTGGTGTTGAGCGCCTGCCCAACACCTCCTGCCTGGCCTCGCCTCGACTCAGTGCCGAGCTGCAGCTGATGGCCCTGGACCTCGAGGGCTTTGCCGTTTCCTCGGGCTCGGCCTGCTCCAGCGGCAAGGTCGGTCCCTCGCACGTGCTGGCGGCCATGGGCGTGCCCGAGCGCCTGGCGCAGAACGCGCTGCGCATTTCCTTCGGTTGGGCCAGCGAGGAGACCGAGCTTCACGCCTTCGCCGCGGCCTGGATCGCCCTGCACCGGCGCAAGGCCGCAAAGGGCACCGTTTCCACGGCCGAGGCCGTGGCCTGAACCCAGGGATCAGCAGGCGGCGGCCCGGCGCCTATACCTTTCCACTCCACTTCCCGGGCCGGGTCTGCTATGGCCCGGGCCGATCTGTAACGAGGAGCGACTGGCTCTATGCCGAAAATGGTGTTCATCGAACGCGACGGAAACCGCAAGGAAGTCGAGGCGCCCGCCGGGCTCTCGGTCCTGGAGATCGCGCATCGCAACGAAGTGGACATCGAGGGAGCCTGCGAGGGATCGCTGGCCTGCTCGACCTGCCATGTGATCGTCGACGAGTCCTGGTACGAGCGCCTGCCGGAGGCGAGCGAGGACGAGGAAGACATGCTCGACCTTGCCTTCGATCTGCAGAAGACCTCCCGCCTGGGCTGCCAGCTCATCATCACCGAAGAGCTCGACGGCCTGACCGTGCGCTTGCCGGGCGAAACCCGCAACATGATGCTGGGCTGAGGGCATGCTTTTCGCGGCGCTGAAGGCTGAGTGCTCGCAGGAGTGGGAGGGCTACGTCACCCATCCCTTCGTTCGGCAGCTCGCCGCAGGCAGCCTGCCCGAGGCCGGTTTCCGGCACTACCTGAAGCAGGACTACGTCTTCCTGCTGCACTACGCGCGGGCCTATGCCCTGGCGGTGGTGAAGTCCGATGCGGTGGAGGACCTGAAGCAGTCGGCGGCGCTGGTCGATCTGCTGCTCAACACGGAGGTGCCGCTGCACCTCAAGTTCTCGGCGCGCTGGGGCTTGAGCGAGTCGGAACTTGCTGCCACTCCGGAGGCCGATGCCAACCGGCTCTACACCCGCTATGTGCTCGACCGCGGGATGAGCGGCGATCTGCTCGACCTCCTGGTGGCCCTGGCGCCTTGTGCCCTGGGCTATGCCGAGATCGGCCGGCGGCTGATGGCCGATCCCGACACGCGCCTTGAGGGCAATCCCTACCGCGAGTGGCTCGAGCTTTATGCTGGAGCGGAGTTCCAGGAAGGTGCGGCGGTCGCGGCCACCCAGCTCGAACGGGTGGCGGCCCGGCGCGGCATCGAGGGCGAGGTCACCCGCTCCGGTCGCTGGCCCGATCTGGTGGAGACTTTCCGGACCGCGACCCGGCTGGAGATCGGCTTCTGGGAGATGGGACTCAACCCCTGAGCCGGGCCCTGAGCCGGGCCCTGAGCCGGGTGTGTCGAACGCGCCGCTTGGACTCGCGGCAATGGGGCGCTAAGGTGCCCGGATACAGCACGAACTAAACGGGAACGCAGACGATGGCGGGCAGTGTCAACAAGGTCATTCTGGTCGGCAATTTGGGGCGCGACCCCGAGATCCGCACCATGCAGAGCGGCGGTCGGGTCTGCAACCTGGCTTTGGCCACCTCCGAGAACTGGCGCGACAAGCAGACCGGGGAGCGGCGCGAGAAGACCGAGTGGCACCGCGTCGTCGTCTTCAACGATGGCCTGGTGACCATCTGTGAGCGCTTCCTGCGCAAGGGCTCCAAGATCTACATCGAGGGTCAGTTGGAGAGCCGCAAGTGGCAGGACCAGTCCGGCCAGGAGCGCTACACCACCGAGATCGTCCTGCGACCCTTCCGCGGTGAACTCACTATGCTCGATTCCCGCGCCGATGGCGGAGGCGGAGGCGGAGGCGGTGGCGGTGGCGGTTATGGTGGCCAGGGCGGACAGGGCGGCATGGGCTCGTCGGGCGCCGGCTACGAAGACAGCGGCTTCGGCGGCGGTGGCACGGGCTCGTCAGGCGGCGGCTCCACCCCGCCCCCCAGCGACCTGGACGACGAAATCCCGTTCTAAGCAAATCCCGTTCTAAGCGGTGTGAGGCTGAGCAAGCCGCTGGGAAGGCGCATGTCTACCCAGCGGCCGCGCTTTCCTGGCGCAATCGGCCGGCAACGGTTGGCAGCCTTGATGATCAAGTGTCTGCGCAGTCCGCTTAGAGCGTGAACGGCCCAGTTGCTTTGCCAGTGAGGGCTGGCGTAAGCGAGAGCGTCAGTTTATACTTTGGATTGAAAAACTGACCCCCGGAGCATGCGCCGCTATGGGTGCAGAGGCCGACCGGGGGTATACAGGATTAAAGATACGCTTTATCCGCAGGAAGGCAAGAGCGCGCTTGCGAAACGAGCAGGTCAATTTGGCGTTACGCGACGCAATCTCTGTGGAGCGCTTGAGGCGGTATCTTGCCTCCCAAAGCAATGACCTAGATGGCGCGCTGCGCCTCTACGAGTGGAACATGCGACTTGCCGAGGCATTCTACACGCCTCTTTCCTGCCTGGAAGTGTGCCTTCGGAACAAGGCTCATGCACAAGTGGCAAGAGAATTTGGAGCCGATTGGTTGCTGCAGCCGGGCGTTCCGGGACTGAACGATTTCTCCAGATCCCAACTCAGCGAAGCACAGCGAAAATGCGAAGGTACAGTGAGCACGGGAAAATTGATTGCTGAACTGCGCTTTGCGTTCTGGGTCGGTCTGCTCGGGCCGCAGTATGATGGCACGCTTTGGCGTCAAGCGCTCTTTCGGTGTTTCAGTCCGCGGCTGCCGCGCAGGCAAGTGCATGGCCGGATGAATGCGATTCGGCGCCTCCGCAATCGGGTGGCTCATCACGAACCGATCTTTCACCGTCCGTGTGATAGGCTTCACTTGGAGATCCTTGAGGCGATTGGCTGGATGTGCCCCAAAACCCGTGCCTGGGCAGAGCAGCAGAGTAGAGTGCCTTCGGTTCTTGCGGGGCACTGAGCGGCGTTTGCAGTGCGGAAGCGTTTGGTTTGTTCGCCTCTGCGGGCTCTGTTATGTTGCGCTGCGTGGGGCCTGTGGGCCTGACGGGGCTTTCCCTTCCTTGAACCTGCATTTCGGGTCCGATCTTGAGCGACATTGACGAGAACAGCGTCCCGGTTCCTCCGGAGCCGGAGAACGGCGCCTCAGGCGATGGCGATGGGCTGCCTCCGGGCGGTGGCGGTGGCGATGGCCTGAGCAGCGGCCCCACCGGTGGTGTCACCATCGAAGAGGAGATGCGCCGCTCCTACCTCGACTACGCCATGAGCGTGATCGTCGCGCGCGCCCTGCCGGACGTGCGCGATGGGCTGAAGCCGGTGCACCGGCGCATCCTCTATGCGATGAAGGAGCTGGGCTACGACTGGAACCGGCCCTATCGCAAGTCGGCGCGTATCGTCGGTGACGTCATGGGTAAGTATCACCCCCATGGCGACTCGGCGATCTACGACGCCATGGTCCGCATGGCGCAGGATTTCTCCATGCGCCTGCAGCTGGTGGACGGGCAGGGCAACTTCGGTTCCATGGATGGCGATCCGCCGGCAGCCATGCGTTACACCGAGGCGCGGTTGCAGCGGGTGGCTTCGGAAGCGCTGCTGGAAGACATCGACCGCGACACGGTCGATTTCCAGGTCAACTACGACGAAAGCACCAGCGAGCCGACGGTCGTCCCGGCGCGCTTTCCCAACCTGCTGGTCAACGGCGCCGGCGGCATCGCCGTGGGCATGGCCACCAACATCCCGCCGCACAATCTGGGCGAGGTGATTGATGCCTGTTGCGCCCTGGTCGACGATCCGGAGGCCAGCGACGAGACCCTGATGCAGCTGGTGCCGGGGCCGGACTTCCCCACCGGCGGGCTGATTCTCGGCCGCTCGGGTATCGGTTCCGCCTACCGCACGGGCCGTGGCTCGGTGCTGATGCGCGCGCGAACCCACATCGAGGAGCTGCCGCGCGAGCGCGAGGCCATCATCGTCACCGAGGTGCCCTACCAGGTTAACAAGGCCCGGATGCTGGAGCGCATCGCCGAGGTGGTGCGCGAGAAGATCGTCGAGGGCATCAGCGAGATCCGCGACGAGTCCGATCGCCACGGTCTGCGGGTGGTGATCGAGTTGCGCCGGGACGCGGTCTCCGACGTCATCCTGAACCAGCTCTACCGCTACACGCCGCTGCAGACCTCCTTCGGCGTCAACATGCTGGCGATCGACAGCGGTCGGCCGCGCATGATGACCCTGCGCGAGGTGATCGTCGCCTTCGTGCGCTTCCGCGAGGAGGTGATCGCACGGCGCACCGCCTACGAGCTCAACAAGGCGCGCGAGCGCGCACACGTCCTGGTCGGTCTGGCCATTGCAGTGGCCAACATCGACGAGGTCATCGCGCTGATCCGTCATGCGCCGGACCCGGACACCGCGCGCGCCGGGCTGCTGGGCCGCTCCTGGCCGGCGGGCGACGTGGGGCCGCTGGTCGACCTGATCGACGATCCGGGCCACCAGGTGGCGGAAGACGGCACCTATCGCCTCTCCGAGGCCCAGGCCAAGGCCATCCTGGAACTGCGCCTGCAGCGCCTGACCGGACTCGAGCGTGACAAGATCGCCGGAGAGCTGGAATCGCTGGCGGTGAAGATCCGCGAGTACCTCGCCATCCTCGGCTCGCGCGAGCGCCTGATGGAGGTGCTGCGCGCCGAGTTGGTGGACATCAAGGAGCGCTTCGGCACGCCGCGGCGCACCTCCATCGAGGACTCGGAGTTCGAGCACGACATCGAGGACCTGATCCCGCGCGAGGACATGGTGGTGACCGTCACCCACGGCGGCTACATCAAGCGCGTGCCGCTCTCGACCTATCGCGCCCAGCGGCGCGGCGGGCGCGGACGTGCCGGCATGGCCATGCGCGACGAGGATTTCGTCTCCTCGCTCTTCGTTTGCGACACCCACACGCCGGTGCTCTTCTTCTCCTCGCGCGGCATGGTCTACAAGCTCAAGGTCTGGCGCCTGCCCTTGGGCACGCCGCAGGCCCGGGGCAAGGCGCTGGTCAACATCCTGCCGCTGCAGGAAGGTGAGTCCATCACCGCCTGGATGGCGCTGCCCGAGGACGAGAGCACCTGGGGCGCGATGAACGTGATGTTCGCCACCTCCGCAGGAACCGTCCGCCGCAACCGTCTCTCCGACTTCACCAATGTCATGGCCAACGGCAAGATTGCCATGAAGTTGGAGGCCGAGGACGGGCATCTGGTGGCGGTGCGCACCTGCAGCCCCGAGGACGACGTGCTGCTGGCGACCACCGGCGGCAAGACCATCCGCTTCCGCGTCGATGACGTGCGCGTCTTTGCCGGGCGCAATTCCGTCGGCGTGCGCGGTATCCGCCTGGCGCCGGGCGGCCGCGTGATCTCCATGTCGATCCTGCGCCACATCGAGGCCGCACCGGAGGAGCGTGCTGCCTATCTGCGCTGGGCCGCGGCACAGCGCCGGGCCGAGAATGGCAACGGTGACGCCGAGGGTGAGGACCTGGCCGAGGAAGCGGCGGGCGAGGTCGAGCTTTCGGCCGAACGTCTGGCCGAGTTGCAGGCGGCCGAGGAGTTCCTGCTCTCGGTCTCCGACGACGGCTTCGGCAAGCGCACCTCGGCCTATGAGTACCGTGTCACCGGGCGCGGCGGGCAGGGCATCGGCAATCTGGATCTCAGCCGCAGCGGTGGGCGCAGCGCCGGGGTCTCGGCCGTCTTCCCGGTGGGGCCGGGCGACCAGATCATGCTGGTGACCGATGCCGGACAGCTCATCCGCACCGGGGTGGAGGACATCCGCATTGCCGGGCGCACCACCCGCGGTGTCACGCTCTTCCGCGTCGCCGAGGGCGAGCGTGTGGTCTCGGTGGCCCACATGGCCGACCTCGACACGGAGGAAGGCGATGAGGCCGAGGAGGGCGACGAGACCGAAGACGCCGGGGAGACCCAGGCGGCCCCCGAGGGCGAGGGCCCGGATGCGCCGCGGGCAAGCGATGCGCCGGATGACGAGGCGCCTGACGATGACGCATAGGGCCGAAGCGCAAGTGGCAGGGGCGCACAGAGCAGGGGCGCAAAGGCCGGGTCGAGACATGGAGGGATCATGGGGTTAGAGGCACAGCATCCGCCGCTCATCGGGGTCTATCCGGGCACCTTCGATCCCATCACGCTGGGCCATCTCGACATCATCCGTCGGGCCACCAAGGTGGTGGATCACCTGATCGTTGCGGTGGCGCGCAACGCCGGCAAGGGGCCGCTGTTCGTGACCGATGAGCGGGTGGAGCTGGTGCAGTACGAGCTGGACCGGCTCGTAGCCCAGAACGAGACCAACCAGTGCCGGGTCGAGGTGCGCGCCTTCGATAGCCTGCTGATGCACTTCTGCCAGTCGGTGAACGCCCGGGTGATCGTGCGCGGCCTGCGCGCCGTTTCCGACTTCGAATACGAGTTCCAGATGGCCGGCATGAACGCGCGGCTCGAGCCGAACATCGAAACGGTCTTCCTCATGGCCAGCGAGCGCCAGCAGTTCATCTCCTCGCGCTTCGTCAAGGAGATCGGCCAGCTCGGCGGCGACGTCTCCTCCTTCGTCACGCCGTTGGTGCACGAACGCCTGGACGAGAAGTTCGCTCGCAATCGGCGCGACGGCGAAGGCTGAGCGGCCGATTCTGCCGCGCCGCTGTCCGGCGTCGAACCTGCGACAGTTTCTTGCTGAAACAGCACCAACCCGCCGTTGACCCCTCGCCCCCGCCTCCCTATTGTCGCGCCCATCCTGCCGGCCGCCCCGTCAAGCGACACCCGTCCCCCGACACCTAGGCCGCCGCAGTGCCCGTAGCTCAGGCGGTAGAGCAGCTGACTTTTAATCAGCGGGTCGTAGGTTCGAGTCCTACCGGGCACACCAAATTTCCTAAAAAAATCAAAGAGATAGAGTGCGACGGAGCCTGGGGCTGTTTCGTGATTCTGCTTACTAGGATTCTGCTTACTAGGCTCCACATGGGCTCCATTTAACGACTGTTTAACCTTTCGCGTTTGGCGACAGGCTCCACTGCCCCTCGCTCAAGGCGAAGCGAGTTGGAGAAGAGTGCAGGGTTTTGGCACGATCCGCCCCGGATTTGCCGGAGGCTCCAACTCCTGAGTAGGTGAGCCATCATTCACAAGACGACAAACAAGTGCTTCCCGGAAGTGCGCCAGCGCGCCGTGCGGCTGGTATTGGATCACAAGCATGACCTCCCGCCGGCCGAAGCCGAGGAATGCTACTACGCCGTGCTGGAAGAACTGGCTGTGGCGGCGTAACTCAAATCAAATAGCTTTCGGAAAACCCGGAGCGGTTCAGAGGCCAGGTTCTTTCCCATCGCGGTGTTGCCCGGGGTTCCATTCGATGGATTACCAACGGCAGCCGAGCTCATCCGGCTGGCCGTTGTCTCTCGCAAGGATCGCGCCCATGAGCCGGCGCTCCTATGAGCGGCGGTAGCGCTGGGGGCTCATGCCGGTCCAGGCGCGGAATGCGCGGGAGAAGGCGGAGAGTTCGGAATAGCCCAGGCTGTGCGCGACCTCGGTCAGGGACATGGCGGGGTCGTCAAGATAGTGGAGCGCTAGCTCCTTCCGGGCTGCGTTCAGCAGTTCCTGGAAGGAGATGCCGTGCTCGCGCAGTTGCTTCTGAAAGACGTGGTCCGGAATTCCGAGGATCCGCGCCATCTCGCCGCGTGTCGGGGCGATGTCCCCGAGATGCAGCTTGATCTGGTTGCGAAGCGTTTCCGCATAGCCTTCCGGGTTGCGCCTCAGGTCGCTGCGAGCGCGTAGGAAAGGCTCGATGACGGCGTAGAGATAGGGGTCGGCGCTCGGCATCCGCGCCGTGAGATCGCTGCGCCGGAAGGCGAAGGCATTGGTTCTGCGGCCGAAACGCACCGGCGCGCCGAACAGCCTTTCATGCTCATACGCGGCGTCCGGCGTATCGTGCTCGAAGCGCACCTCCAGGGGTGACCAGTCCCGTCCCAGCGCATGGCGGAAGATGTTGAGGAACATGCCCATCGACAGCTCGGCATCCTGGCGCCGATAGCGGATGTTACTGTCGAAGATCCGATAGCTGAGCCAGAGGATGTCGGAATCCGGCAGCAGGCCGAAGCTGGATTTGGTCTGATGGGCTGGGAAGTACTGTTCCACGTTGCGCAGCGCTGCTGCCAACGTCGGGGAACTGATCGCCGCGTAGCCGATGGCGCCGAGTTGGTGCGGCTGAAAGCGGTGCCCGAAATGCAGGCCGAAATTGCTGTTCCCGGTTTGCGCGGCAGCTTCCTCGAACAGGCTGCAGAACTGCGAGAGCGCGAGCTCGTGATAGGGGTCCGCCAGGTCCTCGACCTTGAGGTTGTTGCGGCCGAGGATGCTATCGGGATCCCCCTTGTTGGCCTCAATGAGATCGAGCACGCCTGTCGTGGCGGAGGCCAGCACGACGGGAAAGCTGTCGTCGATGGGCACCCGCGTGGACCTACCCATGGCCGATCCCGCAGTTCGCGCCGCAGAACGCTGTGTGCCGCGCCAAGTGCCGTCCGGCTGTATAAGAGTCTGGCATTGGAACGCTCCGTGAAAGGCGGGGCGCAGCAGCGCTTACCTTTCGCCCGCCCGGGCACGCCCGATCATCGCATGGTTCGGCAAAAGCGACCATAATCGCCTTCTGTGGCGAAAATGTTAAACTCGAGTGGCCTGCTGTCAAGCATTGCTCCAGCCGGCTTGTACCGTGGCTGTCAATAAGAATGGGGTGGTTAACGTTTCAACTTCACTGGGAGATTGACGATGAAGCTGACCAGAAGAGCCTTCTCCACCAGTCTTGCCGGCGCCGCCGGCCTTGCGGCGCTCGGCCCCATCGGCCGCGCGCACGCGGCACGTGACGACGAAATGAACATCCTCTGCTGGGAGGGCTACAACACCGAACAGGTGCTCGGACCCTTCCGTCGGGCGCATCCGGAGGCGACCATCCGCGCAGCAAGTGGCACCTCCGACCCCGACATGATCAACAAGCTGCGCGCGGGTGAGGTCAACGTCTGGGACCTGATCAACGTCAACCAGCCCTGGGCCCGCGAGCAGCTTCTCCCCGAAGGCCTGATCCGCCCGCTCAACAAAGAGCGTTTCATGCCCTATTTCGATCAGATGCTGCCGGAGTTCCGCGACCCTGAGCCCTATCCCCTGGCCTTCTCTCCTGAGGGCGATCTGATCGGCATTCCGCAGCGCTTCGGGCCCTTCTCCTTTGTGGTTAACACCGACAAGATCAGCCGGGAGATGGCTGAGGATCAGGGTTGGAACCTTTTCCTCGATCCCGACATGAGCGAACGCTACGGCGTTCTGACCTATGACAACTGGAACATCATACACCTCTGCCTGACCGCGGGCCTCAATCCTTTCGAGCCCGTGGACGAAGTCGGGCAGGAGCGCTTCCGGGAGACCGCCGAGCAGATCATGGGGAATGCCCGCTTCCGTAGCGCCGACCTAGTGGCGATGAACCAGGCGCTGATCAACGGCGAGATTGACGCCTACTTTACCGGCGGCACCTACACCGCCTCTCCCGCCCGCTACGACGGCGCGACCCAGGTGCGCGCCATCACGCCGAAGGAGGGCCCGGTTGACGGCAAGGGCGGCGTGGTCTGGATCGAACTCACCTCGGCGGTGAACAATCCCAATCCCTCGAGCCTCGCCGAGGAGTTCCTCGAGTTCATCATGCAGCCGGAGATCGCCAAAGAAGTGGCCTTCTCGGAAGGGACCTACAACCCGGTCTCTAACATGGGAGATTCCGCCGTCATGGATCTCTTCGACGAGGAGGAACTGGATGCCATCCAGTGGGACAGCCTCGAGGAAGAGATGGCGCGCTGCCTGGAGTATCGCGTCGTGGACTCCTACGACGAACTCGGCCGCATCTACACCGCTTCCCGTCGCGGCTAACGGAGAGTGACCTGCCCGCCCGGCCGTCGTGCCGGGCGGGCAGTTTCGGTTCTGGGAGAGGGTATATCCTGAATGGCAGCGGCTGTTGCGCTCCGGTTGAAGAACTTGGCCAAACACTTCGGCGCCTTTGTGGCGCTGCAGGGTGTGGACCTGGAAATCCATGACGGCGAGTTCTTCACGATCGTCGGTCCCTCTGGCAGTGGCAAGACGACCTTGATCCGGCTGCTGGTGGGAATGGACATGCCGACCAGCGGCGAGATCTGGCTGAAGGACCAGCGGATCGATCGCGTGCCGGCGAACAAGCGTCCCACCTGCATGGTGTTTCAATCGCTGGCCCTCTTTCCTCACCGTACCGTGGGCCAGAACATAGAGTTTCCGCTCAAGATCCGCGGCGTCGATGCCGCCACCCGCGCGGCCAGGGCGAATGAGTTGCTGGATTTGCTGCGCCTGCCGCAACACTACCACGGCAAGCGGATCTCCGAGTGCTCTGGCGGGGAGAAGCAACGCGTGGCTCTGGCCCGGGCGTTGGCCTTCGAGCCTGAGATCCTTTTCTTCGACGAGCCGCTCTCGGCGCTCGATTACCGCCTGCGCAAGACCCTGGAGAAAGAACTCAAGGCGCTGCACGCGCGCACCGGCAAGACCTTCGTCTACATCACTCACAGCCTGGAAGAGGCCATGGTGATGTCCGATCGCATTGCCATCATGCGCGCTGGCCGGCTGGAGCAGGTGGCTGACGCGGAAGGCGTCTACCGGCGCCCGGTCAGCCGTTTCGTGGCCGAGTTCATGGGCGAGGTCAATCTCTTCCCTGTGCGCGGCCGGACCGACGGCGGCATCGAAAGCGGCAGTGCGGGCCTGCATTGTCCGGCGGCCGCCCTGTCGTCGATGGAAAGACTTTCGGCAGGTGAAGCGGCAACGCTGATGGTGCGTCCCGAGTTCGTGCGCTTTCTGAAGGAAGGCGAGGGGACTGATTTCACTGTGGCGGGCAAGTTGCTCGCGGAGTACGCCCTGGGTTCACGCGTGCAGTACGAGATCGAAACCAGCGACGGCACCCCAATCACGGTCGAGAAGCTGGCGGAAGACCGCTTTGACGGCGGCCTCGGCGCCGAGGTGAAGCTGGGGTGGGCCGGGGCCAATGCGCATCTGATAAGAGGCGAGTGATGGAGCGCCTCAACAGCAGATTCGGAGGGCTTTGCGCGCTGCCGCTGACGGTGGTACTTGCCGTCTCGTTCGTCGCGCCACTGCTGGTCATTGCGGCCTTCTCGATCATGCCGCAAAAGGTGTTTAGCCTGGCGAACGCCCCAGATTTCTCGTCCTATGCCATTTTCGTCGAGCAGGGCTATTGGCAGCCCCTGCTCTGGTCGCTGGGTCTGGCCCTGGCCTCCACGGTGATCCTCTTCATCATCTCCTGGCCCCTGGCCTATGGGATGGCCAAGGTCTTCAAGCGCTTCACTTTGGTCATCACCATCGCGGTGGTGCTCACACTCTTTGTCTCGGAAAACATACGCCTCTTTGGCTGGGTCCTGACCTTGATGAAGGGCGGCCTTTTCGAGGGCTACCTGCGCGCGTGGTTTGGTCTGGAAATGACCAGTCCGCTCTACACCGTGGGCATTACCGTTTTTGGGCTGGTCTACGTCTACTTTCCCTTCATGTTGTTCCCGCTTGCGCAGGGCATCGCCATGGTGCCGGATGATGCCAGGCAGGCGGCTACCGACCTCGGCGCCTCGCGCTGGCGGGTGCTGTGGGAGATCGACATACCTTTGGCCGCACCGGGAATCGTCGTGGGCTGCCTTCTGAGCTTCGTGCTGGCCGCCGGTGCGCTCGCCGAATCGAAACTGCTGGGCGGCCAAACGATCATCGTCTTTCCCCACGAGATCGAGACGGCCTTCACCTACGGCCAGAATTGGCCTCTCGGCTCGGCGCTTTCGGTTGTCCTGATCGTGATCGTCGGTGCTTTGGCCATCGTGGGCGTTTCCAAGATCGACCTGGACGCGATGATGGGGAGGAAGGGCTGATGCAGAGCAGCCGCCTCTCTCGGACAGCGCTGGTGCTTTATGGCCTGCTGGCCATCGTCTGGCTCTATCTGCCGATCGTATCGGTGGGTTTCGCCTCCGCGGCCCAGGCGCGCTACCTGAGCTTCCCGATTAGCCGTTATACGACAAAATGGTATGCGGAGGCGCTGGAGAGCTACAGCGTGCGCGAACTGTTGACCACCTCCTTCACGGTGGCAGTCATCGTCACCATTGCGGCGGTCGTGGTGGGTTTCTTCGGCGCGCTCGCCTTCGCGCGCTACCACTGGCGGTTTCGAGGCCTGTTCCAGAAGTTCATCCTGCTTCCGATCTTCTTTCCCCAGGCCGTTCTCGGACTGGCGCTGCTAATCTGGTTCAACTCGGTCGGCATCATACCGTCCTGGAAGACGGCCATCGTCGCACACCTGGTGTGGATCGCGCCGATCGCCACCCTGATCATCGCCATTCGCGCCTACTCCTTCGATCCAGCTTTGGAGGAAGCGGCGCGAGACATGGGGGCCTCGACCTGGACCGTAATGCGCGAGGTGACCTTCCCCTTGCTGCTGCCCGGGGTGGTTGCGGCGGGGCTGTTCTCCTTTCTCCTGAGCTGGGGCAACTTCCCATTGTCGCTTTTCACCACGGGGGTGGATTCAACACTCCCTGAATGGCTCTACGCCAAGATGGTGTCGGGCTACTCTCCGCTGGTTCCTACACTCGGCATGCTGTCCGTACTGGGCTCGGCGCTGCTGCTGGCCACGGCCTATATCGTCTGGATCCTGTCAAGCAGCCTGCGGCGCGCCCGTCGCCAGGAAAGCTGATCCTCCAACCCGAACGAAAGAGGTAGAACGTCATGCTAACTTCCATCAGGGATCGCAGCGTCATCGTCACCGGTGGATCCAAGGGGATCGGCCGCGGCATCGCCACCGTCTTCGCCCGTCAGGGAGCCAAAGTGATGATCGCCGCTCGGGGTGAGGAGGCGGCCCAAAAGACGGTTGATGAAATCAAGGCCGCGGGTGGGACCGCACAGTGGGTCAGTTGCGACGTTGCGGACTGGAACTCCGTTCAGGAGATGGTGGCCAAGACGGTCGATGCATTCGGCGGTCTCGATGTGCTCTGCGCCAACGCCGGCGTCTTCCCGCAGACTAAGATGGTGGACATGGATCCCGATGAATGGGACCAGGTCCTCGCCACCAATCTCCGCAGCGCCTTCCTCTGCGTGAAGGCCTGCATTCCGGTCTTCGAGAAGGCCGGCAAGGGGCGGGTGGTGCTGACCTCCTCCATCACCGGCCCGGTCACCGGCTTTCCCGGCTGGACCCACTATGGTGCTTCCAAGGCAGGCCAACTGGGCTTCCTGAAGACGGCGGCGATGGAGCTGTCGCGCTACAACACAACGATCAACGCGGTCATGCCCGGCAATATCTATACCGAAGGACTGCAGGGTCTTGGTCAGGACTATCTGGACACCATGGCAGCCTCCATCCCGCTCAAGCGCCTCGGTGCCGTGGAGGACATCGGCAACGCGGCCCTCTTCTTCGCCTCTGACGAGGCCGGCTACATCACCGGCCAGCAGATCATCGTCGACGGCGGCCAGATCCTGCCGGAGTCCCTGGAAGCCCTGGGCGAGATCTGAGGCGGGCTTCGGGTGGACGAAGGAAGAGGCGGAGGTTGAGTATGGCCGACGGCAATATATCGCACGAGACGCTCCTGGACCGTTTGCATCAGCTTGCCAATCGGGCGCTTGGTCTGTGGGACATGCCGGCGGACGCGACGGCGCGGCTCATCAATGTTTCGGAGAACGCGACCTATCTTGTCGAAGGTTCCGGTGGATTCCGTGCGGTTCTCCGCGTCCACCGGGAGAACTACCACAGCCGCCGCGCCATCGAGTGTGAGCTGGCGTGGATGGACGCCCTCAACGAGCAGAGCGCGGTGGTCACGCCGCGGGTCATGCCGGGGCGGGATGGTGGACTGGTGTTGGAGCAGGCGATCGAAAGCCTGCCCAATCCGCGGCACGTGGTGATGTTCGAGTTCGTCGAGGGCGAGCAGCCCAGCGAAGAGCACGACTTGGTCAGCTCCTTCGAAGACCTGGGCGAGATTGCGGCTCGCACGCATCTTCACTCCATGGCCTGGGAGAAGCCCCAGCCCTTCGAGCGGCTGGTCTGGGATCTGGAGGCGATCTACGGGGAGCAGGCCACCTGGGGCGATTGGCGCCAGGGACCGAATGTGACGCCAGAGATCCGAGAGGTTTTGGAAGCGGTCGAGCGCACCGTCCGGCGCCGCCTGGAGGCCTTCGGCAAAGGCGAGGCACGCTATGGCTTGATCCATGCGGACATGCGCCTGGCCAATCTGCTCGTGGACCGGGGCACGACCAGGCTGATCGACTTCGACGATTGCGGCTTGGGTTGGCACCTCTATGACTTTGCCGCTGGCATCAGTTTCATTGAGGACCGGCCCGAGATTCCGGCCATGCGCGAAGCCTGGATCAAGGGCTACCGCAAGGCTCGCGCGCTCTCGGACGAGGAAGAGCAGGAAATCGACAGTTTCGTGATGCTGCGGCGCATGGCACTGCTGGCCTGGATCGGCTCGCACAGCGACGTCCCGGAAGCACAGGCCCTGGCGCCGGATTTCGCGCGTGTGTCAGCCGCACTGGGTGAAGCCTATCTCTCGCGTCGAGGATAGTTCTGTCAAAGGCGCGGCGGTTCCTGTCAAGCAGGGCTGCTTTGCCCGGCTAGTGTGGAGCTGACAGCAGAGGGACGAAGCCGTGAGCAAAGAGAAGCTCGAGTTTCTCCAGCGCTCCAAAGAGTTCTGGAATCCGGGTAAGACGCAGGACTGGCAGGACATGGGGGTCGATCTGGTAATCGACCGGCGAGAGGGGTACTACCTCTTCGACATGGACGGCCGCCGGCTCCTGGATCTGCATCTGAATGGCGGCACCTACAACCTCGGACACCGCAATCCGGAACTGGTGGAGGTGCTCAAGAGCGCGTCGGACCGGTTCGACATGGGCAACCATCACTTCCCGGCCTTGGCGCGCACCGCCTTGGCGGAAGCGCTGGCCGCCTGTGCCCCTGCGCCCGGGATGCACTATACGGCCTATGGCTCCGGCGGCGGCGAGGCCATCGACATCGCGTTGAAGACGGCACGTCACGCGATGAAGAAGCGCAAGATTGTCTCGATCATCAAGGCCTACCACGGGCACACTGGACTGGCGCTCAAGACCGGCGACGACCGTTTCTCCAAGCTGTTCCTGTCGGAAGACACCGAAGGCGAGTTCGTCCAGGTGCCCTTCAATGATCTCAATGCCATGGAGGATGCGCTGCGCAAGCGCGACGTGGCAGCTGTCATTATGGAGACCATTCCCGCAACCTATGGTTTCCCGATGCCGGACGAAGGCTATCTTCCTGGCGTCAAGAAGCTCTGTGAGCGTTACGACGCGCTCTACATCGCCGATGAGGTGCAAACCGGTCTCATGCGGACGGGGGAGCTTTGGGGCTGTACCCGTTACGGCATCCAGCCGGACATCATGGTCACCGGCAAGGGCATCGGCGGCGGCATGTATCCCATCGGCTGCACCCTCATTTCCGAGCACTGTGCGGGCTGGCTGCACGAGGATGGCTTCGGCCATATCTCCACAGGCGGCGGTGCCGAACTGGGCTGCGTCGTGTCCATGAAGGTGCTGGAGATGGTGCAGCGGCCCGAAGTCCGGGCGACCGTGGGCATGATCTCGGATTTCATGCGGGCCGGCCTGGAAGAGATCATGGCGGAGTACCCCGATTTCTTCATCGGCATCCGCCAGCACGGCCTGGTCATGGGACTGGAGTTCAACCATGAGCAGGGCGCCAAGCCGGTGATGAAGCACCTCTATGAGAATGGTGTCTGGGCCATCTTCTCGACGCTGGATCCCCGCGTCCTGCAGTTCAAACCGGGACTGCTGCTGAGCCAGAGCGATTGCGAAGAGGTTCTGCGGCGGGTGGAGATCGGTATCGGCTTGGCACGAGACGAGATCATGGGCCGGGGTAGCCGGCGGGGGGTGGCGTGATGGAACCGGAAATCCGCACCCTCGTCGACATCTCCCACAGCCCCGCTGCTCTCAAGAGCCAGGCCGACATCATGCTGGGACGGGCGCGCTGGGCCGGCAGCATCTTTCAGCGCTTCGATCGCGCGACGACGCAACGCATCGTCGACGCAGTCGCCGAGGCGGCCCATGCCCATGCCGGAAAGTACGCCGAATGGGCCGTGGAAGAGACCGGATTCGGTGTCGTGGAGCACAAGAGGCTCAAGAACGAACTGACGGCCACGGCCTTTGCCGATCACTACCGCGACGCGGACTTCATCAACCCGGTGGTCGACGACGCGCGCAAGATGCTGCGCATTCCGCGCCCGGCCGGTGTGGTCTTCGCACTGACGCCGTCGACCAATCCCATCAGCACGCTGAACTTCAAGATCCTCATCGCGCTGATGACGCGCAATGCTATCGTCATCAGCCCCCATCCCGCAGCGCGCGCCTGCTGCGTGGATGCGGCAAGGATGCTGGCAGAGGTTGCAGTTCAGGCGGGAGCGCCGGACGGCATCATCCAAATCATCGAGCAGCCATCGATCCCCTTGATCGAGCAGTTCATGGCCTCGGAGTTGACCTCGGTCATCCTCGCCACGGGCGGAACCGCCATGGTGCGCTCGGCCTATTCCTCTTCCAATCCGGCGATCGGCGTCGGCCCAGGCAACGCGCCGGTCTATGTCGACCCAACAGCTCGGCTTCCCGAGGCCGCCAAGCGCATCGTGAGCTCAAAAAGCTTCGACAACTCCATCCTCTGCACCAATGAAAGCGTGCTGATCACGCTGCCGGAGGTGGAGAAGAAGCTCACGCAAAGCCTGAAACAGGCGGGCGCCTACCTCTGTGATCCGGAGGAAGTGTCCGCGCTGCGCCGCTTCCTGTTTCACGAACGGGGTTTCAACGTCGCAGCCGTCGGCCGGGACGCAACCTGGATCGCGCGCGAGTGCGGCATCCGCGTACCGGCGAACACCAAGATACTCCTGGCGCCGATCGAGCAGATCGGTGTCGAGGAACGGCTTTCGCGCGAAAAGCTCTGCCCGGTCTTGGCCTTTCATGTGGCCAAGAACCGCTCGCAGGCCCTGGCGCAGGCGCGGGCCGTGCTGCGCCTCACCGGTGCCGGCCATTCCGCAGCCATCCACGCCGAGGATCCGCAAGTCATCGTGGATTACGGTCGCATGGTTGAGGCCTATCGCGTGGTCGTGAACGCGCCCTGCAGCCAGGGCGCGGCCGGGTTCGAAACCCATCTCGCGCCGACCTTCACCATAGGGACGGGCTATTTCGGGCGCAGTTCGGTCGGAGAAAACATCGGCCCGCACCATCTGGTGCACTGGACCAGCATTGCCTTCAATGCCGACGGGTCCGTTCCCTTCGCTGACTTCACGACCAGCGACTTCGGCTTTGACGGACCCCTCCCTGCGGCTCCGGCTGACGGCGTCCCCGGGGAAGGGCGCTCGCGGTTGCGCGCCGGGCCGGTTTCGCCCAGCCGGCAGACCGCGCGCGGCGGAAGCAGCGGCCTGGACAGTGCCATGCGAGACGAGTTGCGTCGCCTGATCGCCGAGGAGCTTCGCAATGTCATCAAGGGAAGCAACTGATGGCGGAACTCCGCTCATTCATCTTCATCGATCAACTCCAGCCGCAGACGCTCTGCTACATCGCGACCTGGATGCGAGGATCGCTGCCGCGGCGAAACATGGCGGCGCAGATCATCGAGATCGCCCCGGGCCTCGACATCGAAGCCTTGACCGACGTAGCCCTCAAGGGCGCTAACGTGCGCGCAGGCATTCTGGTCGTCGAGCGGCAGTTCGGCTACCTGGAGATCCACGCCAGTTCGACCGCCGAAGTCAAAGCCAGTGCCGAAGCGGTGCTCGAAGCCTTGGGCGCCCAGGCGGAGGATGCTACCAAACCGCAGATTCTCGCCTCGAAGATCGTCACCCGCATCGATCATCAGCACGCCTTCCTGATCAATCGTAACAAGCTGGGGTCGATGATTCTTGGCGGCGAGTCGCTGTATCTTCTGGAGTGCCAGCCGGCCTCCTACGCCATTATCGCCTCCAACGAGGCCGAGAAGGCGGCGAACATCAAGATCGTCGACTATCGCATGATCGGGGCCAACGGTCGGCTCTACCTGTCCGGCGATGAGGCCGAGATCCGCAATGCCAAGGAAGCAGCCGAATCGGCGCTTCGTTCCTTGGGCGCACGCTAGGATGGGGACAGCGACGTGAGTGATGACCTACGCAGCCTGATCCGTCAGATCCTGGCCGAGGAGCTGCAGGGCCTGAAGGCCGAGGTCGGGGCCTTTGCAGACACGGCGCCCAAACCGCAGGTGCGCGAAGAGGCGGTGAGCCTGAACAGCGATCAGGATCTGAACCGCTTCGTCCTGCGCGTCCTCGAGTTGGCGCAGGATGGCCGTTCGGTGCAGGAGATCAAGGCCGGGCGCTGGCGTTTCCGCCTGCAGCGCGGACAGGCACCGGCCGCGCCTGCAAGCCCTTCGTTCGACGGCGCTGGGGCAAGGCAGGAGGTGGTCTCGTTCGAGCGCGGATTGATCAGCGAGCGCCAGGTGGCCGGGGTGCCCCAGGGGGCACAGGTTCGTGTGGGTAAGCGCGTGCGCTTCACGCCCCTGGCGCTGGACGAGTTGCGGCGCAAGGGCGTTCAGATCGAAAGGAAGCCGAAATGATTCGCGGGCGCGTAACCGGCCAGGTCTGGTCCACCAAGCGTATCGAGACGGTGCCGAACGGCGCCTTGCTCGAGGTCACTTTGGACAACGGCTCCACGCTCATCGCCCTCGATGTCCTCGGCTGCGGTGTCGGTGAAAGCGTGTTGATCACCACCGGTTCCGTGGCCGCGGCCTATTTCACGAAGGTGAAGGCGCCGGTCGATGCGCTGATTATCGGGTCGATCGATGAGCAGGAGTAACGTCGTAGGCCGGGGCAGCGGCACCGGCATGTGTTGAGCAGCGGCCTGCGGGCCATAGCGTGAAGCGGAGGAAGAGCTATGTCGAATGCAATCGGTATGATCGAGACCAAAGGCTATGTGGCCGCGCTTGCGGCGGCCGACGCGATGGTGAAGGCGGCGAACGTGACCATCGTCTCCCGTGAGGAAGTGGGCGACGGACTGGTCTCTGTGGTCATCCGCGGCGATGTCGGTGCCGTCAAGGCGGCGACGGAAGCCGGAGCGGAGACGGCCAATGCGATTGGCGAACTGGTATCGGTCCACGTGATCCCGCGTCCGCATCCCGACATCGGGAAGTTCTTCGAAGCGGCGAAGTAAGGAACCCGTGTCGCTGCAGAGGAGAGCCGCATGACGGAACTGCGCGTTTATCTGCCGATCTATGATCTTCAGCCGCAGTTCGCGGCTTACCTCAGCACGCCCACGCGGGCGCGAGGCTATCCGCCTTTCGAAGGCGAGAATAGCCTCATCATTGAGGTGGCGCCGGCGCTGTCCATTCACCGGATCTGCGATCTGGCCCTGAAGGCCGCGCCGGACATGGAGCCGGGCATTCTCTTCACTGAGCGGCAGTTCGGTTTGATGGAGCTTCACTCTTCCAGCCGCGACGATTTGGCTGCGGCCGGCGCGGCGGTGCTGAAAGGGATCGGCGCAAAGGCGGAAGACCAGCTGGCCCCGGTTACGCTCTTCCACGACATCGTGGAGGACATCTCCGACCAGCATGCCATCATTCTCAATCGCAGCCGCGATGCATCGATGCTCCTGCCCGGAACCTCCTTGCTGGTCTACGAGATGATGCCAGCCCTCTTCGCCTGCGTGGCAGCCAACGAGGCCGAGCGCGCCGCACCAGACGTGACCATCAACGACGTTCAGATGATGGGCGCCTCGGGGCGCATATTCATGTCGGGCAGGACGGAATCGCTCAAGGTGGCCCGCAAGGCGATTGCGGATACCCTGAAGAAGGTGAAGGGCAGGAAGGGCTAGGCCGTAAACTCATAAATTGGTAGCGCGTCTCGGCTGGAATGCGATTCAAGCTCCTCGAGGAGGAGCAGAAATGAGTCAACGCCGTTACGAGATCACGGACTTCGAGTGGTCGATCATCGAGCCACTGCTGCCGAACAAGCCGCGCGGCGTGCCGCGAGTGGACGACCGGCGGGTGCTGAACGGGATCTACTGGCGGCTGCGTACGGGCGGGCTCGCCCTGGGCTGATATCCCGGAGCGCTACGGCCCACCGACGACCTGCTACAACCGCTTTGTGCGCTGGCGGAAGTTGGGTGTCTGGGATCGAATCTTCGAGGCAGTCTCGGCCGCCTACGAAGGCGAGTTGCAGATGATCGACAGTTCCTCGGTTCGCGTTCACCAGCACGGGGCGAACGCAAAAAAGGGCGGCCGCAATCCGCCGCCGGGGACCAGCCTGACGCCCGATGCGTGGGGCGCTCGCGGGGCGGGCTGACGACCAAGATCCACGCCCTGGTCGACGCCGAGGGCCGACCGGTGGTCCTGAAGCTCACCCCCGGCCAGTCTCACGACGGCCCCAGCGCAGCCGACATGCTTGGCAGTCACGGCGAGGGCCAGATCCTGCTCGCTGACCGTGCCTACGACTCCAACGCCATGCACCAGGCCATGGACCAGTAAGGCGCCTGGGCCTGCATCTAATCAATGCCTGGACGCAAAGACCCGCCCGCCTTCAGTCCCTCTATCGATACAGAAACCTCCTCGAACGCTACATAAACAAGATCAAGCACTACCGCGCCGTCGCCACGCGCTACGAAAAGCACGCCGAAAACTTGCTCGCTCTCATCAAACTTGCAGCTGTTCATTCCCGAGACATGGATGACACCCTTGGTCCGAAAGGATTGTCGATCGTCTGCAGGGTTATCTGTTCCAGGTCGATGTATCCCAGATCGTAATGCATGAAGCTCACGAGCCAAAACCTGGACAACGCGTTGACATTGTGCACCTCGTTGCGCAGAATCTGGTCCTCACCAGGGGTGTCCCGACAAGGGGCTGAGATACTGCTAGGCCGCAAGGCAGCGCAAGAACCCGACGAACCTGATCCAGTTCATACTGGCGTAGGGACGGTGCGGATGCCTTGGCGGTCGGATGCGGCCGTGGTCCTTTGTGAGGCGTTCTTCTCCTTCCCGTCAGCGCTGGGTCTCTAATGCTTGCACAAGCTACGGAGCCTGACATGACGTCCAATCCAACCCCGAATGTCACCACTGGACCGCTGCCCGCTTCGTCCAAAGTCTTCTGGCCGGGAATGACTCACCCTGATATCCGGGTGCCGATGCGAGAGATTGCCCTGCATCCCAGTGCCGATGAACCTCCGGTGACGGTCTACGATTCTTCCGGCCCCTATACCGATCCTGCCGCCAAGATCGCCATCGAGCGCGGCCTGTCACGCCTGCGCGAAAGCTGGATCGCGGCCCGCGGCGACGTCGACGCCTATGCGGGACGACATGTCCGGCCGGAAGACAACGGCTCTGTCTCGGCCGACCGGCTGACACCCGAGTTCCCCGTTCGTCACGCGCCGCTGAAAGCACGGGACGGCAAGGCCGTGAGCCAGATCGCCTATGCTCGGGCGGGCATCGTCACGCCGGAGATGGAATTCGTTGCCATCCGCGAGAATCTGGGCCGCATGGCGATCAGGGAACAGCTTGTGCGCGACGGCCAAAGCTTCGGCGCATCGATCCCCGATTTTGTGACACCAGAATTCGTACGCGACGAGGTGGCGCGCGGCTGGGCGATCATTCCCGCCAACATCAATCACCCCGAGATCGAGCCGATGATCATCGGTCGGAATTTTCTGGTCAAGATCAACGCCAATATCGGAAATTCCGCCGTGACGTCCTCGATGACCGAGGAAGTGGAAAAGATGGTTTGGGCCATCCGCTGGGGCGCGGATACGGTCATGGATCTTTCCACAGGACGCAACATCCACAACATCCGCGAATGGATCATCCGCAATGCGCCGGTGCCGATCGGGACCGTGCCGATCTACCAGGCACTGGAAAAGGTCGACGGCGTGGCCGAGGATCTGTCGTGGGAGGTGTTCCGCGACACGCTGATCGAACAGGCGGAGCAGGGGGTGGATTATTTTACCATCCACGCAGGTGTGCGGCTGCGCCATATCCATCTGACTGTCGACCGGGTGACCGGCATCGTCAGCCGTGGCGGCTCGATCATGGCGAAATGGTGCCTGCACCACCACCGCGAGAGCTTCCTCTACGAGCATTTCGAGGATATCTGCGACATCGCGCGCGCCTATGACGTGTCCTTCTCTCTCGGTGACGGGCTGCGGCCAGGCTCCATCGCGGATGCGAACGATGCCGCGCAATTCGCCGAGCTGGAGACCTTGGGGGAACTCACGCAGATCGCCTGGGAGAAGGATTGTCAGGTGATGATCGAAGGCCCCGGCCATGTGCCGATGCACAAGATCAAGGAGAACATGGACAAGCAGCTCGAACTCTGCGGCGAAGCCCCGTTCTACACGCTCGGGCCGCTGACCACCGATATCGCGCCGGGTTACGATCATATCACCAGTGGGATCGGCGCGGCGATGATCGGCTGGTTCGGCACGGCGATGCTCTGTTACGTGACGCCCAAGGAGCATCTGGGCTTACCCGATCGGGACGATGTGAAGACCGGCGTCATCACCTACAAGATCGCCGCCCATGCTGCAGATCTGGCGAAAGGCCACCCCGCGGCAAGGATCCGCGACGACGCGCTGTCGCGTGCCCGGTTCGAGTTCCGCTGGGAGGATCAGTTCAACCTCTCGCTCGACCCGGACACGGCGCGCGCCTTCCACGATCAGACCCTGCCGAAAGAGGCGCACAAGGTCGCGCATTTCTGTTCAATGTGTGGGCCGAAATTCTGCTCGATGAAGATCAGCCAGGACATCCATTATGCCGCGCGCGCGCAGAAGGGCATGGCGGAGATGGCCGAGAAGTATCGCGATGGCGGGGACCTCTACGTCCCTGTCCATGAGGTGGAGGCAGCTAAAGATCGACGTCGACGGAGCAGGGAAGGGCAATAGGACCGCCTACGGATTAGGGTCTATGGGGATTCATCGTGAATTGAAGATGGCGGCTGCGAGATAGATCATGGCCTCGAAGCTCTGATCGGTTCTGCAGGCCCGCATAGCGATGCGCTTGAACTCTTTGAGTTTGCAGAAGACATTCTCGATCAGGTGGCGCAAGTTGTACAAGTCATCATCGATCAGAATGGGCTTTGTCCGTCTCGGGTGCTGCGAGATGACAACCTTGGCGCCGCGCTCGTTGAGAGCGGCAACGCTGCTGTCGAACGCTTTGTCCGCGATGAAAGCGTCAAACTCGACACCCTCGACCAGCGGCGCTACGCCGAGACTGTTGAAACGGTGACCCGGCATGAGCGAGAAGCGCACGAGGTTGCCCAGGGCATCGGTCAGCGCCAGAACCTTTGTCGTCTGCCGCCCTTGGAGCGACCTATGGCCTAGCTCTAAATCCCCCTTTTGGGCCCTGTCCGTGGCGATGAACCCTGACGATGGTGGCGTCGATCATGGCGTATTCCATGTCAGGCTCATTCGGCAAGGCATCGAACATCCGTTTGAAAACATCGGCCTTACGCCAGTCGCTGAACCGCCGGAACGCCGTGCGCCAGTTCCCGAACAACGCGGGCACCACGGACTGCCAGTTCGGGCAATCCACAAAACCGCCGCCATGAACAACCGGTTGTTCCCGCCGCTGCGTCCGGGATCCGTCGGCTTCCCACGACAACGCGGCTCCATCTTCGCCCATTGGGCGTCCGTCCGTACAAAACGTTCCTTTCACCATGTGAATCATATCTCGGAATACTTGTGAAGTTCCACAGATCATAGAGCTATAGTGGCGTTTTCTGCCGCTTTCTCCGATGGCATTCAGCGGCATTGGCTTGATGTCGTCGTTGCCACCACGACCACGTCCATATGAAAGCGGTGCCGGTGGGCGCCGTGAACAGTAATCTGATCATCAGGTAGCGGATTTCGGAGCTGGTGAGCATGTCGGCTGCCTGGGAAATTAAGCCGCGGCATTTGGACTCGTTTTGTCCCTTTTGCTGAAGGCAGCGCGGCGCTGATCGGCGGAAAGCCTGGCAAGGAAAGCAGCCGCCGCCATGACGAGGCTGACATGACGGTGCCAGCCATGCCAGGAGCGGGCTTCATCTGGCACTTCAAGGTATGACGCTGGAAGGCACCGTGACCTATCAGCCCGCGTTTTGCGAATGGCAAGGTGCGGAATCGTCATTGCCTCCCCTCGGTTAGGCATTGCCATTAATAACCTTTTCGTTTCCACGTGCTTGACAGAAATAGACGACCAGTCTACTAATTCCTCTATGGCGAAATTGAACACACGTGAAAAGCTGATCAAAGAAGGCTGGAAAGCGCTCCTGAACTCTGGCTATGACGGAGTCGGGATCGGCCCGATTCTGAAGGCTGCGGGCGTGCCGAAGGGTTCGTTCTATCATTTCTTCGCAAGCAAGGAGGCGTTCGTATGCGCCGTCCTGGACGCTCATGCAGAGCGCTACCACGAGGCCCGACGGGAAGTGTTGGAAGATGAGAGCGTCCCGCCGCTCACGCGGTTGCGACGATATTTCGAGTATCTGGAAAGACTGGCTGGAGACGACAAGCTCGGCGGCTGCCTGTTCGGCAATTTGGCACTAACGGCGTCCAGCCGCAGCCCGGCCTTTCAGCGCAGCCTCGTGCGCGCATTCGAAACCTGGCAAGGCGACCTGCGCGGCGTGCTGCGGCAGGCGCAAGAGCAGGGCGACCTGCCGCCAGGCCTTGTTCCTGACGCCACCGCAGCCTACCTGATCGATGCATATGAAGGGGCGCTGCTCCGTACCAAGGCGGAAGGGAATATGGCCCCGTTCAAGCGTTTTATCAACATCAGTTTAGACCAACTCCTGGCAAGCCGAAACTGAAAGAATTGTCATGTCAAATGACAAGACGACCGGTCTACTAGCTATTGAACGTGCGCATCTGCAAGAACCGTTTACCGCGCCTTCACATCCTCTTGAAGCAGTAGTGGTTGCTTTATTGCTGACCAGTGTCGTGGCAGCAACCTATGGGTTCGGTACCTATCTGTTCGCACAGCTTGTCACCGATATGCGCGCGGATCTTGGTTTTGGCTATACGGTGGCGGGCACGATCACCGCCGCCGGCCAGTTTGGTTTTCTGGCATTTGCCATTGGTGGCGCCTGGCTAGCGCCGCGCGTAGGCGGCGGCCAGGTGGTGATCGGCTCGGTGGTGCTGTGCGGGGCTGCCTTGGGGGTGCTGCCAATGACAAACAACATCCTCTTGGTTGGCATGCTGCTGACCGTGCTAAGCGGCACCGCCGCCTCGGCCTGGGTTCCCATGGTAGAAATTGTCGCCCGCACGATCCGCTACCGTCATCGCGGCAAGGTGCTGGGCCTTGCTTCCAGTGGAACCAGCTATGGTGTATTCCTGAACAGCCTTCTGGTGCCGATATTCGTCCCGGACGGCGGCTGGCGCGGCGTGTGGTACACAGTGGGTACCGGCACGCTGTTCGTCGCAGCGATTGCCCTGGTTGTCTTCGCGCGGCTCGGTCTCTTCCGCCGGCAACCCGACGAGTCCAGAGCAACCGGACCGGAAATAGGCCCGGACGCAGTGCCGGATACTGGGATTTTGGCGCGCGTACGTGCATTGGCCGCGCCATGGGTTCTCCTCGTCTGGGCGATCACATTTTTCAACGGATTCTCGACCCTGCCATTTCAGAACTATCTTGCGCCCTATCTACGCGAAGAACTGGCGCTCAGCGTGGATTTTGCAGCGCTGGTCTGGGGAACAATCGGCTTTGTCGGCATGTTCGCCGGATTCGTGCTTGGATCTCTGTCAGATCGAACTGGGGTACGGCTCGCACTGCTGATCAGCTATGGCTTTGTCTTCCTGTCAGCGGCAATTCTGGTTTTCGCGCCGGTCGGCCATCTTCCCGTGGCCGCAGGCGTCCTCTTTGCACTGGCCTTCTATCCCATTTTTGGACTGGTGCCCGCCTATATCGCGAAGATGGCCGGTGGACGGCGGGCCACGGCAATATTCGGGATCGCAAACGTGACGCTCGGTCTCGGGGGTGTCATCGGCAACTATCTGGGCGGCATCGTTAAGGATGCAACAGGCACGTTCATCTGGGTCTATGTCGCTGTCGCAGTGACGGGCGTACTTCTGGGCCTGCTGGCTCTATCGCTACCGCGTGAGAGCGATACCGCGGGGCCGATCGGTACTAACCGCCAAGCTGGCGAAGACTCCGTCTTGCCCACGCAGTGTGCATGACAAGGGACCTGTTGACGACGGAGGATGTCTACGGTGAAGACAGCCTCATCGCCACCACTCGTGAAACTGCGCTCTGGGTATGAACCTTCAGAAGGTTATCCATCAAACGTCGCAAGGTTGCGAAAGGATCAGGCGCTATGCAATGAACGGACATAGGTGGCAGGCCATCATCATGTGTGCCCGTAACCGACTGCCCCGAGCACTCAACAACATATACGGAAAGCACACACAAACGATATCGTTGGAATTCACGAATTACGGCTTTGTACTGTTTACCCGACAAGTCGTTATATTCATATTTTATCTTTTCGTAAATTCTTTTCGTTCTGCGCTATTATCTTTGCAGTACGAATAATTACTCCAGTTTAAATGGCAGATAACCCAAAGAAATATTGCAGAAAATACCGGTATACAGAATCTTGTCACTCCCATTATCACGAGAAATACAGTGTCCCAAAAAGCAATTGCTGCATCTCGCAATAAGCCACAAGAAAGCATAGCAATTTGAGCGGCAACAGCACGCACATCAGCTGCAAGCTCGCTTCTCAGATGGACATAAGCTCCAGTGCGTCGACCCCTTTTTCATGAACATGGAGTCGATAAGCTGTCTGTGCAGCACTTAATGAATCATATAGCGATTCCTTAAGCCCAGTGATACATTCCTGATTGGCAGGCCAACTTCGTGCTAATTTAGATGTGAGAAGTGCATGTTTAGCTTCAGCTTCTTTATTATAATAAAAAAATCCATATACCCGAATTATTTAAGGTAGATCCTGCTCGCTGACCGTGCCTACGTCTCCAACGCCACGCGCCAGGCCATGGACAAGCAAGGCGCCTGGGCCTGCATCAAACCAATGCCTGGACGCAAAGACCCGCCCGCCTTCAGTCCCTTCCTCTATCGATACAGAAACCTCGTCGAACGCTTCTTCAACAAGATCAAGCACTACCGCGCCGTCGCCACGCGCTACGAAAAGCACGCCGAAAACTTCCTCGCTCTCATCAAACTCGCAGCCATCAGAATCTGGCTACGCGCTTATGAGTCGGTGGCCTAGTGTCCCTGCCCATTCCGCTATTGCCATCGTTTCGTCCTCCCTGTTCCAAGATGGCCCAGGGAATCAGACCAAACTCATAAGCAAAACTGTAGTACTAAGGTGCTTGGTAAGAAAAGCAAGTTACCGATCATCGCTGTTATTTTGCTGCGCAAGAATTTCCAGCATGCGCTTACGTGCAGCAGGGGGAAGATCCGCGGGCAGGTCGGCCTCTGTAGTGGGCGTGTCGCCAACCTGAATCAGCATCACCATGCCCATCGTGTAATGCGGCGCGCATTTTATGCCCCAGACACCCTCATCCGTCAGGGTCACCTCAATCTCCTCGTCTATCTTGCCGATGAACTTTCCCTCCTCGTTCGGGATCATCCCCTCGATGGTGGCTGCGTTGTGGCCGCGGTTGGTGGCGATGAACCTCACGGTATCGCCGGGCTGAATGGAAAGATACTCCGGCTCGAAGGGCATCGGCCCCGTCTCGTTACGGTTGAGCATCTTGACCTCAAACGTCTCCGCTGCAGCCGGAAAAGACAGAAGGCAGAGCAGAAGGGTCAAACGAACCAGCATAGGGTCGTCCTTTCAGGTGAGGCGTTGGAAGGAAAAGACCGGCCGCCCGCCTGCGGGATGAGGGATCAGTTCGGCCTCGACGTCGAAAATGTCGCGGATCAGCTGCGGGGTCAGCACCGCTGCTGGAGGTCCGAAAGCTGCGCAACGGCCTGCAGTCAGCACCGCCAGCCGATCACAGCGCAGCGCATGCTGCATGTCATGCAGGGCGATCACGGTGGTGACAGGAAGCTTCGCGATCAGGTCAAGGATGCTGATCTGGTGACGAATATCGAGATGGCTGGTCGGCTCGTCCAGAAGCAGGATCTGTGGCGCTTGCGCATGGGCACGAGCGATCTGGACGCGCTGACGCTCTCCGCCTGAAAGCGACGACCACTCGCGGGCCGACATGGCCTGCATATCGACGGCCCGTAGCGCGGCAGTGACTGCTTCATCATCCTCTTTCCCCCATGGGCGCAAGGCGTTGAGCCATGGCGTACGACCAAGCTCCACCGCGTCGCGAACCGAGATGCGATCACCGGTCTCGGCCGCCTGCGCAACAAGTGCGATACGCTGCGCGATTTCCCGCCGTCGCAGTTGAGCCAGTGGCTGGCCAGCCAATTGAACCTCGCCTCGGCTCGGGCGGACAAGCCCCGCCATCATATGCAGCAGCGTGGATTTGCCGGAACCGTTCGGCCCGATCAGGCCCAGCATCTCACCTGAATGGAGGCTCAGGTTGATATCCGACACAATGTTCTGGCCCCGAACGGACCAACCCGCCTCGATCACCTCGAGGATCGGCACGCCAGTCATCGGTGGCGGCCCCGGATCATGATGATCGCAAAGGCCGGGGCACCTATCAGCGCAGTGATGACACCGATGGGCAGTACCTGGCCGGGCATGACTATGCGCGAGACAACGTCCGAAAGAACAAGGAACACCGCGCCCGCCAGCGCGGTTGCCGGGACGAGGCGGGCATGGCGTGCGCCCACCAGAAAGCGCATAGCGTGGGGTACGACAAGTCCCACGAAACCGATGGCACCCGAGATCGAGACCATGATTGCCGTGACCAGCGCCGCCACCCCGATCAGCACCGCTTGTGTGCGCCGCACGTCAACACCAAGCGCGGCGGCACTGTCAGCGCCAAAGGTAAAGGCGTCCAGTGACCGGACATGCCACAGCGTCACGCCGAGGGCTGCACTGGCCATGGGCAGCGCCACCCAGGCATCCGGCCAGCGCACCCCGGACAGATTTCCGAGAAGCCAGAACATAATACCGCGTGCCTGTTCGCCACTGGCTGATTGAGCAATGATCAGCGCTGTCAGTGCATTGAAAAGCTGCGAGCCGGCGATACCTGCGAGGATAATGATTCCAGCTCCACGCATACCGCTGCCGCCCCCGGCCGCACGTGCGAGCAAGGCAACGAGACCGAAGGCGGCCAACGCCCCGATGAAAGCGCCGGCTGACATGCTGAGCAGCCCTGCGCCGATGCCCATTACCGCCACCGTAACGGCGCCTGTCGAGGCCCCGGCTGAGATCCCCAGCAAGTAGGGTTCAGCCAGTGCGTTGCGGAGCAAAGCCTGCAGGACCAACCCCGACAGCGCGAGGCTGGCGCCGCCGCAGGCGGCCACTACCGCACGCGACAATCGATAGTGCCAGATCACGCTGGCATCTATCGGATCAAGAATTCGATCCGCGACCCCGGTCTTGACGGCCAGAACCTCTACGACGACGGCGAACGGTATTCTTGTCTCACCAACCGCGGTTCCGAACAGCAGCACCGCGGCCAGCACGACGGGAGCCAGCCATAGCCAGTCCGTGCGGCGGACCACGACGCCTTGCCTCACTTTGACAGCCCGAACTCCAACAGCGACTGCGAGAGAGCCTCGAGCGCGAATATGGAGCGGACCGAGGGGTCCATCGCGTTGGCTTCCATGGTCAGGATGCGTTCGTTCTTGACGGCATCCATCTCGCGGGTGAGGGGGTCGCTCACCAGGAAGTCGCGCTTGACCCCAATATCGTCGGCTGGGAAGCGGCGGCGGTCCATCTCCGCGGCAACGATAAATGTCGGCTCCGACTTTGCGATCATTTCCCAACCCACCGTCGGCCACTCCTCTTGTGAGGTAGTGATGTTCTGGATGCCAAGCGTGGTCAGCATCCACCCAGGCACAGCATTTATGCCTGCTACATAAGGGTCGATTTGAAGATCGGCCGAGGAGTACCAAAAGACCCCCGATACGTTCCCCGGAAGATTGAGAGATTGCGCTTTTTCGACTGCTGCGGCCTCGCGCGCTTTCAACGCCTCAGTAAGTTCCTCGCCGCGATCCCAAACATCGAAGATCAACGCCAGCTCCTCGATGCTCTGGTAGAGCAGCCCGGTGTCGAACAGCTCAGTCCGCGCCCCATCTATGTTCTCCGTGTTGTCCTTACCGATACATTCAGTGGGCATGATCCAGCTCGGAATCTTGGCATCGTCGAACATTTCACGCGTGCCCACGATGCCTTGCGGCCCGATCATCCATTCGTAGGCGGTGATGACGAGTTCCGGTCTCTTCTGGAGAACGCTCTCAAAGCTCGGCGCGTTGTCGGAGAGGCGCTCGACTCCCTGATCCACTTCAGCGAACTCGGGCAAAACCGGATTAATCCAGAGCGCGGTGCCCGCCACCTTGTCGGCGAGGCCCAACATATAGAGGATTTCGGTCGTACTCTGACCGACGCTGACAACGCTTTCCGGCGCGCTCTCTATCGTAATTTCATGGCCGCAGCTCGTCAGTGTCAGAGGGTACTCGGTGCTGGCGAAGGCTGCAGACGTGAAAGTGACGGCAGCGGCCGTTCCCGCAATCAACCTCAACATGATGGTCCTTTCCGTTGCGTTACGAGCCAGACGGAAAGGCGGACTGGAATCGAGCGACGATGATACCTGTCGCAAGTCCCGCCCGAGCCGACCCGCTCGGTTGGCGATCCTGTGTCGGCAGGTCTCCTGACTGGTGGGTCTTCGCTGACTCGTCCTTCCCAGACTTCTTGTCCAGTGGATCGTTCGAATTCAGCTCGCCACCTACAGTTGCGGGGGCAGTTCCGTTTCGCCGGGGGCCGGCGGCGGATTCCCTTTTAGTTCCTCGTGGAAACCGACGGTCTTCCTATAGACGACCTCACTCAGACTGGCAACCGCACCACGGCGAGAAGTCGTGCCGACGGCCTGTCGCATTGCACGGCACACTGCCCGGCACACTGCCCAATTGTGACTTATGCCCGGCAACTCCGGGCACATTAGGCCCGGCGTATCAGATAGGTATCCATGATCCAGCCGTGCCGGGCCCGGGCCTCGGCTCGCCGCCGAACGATACGTGAACCGGCCTCGACGAGAGGACCGGCATCAAGAACTTCCTCGGGCATTCCAAGGAAGGCGCCCCACCAGATGTGGAGGCCCTCTGGTTCCAGATGCTGGAAACTGCACTCTCCGTCGAGCATCACCACCAGCGTGTCCGCTCCGTCGGGCCAGCCATGATCCCGCAGACGCCGTCCGGTGGTAACGATAACCGAGCCGTTCACTTTGTTGAACGGAATTGCATGGGCGGCGGTCAAGGCCTGGAGCGCGGTGATCCCCGGGACGACGCGCAGGCGTGGCTGGGGGTCGAGCCGCGCGGCAATGCGGAGCGTTGAATCGTAGAGCCCGGGATCGCCCCAGACCAGCAGCGCAATAGGGCCGTCGGGTTGGTATCTCTCGATCGTCTCCGACCAGATACGGGCAATCTCATCGTGCCAGCGGGTCACACGCTCGGCATAGGCAAGAGTCTCGTCGCGCACCGGCATGTCGAACTCTGCCACCGCTGCCGAACTCTCGCAGTCGTGCAGGATCCTGTGCCGCAGATCAGCCAGATCGTGCTTGCCGGGGCCTTTGCGCGGAACGAGTACGAGCGCGGCCTTGCGGAGTGCAGCACGCGCCTCCAGAGTGACATGGGCGCTGTTGCCCGTACCGACTCCGATGAGCCAGAGGTCACGCACTCTCCGCTCCAATGTCCGCGAGTGGCCCGAAGAAAATGAGCCCGGGCTTCGGGCCGACATCCTGCGCGATGCGAGCGGCCAGACCGGCGAGGGTGAAGCGGGTGATAACCTGGTCGGGTGTTCCGACTGCCTCGGCGAGCAGCGCCGGGGTTTCGGGAGACAAACCGCGTGCGATGAGCGCTTCGGCCAGTGCAGGAAAGGTGCGCTTTCCCATGAAGACCACGGTGCAGGCGGCTGGATCGGCGAGGGCCTCCAGATCAAGATCGGCTGGAAGCCGCCCCTCGGCATCATGTCCCGTGACGAACTGCACGCGCCGCGCGCTCAGGCGTCGGGTGAGCGGAATACCCGCCGCGGCGGCGGCAGCGAGAGGTGAGGCCACGCCAGGGACAATCTCGTAGGCGATCCCGGCCTCCTCCAGGGCGACAAGCTCCTCCTCGAGCCGCCCGAACAAGCCGCAGTCGCCGGACTTGAGCCGTACGATCCGGCCGCCGCCTTGCGCGTATTCAACGAGGAGCCGGCTGACATGGTGCTGGCGGGGCGAGGGGCGTCCCGCTCGCTTGCCCACCCCCACCAGATCGGCGCCCGGCCGCGCATGGGCGAGGATATGCCCGGCTGAGAGGTCGTCGTAGAGGACCGCATCCGCGCGCTTCAGCCGATCGAGAGCCTTCAGCGTCAGAAGCTCGGGATCGCCCGGCCCGGACCCTACGAAGCTGACGAAGCCGCTCAAGCACCTTCCCCCGCGATCAGGTGAAAGAAAGTTCCGGAGACCTTGCCGCGCCGCGACCCCGTTTCAGGCACCGGCCCGCCGTCCGCATCGGTCACGGCCGCCAGGGGCGGGTCGGGCTGCTCGACGATGGTCGAATAGTGAAACTCGTGCCCGCGCAGCACTGCCCCCGCTCCGTATCCCGGCATCGGCGCGGCGAGAATGGCGCGGCGGTAGCCGAGGTGGAATTTCCGGGTCTCGTAGGAGCTTACAAGGCCAAGGAGCCCTGCCATCGGGTGGCGTATTCCATCCTTGTCGATGAGCGCCGTGCCAAGCGTCATGTAGCCACCACATTCCCCATGCACCGGCTTTACCTCGGCATGAGCGCGCACCCCAGCCAAAAAGCGCGAGGCGGCGGAGAGACGGCCTGCGTGAAGCTCTGGGTAGCCGCCGGGCAGCCAGACAAGATCGGCGTGCGCGTCGGGCGCTTCGTCTGCCAGGGGCGAAAAGGGAAGTACTTCGGCCCCCGCGGCGGTCCATCCTTCGAGCAGATGTGGATAGGTGAAAGAAAAGGCCGCGTCCTGCGCCAACGCGATCCGCTGAGCGGGCGGCCTCGGCAGCGGACCGCCCATCGGTGCCCCACCACAGCGGGCAGCGGCGCGAATAGCATCCAGATCGACATGCTCGCGCAGGAAGGCGGCATAGCGCCCTATGGCGGCCTCAAGATCGGGATGCTCCACCGCTTGAATAAGGCCCAGATGTCGCTCGGGTAAGGTGAGATCGCCGCGCCGGGGCAGCACGCCCAGGACCGGAAGCCCGGCACGCTCCATGCCCAGACGGGTCAGGCGCTCGTGCCGGGCGCTTGCGACGCGGTTCAGGATTACGCCGGCGAAGGGCAGTTCCCGATCGAACTGGGTGAATCCCAAGGCGCTGGCCGCGGCCGACTGCGCCTGTCCGCCGACATCGAGGACGAGGATCACCGGCCACCCCATCGTCTTCGCCGTTTCGGCGCTCGATCCCCGCCCCATTCGGCCGCGTGTCGCGACGCCGTCATAAAGCCCCATCGACCCCTCGGCCAGGCAGATGTCGGCGCCACGCGCCTGTCCGGCGGTGGCGGCGATCAACTCCTCGCCCATCGCCCAATTGTCGAGGTTGAAGGAGGGGCGCCCGCAGGCCGCGCGGTGAAACGCGGGATCGATGTAGTCCGGCCCCGACTTGTAGGGTTGCACAACCAGCCCCTCGTCGGCCAGCGCGCGCAGGAGCCCAAGCATGACCGTCGTCTTGCCCGTGCCCGACGAGGGAGCCGAGACCAGAAGGCCCGGCGGCCAACTGCCCCCCGCTTCAGTCATCGCCAAGGTTCCAGTCCGCCCAAGGACTTTCGGCGGATAGCGGCCGAAAGCGGCGGTCGTAGTCGGGCGCATAAAGACGGCTTTCCGCAAAGTCCGCCTGGCCGAGGGCCGGGCCCACAAGGATGAGAGCCGTGCGCTCTATGCCCTCGGGCATCGCGGCTTCGAGAGTCTCGAGCGTCGCGCGCACGATCCTTTCCTCCGGCCAACTCGCGCGCCAGATCACGGCCACCGGGCAGCCGGCTCCATAATGCGCTGTGAGGTCCGCGACCACAGTGGCCAGATTCTGGACCGACAGATGAATGGCGAGGGTCGCCCCTGTAGCGGCGAAGGCAGCGAGCGTCTCACCCTCCGGCATCGAAGACGCGCGCCCTGGCGTGCGGGTCAGCACGACCGATTGCGCGACGCCTGGCAGAGTCAGTTCCGCGCCCAAAGCCGCGGCCGCGGCGGCAAAAGACGGCACGCCCGGTGTGACCGTATAGGGGATACCCACCTCCTTGAGCCTCCGGACCTGTTCGCCCATGGCGGACCAGACCGAGAGATCGCCGGAATGCAGCCGCGCCACGTCCTGCTCCGCAGCCTGCGCCGCCTCAATCTCAGCCATGATGGCGTCGAGATCGAGCGGCGCGGTGTTCACGATCCGCGCGCCGGGCGGGCAGTGAGCAAGCACGGCCTGCGGTACGAGAGAGCCGGCGTAGAGGCAAACAGGACAGGTTGCGATGAGGTCGCGCCCGCGCAGCGTCAAAAGGTCCGGCGCGCCGGGGCCGGCGCCGATGAAGTGTACAGTCATAGCCCTTCTCCTTCGGCAAGTGCGCAGGTGGCCATGCCGTCACTTGAGATTACCCGCGGCCCCAGCAGCCGTGCCCCCGCTCCGGCAGCCGCCAGGGCAGCGGCTTCGGCGACACTGTCCGTGCCCCGGGCGGCGCGGGACGCCTCGGATTTGGTGCCGGTCTTCTGCGCCGCGAGGGTAGCGCTGTCAATCCCACGCACAGGCAGTCCGAAGCGTCCGGCAAAAGCTCTGAAGGCTAGGGTGCCGGCCTTGTCCACGGCGGTCGCGAGGACGGTGGTCGTAAGGCCGGCGGCCCGCGGCGGCCTCCCGCCCGCCCGGGCGAAGGCATCCGACAGGCTTTTGGACGTCGCTGCCGCCCGGAATCCGAAGCCCGCGGCAATCACAGAGTCACCCGCCATTGCACGATCGGCCGGGCGGGCGACCAACCGCGCTTCGACCCAAGCGGCGCGGCCTTGGCAAGCTCAATGCGCAGCAGATCGCCGCCCAGCCGCGCTGAGCAGGCGGCCAGGAGCGCTTCGGATTCCAGCGTGACGGCGTGGGCGACAAGGCGGGTGCCGGCGCGGAGCCGGCCGCGGAGATCGCTGATAAGGTCTTCGGACAGCCCCCCGCCCACAAAGACGGCCTGTGGTGCCGGCAGTCCTTCAAGCGCGGCAGGCGCCTTACCCTCCACCACCTGCAGGCGGTCCAGGCCAAAGTAATCGCCATTGGTCCGCATTCGCTGGGCGCGGTTCGGGCGCGCCTCGACACTGACGGCCTGCATCAGGGGATGAGACAGGCACCACTCCACGGCGATGGATCCGGACCCGCCGCCGATATCCCAGAGCGTCTCGCCGGCGCGGGGCGCCAGCGCGGACAGGGCGAGCGCGCGAAGCGGCCGCTTGGTGATCTGGCCGTCCAGCTCAAAGAAGTCGTCCTCAATGCCCGAGGCACAGGGCACCACCTGGCCCTTGCCCGCAATCTCGACAGCAACAGCGACCGGATGCGCGAACTCTTCGTCGCTCAGGGCGTCCGCCCGGGCTTCACTGATCCGCTCGCGCGAGCCACCAAGCGCTTCCATGACGATCAAGCGGCTCTCCGGGAAGCCTTGCGTATCGAGATAGCACGCGAGTTCGGCCACCGCAGCACCGTCGCGCAAGAGGAGGATTGCGTGCAGACCGGGCACCAAATGCGGCCGCAGCCGCGCAAGCGGTGCGGCATGAAGCCCAAGACAGAGAGTCCGCTCGAGCGGCCAGCCAAGCCGGTTCGCCGCCAGAGAGAAACTGGAGGGTCCCGGAAGCGCCTGCCACTCGCCGCGCCCGAACGCCCGCGCGATGACTGTGCCCGCACCGAACCAGAAGGGGTCGCCTGAAGCGAGCACCACCACACGCCGTCCGCGCAGGCTTGAGAGGATCGGCAGGCCGTCTGCGAAGGGCACCGGCCACGCGATCCGCTCGGCCTTCAGATCGAGCAGCAGCGACAGATGGCGCTCAGGCCCCATCAACACCTCAGCCTGCTCCAGCGCGCGGCGGCTTGCAGCAGACAGCCCCTCCGGTCCATCCTCGCCAAGCCCGACGATGGTGATCCATGGAGCCTCAGCCATGCGCCCAAACCTCTTGATCCTGGCCGGCACGACCGAGGCGGCGGCGCTCGCCCGCGCGCTGTCCAAAAGAGGCCTGACCGCAACCCTGTCCTTCGCCGGCCGCGTCGCTCGGCCGCTGCCCCAGCCGCTGCCTCAGCGGATCGGCGGGTTTGGCGGTCCTGAAGGTCTCGCGGCCTGGCTCCAGACACACCGCATCACCCATGTGATCGACGCCACCCATCCTTTCGCCGTGCAGATGAGTCGCAATGCGGTAGCGGCCTGCGCCAAGGTGGACGTGCCCCTCCTTGGGCTGACCCGCTCGCCCTGGACGCCTCTCCCCGGCGATCATTGGATCCACGTGCCAGACCTCGCCGCCGCCGTCGCGAAACTCAATCAGCCCCGAAGCCGCGTCATGCTGGCTGTGGGGCGCATGCATCTCGCAGCCTTCGCCCCGAACCCACAGCACTTCTATCTTCTGCGACTCGTCGATCCGCCCGCAGCAAACCCGCCCTTTCCCGATGCCGAGGTGATCGTCGATCGGGGCCCTTTCGATGAAGCGGCCGACCGCGCGCTCATGGAGCAGTACGGGATCGAACTTGTGGTGTCGAAGAACTCCGGTGGCACCGGCGCCCATGCCAAAATTGCGGCCGCACGTACGCTCGGGCTTCCGGTGGTGATGATCGACAGGCCCACCCCACCTGCGCGGGCGGAGGTTCATGACGTGGAGGGCGTGCTCGCGTGGGTCGCTCATGCCAGAACCGATCTGGGCGTGTAAACCAGGGGCTCCTCCTCGCGCGTTATGATCCGCGTCAGGGAGGACCCCACGAGGACGACCGTGCGCATATCGGCCATCTCCGGCGCTGCGTCGGCAAGTGCGACAACGCGCAGGCTTTCCTGGGGCGTCGAGACCGCGCGTGCGAACACCAGCACACGCTCCGCCTCGCAGACTTCGCGCAGAAGCGTCAGCGCACGACCAAATCCTTCCGGCCGCGCTGCTGAGCGGGGGTTGTAGAGGGCCATCGCGAAGTCTGCCTCGACAGCGAGGCGCAGGCGCCGCTCGATAACTTCCCATGGCTTGAGGTTGTCGGAGAGATTGATCGTGCAGAAATCATGGCCGAGGGGCGCACCCACCCGCGCCGCGGCGGCGAGCATCGCGGTGATGCCCGGGAGAACCCGAATGTCCAGGTCACGCCAGGCAGCGGGCCCTGCCTCGATCACTTCAAGCACCGCCGAAGCCATCGCGAAGACCCCTGGATCGCCGGAGCTGACGACCACCACCCGCCGCCGCTCCATCGCCATGGTGATGGCGTGCCGCGCCCGGTCCAGTTCCTCCCTATTGTCCGTTTCATGCCTGATGAGCCCGCTTCGCGCAGGCACGCGCCCGACATAGGGGCCATAGCCCACAAGGTCGGTCGCCTCCGCCAGCACCTCGGACACCTGCGGCGTTATAAGATCCGCATCGCCCGGTCCCAGCCCCGCGATGGTCAGCCAGCCCCTCATGGCCGTCGCCCCTGACCGTGCACGACGATCACGGAAAAATAGGGCGGGCTAAGTTCCTCCGCGCCGGCCAGCGGGATGACCCGCTCACCGGGCAGGCTCGCACACTCAACGAGCCACGCGCGCTCGAGCTTTCCCGCCGTCGCCAGTGCCGCCCTTACTTTCGGCAGGTTGCGGCCCACCTTCATCACCACGATGGCATCGGCATCGCCCATTCGGCGCGCGAGCTCTGCCTCGCGCATCGTTCCAGTCAGAACGCACAGCACGTCGTCGCCCCAGGTCACGGGAATGCCGGTCGCCGTCCAAGCCGCCGACATGCCGGTGATCGCCGGCACCACCTCGACCGGAACATGCTCCTTCAGCCGGGCGTGTAGATGCATGAAGGAGCCATAGAAGAAGGGATCACCCTCACAGAGAACAACGACGTCCGCGCCGGCCTCTGCCAGCCGGCGAAGCTTTGCCGATGCTTCGGCATAGAAGCGGGAGAGACAGGCTGCATACTCAGGATCATCGAAGGGAATTTCGGTGGTTACCGGATACTCCATTGCGATCTCGACCGCGCCCGCGCGCAGCATGCCCTCGACGATGGTTCGCGCCCGTCCCCGCCGACCCGCTTTGCGAAAGTAGGCGATATGGCCTGTCTCCCGCACCAGCCGATCCGCCCGAACTGCCATGAGCTCCGGGTCGCCGGGGCCGAGACCGACACCGTAGATCGTGCCCGCGCTCATTCTGCACGGCTCGCGATGGCGTTGACGGCGGCCACGGTGATGGCGCTTCCGCCCAGGCGACCCTTGACGATCAGGCAGGGTGCGGGCTGCACCTCCCACAGCGCCTCCTTGGATTCAGCCGCCCCGACGAAGCCCACGGGGCAACCGATGATGGCCGCGGGGGGCGGGCAATCGGGATCCTCCATCATTTCCAGCAGGCGGAACAGAGCCGTGGGCGCATTACCGATGGCGACGAGCGCGCCGGCGAGATGCGGCCGCCACAGCTCCAGTGCCGCCGCGGAGCGGGTGGTGTTCAGTCTCCGGGCGAGGTCTGGGACCTCCTTGTCCTGAAGGGTACAGATCACGGGATTGTTTGCCGGCAGGCGCTGGCGCGTGATGCCCTCGCTGACCATCCGCGCATCGCAGAGAATGGGCGCTCCCGCTGCCAGCGCCGCGCGCGCGATCCCGACCATCTCGGGCGAGAAGAGGACATGGTCCTCCAGCCCAACCAATCCCGCGGCGTGGATCATCCGTACGGCGACCCCTTCCTCGTCGGCGTCGAAGCGGGTGAGATCTGCCTCTGTCCTGATCGTCGCGAAGCTCTCGGCGTAGATCGCCGCACCGTCCGTCTCGTAACTGTATGGCATCGTTTATCCGCCGATAATGGTCGCCACGTGCCGCGGTGCGATCCCGCGGCGGCTCGGCTCGTCCCACGGAGCGCCACCCTTGACAAGATCGAAGGCGCCGTCGCGCCCGACCAGCGTGAGGTCCGCAGACCGGGGATGCGCGCAGCCCTTTGCGCAACCCGACACGTGGAGCGTCACCTCGCAAGGCAGGTGATGCGACAGGCTGCGGGCGAAGTCACGAGTCTCGACGCTGGACTGAGGGCAGCCGGGAGCGCCAGTGCAGGCCGCGACGCGTAGGAGGGCGGCGGCCGGATCGGTCAGCAGACCGGAACTCTCCGCCAGGCTCGCAGGCGAATCCACGGCCGGCAGGAACAGCATGCGCCAGGGAGTGATCCTCAGGACGGCCGCCCCAGCCCCCGCAACTCGCCGCAGATCACCGGCCGCGAGCTCGCCGAAGGCAGCGGCCGCGCAGAGCCCGCCTTCGACCGGCCCGGGCGGGGGCACGGCAGCGGCGGCGTTGGGCGCGCGATCGCCGGCAAGCGCCGGGGGGAGCCTTGCCCCCGATGCCAGATGCCGCGCCATGCGTCCGCGTCCATCCGACCCGACGCCCCCCGAACCGAGGAACCAACGTGCAAGCTCAAGCGCGAGCCCGGCCGCTTCGACCGGATCCGCCGCAGCACGGCCGAGGGAAGCGCCGTCGGGCCGCACGATCAGAACCCTGTCCGACGCCTCGATCCGAATGTCGCCGCTGACGTCAGCGAGCTGTCGCCGCGGACCGGCATCGATCAGGAAACCGAACTTCGACGGCAGGCTGTTGAGGTCGCTGGGTATGAGGCTTGTCGCGAGAGCCGTCGCAGCGCGTGTCTGCGGATCGTCCTCGGCAAGGGGCCGAAAGGGGTCGAGAACGATCGTGCGGCGGCTCTCCGTCCCGACATCCGGATCGAGCAGGTGCAACGCCGCCAACCCCTCGATCAGCGCGCTGTGGGCGGCCAGGGGCACACCGCGGATCTGCAGGCTGGCGCGATTGGTCAGCTCAATGACGCCCTTCCCATGACGTTCAGCCAGCTCGGCCATGCCCCGGGCCTGGTCAGGTGAGATCTCGCCAAGCGGCGGCCGCACACGGACGACCAGCCCGTCGCCCGCGGGCATCGGCCGGTGGGCGCCGGGGCACCAGCCTTTGATCGCGGGGGTGCTCATGCCCCCATCTCCAGTTCGGCAAGAATCGAGTTCCGTCGTGACTGCCAGAGGCCCGATGCGTGCAGCTCAGCGAACCGCCCGCGCATCGCGGCGAGCGCCTGCGGGTTCGCCTCCTCCATGAAATCCGTCACCTCTTCGTCGCCGAGCGTTGCGTCCCAGAAGAGGTCGAAGAGATGTGGCGCAACGACACCGGCAAGATGCGCGAAGGCGGCCAGGTTTTCGAGCGTCGCGGCGACCTCCGCAGCGCCCCGGAAACCATGGCGCCGCATGCCGGCAATCCACTCCCGATTGGCCGCGCGGGCCAGCACGACCCGGGCGATTTCTTCGGTCAACGCGCGGGCACGGGGCCGCGACGGATCGGTGTTGTCGAAATGGTAGAGCGCTGCCGTCCCGCCGGTGACCCCCTTTGCCGCCGCAAAGCCGGCCTCGTGGCTCGCGTAATCCTCCGCCAGCAGGAGGTCCGTCTCGGGCAGGTCCTGAAGATGCACGAAAGCGTCGGCCTGCGCCACGCGCGCGCGCAGTCCCGTCTCATCATTCGCCACCCGCTCACCGTCGAGCGTCCAGGCGGACGCCGCAAGCCACGCCTCACCGGCCTGCTGTCGCCCTGCTTCCGAGTAGTCGCCCAGAAACGGGCCCATGCTCAGACCGAAATGGCCCGGTGCGGGACCGTAGACCCGCGCCTCGTCGCGGCCGATAAAGGGATTCCAGTGCGGCCGCTCGTCGCGGTGCGAAAGCGCGCGCACCGCCTGCTGGAAAAGTGCCGACAGCGTTGGGAATACGTCGCGAAACAGGCCCGAGACGCGCAGCGTTACGTCGACCCGCGGCCGATCAAGTTCAGCGAAAGGCAGGACCTCCACGCCGGACACCCGCTCCGAACCCTGGTCCCAGAGGGGGCGTACGCCGAGAAGGGCGAGCGCCATGGCGAACTCCTCGCCCGCCGTGCGCATGGTGGCGGAGCCCCAGAGGTCAACGATCACCGACTTGGGCCAGTCCCCCTCGTCCTGCAGATGCCGCCGGATCAGTTCGTCCGCGAGCTTGACCCCCTGCTGCCAGGCCGCGCGGGTCGGGACGGAGCGCGGGTCAGTGGTAAAGAGGTTGCGGCCGGTCGGCAGCACGTCGGCCCGCCCTCGATGGGGCGATCCCGATGGTCCAGGCTCGATCCGGTGTCCTGCGAGCGCGTCGATTAGTGCCTGCCGCTCGGCTGCGACCGAGGCCGTTGAGTCAAAGGCCCCGGCGGTGGCCGGCGGGCGGCCCCAGACATGCAGTCCGTCGCCGAACTGGCTTTCCTTGACGTCGCAGACGAAGCGGTCGATGCGCGTAATTGCCTCGGTTAGGCTGGTTGCCGCCTCGATCCCCAGATCGCCCTCGACACCGAGCGCCTGCGCCTCGTCGCGGATCTTCTCCATCAAGCGGTCGCGGCGCTTCGGATCAAGGCCATCGGCGTTAGAAAACTCGTCAAGCAGGGCCTCGAGCCGTGCGAGCCGGCTGGTGGTACCGGATACCTTGAGCGGCGGCGGGATGTGCCCGATCGTAACCGCGCCGATCCGGCGTTTGGCCTGAGCGGCCTCACCGGGATCGTTCACGATGAAGGGATAGATGACCGGCAGGTCGCCGATCAGCGCCTCAGGCCAGCAGTATCGGGACAGTGCTACCGCCTTGCCCGGAAGCCACTCGAGGGTGCCGTGCGCCCCGATGTGGATCAGCGCGTCGGTCCGCGATCGAATCCAGAGGTAGAAGGCGACATAGGCGTGCCGCGGTACGCGGGAGAGATCATGATAGTCGGCATCGCGCGTCGTCCGGCTGCCACGCTCGGGCTGGAGCGAGACAAGAGCATTACCGCGGCGGACGGCGGTGAAGGCGAAGCTGCCGTCCACTACATCCGCGTCATCCTCCGGCGCGCCCCAGGCCGCAAAGAGCGCCTCTTGCAAGTCCGCCGGAAGCTGCTTGAGGGCGCGATGATAGTCCCTGATCGGCCAGTGGATGCGCTCGGCCCCTAGAGCCTCGTGCAAGGGGCACCCGGTTGCGATGCTGTAGCCCGCGTCCGCAAGATCCAACAGCATCGCTTCAGCCGATGCCAGCGCATCGAGGCCGACCGCATGAGCCATGTTCCACTCCCGCCCCGGGTAGGTGGAGAGAACAAGCGCCACGCGACGTTCTTCGGGCGCCCCGCTTGACAGGCGGTGCCAGGCCGCGACGCGATCGGCGATGGCTGCGATCCGGTCAGGCTTCGGGGTGTGGAGGGTACGGGAAAATTCGAGGGCGGGGTCGCGTGAACTCGGCTCCTTGAAGGAGGCGGCGCCGGCAAACAGCCGTCCGTCCACCTCGGGCAGAACCACATGCATGGCCAGATCGGCGGGCGAAAGGCCGCGCTCGGTCTCGGCCCATGCCTTTTGCGTCGAGGTCGCAAGTGCGACCTGAAATACCGGGACGCCCGCGGCGTCGAGGGGTGAGCCGCCCGCGCTACCCAGCCCAGCATCGCCCCGGCCCGAGAAGGAGGTCGCGTTGACGATTGCCGCAGGCGCCAAATGCGCGACCTGCCGCGCCAGCCATTCCCGCGCGCCGGCGGCCTTCAACGACGGCAAAAAGAGTCCGAGCGTTCGGAAGCCGCGCGCACGCAGGCTGGCGCAGAGCGCCTCCACCGGCGCAAGATCGGCAGCAACCAGATAGGAGCGGTAGAACACCAGGAGGACAAGCGGCGCCTCCTTCTCCAGCGCGGCGGCGGCCGGACACGCCAATCCGTTTTCGGGGTCCCAGCCCCCCACTTCAGGCAAAGCCTTTGCACCTGCGACCGGTCCCGCGTAGAGCCCGGCGGCCAGCGCTAGCTGCGCAAGCGCAGCCTGTGCTGCGACCGCACCGCCGGCATCGCAGAGCTGCGTCAGTCGCCGAAGCGTCGAACCTGGGACCGTAGATATGGTGTCAAGCTGCGGATCGGGCCGCCCATCGGCAGGCAAAACGGCCAGTGCAATGCCGCGTCGGCGAGCAAGCACCTTGATCTGTTGCAGGCCGTAGGGCCAGTAGGGGTCGCCGCCGATGAGCCGGATCAGAATGCCTTTGGCGTCGGACAGCGTCTTCTCGATGTAGGTATCAACCGAGAGCGGATGCTTCAGCGCGGCGATGTTGGCAAGCCTGAGCGACGGGAGGCGGCCGTCAGCCCCGCCGCCGCGACGCCAGCCGGCCGCAAAGGCCCCAAGGTCGCTGTCCGAAAAGGACAGAACAACAAGCTCCGCGGGACTCTGCTCAAGATCAATCGGTGTCTCAGTTTCTTCGAGCCCGTGGCTTTCACGGAAGATGACGTGCATCGCGCTCTTCCCGCTACTCCGCCGCAGCGGGCTCCGGCACCAGGATGCTCCGGATCCCGCTTTCGTCGACGTGATCGCGTTCGGCAATCACCACGAGACGGCCCTGTCGCCCCTCTTCAGGCTTCCAGGGTCGGTCGTACTGGTGTCGCATTCGGACGCCGACCGCCTGCACGAGGAGCCGCATCGGCTTTCCTGCAACGGCGGCATAGCCCTTGATTCGCAGGATGTTCTGCCGGCGGGCCAGCTCAGCGACGCGGGAGACCAGGTCGTCCGGATTTGCGATCTCGGGGATGTCGATCACCACGCTATGGAAATCGTCATGCTCGTGATCGTCCGTCCCATCGTGGTGCGACGGCCGCGCGTCCACGTCATCTTCGGCCGCGGCGCCGAGACCGAGGATGACCCGCGAATCCACCGCGCCTTCGGTCACCTCGATGATCGGCAGCCTGCGTGGTGCCTCGGCATGAATGATCGTCCTTGCTTTCTCGATGCCCTCCGGGCCGGCAAGGTCGGCTTTGGTGAGAAGAACGATGTCAGCGCAGGAAATCTGGTCGCCGAAAACCTCGCTCAGGGGCGTTTCGTGGTCGAGGCTGTCATCTGCCAGGCGCTGACGGTCCACCGCCTCGACATTGGGGGCGAAGCGGCCAGCCGCCACTGCCTCGGCATCGGCCAGTGCAATGACCCCGTCCACGGTGATCCTGGACCTGATGTCGGGCCAGTCGAACGCCTTGAGAAGCGGCTTGGGAAGCGCCAGACCGCTCGTCTCGATCAGGATGTGATCGGGACGCTGATCAAGTGTCAGCAGCGCTTCGATTGTCGGAATGAAATCGTCAGCCACCGTACAACAGATGCAGCCGTTCGCCAGTTCGACGATGTTCTCGGCCGGGCAATCCGGGATCGCACAGCCCTTAAGAATTTCTCCGTCCACGCCCACGTCGCCGAACTCGTTGACAACCACCGCAAGCCGTTTGCCGCCAGGGTTCTGCATCAGATGCGTGATGAGCGTCGTCTTGCCCGACCCAAGGAAACCGGTGATGACAGTGACGGGAAGTTTTTCGAGGCTGGCCATATCAGGTGGTCTCCACGGGAGGAATGCGAGCTATGCAGTTCTTGCGGAAATGCGCCGGGCGTTCGCGCCAGGGCACGAGACCGTCGGGCGTGGCGCGGTATCTTTCGGCGCCCTCGCGGATCGTCTCAACATCGCTGGTTTCGTCCAGCCTGCCGTAGACGTAGGTCCAGCGCCCCGCTCCCCTCAGGACGATGGAGCAGCCATGCAGGCAATTCGACAGGCACTCGACCGGCGTGATCTTCACACCATCGACGCCGCGCGCCACGACGCGGCGGTAAAGGATGGCGCCGGGACGTTCCGCATCCTCGGCAATCTTTTGCCCGCGGCGGCAGCGGGTGCAGATTAGAAGTTCTGTTGGCGACATGGATCTCGTCATGCCCTTTCCCGGCGATTCTGGGCGGGGGCACGACGGCTACGCGGCATGATGGGGCCGCCAGTCCGACACCGGACAACCCCGCCCGGTTACACACGTCGTGCTGGCAGGTCTCCCGGCTTACGGATTTCACGGCTATTGCCGTTGCGGTCGCCCAGCCTTCCCGAGCCGCCTTTGCGGCCAGTGGCTTGTTGGGCGCCCTCTCCGATCACGGTCGCGGGGGCGGCTGCGGTTCGGCCGGTTGGCCTCGCGCATTCCCTTTTCACCTGCTACCACAGGCACCAGCACGCGCCACATGCTCAGGACCCGCGAACTCTGTCAAGTTGCAAGGAGCCCACCATGGATGACACCGCGGTTCGTCACCAAGAGAAGAAGAAGCGGATCAAGGTTGCCCGCGACAAGATGATGGAAACCAAGACCGAGGAGAAGGGGCTGATCATCGTCCACACCGGCGCCGGAAAGGGTAAATCGTCCTCGGGCTTCGGGATGATCATGCGCTGCATAGCTAACGGCATGCCCTGCGCCGTCGTGCAGTTCATCAAGGGCACCTGGGAAACCGGCGAGAAGCGCCTCCTGCAAGAGCGATTCGCGGACGAGTGCCGATTCTTCGTCTCCGGAGAAGGCTTCACTTGGGAGACCCAGGACCGCGACCGCGACATCGCTGCCGCGCGCAACGGATGGGAAATGGCCAAGACGCAGATTCTCGACCCGGAGATCCGCTTCGTGCTGCTGGATGAGATCAACATCGCCCTGCGCTACGACTATCTCGACACGGACGAGGTTGTGAGCTTCCTCCTGAACGAGAAGCCGGACATGACCCATGTCTGCCTCACAGGGCGAAACGCCAAGCCTGATCTGTTGGAGGCAGCCGATCTCGTCACCGAGATGACCCTGGTGAAGCATCCCTTCCGGAGCGGCGTGAAGGCTCAAAAAGGCGTCGAGTTCTGATCACTTACAAGGGGTGACGACATGGGTCGCGCGCTGATGATCCAAGGCACCGGCAGCAACGTCGGGAAGTCGCTTCTCGTCGCGGGACTCTGCCGTGCTGCGCGCAAGCGGGGATTTTCCATTGCACCCTTCAAGCCGCAAAACATGTCGAACAACGCTGCCGTAACCGAGAACGGGGGAGAGATCGGCCGAGCGCAGGCCTTACAGGCGTTGGCAGCGGGGGTGCCTTCGCACACGGATATGAACCCGGTGCTCCTCAAACCCGAAACCGATGTCGGCGCGCAGGTGATCGTGCAGGGCAAACGTTTGACGACAGCACGAGCACGCGATTATCAGACGCTGAAGCCGCAACTCCTCGCCAGGGTGACCGAGAGCTTCGCCAGGCTCAAGGCAGCACACGACCTCGTGATCGTCGAGGGGGCGGGCAGCGCGGCCGAGGTCAACCTGCGGGCCGGCGATATCGCCAACATGGGTTTCGCGCGCGAAGCAGGTGTGCCCGTGATCCTCGCCGGCGACATCGACCGCGGTGGCGTGATCGCACAGATCATCGGTACCCAGGCGGTGCTCGATGCGCAGGATGCTGAGCTCGTTGTTGGCTTTCTGGTCAACAAGTTCCGTGGTGATCCATCCCTCTTCACCGAGGGCTTTCGGCTGATAGAATCGCGTACCGGCTGGTATGGTTACGGCGTATGTCCCTGGTTTCCAGACGCCTGGAGGTTGCCTGCGGAGGACGCGCTAGATCTTCATGCGCCGCGTCGAAAGGCGGGGCTACATGTGGTTTGCCTCTGCCTGTCCCGCATCGCTAATTTCGACGATCTCGATCCTCTCGCCCAGGAGCCCGGGGTGCGGCTCACCATGCTGGGGCCCGGCCGTGCGCTTCCTGGGGATAGCGACCTCGTCATCCTGCCCGGCACCAAATCAACCCGCAGCGATCTCGCCTTTCTTCGGGCGCAAGGTTGGGATGTGGATCTTGCTGCGCATCTGCGGCGCGGCGGCCATCTGCTCGGCATCTGCGGTGGCTACCAGATGCTCGGACGGCAGATCGATGATCCGACAGGGGTTGAAGGGGCCGCGGGCAGTGATCCCGGCCTCGGGTTTCTCGACATCGAGACGGTGATGCTCCCCGACAAACAACTGACGACGGTGACGGCCGAGCACAGGGCGACGGGCCTCCCCTTCGAGGGATACGAAATTCATAGCGGCCTCACCGAGGGGCCGGACTGCGCACGTCCCTTCGCCCGGATCGCCGGGCGGCCGGAGGGCGCAGTAAGCGCGGACGGCCGCGTGGCGGGAAGCTACCTGCACGGCATGTTCCGCGATGACCGCTTCCGCGCAGGCTTCTTGGCCAGCTTTGGCACTCTAGCAGCGGCCGGATCCTATGCGTCGCGGGTTGAAGCGGTGATCGAGGCGCTCGCAGCACATCTGGAGCAGCATCTCGACGTCGCCGGGCTGCTTGAGCTCGCGCGCTAACTCAAGCGGATCGTGAAGGCACTACTCCAAAGCCGCTTCGAATCGTATCCACCGTGCCTCGTACCCCGGCACAGACCAAGCCTCAGCCATTCCTCGCTATAGGGGAAGCGAGGCGGCCAGATCGCCGCCGCGATCACGCGTCGCCTCTCTCAGATGATCGCCAGGAAAAGCAACCCCACCCCGCATAAGCCCACGGCCCGCAGGTAGACTGCAAGCCCCCGCTCAAGTGCCTCGGGCGCGGGGTCGGGAGCGCCGTCATTGAGCCAAGGCTCGTCGGAGACACGGTCGCCGTAGGCACGCGGCCCTGACAGGCGGACATCGAGGGCACCCGCCAGTGCTGATTCGGGCCAGCCGGCATTGGGCGAACGGTGGTTTCGCGCATCGCGCATCATGACGCGGATCGGCACTGCACCCCGCCCCGCAACCAACGCTATCAGAAGTGCGGTAAGCCGAGCCGGGATCAGATTCATGGCGTCGTCGAGACGGGCGGCGACCTTGCCGAACTCCTCGTAGCGGGGGTTTCGGTGCCCGATCATCGAATCGAGTGTATTCACCACCTTGTAGGCGACGAGCCCTGGCAGTCCGCCAAGAAGCCCCCAAAAGAGCGGCGCCACGACCCCATCCGAAGCGTTCTCGGCCAGGCTTTCAAGGGCGGCAAGCGTAACCCCGGTCGTATCGAGTTGCGCCGGATCTCGCCCTACTATCATGGCGACAGCCTGCCGTGCGGCAGGCAGGTCTCCCCGAACAAGCGGGGCGGCGACCGCCGCGACATGATCGTGAAGCGATCGCGCTGCGATCCAAGGCCAGGCCAGCACCGCGCCCAGAAGGAGACCTGCAATACCGTCGGGCAAGGCCGCCTGCAACGCCATCGCCGGCAGCGTGCCCACCGCAAGCAGGACAAGCACGATCAGCGTGCCGCCCCCACGCTGCTGCCAGAGGCCGCCGCGGTTCCAGCGATGATCGAGTGCCGTGATCAACGCACCGATCCAGGTAACCGGGTGACCGATCCGTTCGTAAAGCCGCGCGGGCCAACCGAACAAGACATCGATGACCAGCGCCAGCCCAATAATGCCAGCGAAGCTCATTGCACCATACCTGCCCGGAAGCAGCGGCTTGCCCGAGCCAGCTCTCGAAACACGATGTGACGCCCCAGGCTCACGCGATATGGCAGCCATCCATCCGAATGGCGTGCAACGAAAGCCATGGGTCAGACCAGACCGTTCACGCTCACCACCGAGAAGGCTTCGCCGAGGCAGCGTAACCGCGTGACCGAGAGCGGCCCCACCTCAAAGGTTAGCGCGGCAGGGACGTCGCCGATCGCAAGCGCGAGCCCGGCGCGGACGGTCCCGGCATGGGCCACGACGGCAACCGGCCTCCCTCCCTCGGCTTCCGCCGCGATCTCCAGAAGCGCTGGACACACGCGCGCTACCATTCCCGTGAAGCTCTCGCCGCCTGGCGGCAGATGGGCGGCGAGATCACTGCGCGACAGCGGCCCAAGGTCGGGGAGAGCGTCATGAGGCAGCCCCTCATGGGCTCCAAAATCCTGCTCCCACAGGCGGGCGTCGCCCCGTACCTCGCGACCCGGAAATAGCGCGAACGCAGTCTGCCGACAGCGGAGCGCGGGGCTTGTCACCACCTTGCTGCAGGGGGCCAGGTGTTTGGCGAGCCGATCTATTGCATCGCGATCCGCCAAGCGCGCAGGGACGTCGCGGCGTCCGCAGAGCCGCCCGCTGCTCTCGGCAGGAGCATGGCGAATTAGAACGAGTTCGCCGGGGGCAATAGGTATCATTCGGGCTTTCCAAGCTGTAGCAAACCTGCTTTCTCACGTCGCAATGACAAAGTCGATCCTGATCACTGGCGGCGCCCGTTCGGGCAAGAGCACTCTGGCGGAACGCACGACGCTCACGCTCGGCCAACCCGCAATCTACATTGCAACCGCCGAATCCGGCGATGCGGAGATGGCCGAGCGTATCGCCCGCCACCAAGCCCGCCGAGGGCAGGAGTGGCAAACACTGGCGGAACCGCTCGATCTGGTGCGTGCCCTCACCGACAGCGACCGCGGAGCGCCACGGCTCGTCGACTGTATTACCCTGTGGCTGTCAAACCTTATGGCTGCAGGATGCGACTGGGAGGCGGAGGTGGCACAGCTCGCCAGGCTCCTGCCACAGCTGGCAGCCCCTGTGGTCTTCGTGACCAACGAGGTCGGTTCCGGCATCGTCCCCGACAATGCACTCGCCCGTGCTTTCCGCGACGCCGCGGGCTTGGCCAACCAGCAGCTCGCGGAGGCCTGCGACGAGTTCTGGGTGTGTTTTGCAGGCTATCCAGTGAAGGTGAAACCACAATGAGTCTGCCGTCCTTTGCCAGGTTCGACGACCTTCTACGTTTTGAACTGCCTCAGTTCGACGAGGCCGTGGCTCAGGCCGCCAGGGCGCGTCAACTGCAGCTGACGAAGCCGCCGGGCTCGCTCGGCCGGCTCGAGGAACTCGTGACCTTCATGGCTGGCTGGCGCGGCATCGCCAGACCCCGGGTCGACCGTGCGCAGGCACTGGTCTTCGCCGGCAATCACGGCATCTGCGCGCAAGAGGTGAACAGCTTTCCTCAGGAGGTCACGGCGCTGATGGTGGAGAACTTCCAATCCGGCGGCGCTGCGATCAACCAGCTGTGCCGCGTGGCGGGAGCGGACCTCACTGTTGTCGCGCTCGATCTCGATCGCCCGACCGCGGACTTCACCCAGGGACCCGCCCTGAGCGAGGTCGAATGTCTGGACGCGCTCAATCGCGGCGCTGCGGCGGTAGATCCCGCGAGCGACCTCCTGATCCTCGGCGAGATGGGCATCGGAAATTCGACCGTCTCGGCAGCGCTGGCCCATGCCGTGTGTGGCGGCGCGCCTGAGGACTGGGTCGGCCCGGGCGCGGGCAGCGATGAGGCGGGTCTGGCGCGTAAGCGGCGAGCCGTCGCCGCGGCTGTTGCGGCCCATGGCGACCTGCCGGCCCTGCACCTGCTCGCGGCCGTGGGTGGGCGCGAGCAGGCAGCGCTCTGCGGCGCGTTGCTGGCCGCGCGGGCGGCACGGATCCCGGTGATCCTGGACGGCTTCATTTGCACCGCAGCGGTGGCGCCGCTCTACGCCGCCGATGCGCGGTTCCTCGACCACTGCATGGTTGGCCATTTAAGCGCCGAGCCTGGCCATGCGCGGCTGTGCACCGCCATGGGCAAGGAGCCGATCCTGCATCTCCGCATGGCGCTCGGTGAAGGCACAGGCGCCGCGCTGGCCTTGTCGATCCTACGTGGAGCGCTCGCGTGCCATGACGGCATGGCGACCTTCGCCGAGGCGGGCATCGGCCCAGCATGAACCTCGCCCGCCGGGCTGCGGAAGCACGCCTTGCTCTAATGTTACTGACGTGCCTGCCGATGGGCCGGATTGCGGAACCTGTACCAAGCCTCGCCGCCGCACGCTGGGCCTTTCCGCTGGTCGGTGTCCTCGTCGGCCTGATCGGATGGGCGGCCCAGCAGGGGGCGCTCGCGCTGGGCCTCGGGTCTCTCGTCGCGGCCCTCATGGCGCTCGGGGCCCTGGCGCTGGCAACCGGGGCGCTGCATCTGGATGGTCTTGCCGATTTTGCAGACGCGCTCGGCGGCGGTCGTGACCGGGCGCACTGCCTGGAGATCATGCGCGACAGCCGGATCGGATCCTATGGCGTGGTCGCCTTGATCTTCGCCGTCGCGCTCCCGGCTGGCGCCCTCTCTGCGACACCCGACGGTCTCTCGCTGGCCGCCTTCCTCCTGACAGCCACCGCCAGCCGCCTCGCAATGCTCGCGGTCCTCGACCTGCTCCCGCCGGCGCGCGCCGACGGACTTGGGCACCGGGCATCGGGACGTGCTCCGCTTGGCTGGATGCCGGGGGCACTTCTCGTGCTCTTCATCGGCGTGAACGTCGGGTTTGAGGCCCTTGTCGTGCTTCTCGCCATGGGCATGATCGGCGGCTTGATCGCCATCTTGGCCCTGCGTCGCCTGGGCGGGCAGACCGGTGACGTTCTAGGCGCCACTCAGCTTTGTGCCGAGGTTGTGGGATTCATTGCCCTGAGCGCATGGCCAGGGATATAGCGCTACAGTTTCGTTTTCTGCCGCTTTCTCCGATGGCATTCAACGGCATTGGCTTTATGTCGTCGCCTCCACCACGACCACGTCCATATGAAAGCGGTGCCGGTGGACGCCGTAAACAGTAATCCGATTACAAGGCTGATGCGTTCGTTGGGCATCCAGGGCGCCGTCCGCGGCAGGGCGGCCAAGTCCACGGTCAGCGACAAGGCGACACCGTGCCCGGCGGACCGGGTGAACCGCCAGTTCAAGGCACCACGCCCGAATATGCTTTGGGTCTCCGACTTCACCTACGTAAGGCCGAGATGATCCACCGCCGCGGCCCCTGGCACAAGCTCCAGGCCGTTGAACTCGCCACCCTCGAATGGGTCGACTGGTTCAACAATCGCCGGCTGCTCGAGCCGATCGGCAACATACCGCCGGCGGAGGCCGAAGCCGCCTTCTACGACGCCCTGGAGAACAAGCCTATCGCACGGTAGGACTCAGGGTGGCGCCGGCTGCAACCGCTGACCGCAGCGGGGGAGCCGAACCCCCTTGCCGACACGGCGGCCTTGGCGTGTCTGAGGCGCAAGGCGATGCTGTCGGAAGCGCTGGTCGAGCCGGCAGTGCTGGAGCTCTATCAACGCCTGAGATTCGGGCGCGAAGGACTTCACCATCGCATGCCTTGGGTGGCGGCTTCGGCGCTGGTCTTGGCGCATGTTCGCAAGGACCTCGCGGTCAACGAGGGGAAGCGGGCCCCTTCGCCCGCCGCCCAAGTGGGGCGGGTTAGCCTGGACGTCGATTTCACGGACACCCTCCTGAAGCCTTTGCGCTTTCGGCGTCTGCTCCAGGCACGGGCACCGGACGAGTTCATGCGCGAGCTTCGGCGGCTCGTCCAGGTAGGCGATTTTGCACGTAGTTGCGTGCAGTCCAACGCCCCTATGCTGTTTTCCTTGACTAATGCGATCTGTATTTCTTATCAAAGATCATGGGGATTGCGAGCTCCCCACGAGGCGCCAGCCAAAGATCGCGTTCCTATCAATCCCGGAGACGGAGGAACGCACATGCCTGCGCCCAATGCCATTTCTTTCGACAAGCTCAGCCGTATCCTCGGAACCCCCCGTGCGCCGCTTCTGCTCGACGTGCGATCCGAGGAGGATTTCGCGGCCGATCCCCGACTTCTCCCCGGTGCGACTAGGGTCGACGATCAGGCGCTCGCCGCTCTGGCATCCCAGCTCGGCGGTCAACCATCAATCGCCGTCTGCCAGGGCGGTCACCGGCGCAGTCAGGGGACTGCCGCATGGCTGCGCGCCGAGGGCTACGCCTCGGAGTATCTCGAGGGCGGGTTCGAGGCCTGGCGCGCTGCCGAGCTACCCCTGATCGATCCGTCGAAGTTGCCCGAACGCAATACGCAGGGTCGCACCATCTGGGTCACGCGCTCACGTCCGAAAATCGACCGCATTGCGTGCCCCTGGCTGATCCGGCGCTTTCTGGATCCCCGGGCCATCATCCTCTTCGTGGCACCTGCCGAAGTGGTGGGCGTTGCAGAGCGATACAATGCGGTTCCTTTCGACATCGAAGGCGTCTTCTGGAGCCACCGGGACGACCTCTGCACCTTCGACGTGATGCTGGCCGAGTTCGGCCTGACCATTCCCGCCCTTGGCCGACTCGCGACAATTGTGCGCGGTGCCGACACCGCGCGGCTTGATCTGGCGCCCGAGGCGGCCGGTCTGCTTGCGGCTTCGCTCGGCCTGTCGCGGATGTATTCCGACGATCTGGAGCAGCTGGACGCCGGGATGCTGCTCTACGATGCCTTATATCGCTGGGCGCGGGACGCCACCGACGAGACCCACAACTGGCCCACCAACAAGCCGAAGGCAGACTGATGCAGGACCGCGCATACCCCACGCTGACCGATGCCACCGGCATCTGGGCCCGCATCGGTCTGCTAAGCTTCGGCGGTCCGGCCGGGCAGATCGCGCTCATGCACCGGATCCTTGTCGAGGAGCAGCGCTGGCTGGGCGAGAAACGGTTCCTGCATGCGCTCAACTACTGCATGCTGCTGCCGGGCCCGGAGGCCATGCAGCTCGCCGTCTATATCGGCTGGCTGATGCATCGCACGCTGGGCGGCATCATCGCGGGCGTCCTCTTCGTTCTGCCCGGCGTCGTGGCGATCATGGCGCTCAGCTGGATCTACGCGCTCTACGGCAATGTCGGGCCTGTCGAGGCGCTGTTCTTCGGGCTCAAGGCCGCTGTCATGGCGATCGTCGTGCAAGCGGTCATCCGCATCGGCTCACGCGCCCTGAAGAACGGCGCGATGGTCGCCATCGCCGCCGCCTCCTTCGTGGCGATCTTCGGTTTCGCAGTACCGTTTCCGCTCATCATCCTCGTTGCAGGCGTGATCGGGTTCTTCGGTGCGCGGGCGGGCCTGCCCGCATTCCATGGCGGCGACGGACACGGCAAGGTGGGCAAGGTCCAGGTCGACGACGCTGATACCCTGCTGGGCGAGGAGTCGCCGGATCACACGCAGGTCAACCGGGGTTGGGCGTTTCGCATTTCCGGCGTCTTCCTGGTCCTCTGGCTCGCACCGGTGGCGCTATTGTTCGCGGCATTCGGGCCAGCGAACATCTTTTCGCAGATCGCGGCCTTCTTCAGCGTCATGGCCGTGGTGACCTTCGGCGGCGCCTATGCAGTGCTGGCCTATGTCGCGCAGGAGGCCGTGCAGAACTACGGCTGGCTCGCCCCCGGCGAGATGCTCGACGGCCTCGGCATGGCGGAGACCACGCCCGGTCCGTTGATCATGGTGACCCAGTTCGTGGGCTACATGGGCGCCTTCCGCGAGGCGAGTGGCCTGTCACCCCTGATGGCCGCAACGCTTGGCGGGCTGCTGACGACATGGGTGACCTTCACGCCCTGTTTCCTGTGGATCTTTCTCGGTGCGCCCTTCATCGAGCGTCTGCGCGACAACGCGGTGCTGACCGCCGCGCTGACCGCCATCACCGCGGCCGTGGTGGGCGTCATCCTGAATCTCGCCGTCTGGTTCGGTCTTCATGTGATCTTCGACGAGTTGCGGACCGTTACATCCTTCGGCCTCGATCTCGATGTGCCAGTCTGGTCTACGCTGAACCTGACGGCTGCGGCTCTGGTGCTGGCTGCCCTTGTCGCGGTGTTCCGCTTCAAGTTGGGCCCGGTGACGGTCCTTGCAAGCTGCGCGCTTGCCGGGCTCGTGGTCTACTTGACAGGTTGAATGCGGTACGAAATTCCCGCCGAACCAGTCCAACAGCAGGATATTTAGCCGAACACCATCTCCATCTGCTCCGCCCACGGTCGGTCAGCGATAGCGACGAGATCGTTCAGCGAGAGTGCCGGTGGTACACGCCTGATGACAAGGTGATCGAGCACTTCGGGCGACAGGTAGGCGAGCCGCATCATCCGGCTCACGAACCTGGCTGTTCATTCCCGAGACATAGGTAACAGTTTGTACCTAAGACATGGGTGGCACCCTTGGTCCGAAAGGGTTGTCGATAGTCTGCAGGGTTCTCTGTTCCGGGTCGACGTATCCCAGATCGTAGTTCATGAAGCTCACGAGAAATCCCAGCTTGCGAGCGACGCACTTCAGGGGGAGATCGGCCCGGCCCTCAGCCGGTAGCTGTCCTTGGACGGGGGCCTCCCCCTGGTGTCGAACCCCGCTTGGAGGGCTACGCGCCAGTGTTTTCAGCCAGAGCCATGTTAACCTGAAGTTTCGCTTCGTTCACAGAAATTTGGCCCGGATCGAATCTGCATATGCGTGACATCAATCTGAGAGCCACCGAGTATTTTGAGGCTGTGGCGCGTTTGGGGACCGTGACCAAGGCTGCGGCGGAACTCGGCGTGTCGCCTTCGGCGGTCAGTCAACAGATTCGCATTCTTGAAGAGCAGTTCGGCGTGCGCCTGTTTCGGCGGGAAAAGCGCAGACTCGTGCTGACCCTGGATGGCGACCGCCTGTTCCAGACCACCACTCAGGCTTTCCGAGCGATCCGCAATGCGCGCAGCGCCATAACCCGGCAGAGAAACGTGCGCACTCTCGTCATCCGGGTCAGCCCCAGCTTCGGGGTGCGCTGGCTGGGCCCGCGCATTGCCGACTTCGCGGCACAGAACCGGGACTGGAACATCCGGATAGATGCCACGCCGGATTTCACGGCCTTTGAAACGGAATCTGTCGATTTCGACCTGCGGTACGGCCTGGGGGGTTGGGCCGGGCTTACGGTCAACAAGGTCATGAATGACCTGGTCATGCCGCTCTGCAGCCCGGACTATCTTGCGCAGCTTCGGGCCATCTCCGACGACCCCGTTGAGCAGTTGCGCGCCGCGCGTCTGATCGACAGCGTAAAGATGCTCTACCGCTGGGATATATGGCTGGCGGCACATCGGGTCGAGGTCGCCAACCTCAGCTACCCCTTTCGTTTCGATCGCTCCTCCATGTCCATCGAACTCGCCAAACAGGGGGGCGGATTGGCGCTCGACAGCGTCACGCTCTGCTTGCCTGAGCTTCAGCGCGGAGAACTGGTGCCTTTTTCGACTGAGTTTGAAGTGATCGACTTCCCCGCCTACTGGCTCGTCTGTCCGCCCCGGCATTTCAACCGGCGCATTGTGTGCCGCTTTGCCGATTGGTTGGCGGAGGTCGCCACCAGCCATGATGCAGCAGCGCGCCGCCTGCTGGTGGATCTTGGATGCCGTTTCCGTCCCGAGAGTGGGCCGAGCGGGCCGGAGTCCTTGGAGGGCGCCGAGACGGAGACAGGCTGATGCGCCCGCCGCCGCCTCGTCAGCTCAATAAATGGTGAGGGCTGGAACGTAGGAAATGAGAGCTAGGACCACCAGGGCAACCAGATAGAAGGGAATCAGCGCCTTTACCGTTTCCCCGATCCTGGCGCCAGAGATCGCCGCTGAGATGAACAAGGTTGTTCCAACAGGCGGGGTGAAGAGACCGATCGACAGGTTCACCACCATCATCAGTCCCAACTGCACCGGGTCGAGCCCGATCGCCTGCGCGATGGTCACGAACAGGGGCCCAAGCAGGAGTACCGCGGCGGGCAGATCGAGGAACGCCCCCACGATGATCATCGCGATGTTGAGCGCGAGGATGACCATCCAAGGCTCCGAAAAGCTCGCCTGCACCCACATGGCGAGTTCCTGCGGCACCCGTTCGGCGGTCAACAACCACTGCACGGTGGAGGAGGCCATGATGATGATCATGACTGCGCCGGTCATCAGGGCGGTATCCACCGAAGCGGACCAGACGCCGCGCCAAGTGAGGTCGCGGTAGATAAGGCCGCTGATTGCCAGGGCGTAGGCAACAGCAAGCACACTGACTTCCGTCGGCGTGGCCAGCCCGAATCGCAACGTCCCGATGATGAAGACCGGCATCAACAGCGCCGGTATCGCCGACAGGATCTGCGGTTTGAATGCCCGAAACCCGCCTTCCAATGGAGAGCGCGGCAGGTTGCGCACATGGGCCACGACAGCGACGGCCAGCAGCAATCCCAGGCCCAGAAGAAGTCCCGGAAGGATCCCAGCGATGAAAAGGTTGACGATGGAAACGTTGGAGATCAGGCCGTAGAGGATCAGCGGGATGGACGGTGGAATCAGCACCGAAACGGACGCTGAGGAGGCCGTTATCGCGGATGCGAAGGCTCGGGGGTAGCCCTGTTTGATCTGCACTGGGATCAGGGCATTGCCCAATGCCGAAGCGTCCGCAACGGCCGATCCGGAAACGCCGCCAAACATCACCGACCCCATGATGGAGACGTGTCCCAGGCCACCCTTGAGATGCCCGACAAGCAAACGCGCCATGTTCACGAGGTAGACGCCAAACTTGCCCGACATCATGAGGTTGCCCGCCAGAATGAAGAAGGGAATGGCGAGCATGGGGAAGCTTTGGGTCGGCGTGTACAGGCGCTGGGCGATGGCCGCCATCGGCTTCCCATCCAGCCAAAGCGCGACGGCGACGCCTCCAAGCATGGCGTGGGCTACCGGCACCGCGATCACCAGCAGCAGGAAGAACACCAGAACGAAGGGCGCAGTCATGATGGCCTCTTAACTCAGGCTTGCTTCGGGGGTCTGGCTCGCAGGCGACTTGCCCGCGAGAATCTGCAGGATCTCGAGGCCAGCGATCACCGCCATGGCGCCGAAGGCATAGGCGAGGCTCGAGTAGCCCCAGACCTGCTTGATCCCGAGTGTGGCGAGAGTCTGGAATGTGGATGCCTTCAGGATCGGCTGGCTCGACCAGAGGATGCTGAGCGAGATGACGAGGATTGCCGTCTGAATGATCAGAACAAGAACCGACAGCGCGCGACCGGTCAGCAGGTTCGACAGTATGCTCACCGCGACGTGACGTCCGCGCGCCGTGGCGATGACGATGCCGCCGGCCACCAGCCAGGGCAACAGGATGGCATGGATTTCGTAGGCCCAGGTTATGCCCGAGCCCAGCGTATAGCGAAGGACAACGTTGACGAACAGGGCTGCAAACATGACGCCGAGACAGACCACGGCGATAAGACGGCCGCTCCAGTCGAGAGTCGAGACCAGTCCCTCAGCCACGGCGAGGAAGAGGCCTTTCGGCCTCTTCCCGCCTTCCTGTCGGCTGTCATCGGAGCCGAAGGACATTAGTGACCCGCCGCTTCCCGAAGGGCTGCGACCAGTTCCGGATAACGCTCGGCGTAGGCGTCATACACAGCCTGCGTGGCCGACTGATAGGCTGCCTTGTCGGCTTCGGCAAAGACGGCACCTTCCTCTTCCATCTTCGGCCGCAGTTCCTCGTCCGCTGCCAGAGACAGGCTGCGCTGCAGTTCGCCGGCCTCTGCCGTCGCCTGCAGAGCGCAGTTCTGCGTCGCCTCATCGAGGCCGGACCACCAGGCCAGCCCGGCAGCAACCGGCGTGGCTTCGTACATGTGACCGGTCAGGGTGATGTAGGGCGTGATCTCATGCAGGTTCGCCGTATAGATGTTGGTAAGGGGGTTTTCCTGACCATCGAAGACGCCCGACTGCAGGGCGGAAGGAACCTCGGACCAGGCAAGTGGCGCCGGAGATGCACCCAGCTCCTCAAAGATCGCGATCGCCATTTCACCCGGTGGGGTGCGGATCTTCATGCCGGCCAGATCGGCAGGCTCGGAGACGTGCTTGTTCAGATGGGTGACATTGCGGATGCCGTTGTCCCAGTAGCCGAGGATCTTCAGGCCGGCACTCTGGGCGCGCTCATCGATCATGGCGCCCACGTCACCGTCGAGCACCTCCCAGGCGGTCGGCAGATCCTCGAACAGGAAGGGCAAACCAAGCAGGCCGATCTCCGGAACCATCTGGCTCATGGCACCCTGGCTGTTGGCGGTGATATGAATCACGCCCGCAGAGGCGGAGGTCAGCATTTCCGAGTCATCGCCCAGCGTGGCTGAGGCGGCGACGTTGACCGTATGGGCGCCTTCGCTGCAGGCGGTAAAGATTTCCGCCCACTCTTCCGCGGCGACGTAGCGCGGATTTCCCGGGTTCTCGCCGTGCGCAAAGATCACTTCCTCGGCCTGAGCAGCGCCGGCCAGGATGGTGGTTGAGGCCAAAACGGCCCAAAGCGACGTCTTCATAGTGTTTCCTCTCCTATTTTGAGCAACAAGTGCAAGCGGTGCCTTTCTTCGTGGCGCCGCCGGCATATCAGTGGATCAGGGATCCACCGTTCACATCGACCTCGGTTCCCGTGCAGTAGGCCGAGAGATCCGAGCCGAGAAAGAGTGCGCAACCGGCCACGTCAGAGGCTTCGCCAGCCCGACCCAAGGGGATACCGGCCAGAATTTGTTCGTGCATCTCCGGGGTGAGTTTCCCGGCGGTGATGTCGGTCGCGATAAAGCCGGGGCATATTGCATTGACGCGAACATTGTCCGGCGCGAGTTCGCGCGCCATGGCCTTCGTGAGACCTAGGACTCCAGCCTTGGCAGCGGAATAGTGCGGGCCACCAAAGATGCCGCCGCCGCGCTGGGCGGACACGGACGACAGATTGACGATGCTGCCGAACTTGCGTGCCCGCATGCCAGGCACCACCGCTTGGCTCATGTAAAGCGTGCCACGCAGGTTAACGTCGAGAACGGCCTCGTAGTTCTCCGGAGCGATCTCCATGAGCTTCAGGGGCTGGGTGATCCCGGCGTTGTTGACGAGCACGTCGATGCGTCCCCATTGGGCTTCGAGGTTTCGGGCCGCTGCTTCGCAAGCCGCCTTGTCGGTGACGTCGCAGGCTAGGCCTCGGTGCCCCTCACCCAAATCCGCAGCGGCGGCTTCGGCTGCCGCGGCGTCGAGGTCGAGGATGGCGACGGTCGCGCCCTGCTCGGCAAAGAGCTGCGCTGTTGCCTTGCCTAGGCCACGCGCGCTCGCAGCGCCAGTGACGATCACATACTTGTTGTCCATCAGGCCCATGGCCGACTGTCTCCGCTTCGTTGAATGCGTCGGATCATGCTGAGGTCAGAGCCAACTTTTGATCTGTTCGGTTACCCGATCCACGCTCAGTCCATACATTTCGTGGAGTGTCGGGAGGGCCCCTGCTTCCAGGAACTGGTCCGGCAGGCCGATCATGTGGAATGAAGGTGTGACGCGGTTCGTGAGCAGGGTGCTGGCCACGGCTTCTCCGAGACCTCCCACGACGCTGTGATTTTCTGCCGTGACGACCAGCCGCCCCCCCTTGCGGGCTTCGGCCAGGATCGTCTCGATGTCGAGAGGCTTGATGGTCGGCACGTGCAGCACGGCGGCCTCGATCCGATCCGCCGCGAGCCGTTCGGCTGCATCGAGCGCGCGCATGGTCATGAAGCCGGTGGAGATGATGAGGACGTCCTTGCCGTCTCGGATCACCTGGGCCTTGCCCAGCTGAAACTTGTAGTCCGGCTTATGACGGGTCAGGACCGAAGGCACCTTGCCGCGCAGGAGGCGGGAGTAGACCGGCCCGTCGTGCGCGGCGATCTGCGGCACCATGCCCATGATGTCGTCCGCATCACAGGGATCGATGATCGTCATGTTGGGCAGACCGCGGAAGATCGCCAGGTCCTCCGTCGCCTGATGGCTGGGGCCGTATCCGGTGGTGAGGCCCGGGAGCGCGCAGACGATCTTCACCGGGAGGTTTTCCTCCGCGATGGCCATGGCGATGAAGTCATAGGCGCGCCGCGAGGCGAAGACGGCATAGGTGGTGGCGAAGGGGTTGAAGCCCTCGCGTGCAAGCCCGGCCGCGGCCGACATCAGGAGTTGTTCGGCCATCCCCATCTGGTGGAAGCGATCAGGCATGGCCCGGGCAAAGATGTGCAGATCAGTGTATTTCGCCAGGTCCGCGCTCAGGCCGACGATCTTCTCGTCCTTGCGCGCCGTTTCCACCAAAGCGTGGCCGAAGGGCGCGGCGACGGTGTCGTAGCCTTCCGCAGAGAGGGAGGCGATCATCGCCGAGGTGGCGATCGGCTTGCCGTCCGGACCCAGCTTGACCTGGCGCGGCTCGTACTTGCGCTTCATCGATGCGAGAGTCATAGCGGCTTCCCCTTCTCCAGCACCGCGAGCGCCTTCGCCCACTCGTCGGGCTCGACGCGCACGAAGTGGGTGATCTCACGGCTCTCCAGGAAATCGACGCCCTTGCACATGGTGGTGTCGAAGATGATCACGCGGGGGCCCGGGTGGTCTGTTTCCCGAGCTGCGTCGAAGGCGGCGACGACGGCTTCCAGGTCATTGCCGTCCACGCGCTGGGCATACCAGCCGAAGGCTTCCCACTTCTTCGCTTCCTCGCCCTGTGCCAGTGCGTCGGTCGGCTTGCCGTCGGCCTGCTGGTTGTTGAAATCCACGAGACAGATGAGGTTGTCCAGTTTCCACTGGACCGCCGACATCACAGCTTCCCAGGTCGAGCCTTCTCCCAACTCGCCGTCGGACATGAGGTTGTAGACGAAGGCCGGGCTCTGCTTGCGCTTGAGCCCCAATGCCATGCCTACGGCGACGCCCAGTCCATGACCCAGCGAACCGCCGGTGATCTCCATGCCGGGGGTATAGGACGCCATGCCGGACATGGGCATCCGGCTGTCATCCATGCCGTAGGTCTCGTACTCCTCTTCCGGCAGGATGCCGGCTTCCATGAGCACGGCGTAGAGCGCGATGGCGTAGTGGCCGATCGAGAGCAGAAAGCGGTCACGCCCTTCCCACTCGGGGTCTTCGGCTCGGTACTCCAGGGCGTGGAAATGGGTGGCGGCGAGAACATCGGCTATGCCGAGGGCTTGGCCGATGTAGCCTTGGCCCTGAACCTCACCCATAAGAAGTGCCTTGCGGCGAATGTTCCACGCTCGCAGCTCGAGCGATACGTTGGATGCCGCGCTGGCGCGCCCTGCTGGCATCTAAGGGTCTCCCTTTGGCATCTTGACGGTTTGGCATCTTGACGGTTTTCACACGCATAGCATGCGATGTCGCGGGAGTAATTTATTATTTCTTTCAGAGTTTGTTAGGTGGGCTAACAAGGTGTGCTCGGGGTGGCCGATCTTGACCGCGCTCGGTCGCCACCACGGCGACCGGCACGCGGGTGCGCGTCGATCGGACCGCTTTTCGCCGGGCAACCAAACCTCTGCGAGCAGAACGTCGCTCACGCGGCGGTGCTACTCATCCTCCCCTTGACCCCGCCGGCTTCCCGGCTCCGTCTGCCCCACCGCGGCCTCACCTTTTGGCGCCGCATAGTCGAGATGCGGGCGCAGGGCGCGCATTCTGGCGGCCAGTTCCCGGGCGGCGGTGGAGGACTGCTTGGCGAGTTGATTGGCGACCGCGACGTGGTCCGCATCGGGCTTGTGGTGGTTCAGTTTGGACTGCCCTTCGATCCGGTCGACGGCGATCTCGACCACCCGAATGCCGTTCAGCATGGTCTCGCGCTTGCCAGGCTCCATGGAGGTGAGTGACCAGGGCGCCTTCGGCAAGCGCGCTTCGGCAACGGCAAGGAGGTCGTCGCCGTGGCTGCGGTTATCCGTCAGGGGGCGTTGGCTGGCGACGCCAGACAGATGCACCGCTTCGTAAAGCCAGGTGGAGACCTGATCGGCGGAAGCGTACCAGTCGTTGGAAACGTAAGAATCGCCACCCGTCACGGCCAGCAGGAAGCGCTGGCGGCCGTCGGCCAAGGCGATCAAGGGGTTCTTGGCCGTGAAGTGCACCTGTGCGACCACGCCATTCGCCTCTTCGTGGAGCACAAAGGGAACATGCGAGCCGACCGGGCCGTCGGGCCCGGCTGCAACCACCAGGCCGAAGCCCCGCTCAGCGGCAAACGCGAGCGCCGCCTGTTCTTCCATCCGGAAGGCTGGACGAATGATGTGCATAAGTCTCGGTACTCCGCTTTCTTGGCCCAGCCCAGCCATAGCACCGAATGGCCTGAAGGGCGAAGCCGAGCGCTGCAGGAACATCGCCCCGCCTGCCTGGGTCTGAAGCGCGGCGCCCGTTTCGGGGCAGATCATAGAGGGAACGCCACGACGCTCAGGGGCTGCTTCACTTTGGCTGCGTGTCGGAACGTAATCTGTGTCAGGCTGTTGATTCCCCAGTGCGGGACCGAGGCAATGCTTGTCGTGGCCTGTCGCACCGCTTTGCCGGGAGCGGATCATGTCTGAGTCTGAACTTCGGAAGTCTGGCAAGTTGGGGCCTGTGCCGCCTTTCCATCCCGCCCAGCACCAGATTCTTCACCATGTGCTGGCCTGTGTCGATGCATCGCCCTTTGCGTATGCCGTTCTGGCGCACGCCGCTGCGGTGGCCAAGGCGGCTGAGGCACGCATGACCGTCATTCGCGTCATCGAGGCCTCCACGGCACAGGTGCCCACGGACCCGGTGGAGTGGATGCTGCGCCATCGCGATGTGGAGGCCGACTTGCGCGAGCGGGCGTCGCACTTTGGCGACCTTCACGCCGATACGTTGATCGTCGACGGTCCGGCTGCCGAACGCATCTGTGCCTGGGCGCGGGACCATGCGGTGGACCTGATCGTGCTGGGTCGGGGTGGTGAAAACCACGGGGCCTTCGTGGGGCTGGGCGACACCGCGCGTCGGATTGCGGAGATCGCCAGCGGCTCGGTGCTGTTTGTCCCCTCGACGTGGGTCGGAGGCGCGCAGATTCACTATCGCAGGGTGCTGATCCCGCTCGACGGGTCTTCGCGATCGGAATGTGCCTTGCCGCTCGGCTTGGGGATCGCGGCCGCGCTCGATGCCGAGATGGTGCTCATCCAGGCCGCCCCGAACGTCGAACTGATCGAGGCGGACCCGCTCGAGGCCGAGGCTATCACCTTGCGCGACCGGCTGCGCCTTCGCAACGAGCGCGCCGCCGAGCAGCATCTGAAACGGATCCGGTCCCGGTTGCCCCCCACCCCGGTGACGAAAGTACGGGTGTTGCCGAGCGGTGACCCGCGGCATGCGCTTGCACGCGCGGCGATCGAAGAGCATGCCGACCTCATGGTGCTGTCCTGCACCGGCCAGAGTGGGCATCCGGACCTGTTGGTGGGCAGCGTCGCCGACTATCTGATCAACCACATGCAGATCCCGGTCCTGCTCGTGCGGAGATCCGAAGGGAGTGCCCAGATGGTCCGCAGGAAATCGGGTGAGGCGGTGGCCGCCAGGCTGCCGAGCCGGGCGCTGATGTGACACTGGCCGCAACGTCAGCGGAAGGCCCAGTCGCACCGGAGAGGGCCTATGCACATGCCGCCGTCCTGATTCGCGCGCAGCATGGCGTTGAGACGGGCCTGCCCGAGCCGGCACCCATCTGGGTGAAGCTCCCCACCATTCTTCCCTGGCTTGATCGCGCCCGCGATCATTGTGTCGATCCGCCACCCAATGCGGCAAAAGCCTCGGAATGGTTGCTCGACAATGAGTTTCAGGTGCGACGCGCCATTCGGCAGGTTCGCGAAGACCTCCCCGCCACGTTCTATCGCCGGCTGCCGCGGCTTGCCGCGCCCGAATATCAGAGAATTCCACGCGTCATGGCGCTGGCGCAGGGCATGCTCGACGTCATGCACATGCAGGTCAGCCTCGCGAGTGCGGTTGAGTTCGTCCGCGAGTACCAACAGGACGCGCCGCTGACGATTGCCGAGCTCTGGGCATTTCCGGCGATGCTGCGCCTCGCCTGCCTGGAAGAGCTGGTTCAATCGTTCTCCGAGCTCGTGCCCGAACTTTCGACCCCATTCGAACCGACGCCGCGCATGACGCATGACGAGGCGCTCGATCCGACCGAGGGAGTCTCGCGCGCGATCTCGGCCCTGATGGCGGTGTCCAACACCTCCTGGAAAGCCTTTTTCGAGCAGGTGAGCCGTGTCGAAGCCATCCTGCGAGATGATCCTGCCGAGATCTATTCGGCCATGGATTTCGACACGCGCGATCGATACCGCAAGGCCGTCGAGGAAATCGCGGATGGCGCACCTGCGTCCGAGTGGGAAGTCGCAGAGGCCGCGCTGAAACTGACGCGTGCCCATGCCGGCGCACGGCGTCTTGGTCATGTCGGAGCCTGGCTGGTCGCGGAGGGGCGGGGAGAGCTCGAGCAGGAGGTGGGCTTTCGTGCCTCCTGGGGTGCCGCCCTGCGCCGTTGGATCATCGCTCACCCCGGCAGGAGCTACGCTGGGGCGCTGGCAGGTTTCGCCGTTGCGGCGATGATCGTGCCGGCACTGCTGCTGGCCATCCTCGACGTCGGTGCTTTGGCGTGGGTGGTGGGACTCCTGCTGGCGCTGACTCCTGCCATGATCATCAGCGTCACCTTCACGCTCTGGATCGCAACCCGGCTCGTCCCGCCTCGGGTGCTGCCGAAGCTCGATGTCGAGCACGGACTGGCCAGCGGCTGCGATGCGGCCTTGGTGATGCCGGTGATCCTGCGCAAAGCGGCCGAGGTTGAACCACTTCTGGAGCGGCTGGAGGCGCATTGGCTGTCGAACCCCGACCCGCTCATCCGCATGGCTCTGCTGAGCGACCTCGCGGACGCCGAGGCTGAGCGCATGCCGGCGGACCCCGCGATCGAGGCCGCCCTCGTGGCCGGTGTGCGCCGCCTCAACGCGCGCTACGCCGAGCATGCGCCCTTCGTGCTGCTCCATCGCGGGCGTCGCTGGAATCCGGCCGAAGATTGCTGGATGGGGTGGGAACGCAAGCGCGGCAAGCTCGAGGAGCTGTCCAACTTCATTCTGGGTCACTCGCCCGACGCCTTTGCCCTGCGTGAAGGCGATGCCAACGCGCTGCGCCGCGCGCGCTTCGTCGTTACCCTCGATGCCGACACCAAGACGCCGCCGAACGGCATTGACCGGCTTCTGGGCACTCTGGCCCATCCGCTCAACCGTGTGGACTTCGACCCCACGACGGGACGGCCGCGCCACGGCTACACCTTCATCCAGCCCAGGATCGAGATCTCGCCCGACGCCGGCGATCGCTCGCTGTTCACCCGCCTCTATACCGGCGATACCACGATTGACATCTACAGCCGGGCGGTCTCGGACGTCTATCAGGATCTGTTTGGCGAGGGGATCTTCACCGGCAAGGGCGCCTTCGACGTCGCCGCGTTCCACAGGTGCCTGCATGGCTGCGTGCCGGAGAACGCGATCGTCAGTCATGATCTGTTCGAGGGGCTTCATGGACGCGCCGCCCTTGCCAGCGACATCGTTTTCTATGAGGACTTCCCCGCCAACTATCTCGCCTATGCGCGGCGCGCCTTGCGCTGGATCCGGGGGGACTGGCAGCTTGCCCCCTGGCTGGGCCGAACCGCGCCAGGCCGCGGCGACACGCGCCGTCCCAACCGGCTTTCGGCGCTCGACCGTTGGAAGATACTCGACAATCTCCGCCGCAGCCTCATCCCCCCGGGGCTTGTTGCCTTCGCGCTTGCGGGTTGGCTGGCGCTGCCGGACCAGGCTCTGCTCTGGACTGTGCTGACGGTCATGGCGCCGGGCGCGTACCTCTTTACTGACCTCATCAGCAGCCTGGCGCGCGGGCGCAGACGGGGCGCCGCGCGGAGCAGTCTGCGCCAGTTGGCGGATCATGCCGGCCGCTGGCTGTTGGCGATCATCTTCCTGGCCTACGAGGCCGCGGTGGCGGTCGAAGCGATCAGACGTACGCTCTGGCGTGTCTACGTCTCGCGCCGCCGACTGTTGGAATGGACTTCAGCCGCCCATTCCGCGGCAGAGGTTTCTCAAACCCGGCTCGGGATCTGGCGGGAGATGGCCGCGGCGCCTTTGATCGCGGCCGTGATCATCCTCCTGCTCGCCGGGCTCGTTCCCGCTGCACTGCCCGGTGCCGCGCCGCTGCTCCTGCTCTGGTTCGCGTCGCCCGAAATAGCCCTACTGATCAGCCGGAAGCGACCGGCGGTGGTGGAGGCCCTGCAACCTGAAGACCGGCGCTACCTGCGCCTGATCGCGCGACGCACCTGGCTCTTCTTCGAGACCTTTGCCGGTCCCGACGACAACTGGCTGCCGCCCGACAACTATCAGCCAAATCCGCACGAGGAGATCGCACACCGCTCCTCTCCCACCAATGTCGGGATGCTCTTCCTCTCGGCGCTGACGGCGTGGGATCTGGGTCACATCGGCCTGCGTGATCTTGCCGCGCGGATGGCCGCCGCCTTGAACACGCTCGATCGGCTGGAGAGCCACGCCGGCCACACGCTCAACTGGTTCGACACGCAAACACTTGAGCCCCTCACGCCGCGCTATGTCTCGACGGTCGACAGCGGCAATCTGGCGGTCAGCCTGCTGACGCTTCGCGAGGGCTTCAGGGATGCCGAGAGAGGGCCGGCGCTATCACCGACCCTGTGGGACGGACTGGACGACACACTTCGCCTGCTGCACGAGGCGTTGTCCGCCCTGCCCGAGGGAAATCGAAGGCCGATCTGTGACTTGATCGACGTCGTTCTCGCCAGGCTTCCGGACATTCGAGGCCTGCCGCGGCGCTGGCGGTCGGCGCTTGATGAAATCGGCGCGCAGGAGTGGCGACAGGTCCAGGGGCTTGTCGCCACGGCGCTGGAGTCGGATGTCAACGCCGACCCGCGCGAGATCTATCTGTGGCTGGAGCGCAGCGATCATCACCTGCTGAACATGCGGCGGGACTTCGATCAACTGGAGCCATGGGGGGTGCTGGCCGATCGGTTGCCGGCCGCGCTTGAAGGACGGACGGAGCTGCTGAATGCCCTGCCGCCACCCGATACGCCACTGTACCAGATGGCCGACAGGATCGACCGGGCGCGCGATCTGCTTTCCCGGCTTGCACCGGCCGATGCCGAGAGCCGGCACTGGGTCGCAGAGGTGGCCGCCGCCCTCGAGCGGGGCCATGCCGCTTGCCGCGATCTCTCCGACAGCCTGGAGCAGTGTGCAGCCCGCGCCGAGGCGCGCGCCTTCGGCATGGATTTCCGGCCACTCTATGACGCGGAAACCAGAACCTTCTACATCGGATACAACCTCGACACCGACCGATTGGACCAGCACCACTACGACCTCCTGGCAAGCGAGGCCCGACTGGCGAGCTATTTTGCGATCGCCAAGCGCGACGTACCCGTCGAGCACTGGTTTCATCTGGGGCGTCCGATAACCAAGGCTGCCGGCGTGCTGACGACGCTGTCGTGGAATGGCTCGATGTTCGAGTACCTCATGCCGACACTGCTGTTGCCGAGCGACGCGGGGCGGCTTCTGGGACAAAGCGAACGCGCCGCTGTGGCCGTGCAACAGCGCTACGGTGACAAGCTCGGCCTGCCCTGGGGTGTCTCGGAATCCGGCTATGCTGCGCGTGATGCAGCGCAACGCTACCAGTATCAGGCCTTCGGGGTTCCCGGCCTTGGCCTGAAGCGCGGCCTCGCTGAGGACTATGTGGTTGCGCCCTATGCCAGTGCACTGGCTCTGGCCGTTGCGCCGCGCCTTGCCACGGTGAGCCTGCGCCGGCTGGATGGGCTCGGCCTGCGTGATCGCTACGGCTTCTTCGAGGCGGCCGATTTCACACCGGACCGGCGGCCGGCAAAGGCCGCCTTTACGCCTGTCCGCGCCTATTTTGCCCACCACCAGGGCATGATTTCCGCCGCCATCGGCAACGCGCTGAACAGCAACATCCTGGTCAGGCGGTTCGGCCGCGAACCGCGCATGCGCGGCACCGAGCTGCTGTTGCAGGAGCGCGTGCCCTGGGAGTTCCCGCCCGAACAGGCGACCGAGGCGGAGAGCGCGGCGCCGGACCTCGCGCGCGCGCCGACACCGGCGCTGCAGGGTTGGACGGCACGCAACCGGCAAGACCCTCAGCTCCATGTTGTCGGCAACGGGAGTCTTGCCTCCTGGATCACCGACGCGGGCGGTGGGGCGCTCTGGTGGCACGGCCAGTCGCTTACGCGCTGGACCGGCGACGCCCTCAGCCGAAGCGGGGACTCGCGGATCTATATCAGCGAGCGCGAAACCCAGGGCGTCTGGTCGCTCGGCGGAGGCGCCTCGGATGGCTCGCTGGAGACCAGTTTCCATGCCCACAAGGTCGAGTTTCACGAGCGCGCGGAGGGACTGTCAACGAACCTCGAGATCGCGATTGCGCCGGGCGATGACGTCGAGATCCGCCGCGTCACGCTCTCCAACGACAGCGACAGGCTGCGCGAAATCGATGTGACGAGCTACGCCGAGGTCGTGCTTGCGCCCGCGCTTGCCCACGAGCGCCATCCCACGTTCAGTAAGCTCTTCGTCCACAGCGAGCGGCTTGAAAGCCAGAACGCGCTTGTCTTCAAACGCCGCCCAAGGCGCCCCGCAGATCGGCCGCCGGTGCTCATTCACAGCCTGCTGACGAGCGATGCTGCGGTGACGCCGGCCGGTTTCGAGACGGATCGCAGAAGGTTTCTGGGCCGGCACGGCAATCCCGAACGGCCACCGGGTGCGAGCGGCTCGCTGGATGGCACCGCCGGATGGACGCTCGATCCGGTGATGGCCTTGCGGGCGCGTGTTGTCTTGGCGCCCGGTGCGCGCGCACGGGTCGATTTCGTAACGGTTGCCGCGGGCTCATACGAAACGGCGCTTGGCATCGCCGAGCGCTATGCAACGGCACCGGCTCTCGACTGGGCGATGGAAGACGCGTTGCGATCCGCCGCGCTCGAAGCGCGACGCCTCGGGCTCGATTCCCGGGCCCTGGCCGAGGCGCAAGCCCTCTGCCGTTATCTCGTCTTCCCGCGCAGGCCGCCGCTCGCCTTGTTGGCGCAATCGCACACGACCCTTCCGGCCCAGCCGGAGCTCTGGAGCATGGGGCTGTCCGGGGATCTGCCGATCGTTCTGGTCCGGGTTGTCGACGACGCCCATGCGCAGCTGCTGCCGATTGTCGTCCGGGCGCATCAGTGGTGGTTGAGGCACGGCCTCTGTGCGGATCTGGTGGTCTTGCGCGAGGGCGCTTCGGGCTATCAGGAGCCGATACGCGACCTGCTTTTTACGGCGCTTCGCGGAGCGAACGTGCCCGAGAGTCTGGGCGGGCCGGGTGGCATCCACCTCCTGGCGGCGGACCGCCTCGGGGCAGCCGAGCGGCGCACACTCCTGGCCACGGCCCGCGTGTCACTGGACGCAGCCGCCGAGACGCTGGCACAGGCCATGACGCCGCAGCGCTCCGGGCGCACGGCGCCGCCACGGTTCCAGCCGGTCGGCCCGCCGCCGCCCGATCCCGTTCCGGCGCCGCCACTCCTGCGCCCCAAGGACCTGGTCTTCGACAATTCCCTCGGCGGCTTCGCCCCGGCGGAGGGCCACTATGTGGTCCACCTGGAGGGCGGGCAGGTGACGCCGGCGCCCTGGTGCAACGTGCTGGCCAATGAGAGCTTCGGCACCATCGTCTCGGAAGCGGGACTGGGCTTCAGCTGGTGCATCAACAGCGGGGAGCATCGCCTCACGCCCTGGTCGAACGATCCGCTGGCCGATATCCAAACCGAGGCGCTCTATCTGCGCGACGAGGAAACCGCCCGGATCTGGACGCAGACGCCTTCACCGGCGGGCGGTGCTGCAACCTGCCAGATCCGCCACCGTGCCGGTGCCACGACTTGGCAGCGCAATGCAGAGGGCCTGGAACAGCGACTGACCGTCCTCGTCCCGGCCGAGGCTCCCGTGAAACTGGCGCTTCTGACCCTGACCAATCCTGGTGACCGCGGTCGCCGGCTTACAGCCACCTACTATGCCGAATGGCTGCTTGGCTCGATGTCCAGCATGGCGCGGGCGCACCTGGTCTGCGGTTTCGACAGCGACAGTCGAGCCTTGATCGCCCGCAATGGCTGGAATCCCGAGTTCGGCCAGCGCACCGCCTTTCTCGCTTCAAGCCGCCCGCCGCACAGCCTGACCTGTGATCGCGCGGGGTTCCTGGGGCGGCAGGGAGATCCCGCCCGCCCGGCCGGCCTCACGGCCTGGAACCTCGATGGAGACCTCGACAACATTGCCGACCCCTGCGCGGCGTTCCAGATCCATATCGATCTGGCCCCCGGTGCCACGGAGGAGGTGGTCTTCGTGCTGGGAGAGGGCGCCGATCCTGCCGAGGCGGCGCGGCTCGCGGTGCAGTGGAGTGACGTGGAGACGGCCCGGCAGGCGATTGTCGAGAACGACGCCCTCTGGAAACGCCGGCTTGGGGTCGTCAATGTCGCCACGCCCGACCCGGCGTTCGACCTCATGGTCAATCACTGGCTGGTCAACCAGAGCCTTGCATCGCGCATATTCGCCCGGGCCGGGTTCCAACAGGCCGGAGGGGCTTTCGGTTTCCGTGACCAGCTTCAGGACATGATGGCGCTGCTGTTCATCGAGACTGAGCGCGTGCGCGCGCATATTCTCGAGTGCGCGTCGCGCCAGTTTGAGGAGGGCGACGTGCTGCACTGGTGGCATCCGCCGCAGGGGCGGGGCGTGCGGACGCACTGCTCGGACGATCTCCTGTGGCTCGTCTATGCAACCGGCCGATATGTCAGGGCGACGCAGGACACCTCCATCCTCGCCGAAGAGGTGCCGTTTCTCTCCGCGCCGCCGCTGCGCATCGACGAGGAAGACCGCTACTCCCTGTTCGAGTGGGGCGAAGAGCGCTCCTCGCTGTTCGAGCATTGCCGGCGCGCCTTGGAACGTGGCGTCACGACGGGCGCCCACGGGCTGCCCTTGATCGGCACCGGGGACTGGAATGACGGCATGGACCGCGTCGGCAACCAGGGTCGCGGTGAAAGCCTATGGCTTGCGTGGTTCGCGGCCGTCTGTGCCCAGGCTTTCGCCGAGCTGGCCAAGGATGTCGGACGCAGCGACCTGCACGACATCTGGATGGCCGGCGGCGACGAACTGCGTCGCGCGGCCGACGCCGCCGGCTGGGATGGCGACTGGTATGTGCGCGCCTTCGCGGACGACGGTCTGCCCTGGGGCTCGAAGGAATCCGACGAATGCCAGATCGACAGCATATCCCAGTCCTGGGCGGTCCTGGCCGAGGGGCCGTCGCCGCAGAGAGCGGCCACGGCCGTCGCATCTGCCACCGCGCGTCTCGTCGATCGTGACGCGCGCCTGGTGCGCCTCCTGACCCCGCCCTTCGACCAGACACCGCGCGACCCTGGCTACATTCATGCCTATCCGCCGGGTGTGCGGGAGAATGGTGGCCAGTACACCCACGCAGCGGCCTGGCTGGGCCTGGCCCACGCCCGGCTGGGTGATGGGGACCGTGCTTATGAGATCTTTGACCTGATCAATCCGATCCGCCGCACCGCAGATCTGGCCGGCGCCGAGCACTACCGGGGCGAACCCTATGTCCTGGCCGCCGATGTGCGCGGGGCCGAACCCGGGATCGGCACGGCGGGCTGGACCTGGTACACGGGCGCGGCCGGCTGGACCTGGCAGCTTGCCGTCGAAGGCATTCTCGGCCTCAGCCTCCAGGGCGGCGCCGTGAGGATTGCGCCCCGCCTGCCCAAGGAATGGGGCGGTGCCGAGGTGAGCATCAAGGGCCCCGACGGGACACTGATCATCGTCATCGAGGATCCTGAAGGGATCGGCACCGGCCGCGTCGAGCTCTCCCAGGACGGGCGCCCTCTGGACGGCGACAGCATCACCCTCCCGACAGACGGAACGGACCGCCGCATCAGCGCACGCCTGCGCCCATCGCAAGCGACGCCAGAGCCGAAGTAGGACTGCGTCGGGGAAAGGCCGAGACGGCGTCGGAGGCTATTCCCCCGCCTCTTTCAACATCCAGGAGACGAAGGCCTTCACCGCCGGGCGGTCCTGCGCCCAGGGGGGGCAGGCGACGTGGTAGGCGTGGCGTGCCGGCACGCGCAGATCGAAGGGCGTCACGAGGCTGCCGCGTGCGAGGTCGTCCGCGATAAGGCGGCTGTGCCCGATGAGCACGCCCAGCCCGTTGCGCGCGGCTGCGGCGGCAAGGCTGTAGAGGCCGAAGGCGCTTCCGTTGGAGCGCACGAGCTCGGGCCGGCCGGCCGCTTCCAGCCAGAGCCGCCAGTCGTCCTGCCAGTGCTGGTCGTAGAGCAGCGTGGTCCGAGCCAGGTCGTCCGGGGATGTCAGCTTCTCCGCCAGTTCCGGCGCACAGACCGGGAAGATCGTCTCCTGGAAGAGCTTGTGCACCTCAACGCCCGGGTGGCGGCCGTCGGTGTAGCGCAGGCCCACGTCGAAGGCCTCGCCGCGGAAATCGACCACGGGTGCGTCGGTGGACAGGAGCAGTTCGATTTCCGGGTGGCGCTGGTGGAAGCGTGACAGCCGGGGCAGCAGCCACATCTCCGCCAGCACCGGCAGCACGGTGACGCGCACGCGCGCGCCCTGGTCATGGCGATCAATGTCGCTGGTGGCGGAGGCGACCATGTCGAGGGCCGCCCCGATCCTTTCGGCGTAGCGCTGTCCGGCATCGGTCAAGGCAACGCCGCGATGAAAGCGGCGGAAAAGTTGTGTTCCGAGCGCCTGCTCGAGCAGCTTCACCCGCTGGCTGATGGCGGCCGCCGTCACGTTGATCTCCGAGGCCGCGGCCTGGAAGCTCCCATGGCGCGCGGCCGCCTCGAAGGCCCGCAGCGCGTTCAGGGGCGGGAGATGGCGCGTCATCCAGGCTCCATGACTAAGCTCAGCTTAGGCAGGCTGCAGCAAATCTCGGTTTGTGACAAGGCACCCGGCTGGCAGACTGCTGCCCGGTCATGGATCGGCTGCGGCCGCAGGTGAGGAGAGAGGGCGATGCGTCTCAGTGAAGAGCAGTTGCGGCAGATCGACGAGCAGGGCTTTCTCATCATTCCCGGTCTCTTCTCCCTTTCGGAGGTCGAGATCCTGCGCGCCCATCAGGAGGCACTGTTCCGGGAGGAGCGGCCGGAGAACATCCGGGAGAAGCAGAGCGGCGAGGTGCGCACCGCCTTTGCCCTGCACCGGCGCGACGAAGCCTTTGCCGAGCTTTCATGCCACCCGCGCTTGATCGAGCCGGCACAGCAGATCCTGCGCGATGAGGCGCTCTACGTTCAGCAGGTAAAGGTGAACGTCAAGGCGGCTTTCGTCGGCGAGGTCTGGCAGTGGCACTACGACTTCGCCACCCACCACGCGGAGGATGGGGTGCCCGAACCGCTGGCGCTCAACCTGCATGTCTTCCTCGACGAGGTGAATGCCTTCAACGGGCCGCTCTGGTTCATTCCGGGCTCCCACCGGGATGACGAACTGCGCGCGCGCGCCGACACCGAGACGACGAGCTACCGGCTCTGGGTGGTGGACCAGGACGGCGTGGCGGCGCTGGTGCGAAAGGCGGGGGAGCGTATCGTCGCCGCGACCGGCGCCCCGGGCACGGCGTTGATCTTCCGCGATAATCTGGTGCACGGCTCGCCGCCCAACATGTCGCCCTGGCACCGCCGGATCTTCTCCGTGATCGCCAACCCGGTGGCAAACCGGCAGACCCGCTTCGGCCGCCCCGACTTCATTCACGAGCGGGACTTCACCCCGATCCGCACGGCCGCGGATGACTGCCTGTTCCGCCTGGGATCGGGGGTGTCGTGAGCCGAGGTGACTGCCAGGGCGGCACCGTGCGGCCGGCTTGGCGCGAGCTGGACCCGGAGGCACTGCGCGGGAACTATCGCCACCTGCGCGACACCCTGGCGCCGGGAGTCGGCGTCATCGCCTCGATCAAGGCCAATGCCTACGGTCATGGCGCGGTCGAGACCGCGCGGCTGCTGGCGGAAGAAGGGGTCGAGCTGCTGGCCACCGGGTCCTTCGACGAGGCCGTGGCGATCCGCAAGGCCGGCATCGACACGCCGCTGCTGCTGTTCGGCGGCTTCCTGCCGGATGCCCTTCCCAAGATCCTCGAATGGAACCTGATTCCCACGGTCTGCAATGTCGAGATGGCGGAGGCGCTCTCGCGCTGTGCCGGCGGGCCGACGCCGCTCTACATCAAGATCGACTGCGGGCTCAGGCGTCTCGGCGTGCCCCTGCATCAGGCGCGCGATTTCGCGCTCCATGTTGCCGGACTGCCGAACCTGGAGGTCGCCGGCCTCTACACCCACGTGCCCTTCAGCAGCCGCGACGGCCGCGGCTGGGCGGAGCGCCAGCTGCAGGAGTTTGACCGGCTCGTTGCGGCACTGGCGGCGGCCGGGCTCAAGGTGCCCGTGACCCAGGCCATGGGCAGCGCCTGCCTGCTGGCCGGTCTGCGCGACCGCTGCACCGCCGTCTCGCCGGGCCATCTGCTCTACGGCCTCTCACCCCTCGACCCCGAGGTCGCCGGCTTCGCGCCCTATCGGCCCGTGCTGAAGGCCCTGCGCGCGCGCCTGATCCACATCGGTTCCTACAGGCCCGGCACACGCCCGACTCTCGAGGGTACAGAAGCGCTGGAGGGAGCGGACAGAGAGGGCGGCGCGGCGATCACCACGGGTGTGGTGCCGCTCGGCCGCCATGACGGCTATCGTTCGGCGCGCGATGGCCGGCCGGCCACGATGCTGCTGCGCGGCCGGCGGGTGCCGGTGCTCAGCGTGACGCTGGAACACAGTGTCCTGGACCTCAGTGCCATTGAGGCCCCCGAGATCGGGGAGTGCGTCACCGCCCTGGGCGCGGACGGGGAAGAGGCGATCGCCCTCGATGACCTCGTCCACTGGTGGGGGGTATCGCCGTTGGAGGTGCTGATGACCCTCGACGGGTCTGCGCTTGCCACGGAACCTTTTGCGCGAATCTCCGTCTGATTAATGTGCCCGTAGAATGCGGGCGGTGGACCGATAACCGGTCCAGAACGAACGGAGGCTTGCTATGCGAGGCATCATTTTCACGTCAGCATTCGTACTTGCGCTGTCCGGCGGCGCCGCCCTGGCCCATCAGTGTCCCTCGATGATGGAGGAGATCGACCAGGCACTCCCGAGCGCGGACCTGTCCGAGGACGAGCGTCAGCGCGTGACGGACCTCCGGCAGGAGGGCGAGGAATTGCACGAGGCCGGCGACCACGCCGGCTCCGAGGCCGCACTCGGCGAGGCCAAGGACATCCTCGGGCTGTAGACGTGACGCGCGCCCCGGAGTGGACCTGCCACGAAATCCGCTCCGGGGCGCTGCCCGAGTGAAATGATCCGGGCTCCCTAGGGCCAGCCCGGTTGAGGCCCATGCCATGTCGCTCGGGGGCCGGAGGCCGCAGGTCCCAGAGCCCAAATTCCGATCACTGTCAACGAGATAGGCTCCAGCGACAGGAGAAGCGGGATCATGGACATCTCCGGCATGTTCTTTCAGGACTGGGCAGGGATCGTCCGGACCGTCCTGGTGGGCGTGCTCGCCTATGTGACGCTGGTGCTGTTCCTGCGCATCTCCGGGAAGCGGACGCTCGCCAAGCTCAACGCCTTCGACCTCGTGGTGACGGTAGCGCTCGGCTCGACCCTCTCGGCCATCGTGCTGCAGGAATCGGTCGCCCTTGCGGAGGGGGCGACGGCGCTCGCGCTGCTGATTCTCGCCCAGTATCTCGTCGCCTCCTTTTCGGTGCGTTCCAAGAGTTTTGCCGCCGCGGTGCGCTCGGAGCCGGCGCTGCTCGCGCGCAACGGCGCCTTCTGCGAAGGGGCAATGAAGCGCGAGCGCGTGACCCAGGATGAGGCGACCAGCGCCATTCGCTCCCAGGGCGGGCACTCGGTTTCCGAGGTGGAAAGCCTTGTGCTCGAAAGCGATGGCACGATAAGCGTGAGCTTTCTGGCAGCGTCAGCGTCCTGACCTGACCCCCTTCACTGCTCCTCCTCATCCTTCCCGGCCTTGGCGCGCTCGCGGGCGGAGAAATGGCCGACCGGCAGGCGCCAGGCATAGCGGATGGCCATGAAGCGTAGCGTGAAGCACAGCAGTCCGCCGGCCAGCGCCGCGACACCGTAGGGCAGCGCCAGTTCGTGCCCGATGACGACGATGGCGGCGCCGGCCAGGGCCGCGACGGCGTAGAGGTCCGAGCGCAGGACCTGCGGGATCTCCATCAGCAGCACGTCGCGCATCATGCCGCCGCCGATCCCGGTCACCATGCCCAGCAGCGCGGCCATGACGGGGTTGAGCCCGAACTCGATCGCCTTCCCGGCGCCGGCAACCGCGAAAAACGACAGCCCTACCGCGTCGAAGAGGAGAACCGGGCTGCGCAGGCGCTTGATGCCGGCGTAGGAAAAGAAGGTGATGAGCCCGGCAATGATCGAGGCCAGCAGGTAGCGTTCATGGCTGAGCGCGGCGGGGGGCACGGCGCCGATCAGCAGATCGCGGGTGATGCCCCCGACATTGCCGGCGACGAAGGCCAGCACGAGGATGCCGAAGATATCGAGCCGGCGATTGACCGCGGCCAGGGCGCCGCTGATCGCGAACACGAAGGTTCCGCCCAGGTCGAGCAGATTGACCAGAGTATCAATGCCGATCATCAGGCCCCGCTTCCGGTGACACGGCTATTTCTCCCTTGCCCCTTCCGGGGCGCTCTCCCCAGGTCGTGCTGCCCTTCATGGTGTTGCGCCGGCTCGACGGCCCCCGGAAGCGACGAAAGATGCGGTACCGTCGATCCGGCCTACTTCATCCCCAGTTGCTGGTAGATCCGTTTGACGTAGTTGCCGAAGACCTCGGAGGTTTTGACCTCCAGGCTGCGCGGCTGAGGCAGGTCGATGGGAAAGTAGTCGGACATGCGTGCCGGGCCAGCGGTGAGCACGGCGCAGCGCGAGCCCAGGAAGACGGCTTCCTGAATGCCATGGGTGACGAAGACGATGGTCTTGCCACTGCGCTCCCAGATGCGCAGCATTTCCAGGTTCATCTTTTCGCGGGTCAGGGCGTCCAGTGCCCCGAAGGGCTCGTCCATCAGGACCAGCTTGGGATCGTGGATCAGGGCGCGGGCGATGGCGGCGCGCTGCTGCATGCCACCGGACAGTTCATAAGGGCGGCTGTTCTCGAAACCGTTGAGGCCCACCATGTCGAGTAGCTCCCGCGCGCGCTCGCGGCTTTCCTTGCGCGGCAGCTTCAATATGTCGGCTGGCAGCATAACGTTTTCCAGGATGGTGCGCCACTTCAGCAGCAGGGCCTGCTGGAACACCATGCCCACGTCGCGCCCGGGGGTGAAGCCGCCGGCCGCGCCGCCGATGGTGACCTCGCCGTCGTCGGCGTTGGTGAGCCCTGCAAGGATGCGCAGCAGCGTGGTCTTGCCGCAGCCCGAAGGCCCCACCACCGAGACGATTTCGCCTTCGGCGATGTCCAGGGTGACGTCCGATACCGCCAGGAACTCCTGGTTTCCAGTGCGGAACACCTTGCGCAGATTGCGCAGTCGAATAAAGGCTTCGTGCCGCCGTGCAGCGGTGGCGACTGTGTCAGCTTGAGCCGTCATGAAAGCCATCTTTCCAGGTTGTCCCGCACGAAAGTGTCATCGGAGAGGTCGGCGTGTTCGGCATAGACGCGGTCGATTACCGCGGCCTGGCCGCTGCCCAAGCCCTCGTTCGGGTCCAGGCACCAGAGGCCCTCGAGCAGGCCCTGCCGGCGCAGCACCTCGTGACAACCGGCGATGCAGCCGCCGAAGCCGTTGGCAACGTCGAAGAAGGCGGCGTTGCAGTCGGTCACCCGGCTGTCGAGGGCCAAGAGTTCCGGGTCCGGCGCCTGACCGCTTTCGACCACCGCGTGGATGCGCTCCAGCAGTTCCACCGCCGTGCGTGTCCAGACGGACCAGTGTCCCAGCAGGCCGCCGCGGAATCCAAGAGTGACCGGCTGGCCATCGCGCTGCACCTGGAAAGGGGTCAACAGGTCCAGGACGATGTGATCGTCATTTCCGGTATAGAGCGTCACGCGATCCTCGGCACCGGCGGCCGCCACGCCGCGCACCACGTCGAGGGTGCGATAGCGGTTGAAGGGTGCGACCTTGATGGCGATGGCGTTGTCAATGGATGCGAAACGCCTCCAGAAGTCAGCGGGCAGTTCGATGCCGCCCACGGCCGTCTGCAGGTAGAAGCCGACGAGCGGAATCTCCTCGGCAATATGCTGGCAATGGGTGATCAGTTGATCGATGTCGGCGCCCTTCATGGCGGCCAGACTGACCAGTCCGGCGTGATAACCCACTTCGACGGCGCTGCGCGCTTCGGCCACCGCCTGCTCAGTCTCGCCACAGATGCCGGCGATCATGAAGAGCTTGCGGTCGGTCCAGGCGCGGCTGTCCTCGATGGCTGCGCGCAGCACCGGCTCATAGAGACCGTGATCGCGGATCGCGAATTGGGTGGTGTGCACGCCGACGGCCAGCCCGCCTGCGCCGGCGTCCACGTAGTAGCGCGTGAGTGCCCGCTGGCGCCGCCGGTCGAACTGCCGGGAACTGTCGAGTGCCAGGGGGTGGGCCGGAATCACCGCGCCCCTGCGGAACCGGGTTAGGAGGTCGGGATCAAGCTCTCTGTGGTGCAATCCCATGGCGGTTCAGAGCTCCCTATGTGCGAGTTGGCGGGTCATCAGCCGAATTCAGGGCCGGCAATGGCATGCAGGCGCGCGATGTCGCCCAGGGTCCGGCTGGCATTGCGGATCATGCGCAGGAAAGAGCGCTGCGGCGTGAACCCTCTGGCGCGCAGGAATTCCGCGACGGCCCGGCGCTGATCCAGAACGTCGATGAAAACCGGGCCGGGCAGCTGGGCGAGGGCGGCGGTGAGCAGTGCGATGGCCGTTTGCTCGTCCGCTGCCAGCAGAGGTCCGACCTGGCTGGCCCGGTCGCCGGGGCGGCCGAGCACGGCTCCTCGCTCGTCTTGTGTCATCCAGGCGGCTGTCGGCAAGCGGGCAGAAAAGCTGGTAAGGATCGGCCGACGCTCTGCGCCAAATGCAGCGGCGTCCAGTGCGACTGCCGCATTCAGAGCGACGGAGCGGGACAGAGGAACCGGTGATGACTCGCCTGGAGGCGTAACAGGCCCATTTCCTTCGCCTTGCCAGCGGGTGAGGCGCAGCGAGCCCTCAAAACCGAGAGAGCGATAGAGAGGTTCGCCAATGGGTGTGGCGTCCAGACAGGCGATGCGCCGGCGACGGTCGAGTTCGTCTAGGCAGCGCTGCAGCAGCAGGCTGCCCAGCCCCCGTTTGCGATGGGAGCGGCGGACCAGAACCATGCTGATCCAGGCGATGTCCTCGCCATAGGGCAGAATGGCTGCGCTGCCCACCACCCCGCCGTCGTCAAGCGCCCCGAAAACCAGCCCCTCGGTAAGGAAAAGACGCCAATCGGCCTCCTGCTGGTTCCAGCCAGCCTCGCGCGACAGCACCATCATCTGCGGCAGATGGCCTTCGCCCAGAAGCGTGATTGAGATCGGGTTAGTAGGCGCCATCGCGGGATTCAAAGTGGGTGGGCTTGTCATAGCTCGGCTGTTCGCGCTGCAGCCAGTCGACGGTCCAGTCCATCATGCGCTTGAGCGGCACCAGGGGATAGCCGAAGGTGGCGCAGGCCTGGGCTGCATTGGATAGCCAGGCGGTCGGTGCCTCTTGTCCGGTGATGACGGGCTCGCGGCCCAGTAGGCGGCCGAACTCCTGCGCCAGCCAGCGCACCGAGATGACCTCGGGCCCGGTGACGTTGATCGGACTGGTTGGCGCTGTGGCATGGGCAAGGCAGCGCAGGGCCTGCGCGTTGGCGTCACCCTGCCAGATCACGTTCACGTGCCCCATGGTGACGTCAATGGGTCGGCCCTCTTTCACCTTGCGTGCCACGTCGTGCAACACGCCGTAGCGCAGGTCTATGGCGTAGTTGAGACGGAACAGCCGGCCCGGCGTGGCGTAGAGATCGGAGAAATAGCTAAACATCCGCTCGCGGCCGATGCAGGAGTTTGCGTATTCGCCGGGCGGGGTCAGCGCGGCGCTCTCGTCGGCGCCCATGCCGTCCACGGGCGCGAAAGCGTAGACGCAGCCGGTCGAGAAGGCGACGATCCGGGATTCCTTGAAAACATCCGCGACCCGGGCCGGGACGTGGACGTTCATCGCCCAAGTCAGGGGCTGATTGCCTTCGGCACCGAACTTGCGGCCGGCCATGAAGATGATGTTGCGACACCGTGGCAAGGCCTCGAGCGCAGCCGGATCAAGCAGATCGCAGGTGATGGTTTCGACGCCGGCGGCCTCCAGCTCGGTCTTGACTGCGGGGTCACTGAAGCGGGCCACGGCGATAACGCGCTTCTCGGGTGCCGCGTTGCGCGCCAGGCGGCAGAGTGAGGGACCCATCTTTCCGGCGGCGCCTAGCACCATGATGTCGCCGTCCAATCTGCCCAGTTCTTCGGCCAGCGCCCGGGGGGGGCGTGCCATGAAGGACTCCAGGTCGGCAAGGCTGGCGAAGCCGTCAGGCAGGGTGGAAGTCTCGAGCCAGGGGCCGTGCTCTGGGATTGTTCCGGCGTCTTGGGCGCTCATGGGTCGGTATTGATCCTTTCGAAAGCGGGGCGAGTCATGAGAGCCGCGCGTCCTTGGGCACGAGGAAATGCTCCAGCGCCATGACCAGCCCATAGAGGAAGACTCCGATCAGGGTGATCAGAATGACGGCCATGAACATGGCGGGGGTGTCCAGCGATGCCTGCACCTGGATCATCAGGTAGCCAAGGCCGCGGCTGGAGGCGATGAATTCGCCGACGATGGCGCCGGCCACGGCCAGGATGGCGGCCACCTTCATGCCCGAGAAGATGTAGGGCAGGGACCCCGGCAGCTGGATATAGATGAAGGTCTGCCAGCGCGAACCGCGCAGCGACTTCACCAGGTCCAGCAGATCCGGCTCGATCTCGCGCAGGCCGCGCACTGTGGTCAGCAGGATCGGGAAGAAGCAGAGACTGAAGGTGATCAGGATGTTGGTGCCGATGCCATAGCTGAACCAGACGATGACCAGCGGACCCAGCGCCACCTTCGGGATCATGTTGAGCGTGACCAGCAGGGGGAAGAACAGAACGAAGGCCAGGCGCGACCAGGTGAAGATGAGGGCACAGAGTACACCCAGGACGACGGCCAGGGCATAGCCGCCGAAGATTTCGATGGCGGTTACCCGGGTGTTCGAGACCCAAGCGTAGTGATCGCCGGTCAGGGTGGCGAGGATCTCGGTAGGCGGCGGTAGGATGAATCGCGGGACTTCAAGGGCACGGACCAGCACTTCCCACAGCACGAAGGCTGCGAGGTGCACGCCGATGACAATGAGCTGATTGTAGGACAGTCCGGGTAGGCGCGGTGCCGTCCGGGTTGCAATCTTGGTATCCTGCATCGTCATCACTGTCTCTCAGCCAGGAGGTGAAAGGACCCTAGAAGATCGCTCTCCCTGCAGTCAACTATCCAGTTGGTTGATTATGGCGGCGCAGGGCATGCAGTACGAAATCGATCACATGCTGGCGCCGCCGCGCCACCTCGGTCGCGGACGACATATCGCGATTGAAAATGGCCGAAAGCGTCGGGTTGTTGGAAAAAAAGAAGTACGAGAGGCTGGCAATGGAAATGTAGAGATTGACCGGTCCGAAGCGGTCGTGAAAAACCCCTTCTTCCACACCGCGCTTGAGCACCCTGTCGATCACGTCGACCAGCGGCGAATGCATGTCCACGAGCTCGCGGGACCCCTTGAGGTGCGCGCTGCGCATGCGGTTCTCGTCGTTGAGTAGTGCGATGAACTCTGGGTGTCCGGCCAGATAGTCGAAGGAGAAGCCGACGAGGCGCTCCATGGCTGCCAGAGGTGGCAGCGCGTGTAGCTCCAGTTCGCGCTCCTGCGAGCGGATTTGGCGATAGACCTCCTCCAAAGAGGCGGTGAAGAGCTCATCCTTGCTGCCGTAATAGTGATAGACGAGTTGCTTGTTGACGCCAGCGCGCCGGGCTATCGCATCGACGCGTGCTCCCGCCAATCCGTTCTGTGCGAACTCGGTGATTGAGGCATCCAGCAGTGCTCGGCGCGTTTCCACCGGGTTGCGGCGGCGTGGCCGTGTGCTCTCTTTGGTTGCTTTGGCCCGCCTCTGTCGCTTGTTCTGGTCCGTGCCGGCCAACTCCGATGCCTTGCGCTTGGAGACTTGCTTTTCCGTCATGCTTCACATCAAACCAACTGGTTGGTTAATTATTGATCCAAGGAAGCGAAATGGGTAACCTTTTTTAAGTGCAACACCAAGTCCGGCCATCTCGCATAATGCTGCCGGACGTGGCACCGCTGCGATCGAGGCTGTTCGGCAGCGATTCAACAGGGAGGAAAGTTCGTTGAAGAGACTAGCGACACTGGCTGCCGCATCGGCAATGATCCTGCCCGGCGCTGTGGTGGCAGAAGATCTGGACATGGTGCTCAACTGGGTGCCCACCGCCGATCACTCGCCCTATTTCTACGCCCAGGAAGCAGGCTGGTATGAAGAGGCCGGCCTCAATGTGAGCATCGAAGCCGGACAGGGCTCCTCGGCCTCGGCCCAGCGTGTTGGCGCGGGGCGCTCCGAGCTGGGCGTGGCAGACATGGCAACGGCGCTGGTCGCACGCAGCAAGGGCGCGGATATCGTTGCGGTCATGGCGGTCTACGCCAACTCGCCCCAGGGCTTCTATTGGCTCAAGAGTACCGGCATCGAGGGGCCGGAGGACTTCCCCGGTCACAAGATCGGAAATCCCCCGGCCGATGCCTCACGCGTGATGTGGCCTCTGTTTGCCGAGACGGTCGGCATCGAACCAGACTCCGTCGATTTCGTGAATGTCAGCCCGCAGGCCAAGCTGACCTCTCTGAAAAGCGGCGCTATCGACATCACCAGTGACTTCTATAACGAGCACGACCTGAAAGTGCGCGAGTTCGGCGATGACCTGGGCTTCGTCGCCTGGCGCGACATCGGTATCAACCCCTACGGCAACTCGGTGATTTTCAACGGCGAGTACAGCCGCGAGAATCCAGAGGTCGTGCAGAAGTTCACTGAGATCAGCCAGCGCGCCTTCAAGGCCTGCGTCGACGATTTCGAACCCTGCCTGGACGCCCTGATGGAGAATGTCTCGGGACTGGATCGAGACAATCAGCGCGATCAATGGGGCCGCATCCAGGAGCTTATGCGTGATCCGACAACCACGAGCGTTGCCCTGGGCGCCTTTGATGCAACGCGAATGGAAGACGACTATGCCATGGTCGACGAGTACTTCGGCGTCGACGTACCGTTCGACGTGAACGACGTCTACACGAACGAATACCTCGATCAGTCGATTAAGATGCCTGAGGAAGAGTGAGCACGCTTTTGGTGTGCGTCAGAGGGCAGCACCGAAGCGCGGATTAGCCCCTCGAGTATTCTTGAAAAGATATAGACAACGGCGGGGTTCAAACCCCCGCCGTTTTTCGTCTTAACAGGCCGGTCAAGTGGCTCTAAGCAGTGCTCTTGGGCACACCCGCTATCCGGCCTAGGCGCACCGATAGCGCTGGGGGCTCATGCCGGTCCAGGCGCAGAAGGCACGGGAGAAGGCGGAGAGTTCGGAATACCCCGCCTGTGCACGACCTCGGTCAGGGACATGGCGGAGTCGTCCAGATGGTGGAGCGCGAGCTCCTTGCGGGCTGGGTTCAGCAGTTCCTGGTACGAGCTCGCCGTCCCGCAGCGGGAAAAGGGCGCGGCCATCCGGCAGTTGCCGACCAGGGCGGCGTAAAGCGTATCTGCCTTTAGGAGAATAGCTCGATACACAGCAATCACCCCCGCCGACCAGGTTACCGGCCGGCGGGGGCTTGGGCGTCACTGCATGCGCATGCCGCCGTCGAGGCGGATGTTGTCGGCGTTGAGCATGGGGTTGCCCAGGATGTGCATGACCAGGCTGGAGAACTCCTCTTCCTTGCCGAAGCGCTTGGGGAAGGGGACCTGGTTGGCGAGGTTCTCCTGCACCTCTTCCGGCATGTTGAGCAGCATCGGCGTGGCGAAGAGCCCCGGCGCGATGGTCATGACGCGCACGCCGGACTTGGCGAATTCGCGCGCGGCCGGCAGCATCATGCCGACCACACCGGCCTTGGAGGCGGCGTAGGCCACCTGGCCAAGCTGGCCCTCGCCGGCGGCGATGGAGGCGGTGTTGACGATCAGGCCGCGCTCGCCGTCCTCGTTCACCGGCTCGGCGCCCAGCATGTCGGCGGCGGCCAGGCGCAGCATGTTGAAGCTGCCCACCAGGTTGATGTCGACGGCCTTGCGGAATTCCTCCAGCGGCATGGGGCCGTTGCGCCCGACGATGCGCTTGGCCGGGGCGACGCCGGCGCAGTTGACCAGCACCCGGGCCGGCCCGTGCTTCTCGCGCGCTTCGGCCATCACGGCCTCGGCCTGCTCGGCGCTGGTGACGTCGCAGCGGAAGCCGAGGCCGCCGATCTCCTCGGCCACGCGCTTGACGCCTTCCTCGTTGATGTCGAGCACCGCCACCTTCGCGCCGGCCTTCGCCAGCGCCCGGGCCGTGGTTGCCCCCATGCCGGAGCCGCCGCCGGTGACGATCGCGGCCAGTCCTTTCACGTCCATGAGCTGTCTTCCTTATCCTGTGGGAAAGTTCCTGCAAAAAGCTGGCCGCGCCTATAGCACGCCCCCGGCCGTCCGGTCACGCCTGCGCGCGCTCACGCCCCGTACTCTCCCGCGTCATTGCGAGGAGGCGCAGCCGACGAAGCAATCCAGGGCCATTTGCCTGTGGCCCTGGATTGCCGCGCTCGCTTTGCTCGCTCGCAATGACGCGGCGAGATGCCGGTTTACACCCCCAGCAGCAGGAAGAGCAGGGACAGCGTGACCAGGGAGAGCAGGGTGGAGAGCAGGATGGCCGAGGTGGCGCGCTGGACATAGACCTCGTAGCTCGAGGCCAGCACGAACATCAGCGCGCCGATGGGCAGGGCCGCCTGGATGATGGCGGAGAAGGCCCAGACCCGCTCCAGCTCGAAGACCACCAGCGCCAGCCAGGCCACCAGGGCCGGCAGGGCCACCAGCTTCAGCAGGCAGATCCACAAGACCTCGCCCAGCCCGGCGCGCAGCGACTTGCCCACCATGAAGAGCCCGATGGCAAAAAGCGCGCAAGGGCCCGCGGCGGCACCCAGGATGTCCATGAAGTTGCCCACCGAGGCGGGCAGCGGCAGCCCGCCCCAAGACCAGAGCAGGCCGGCGGCGGCCGAGAGGAAGAGCGGGTTCTTGCCCACGCCGGCGCCGGCCTTGCGCACCACCTGCAGGGCGCCCTGGCCCTTGGCCCGCACCACCTCCAGCACCACCACCCCGGCGACGATCACCAGAGCGCCGTTGATGATGGTGGTGATGACCGCCGGCAGCACCCCCTCCTGCCCGAAGGCGAGCTGCAGCAGCGGCACGCCCATGTAGCCGGTGTTGGAGAAGATGGCGGAGAAGCCGTGCATGGCGTTGAACTCGATCCCGCCGGGAAAGGCGAAGCGGGCGATGATCGCGGCCAGGAAGAAGATCGCCAGCAGGCCGAGGCCGAAGACGGCGATGAAGTCCCAGTAGAAGACGTCGGCCAGGGGCGTGCGCGCCAGCGAGCCGAAGAAGAGCGCGGGCAGGGCGGCGTAGTAGACGAATCCGTTCAGCGCCTGGCTGGAGTCCTGCCCCAGGATGCCGGTGCGACCGCTGAGATAGCCGGCGGCCATGATGGCGAAGACTGGCAGGACGACATTGACGATGGCTTCCATGACGCGGCGCAGACTGTCGCTGCAACGCCCGGCTGTCCAGCCATGAAGCCGACCACGAGACCGGATCGCATTTAATCTGAACCACTCTTGGATCAGATTAAATGCGTGAATCCGCTCTCCATCAAAGAGATAGAGCCATGCACGCGGCGCAAGCGCGCAGGAAGCGGCTACTCCGCCGCCCGGCGCAACTGTGCCACGCCACCGGGCGGGTGTTCCTGCTTGCGCGACCGCCGCCGGGCGCGCCACGCCTGGACGTTGGCCCGGAACATCAGGGCGCAGGGCGTGAAGATCAGCGTCAGCAGCGTGGAGAAGGCGAGCCCGAAGGCGATCGCGGTGGCAAGCTGCTGCCACCACTGGGTCGAGGGCGCGCCGAACTGCACGCTGCGGCCAAAGAAGTCGATGTTGACCCCCAGCACCATGGGCATGAGGCCCAGGATGGTGGTGATGGTGGTCAGCAGCACCGGCCGCAGGCGCTGTGCCCCGGTGCGCAGGATCGCCTGCCGGGGCTCGGCTGTCTCCTGCTTCAGGCGGTCGAAGGTGTCGATCAGCACGATGTTGTTGTTCACCACGATGCCGGCCAGCGCGATCACACCGATGCCGCTCATCACGATGCCGAAGGGCTGGCCGGTGATCAGCAGGCCCAGCATCACGCCGATGGTGGACATGATGACGGCGGAGAGAATCAGCCCGGCGCTGTAGAAGGAGTTGAACTGGGTGACCAGGATGATGGCCATGAGGAAGAGCGCCACCAGGAAGGCCTTGCTGAGGAATTCGCCGGCGGCGCGCTGCTCCTCGTCCTCGCCGCGGAAGGTCACGCTGACCATTGGATCGAGCTCTGTGCCGGAGAGCGCGGCACGCAGTTCCTGCACCTTGTCGTCGGCCAGGATGCCCGGCGCCACGTCGCTGCGGATGGTCATGGCGCGGTTGCCGTCGACCCGGCGCAGCAGGGAGGTCTTGGGCTCCGGGCGCAGGGTGATGAAGTTGGCAATGGGCACCAGGCCGTTCTCGGTCTGCAGGCGGATGCGGTTCAGGTGGCTGGTGTTGCGATAGGCCTCGGGCAGGCGCACGACGATGTCGATTTCCTCGTCGGCCCGGTCCGGCCGGTAATTGCCGATCTCCAGCCCCCGGGTGGCCATCTGGACGTAGGAGCCGACGAGCTGCACGTCGGCGTCGAACTTGGCCGCCTGGGCACGGTCGACCCGCATCTCCCACTCGATGCCCGGCACCGGCCGCCCATCCTCCAGGTCGATAAAGCCGCCCAGGTCCGCCATCACCTCCAGGATGCGATCGATGGTGGGTTCGATGCGTGCCGGGTCGGAGGAGGCCACCTGGATCTGAATCGGCTTGCCCACCGGCGGGCCCGATTCCTGCTCGCGCAGCTCGATGGAGATGCCGGCCAGGTGCGCGCTGCGCTCGCGGATCTCCGCCAGGATCTCCTCGGACCCGCGCCGCGCGAACCAGTCGACGAACTCGAGCTGGATCGTGCCCACAAGATCTTCCGGCTCCTCGTCGTTGGTCTGTCCCGAACTGGCGACGGAGCGGGCATAGATGGAATGAAACTCGCCGTGCTCGGCCTGAAGGTCGAGCACCTGCTGTTCCACCTCGCGCAGCAGCGCGTCGCGCTCGTGGATCGAGAGGTTGCCGCGGCCGTGAACCCAGAGCGAGACGTTCTCCGGCTCGACGCTGGGGAAGAACTCCACACCGCGCCCGAAGGTGGCGTAGGTGAACTGCACGGCGACCAGCATCGCCACGGCGGTCAGCAGGATCTTGCCGGGATGGCGCAATGTGGCGCGCAGCACCCGCACGTAGGCTCCGGTGATGCCCCCCAGGCGGGAGAGGTCGCCGCTTTCGCCCGCCGCCAGTGCGCGCATGCGCCCGGCCTCCACCGGGGCGCCCGACTTGCCGATCAGCGAACCCAGGGTCGGCACGAAAATGAGCGCCATCACCAGCGAGGCCGTCAGCGTCGCCAGCAGGGTGATGGGCAGGAACTTCATGAACTCGCCCACCAGGCCCGGCCAGAACAGCAGCGGGAGGAAGGCGGCCAGGGTGGTGGCGGTGGCGGCAATGATCGGCCAGGCCATGCGCTTGGCGGCGAGCGCATAGGCTTCGCGCCGCGGCAGGCCCTCGACCAGCTTGCGGTCGGCATACTCGGTCACCACGATGGCGCCGTCCACCAGCATGCCCACGGCGAGGATCAGGCTGAAGAGCACCACGATGTTGACCGTCAGTCCGGCGACCGCCAGCACCAGGATGCCGGTGAGGAAGGAGCCGGGGATGGCCACGCCCACCAGCCCGGCCGAGCGCAGCCCCAATGCGGCCACCACCACGACCATCACCAGGATGATCGCGCTCAGCACGTTGTTCTGCAGATCGCTCAACATGGTGGCGATGTGGGTGGACTTGTCCTGGCTGTAGCTGACTTCGAGCCCCGGCGGCCAGCTGGCGCGCTCCTGCTCGATCAGGGCCTTCACCGCCTCGATGGTCTCGATGATGTTGGTGCCGGTGCGCTTGGAGATCTCGAGCGCCAGGGCGGGCTTGCCATTGACCCGGGCGAAGTCCACAGGATCCTTGAAGGTGGCGTTCAGGTGGCCGATGTCGCGAAAGCGGATCACCGCATCGCCCTCGGTCTTCACCGGCATGTTGAGGATGTCGTCCACATCCTCGAAGAGTCCCGGCACGGTGACGGGGAAGCGTCCGCGGCCCGTGTCCATTTCCCCGGCGGCGACGACGCGGTTGTTGCGGCTGACCGATTCCAGAATCGCCGGCGCGTTGAGCCCGTAGCCTTCCAGCAGCAGCGGGTCGACGATCAGCTCCACCAACTCCTCGCGGTCGCCGCCGATCTCCGCCTCCAGCACGGGGGGGATGGTTTCGATCTTGTCGCGCAGGTCACGGGCGATGCGCAGCAGGCTGCGTTCCGGTACTTCGCCGCCCAGGGTGACCACCAGGACCGGGAAGAGACTGAGATTGACCTCATGCACCCGCGGTTCGTCGGCATCGCCGGGCAGCTCAGCCTTGGCGATGTCCACCTTCTCGCGCACATCGGCGAGCGCCGTGGTCACGTTGAAGCCGGCCTCGAACTCCAGCAGCACCATGCCGCCGCCGAGATAGGCGGTGGAGCGCATCTCCTTCTTGCCCTCGATGGCGGTCAGTTCCTGCTCCATCGGGCGGATCAGGAGACGCTCGGCATCCTCGGGCGAGATGCCCGACTGGCTGAGGGAGACGTAGACGATGGGAATGTTGACGTCGGGCTCTGCCTCCTTTGGGATGCTCAGGTAGGCATAGGTTCCGGCGATCAGAAGCAGCGTCAGCGTCGCCAGCACGGTGCGGGCATGGCTGAGCGCGGCATCGATCAGGCTGTTCATGAGCCCGCTCCGGGCTGCCCGGCTGCCACCTCGGCCTCGTCCACGGGCGTGACCCTCTGGCCTGCCAGCACGTATTCCTGACCCACGGTGATCAGGGTCACCTCGTCCGGCAGGCCCGCGACCCAGACCCCCTCGGGCCGCTGCTCGATGATGGTGACGGGGTGGAAGACGACGCGGTCCTCCTCGTCCACGGCGCGCACGCCGACCGTCCCGTCATCAGCCAGCACCAGGATGGCCGGGGACACCAGATGGGCCGGCACGACCTCCAGCGGCAGGCGCAGTTCGGCAGTCACGCCCGCCGGAAAGACATTGCTCGGGTTGGGGATGGCCAGTTCCACCCGGAAGGTGCGGGTTGCCTCTTCAGCGGTGCGGGCGATGTAGCGCAGCCGACCCTCGGCCTCCCGGCCGTCGGCCAGGCGGGCCGTGCCCCGGTCTCCCACCGAGAGATCGCCTATGTCGCGTTCATTGACCATCGCGACCACAAGGAGCGGATCGAGATCGACCAGACGGGCGACGGTATCACCCTCGCGCAGGAAATCGCCCAGCTCGGCTGAGCGTTCCTCCAGCACACCGGCAAAGGGGGCGCGAACCTCGAGCTGTTCCAGGGCCACTTCCGCCCGGCGCAGCGCTGCGCGCGCCTGTTGCATCTCCGCCCGCGCGGCGGCGTGCTGGGTTTCGGCGGTGTGGCCGCGCTGGAGGAGGCGATCGGCGGCGTTGAATTCCAGCTCACGCGAAGTCAGGCGGGCGCGGGCCTCCTCGACCGCCGCGCTGCGGTCGCGGTCGGCGAGGCGTGCGATCAACGCGCCTTCCTCCAGAACGTCGCCCTTCTTCCCGGGCAGTTTGACGACCGCACCCGACTGTTCAGCGCGGATCTCCACCTCGCGCGTCATCTCGGTGCGCCCGTTGATTATCAGCTCGAGGGTGTGGGGCTCGGCCTGCTGTTGGCGTACGCGTACGTCCGGCCGCCGCTCGCTTCGGTCGAGCGCGGCGGGAGCCTTTTGCATGTCGGGTCCGTCGTCCTGACTCAGCAGCGGACCGGAGACCACCCAGAGGGTGGCGCCGACGGCGATCAGGATGGCAAGAAGAAGAGAGCGATTCATCTGTGGTCTCTTTAAGCCGCGTTCGGTGCTATTCGGCGGCGCGCTTGCTGCTGGGCGCAGAGGCTGCGTTCAGGTCCTGGGCCAGCTTGGAGCGGTTGCGACGGAGGTAGTCGAGACAGCCACAGTAATGGGTCCGGCCCAGGCCATGCAAAAAGACGGCACAGGGCGAGTCCGTGCTGGGTTCGCAGGCCTCTACCTGGGCCAGCTTCGCTTCGAGATCCGTGATCCGGGCATCGATCATTTCCAGAACCAGGTCGGGCGGCAGCAGGTCGCCGTGCAAGAGCGTGAAGAGAAAGTCCGAGCGGAGACGGTCGGGCGTGGGCGCTTGGCCAAGCGCCGCCAGCAGCCGGTCGCGACCTTCGGCGGTCAGTTCATGGATGCGCTTGGCCGGGCGCCCGGTCGGGGTGCAGTCCGTCGCGGCGACGGCCCCTTCCTCGCTCAGCCGCTGCAGCGCCGGGTAGATCGAGCCGAAGCCGGTGTCCTGAAACAGGCAATAGGGCGGCTGCTCCAGGGTCTTCTTGATCTCGTAGCCGCTGGCCGGCCCGCGAGAGAGGACGGCAAGGCACAGGGTTTTGGTGTCCATCGGGCGGGTCTCCTGAGGCAACTCTATGAGGCGCAGCAGTCCTTCAGGGACGCGCTTACCTCGGCCCGATATATATCAGATCGATATAATATTCGAGTGCGGACTTACCCCTATTTCTGCAACATTCCTGCGACGCAGATGGCCAAACGCAGGATTCTTACCCGCCGGTTCCGCCAGGCTTACCAGCACCGGCGCCCAGGTGCTGAACCAGACCCATCAAGTCGCCCGGGAGCGGGAAGACGATGGTGTTGGTTCGCTCACTGGCGATGTCATAGAGCGTGGAGAAGTACCGCAGCGTCATGGCCTCCGGCCGACCGCCAAGGATCTCCGCGGCCTCCAGCAGCTTGGCTGCCGCCTGCTGCTCGCCCTCGGCGTCGATGATGCGCGCGCGACGATTACGCTCCGCCTCGGCCTGGCGGGCGATGGCCCGGACCATGGATTCGTCGATGTCCACGTGCTTGATCTCGACATTGGCGACCTTGATGCCCCAGGCGTCGGTCTGGGAATCCAGGATCTGCTGGATGTCGTCGTTGAGCTTGTCCCGTTCGGCCAGCATCTCGTCGAGCTCGTGCTTGCCGAGCACGGAGCGGAGCGTGGTTTGTGCCAGCTCGCTGGTGGCCTGGAGGAAATTCTCCACCTGGATGGTGGCACGGTCCGGCGCGATCACCCGGGCGTAGATCACCGCGTTGACCTTCACCGAGACGTTGTCGTGGCTGATCACGTCCTGGCTCGGCACGTCGAGCACCACGGTGCGCATGTCCACGCGCACCATCTGCTGGATGTAGGGGATCAGCAGGATCAGGCCGGGGCCTTTCACGCCGGTGAAACGGCCCAGGGTGAAGACCACCGCGCGCTCGTACTCCCGCAGGATCTTGATTGCTGCCGAAAGAAAGAAGATCAGCAGGAAGAGCAACGCGACATAGGTTATGAGGTCGAAGGGCAAGTCCATGGTCTCTACTCCCCTTTGCGGGTGTCGGGTTCAACGGTCAGGATCAGGCCGTCCAGGGCGGTGACCCGTATCTTCTGTCCGGGTGTCAGCGGCGCCGAAGCGCGCGCCTGCCAGATCTCACCGTGGACATGCACGCGTCCGCGCGTGTTCTTCCAGCGGCGCACCTCGCCACTGCTCCCGATCAGCTCCTCGCGGCCGGAAACCACCGGTCGGCGGAAGGAGCGGGCGGCCAGGCGCAGCACGACCGCGAGCAGCAGCAGCGACAGGCCGGTCATGGCGCCGATGGTCCAGTAGGAGATCTCGAAGCCCGGCACATCGGCGCTGTCGAACAGCATCGCCGCACCCAGGGCGAAGGCAACCGCCCCGCCGATGCCGAGTACGCCGAAGGAGGGCACGAAGGCCTCCGCGGTCATCAGCGCCACGCCCAGGAGCAGCAGCCCGAGCCCGGCAAAGTCGATCGGCAGGATGGTGAGCGAGAAGAGCCCCAGCAGGAGACTGATCGCCCCGATGGTCCCGGGATAGAGCGCGCCGGGATTGGAGAATTCGAAGATCAGGCCGTAGATGCCGATCATCATCAGCACCAGCGCCAGGTTGGGATTGCTGATGATCGCCAGCAACTGCGCGCGCCAGTCGGGCGCCTGCTCCTCGATCGTCATGTTGCTGGTGGAAAGCGTCAGGGTTTCGCCGCGCTCCATGACCACGCTGTGCCCATCGAGTTGGTCCAGCAGGTCGGCGGTGTCCTCGGCGATCAGATCGACGACATTCTCGGCCAGCGCTTCCGCGGATGGTAGGCTGGCGGCTTCGCGCACCGCCTTTTCCGCCCACTCGGCGTTGCGGCCGTGCAGTTCGGCCAGGCCCCGGATGTAGGCCACGGCATCCTCGACCATCTTGGCCGACATGGCGTCGGTTGCGCCCTCGCTCGAGCCTTCCTCCGCCTCCTCCTCCTCGGGTGACTCTGCTTCGGGCTCCGTGCTTTCCCCATCGCTTTGCAGCGCCACGCTCGCGCCCACGCGCACCGGTGTGGCCGCGCCCAGGGTCGTTCCGGGGGCCATGGCGGCGACGTGGCTGGCATAGAGCAGGTAGGTGCCGGCGCTCGCCGCTCGCGCGCCACGCGGCCAGACCCAGGTGGCCACGGGCACCGGCGAGGCCAGGATCTCCCGGATCATCTGTCGCATGGAACTGTCGAGCCCGCCGGGCGTGTCCAGCCGCAGGATGACGAGGTCATGCCCCTCGTCGCGGGCGTCGGCGAGGCTGCGCGACAGATAGTCGGCACTGGCCGGGCCGATCGCCCCCTCCCAGGTCAGCATGAGCGCGCTGGTGGGGCGGCTCGTGTCGGTTGTTTCCGATTCCTGACCGACCCCTGGAAGCGCCGGCAACAGGAGAGCCAGCAGAAGCAGCAGTGACCAAAGCATCACCAGCGGAGCGCGCGGGCCCCGCTTTCCAAGCCTTACCGGTCGATCCCGCTGCATGCAGGACTCCTTCCGCTCTGCTGTCTCAGGGCACCCCTTGAAAGATTTTGCTTATACTGGCCGCGATCAAGCTGATTCTCCCCGACGGCTGGGTTCGCGCACGCCCCAGAGCAGCGCAAAGCCCAGGATCAGGAACAGCATGATGGAAGCCATGCCCGCGCGCTGGCTCTCGAAGAACCCGGTGGTGAAGGCCAGCACGGCGGGGCCGAGGAAGGCAATGGCCTTGCCGGACAGGGCATAGAGCCCGAACATTTCCCCTTCCAGGCCCTGCGGTGCGAGCTGTGCCATCATGGCCCGGCTGGCGGCTTGCACCGGGCCGAAGAAGATCCCCAGCATCAGGCCGAAGACCCAGAACCAGAACACCGATTGCAGCAACACCAGCACGATGCCGATCAGCATCATCCCGACAAGGGAGATCTGGATGGTCCGCTTGCTGCCGATCATGTCGATGATCCAGGCGAAGGCGAAGGCGCCGAGACCGGCGGTGATATTAAGCCCGATGCCGAAGAGCACGATCTGGTCGAAGCCCATGCCGAAGGTGCCGGCGGCATAGATGGCGCCGAAGGCAAAGACGGTGTTCAGCCCGTCGTTATAGAGCATGCGCGCGAGCAGGAAGCGGGCGACGTTGCGATAGCGCGGGAGGTTGCGCGCGGTTTGCAGCAGCTGCCGCAGTCCGCGCCGCACGGCCTGGCTCAGGGGCACGCCCGTGGATTTGCGGTCGGGCACGAAGAAGAACAGCGGCAGGCCGAAGAGGAACCACCAGCCTGCGACCACCAGCGCGGAGACGCGCACGTGTTCCGATGTCTCCCGGTCGAGCCCGAAAAGCGGCTGCTCCGGCTGGACGAAAAGCAGCAGGATCAGCACCAGCGAAGCCAGCCCGCCGGCGTAGCCTGCCGACCAGCCCCAGCCGGACAACCGTCCCAGGCGCCCGGGCGGGGCCACGTCCGGCAGCATGGCGTTGTAGAAGATCAGGGAAAACTCGTATGTCGCCGAGCCCAGCGCGAAGAACACGAGCGCCCAGAGGACGTAGTCGTTGGAGGGCTGCGTGAACCACAGCATGGCGCAGGCGGCCATGCACAGGCCGGAGAAGCCGGCAAGCCAGGGCTTGCGCCGGCCGCCCTGGTCGGCCACGGCGCCGAAGATCGGGCTCAGCAGGATGATGAAGAGCCCGGCGACCGAGAGCGCATAGCCCCACTGCGCCGTGCCCTCCACCTCGTTGACGGCTACCACCTGGGTGAAGAATGTGGCGAAGATGAAGGTCTCGATGATGGTGGGATAGCCTTGATTGGCCCAGTCGTAGAGGCACCAGGCCGCCTGCGCGCGTCGGCTGGTGGGCGGGCGCTGTTGCGCCTGGGGTGCCTCGCTTGATGCTACTTCGCCTGACTGGGCCATCTGCCATCCCTTGGTGGTGTTGCCCGCTGAGCTATAGCAGACCCCTGGCGCTGCGGGCCAAGCCTTCCGCTCTGCTGCTGCACATCGGCTCGAAGCGCAGCCGCGTCACGCCTATCTAGCGGAGGGGCAGCGAAACACGAGCGAGAGGTGAAGACCATATGCCAGCGATCCCGGACTTTCCGCGCTTCCGACCGCGCGCGCCCTGGTGGGGCGGGGATCTTCAGACCCTGCGCAACACGCTGGTTCGCTGTGCGCCGAGTCTGGAGCGCTGGCAGGGCGAACCCCTGCGGGTTGCGCTGTCCAACGGTGACCAGCTCTTCGCCACCCGCCATCGTCCCGAGCGCGCCGAGGCGCGGCCCACCGTGGTGCTGATCCACGGGCTGACCGGAAGCGAGGACTCGACCTATATCCGCGCTTCGGCCGCTTACTTCCTGGAGCGCGGTTGGCCGGTCATCCGTTTGAACCTGCGGGGTGCCGGCCCGTCCGGGCCCTATTGCCGCAGCGCCTACCACGCCGGGCGCAGCGAAGACTTGCGTGCCTTCCTGGCCGGACTTGCGCAGCAGGACCCGCAGATCCGCCGCCACGGCGCGCTGCCGCTCGGCTACTCGCTCGGGGCCAACATGCTGCTCAAGTTCCTGGCCGAGCGGGATTTTCCCGTACCGCTGCCTGGTGCCGTAGCGGTTTCCGCTCCCATCGATCTCGAAGCGGCATCGCGGGCGATTGCCCGGCCGCGCAACGCACTCTATCAGCGTTATCTTCTCGCCTGCCTGCGCGCCGAGTTCCGCCGCTGGCCGCTCGACTTGAGCGTGGAGGAGCGTCGGGAGGTGCTGTCCGCGCGCACGCTGCTGGCGTTCGACGAGGTCTGGACCGCCCGGCGCAACGGCTTCGCCGGCGCGCTCGACTACTACCGCCGCAGTTCCGCCGCGCCGCTGCTCCCGAAGATCCAGGTTCCCACGCTCCTGCTGCACGCGGCCGATGATCCCTGGATTCCGGCCGCGCCGCATTTGCAGGCGGCAGAGAACGCCTCACCACTGCAGGTGCTGGTCGCGCCCTCGGGCGGGCATGTGGGCTTTCACGCCGCCGATGATCCGCGGCCCTGGCACGACCGTTGCGCCGAGCGCTTCTTCCGCCAGCTTGCCGCCGGGGACGGCGTGGCGGCCGCGTCGTGACGGCGCCCGGGAAGCTGCTATAACAGGCGGCCCGGGGCGGGGCCCCGGACTTCAAGCAGCAGGAGCAAGGCATGCGCAGACGCGCGCGCAAGGGCGGTGGACGGCAGGTCGAACTGACCGTGACGGCAATCGGCAGCCGCGGCGACGGCATTGCCTTTGTCGATGAGAAGCCGGTCTTCATCCCGCTGACCGTGCCCGGCGATCGGCTGCGCGTGCGCCTGGAGGCGGAGAAGGGCGGCGGCTTTCGCGCCGAGCCGCTGGAACTGCTGGAGGAGGGGCCCAATCGCAGCGATCCGCCCTGTCCCCACTTCGGGGTCTGCGGGGGCTGCCAGCTCCAGCACCTGGACGAGAGCGCCTACCGCGACTGGAAGGCGGCGCGGATGCCCGAAGCGCTCGAGCGGCAAGGGGTGACGGCGGGCGAACTGCGCGAGCCTATCTACATCCCGGCCGGCAGCCGTCGACGCGCGGCCTTCGCGCTCCGCCGTCATGCCGGCGGCCTCGACCTGGGATTTCACCGCCGGCAGAGCGGCGCGGTGGTGGACCTCCAGACCTGCCTCCTGCTGACTCCCGAGCTCTTTGCCCTGGCCGCACCCCTGCGCGCGGCGCTGGAGCCGCTGCTGCCGCAGGGGATGCGTGGCGATGTCATCCTGCTCCAGGCCGAGAACGGGTTCGACCTGCTGCTGATCACTCCGGAGCCGCCGGACCTGGCCGCGCGCGAGGCGCTGAGTGCCTTTGCAGCCGAGCAGCAGGTGGTGCGCGTGAGTTGGGCTGCGGATGGCAAGATGGCGCCGGAGCCGATTGTCGAGCGCTCGGCGCCGCTGCTGACCTTCGGGCAGACCCCGGTCTCACCGCCGCCGGGCGGCTTCGTGCAACCGTCACGGCCCGGCGAGGCAACTTTGGTGGCGGCGGTGCTGGAGGCTCTGCCGGCCGATGCCAAGCGCGTGGCAGATCTCTTTGCCGGCTGCGGCAGCTTCACCTTCCCCCTGGCGCAGCACGCGACGGTTACGGCGGTCGAGGGCGATGCCGCCGCCTTGGCTGCACTCTGGACTGCGGCGCGGCGCGGCGGCCTGGCCGGCCCGGTGATGGTGGAGCAGCGCGATCTGGTGCGCCAGCCGCTGCGTGCCGAGGAGTTGGCGGCGGTGGATGCCGTGGTTTTCGATCCGCCGCAGCAGGGGGCTAAGGAACAGGCCCAAGAACTGGCGGCAAGCCCGGTCCCCAGGGTCATTGCGGTTTCCTGCAACCCGGTGAGCTTTGCCCGCGACGCCCGCAGCCTGGTGGAGGGCGGCTACCGGCTCGACTGGGTCCAGCCGGTCGACCAGTTCCCCTGGGCGGCGCACCTGGAACTGGTCGCCAGTTTCAGCCGTAGCTAGCCAACCCGGCTTTCCGCGTCCCGGTAGCCGAAACGCGCGGCCGTATCGGCGGTCAGTCGCTCGATGGTCGCCACCTGCTCGGGTGTGAAGTCGGGGCGGTAGTAGCTGGGATGCTGGATGCGTTCGGCCGCCTGGGCGGGCAGGCCTTCGGGCGACAAGTGGCAGTGATCCAGGATGCGCCCCATGGTGCCGGCGGGATCGGCGCAGAGGTCCTCGTAGCGCAGCACCAGCGTTGCTGCGCGCAGATCCGGCTCCTCCTCCAGCCGTTCGGCCAGGTGGTCGTAGATCAGCGACCAATAGTGCGCCCAGCCCTCGACCTCGTGGCCCGCGTCCCAGAGGGCGGAAACTTCTGCCACGCGGGGGTCGCCGGTGTTGATCGGCCGACGGTCCAGGCCGAACTCGAAGTGGCCGCTGCGGCGCATGTGACGCAGCACCCGCGGATTGCGTTCCTCCTCGGCGCAGAAGAGGCGGTGCTGCTTCATCAGGGAGGCGATGTGCCAGAGCGGCGCGCGGATCGGCACCACGAAGCGCGCGTCGGGAAACAGCCGCAGCAGATAGCCCAGGCGGGTGATGTTGTAGTTGCCCTTGGCCAGGTAGCGCTCGCCGCCACGCAGCAGCAGCAGCTTGCGCAGGTGGTCGCGGTAGAAGGTCTCGAAGTCCGGGTTCTCGTCGCCGGCGCGCAGCACATTGGTCTGTCGGGGGTCGTGGACCTGCGGGAAGAAGGCGCTCCAGAGCGGCTCCTCGAAGGCCTCCGGGCTTTCCGCGGTGACCGCGATGCCGTCCTGGTGGGCGCGCTCGCGGGCCGGGGCGCCGTCCTTGCCGCCGGCGCGATCCACGAACCAGTTCCAGGCCCAGGGGAGCGCGAGCAGGGGGAAGTCCCGGTAGCGGTGGGTGGCTACCGCGGGGTGCCGCGCCAGCAGTTCCAGCAGGATCGTGCTGCCTGAGCGCGCCAGACCGGTGACGTAGAGCGGGCGCTCGATCCGCACCGCCTCCAGGCGTTCGCGCAGCATGCGGCTTTCCCAGTCGCCCAGGCCCAGCCAGAGCCGCGGGCGGGCCTCGACCAGGCCGCCGAGGCGGTCCTGCCAGGCCGGCACGTGCAGGCCGGCGTCGGCTTTTGTCTCTCGGCTCATTCGATCCGTCGCACGTACTTCAAGAGGAAGGCGAACAGCATCAAGGCTGCGAAGAACGCGGGCTCCCAGCCCCGCAACCACTGCGGGCCGAAGGACAACACTTCCAGCCGCGGCAGGCTGAGGGTGATGCGCTCCACCGGGGCATCGTCGGGCAGGTAGCCCGCCGGATTGCCCAGCAGCAGGTTCCAGTAGCGGCGCTTGTGCAGCAGCGGCACCGGCGCCTCCAGCGCCACCCGCGTCACCTCCTCCCCGGCGGGGTCGAGGATGACGGCGCTCGGCGGTGGTGCCACGGCCTGATCCAGCCGCCCTTCATAGCCGTCCCGTGGCACGGAAACCTCCACGGGTTCCGCGGCCGCCGGGTAGCGGTGGCCATAGCTGGCATCCAGCCAAACGATGACTGCCAGCAACGGCAGGGAGGCGGCGAGCGTGGCCGGGAGCACCAGGCCGATGCGCTTGAAGGCCAGGCCCAGCACCCGGCCGATCAGCGGCCATGCCTGCTCGAATTCGCCGTCGAAGGCATTGAGCCTTTGCTGTGCCGCGCGGAACTCCAGCTTGATCGCCGAGATGCGTTTTTGCGGCGAGAGCAGCCGGTAGAGCTCCATTGCCAGAACTGCGGCCAGCACGGCCCAGAGCAGCAGCCGCAGCAGGGGCGGCAGGAAGCCCAGGACCGTCTGGTCGATCCAGTCGAACAGAGGGTGCGGAAGATTGAGCAGCCCCATCGATCAGGCAGCCGACCTGTCTGGGTGCATCACGGGCGTCGCGACGCGTCCAGCGGTTCGGCGCGGGCGGGTTCGCTGTGGACAAGTTCGTCCTCGGCTACAATCCCGGCCCGCTCGGCCCGACGGCGGCGCAACATCTTGCGCAGCGGCCAGGCGACGATGAAGAGCAGCGCGGTGCCCAGGGCGATCAGCAGCGCCCACAGCGCGCCCAGCAGGCTCAGGCCCGCGCCGGGGCCGACATAGGCCTGGGCGGCGAGCGGCAGGCTGAGTGCCAGCACGCCGGCGGCGAGTGCGAAGAGGTGTCTAGTCATGGTTTTGCTCTCTCCCATCAAGGGGGGTGGACGTTGACGCGGCGAGTTCGGCCGTGTCGCTCAGATCAAGCGTGGCCAGGAAGTCCGGGTCGAAGCTGTCGGGGCTGAGGCGTTCGGCGGAGGCGACTATCGCGATGTGCTCCTCTTCCTCGCCGCCGCGGGCCGGGGTGAGATACTCCCAGACGATCTCTCCCTCCGGGGTGACCTCGAGGATCCGGCCGCCGTTGGACTCGACGATCAGGGTGTTGCCGTTCTCCAGGCGCTGCTGTTCGGCACGGATGGCGCTGTCCAGCGGCTCCTCGGCGCTGCCCGCGTAGTCCCACACGATTTCCATGCTCCGGGGATCGAACTCCATCACCCGGGAAATGCCCTCGTCCGACTGGTAGTTGCCGTAGTTGTCGAACAGCAGGATGTTGCCGTTGGGCAGTGGGTCGGCATCGTGCTGGCCGAGCCAGGGGCCGCGGGTTGCCCAGACCAGCTCTTCCCGCTCCGGGTTGATGACGCCGATGGCATTGAGCTCGCGGAAGGAAAGCATGACGTCGCCTTCCTCGGCGAAAGGCAGACTCTCGGCGGCCTCGGGCCCCACGAGGTTGACGGCGTTGGTGTGCAGCGGATCGCCGAGCGAGTAGCTGGCAACCGTGTGAATCAAGTGTCGATAAGGCGACCGGGCGACCGCTTCGGTCAGCGGCAACTTCAGCTGCTCCTCGCCCTCGGGCGAGAGCACCACGAGGTAGTCTTCCAGCCAGGCATCATCCAGGTGATTGAAGCCCTCCAGGCGCTTGCGCACGATTTCGTGCGTCAGTGTGTAGATCCGCCCGTCTGGCCCCACCGTAAGGTCATGGTGCGCCCGACCAGTGTAGAGCCAGAGCAGTTCAGAATCCCGGTTGAGCTTTGCCACGGCATAGCCGTAAGGCGTGTCGCCGTTGCCTTCGAGGACCGTCAGAAGGTCACCGTTGGGATAGAGATGCAGGTTGCGGAAATAGACGAAGTCGTCGGGACGCGGGCGCGGGAATTCGTAGCCCGCCTCCAGCATCGCGCTGAAGGGCAGGTGCCATTCGTGCAGCACCTCGCCGTCGAGCGACAGCAGCCGCGCGCGATTGGCCTCCCCCGAGGCGTAGAGGGTCAAGCCCTCCTGGGCGCGCGTGCGGTCCGACTGGGTCACGCCGCGCGCCTCGCTGCGCTGCGGATACCAGAGGTCGCCCGAATAGACGTCATCGTAGGCCGTGGCCTGGGTGTAGAGCGCCCGTCCCGCTTCATAGGCGCGGGCGATCTGCGGTCCCGGCGCGACTTGCGCCGTGCTGAGCAGCGCGCCGGCGAGAAAGGCTATGGCGAGCAGCGCGACCAGGAACCCGGCAAAGAACAGGCGGTCCAGTGCCGAGGTGTCGTCGGGTGGCGCTCTACGCTCGGCCTTTGGGGTTGCCATCCGTCTCCTTCCGATTGAACGACAAAAATCATGGCGCAGCGGGATGCGCGTCGCAGCGGGCCCGGCGGTCGCCATGTCTTCATGGACACTAGACGTAGCCCGCGGGGTCCCATTTCGCTTGTGACAGAAACGGGGGAAAAACGGCGCGTGGTTGCAGCCTCTCACAGCGGCGCCCGTCATGGCGGTTCGCTGCAGGCGGCAGGTCGGGCAGCCGGAGCGATTCGGGAGCGCGCTATCTTGTGGGCGTGCCGGGCGGACGGGGGGAAGCCAGTCCCTGGCCGATGAAGTCGAGCAGCGCGGCGATGTAGGCATCCGGCGTGACGCCGCGGGCGCGGTACTTCCAGCGCTTCAGGTACCAGTCCTGCAGCAGTGGCTTGATGAGCGCCGAGGTCATCACAGGATCCTGGAGCCGGAAATCGCCGCGGTCACAACCGGCGCGCAGGATGTCCAGGATCAGGGTCTCGGTCTGCATTTCCGCCGCTTTCACCCGCGCGCGGGCCTGGGGACCAAAGGCCCGGGCCTCCATGTAGGCGAAGGTGAACCAGGCGGGCATGGCTTCGGTGAGGCGCACGTGCCGGTCGATGAAGCGCTCCAGGCGGGCGCGCGGTTCGGCGGTGGCAGCCGCCGCCGGCTCCTCCGGCTCGATCAAGACCCGTTCCACCGCGTCGGTCACCCCATCCAGCATCAGGTCCAGCAGCCCCGACTTGTCCTGGATGTAAGTATAAAGCGCGCCCAGGCTGAGACCGGATTCGCGGCTGAGGTCGCGCATGGACATCTCGTGAAAGCTGCCACGCTCGGCCAGTGCCAGGGTCGCGCTGACGATGCGCGTGAGATTCGCGACTGCGGTCGCCGGTTTGCGCACGTCCATCTGCGCCTGGCGGCGCTCATAGAGCCGGGTGCAGAGCGCTTCCAGCGTCACGCCGTGGATTTCGGCGAAGTCCGGGGCGCTGCTTTCGGCCGGGACGGCTGCCATGCCTGGGTTCCTCAAGGTTCCTGGCTGTCGGTCTGTGCGAAAGAGCTTGCCAGCGCGCGGCTGGCAATGCAAATAATAACGAACGTTCGTTCATATTTCCAGCTCGGCAGCGCGCCTGCCCGGGCCCGCATCGGAAAGGAACCCTGCCATGGACTTCACCCTTCCCACCGAAATCGATGCCCTGCGCCAGCAGGTGCGCGCCTTCGTCGACTCCGAGATCATTCCGCTGGAGGCCGATCCTTCCGCCTATGACGAACATGAGAACATCGCCTCCCATGCCCTAGAGCCGCTCAAGGAGAAGGCCAAGCAGGCCGGCCTCTGGTCGCCGCAGATGCCCAAGGAGCGCGGCGGCATGGGGTTGGGCGTCGTCGGCATGGCGGCGCTCTATGAGGAGATGAACCGCTCGATCTTCGGGCCGGTCTGCTTCAACGCCTCCGCGCCGGACGACGGCAACATGATCCTGCTCAACCGCGTGGGCACCGAGGCGCAGAAGGCCCGCTGGCTGCAGCCCATCGTCGACGGCACCGTGCGCTCCTCCTTCGTGATGACCGAGCCGGATCCCGGCTCGGGCTCCGACCCGGCCGGCATGATGCTGACCCGGGCCGAGAAGAAGGGCGACAAGTGGGTGATCAATGGCCGCAAGTGGTTCATCACCGGCGCCGAGGTGGCGGAGCACTTCATCCTGGTCGCCCGCACCTCCGACGACCCGCGCAAGGGCCTGAGCTGCTTCCTGCACCACCGCGACGATCCCGGCTGGCGCATCGAGCGGCGCATTCCCATCATGGGGCCGGAGGAGCATGGCGGGCACTGCGAGCTGGTCTATGAGGGCCTGGAGATACCGGAAGAAAACCTGCTGATGCAGGTCGGTGACGGGCTGAAGGCGACGCAGATCCGTCTGGGCACCGCACGGCTGACGCACTGCATGCGCTGGACCGGCCTGGCCAAGCGGGCGCTGGAGATCGCCCAGTCCTATGTCAGCAAGCGTGTGGCTTTCGGCGAGAAGCTGGCCGACCACGAAAGCGTGCAGACCCTGCTGGGCGACGCGGCTATGCAGATCGAGATCGGCCGCCTGCTCACCATGAAGGCGGCCTGGAAACTCGATGCCGGTGATTTCGCCCGCAAGGAGGTCTCCATGGCGAAGATCGTGGTGGCCGACGCGCTGCACCAGGCCGTCGACACGGCGATCCAGCTCAACGGCGCGCGCGGCTACTCTAAGGACACCCCGCTGGAGTGGATGTACCGCTACGCCCGCCAAGCCCGCCTGGTTGACGGCGCCTCCGAGGTGCACAAGATGGTGCTCTCGCGCCACCTGATGAAGGAAGGCCAGGACTTCTGGGCCTGGGGCGTCTGAGTTCTTCCTCGTTTCCTACCGGCCGGGCGGACCCAGGCTGCTCGCCCGGCTTCCGGGGTGAGGAGCTGTCTTGTTTCTAGGTTATTGTGTCGTGCGAGTATTAGGTTTTTGTGTCGGGCTCTCGTTGCGCCGAGACCCTCATGCGTTTGGCGTGAGGCGATAAGCGCCTGAAATTACGACGTAAAGATTCAGTTCTGTGCTCTCGCGCGCAGGCTCCGAGCCAGGCTCAGGCGCCGGCCACGGTCAGGCCGTCGATGCGCACCGTGGGGGAATCGATGCCGAAGCGCAGGTCCAGGTCGTTGGCCGGGGTCAGGCCGGCGTACATCGTGAGCAGGTTGCCGGCCACGGTGGCCTCGCTCACCGGCGTGGTGATCTCGCCGTTTTCGATCCAGAAGCCCCCGGCGCCGCGGCTGTAGTCGCCGGTGACCGGGTTGACGCCCATGCCGATCATCTCGGTGATGTAGAAGCCTTCCTCGATCTCGCCGATCAGCTCCTGCGGCGAGCGGCTGCCGGGTGCCAGCCAGACATTCGAGCAGCTCGGACCCGGCGGGCCGGACACCCCGCGTGAGCCGTGCCCGGTGGGCGCCATGCCGAGTTGGCGGGCGCTGGCCAGGTCGAGCAGCCAGGTGGTCAGGCGGCCGTCGTCGATGATCGCCTGCTCGCGGGTCGGCAGGCCCTCGCCGTCGAAGGGGCGCGAGCGCAGGCCGCGGCGCCGGTGCGGCTCGTCGATGATGCGGATGCCCGGTGCAAAGATCGCCTCGCCCAGCTTGTCCTTCAGGAAGGAGGTGCCGCGCGCCACCGCCGGGCCGGAGATGGCCCCAATGAGGGAGCGCAACATGCCTGAGGCCATGCGCGGGTCGAGGACCACGGGCAGCTTGGCCGTGCGTGGCTTGCGCGGATTGAGCCGGGCGACCGTCCGCTCGCCGGCACGCCGCCCGACCGCGGACGGGTCGTCCAGGTCGGTCCCGAAGACGGTGGAGGAGAAGTCATAGTCCCGCTGCATCTCCAGGCCTTCGCCGGCCAGCACCGAGACTCCGACTGAATGGCGCGAGCCGACGTAGGTGCCGCGGAAGCCGTTGGTCGCGGCCAGGGACACGCGGGTCGAGCCCCAGCTCGCCTCGGCCCCTTCGGAGTTGGTGATGCCTGGCACGGCGCGCGCAGCCTCCTCGCAGGCGCGGGCGCGCTCGATGAGGGCCTCCGGGCTGGGCTCGACCGGGTCGTTGGACTCCACGTCGGGATGATCGTGGGCGAGCTGTTCCGGCTCGGCCAGGCCGCACCAGCGGTCTTCCGGCACCACCTTGGCCATGGCCACCGCGCGTTCGATCAGGGCGCTCAAGCTGTCGGCATCGTGGTCAGTGGTGGAGACCATGGCCTGGCGCCGGCCGATCAGCACCCGCAGGCCCAGGTCCAGGCTTTCCTCACGCTCCAGGCGCTCCACTTCGCCCAGGCGCTGGGCGTGGGAGATGGCCGTCGAGCGCAGCAGGATGGCGTCGGCCGCCTCGGCGCCGGCGGCCTTGGCCCGCTCCACCAGCTGCTCCACCAGCGCGGTGTCGGCGGCGGCGATGCGTTCGGGATCCTGGGTCATGGGCGTCCTTGCAGGGCTTATGGTGGCGGGGCAGGGCTTATGGTGGCGGGCAGTGAGGGATGGGGCGACTCAGGGCAGGGCGCGCAGCCAGTCACGCAGATCGTCGCCGCGGTGATGCACCCAGTCGGGCAGGGCGCTGGCGGTGTCTGCCGAGGCATCTGCCAGCCCCGCGCGGCTCCAGGGCGCGTCGTGCTCGATCCAGACCGTGGTCATGCCGCGCTCGTGCGCCGGCTTCAGGTTGCGCGCGGAATCCTCGAAGAAGACGGTGCGGCGGGGGTCGATGTCGAAACGCTCCAGAAGCTGGTCATAGGGTGCGTCGCTCGGCTTCGGCACAAACTCCGCCGCCACGATGTCGAAAATCGCCTCGAAGTGGTGGGCGATGCCCATGCGGTCCAGCACCTTCTCGCTGTAGGGCTGGTCGGCGTTGGTGAAGATCAGCTTGCGGCCCGGCAGCTGCGTCAGGATGTCGTTCATCTCCGGGTTGGCCTCTATGGCCGAGAGGTCGACATCGTGCACGAAATTCAGGAACGCCGTGGCGTCGATGCCATGCTCGTTCATCAGGCCGCGCAGCGTGGTGCCGTGCTCGTGGAACAGCCGCTTCTGCAACGCCTTGGCGTCTGCATGCGCCAGCGCGAAGTGCTGACAGATGAACTCGCCCATGCGCCGCTCCACCTGCGGGAAGAGATTGCAGGCGGCGGGATAGAGGGTGTTGTCCAGATCGAACAGCCAGACGTCCACCTCCTCCCGTTGGGGCAGGGGACGCGTCGAAATGAGGGACGTGGAAGAGGTCTCGCGCATGCCGGAAAGGTGGCCCCGGCGCCGCCGGAAGGCAAGCCTCCTCAGCGCTGCTGGGTCTACAGGCTGCCGAGTGAGCGTTCATCTGGTGGGGGGCGCGGCGGGTTGCGCTCGGGGTCGAGGCCGAGGGAGGCGAGATTGTCGGCGGTTGCCTCGTCCAGCGGCAGGTCGCGTCGGCGGGCGGCCTGCAGCGCGTGCCAGGCGATGTCGCGGAAGCCCTCGACCTGGCCGTCGAACTTCAGCTTGCCGCTGCGGCCCCAGAGCGTGAGTTCCAGCGAGCCGGCGCCCTGTTTGCGCTGGCGGCGCGAGCCGAAGTAGCGCAGGCGCAACCGCTCGATTTCCTCCCAGGCCAACTGCCGCCGGCCGAGGCCGTGGGTGGCGATGCCCTCCTGGTTGAGGGCGACGTGGGTGAGCTGCAACCGGGCGGTATAGAGCCCGAACGCCAGGAAGATGCCGCCCAAGCCCAGGAAGAGCCACAAGAGGAAGGGCATGGGTTCGGCGGCGAGCAGCACGAAGAGGCAGAAGGCCGTGCCCACGCCGGCGCGCAGATAGTCGCCCAGCAGCCGCCGCGGCGGGTAGCGATAGTGGACCGTTTCGTGCGGCACCTGGCTCATAACCCGTCCTTCAGGTGGCGATCTCGACCAGCAGCGGCACGTGGTCCGAAGGCTTTTCCCAGGCGCGGGTCGCCTTGACCACCTCCATGCGGGCGAGGGCGTCGTGCAGCGGCTCCGAGGCCAGGGCGTGATCCAGGCGCCAGCCGTAGTTGCGCTCCAGGGACTGCGGGAAGCGATAGCCCCACCAAGTGTAGAGCGGTTCGTCCTCCGGCACGAAGTGGCGCCCGACGTCGGTGAGCGCGCCGGCCTCCAGCAGGGTCGCCATGCGCTCGGATTCCATCGGCGTGTGGCCGACGGAGCGCACCAGGCGCTTGTGGTTCCAGACGTCGTTTTCCAGCGGGGCCACATTGAGGTCGCCCACCAGCAGCAGACGCCGGCCGCGGGCGTGCACCCGGGCCCAGGCGGCCATTTCCTCGAGGAAATCCAGCTTGTGGCCGAACTTGTCGTTGGCCTCGCGGTCGGGCGTGGGGCCGCCCGAGGGGACGTAGAAGTTATGCAGTTCGATGGGCCCGGCGCTGCCACCGGCCAGGCTGACGCTCAGATGACGCTTGTCGTCCTTGCTGCACCAGATGCGGTGATCCTGCGCCTCGAAGGGCAGGCGGGAGAGAATGGCCACGCCATTGTAGGCCTTCTGCCCACGGATCACCTGATGCGCGAAGCCCATCTCCGCCAGGTCGCTGGCAGGAAACTCCTCATCACGGACCTTGGTTTCCTGCAGGCAAAGCACGTCCGGCTGCCACTCGGCGACGAAGCGCGCCACGTGGTCCAGGCGTTGACGGATCGAATTGACGTTCCAGCTGACAATGCGAAGGCTCAAGAGCCGATCTCCTCCCACCCCGGATGGTCACGACCGGCCTTGTACCCAAGGCGGCGCGGCTTGTCATCCGAGGCGGGAGAGACCCGGGCAAAAGGAACGCCCGGTCGGGGGGCAGCCGGGCGTTCCATCGCTCCGCGGAGTTGTGGGAGTCTTTGGCAGGGGACCTCATTCTCCCACGATCGGGAGGCATCCTTTGCGGCGCCTCCTTGACACAATATTTAAGCGCACCGCACGAGACTGCAATAGGATACGGGACATTAAAAAGTGTTAATCGGCAGGGGGCGTGCCTGATCCACGTGCCGCTCTACTTGGCTTCCTCTCGGCCAAACACCCGGGTCAGCGCCCTTTCCGGTCTCCGTAGGCCCGGGCCTCCGCTGCGAATCGGTGGAAAAGCGCCACCGAGAGCGGATCATCCATCACCTTGTATTCCGGGTGCCACTGAACCCCCAGGGCAAAGCCCTTGGCGTCGCGTACCTCCACTGCCTCGATCGTGCCATCGGGGGCGGTGGCGTTGACGCTCAGGCGCGGCGCCAACCGGTCCACGGCCTGCCAGTGCAGCGAGTTCACCTCGGCCACCTCCGCCCCGGCGATGGCGTGGAGCAGGCCGCCCGGCGTGAGCGCGATGCTGTGGCGCTTGCCGTACTGCACGTCCATGTCATCGTGCTGCGGCCGGCGATGGTCGAGGCGCCCGGACAGTTCATGCACCCGCGGGTGCAGCGTGCCGCCCAGGGCCACGTTGAGTTCCTGCATGCCGCGGCAGATGGCGAAAAGTGGCAGCCCGGCCGCCAAGGTCGCCTCGATCAGCGGCAGGGTGGTGGCATCGCGCGCCTCGTCGTGGGGCGCATGCTCGGGCGTGGCCTCCCGTCCAAAGTGGCTGGGGTGCACGTTGGAGGGGCTGCCGGTGAGCAGGATGCCGTCCAGGCCCTCGAGCGCGGCCGGAATGTCCAGCAGTTCGCCCAGGGAGGGGAGCATGACCGGCACCGCATCGGCGGCCAGGACCACGGCGCGCACGTACTTGTCGCCGATGGTGTGGAAGCTTTGCCCGTCCAGACTGCGCACGCAGGCCGGCAGGCCGATGAGAGGTTTGCGCTGCATGATCCGTAGCTAGCGCCGGGGCGGTCGGGAAACAAGGCCTTTGCCGCGACCATGGGCCGCACCACCTCTGCGGTTTACACTCTGCTGTCCGACCAGGGCGATAAAGGGAGGAGAGATGACCGAATCATCCGCGCTCGGGCCGACGTTCCGGGAGTTCGTGACCGCGTTCGTCGAGGTGGGCGATGTGCCGGCGGTGCAGACGGTGCAAGGCGAACATATCGAGACCCTCACCTATCGTGAACTCTCCGACCGCGCGCTGCGCCTGGCCACCGGCCTGCACCGCCGGGGAGTGCAGCCGGGGGAGCCGGTGCTGCTCTTCGCGCCCAACTCCCTGAACTGGGTGACGGTGCGTCTCGCGCTGGCGGCCCTGGGCGCAATCGGCGTGGCGCTGGATGAGCTTACCAGCGATGCGGAATTGAAAGTGCTGCTGCCCGATTCGCGAGCGCGCCGGGCCTTCGTTTCCGGCGCCTTCCTCTCCCGGGTTCGGGACGTATCCGGGGATCTCGACCTGATTCGCCTGGACGGGGAAGCGGAGGGCGACCCGGCGCCGCATTGGCAGGACCTGCTGGCCGATACCCCGGAGACGCTGCCGCCGATTGCGGCGGACGACCCGATGATCCAGGTCTACACTTCCGGGACCACCGGTACGCCCAAGTCTTTCTTTCTCAGCCACGCCAATCTGCTGCACAACATCTCCGCCATGGTCGAGCGGCAAATCGTGACCGACCGGGATCGGGTGGTGATGCCCCTGCCGCTGCACCACGTCTTTCCCCTGACCATCGGCATCGGGGTCGGCCTGGGCAGCCGTGCCACCCTGGTGCTGCCCGAAGGGGTCACGGGGCCGCAGATCATGACCGCGCTCAAGGTGGCGCGCGCCACGGTCCTGCTCGGTGTGCCGCGGCTTTTCGCAGCGATCCTGGCCGGGCTGGAGGGGCGGGTGGCGCAGCAGCCTCGGCTGCAGCGCCTTGCCTTTCGCACGCTCTTCGCCCTGTCGCACTTCTGTCTGCGCCGCTTCGGCTGGCGCATCGGGCGCCGGCTTTTCGGCTCGCTGCACCAGCGCATCGCTCCCGACCTCTGGCTGCTCGCTTCCGGCGGCGCCAAGTTCGACGCCGAGATCATCTGGAAACTCGACGCCCTGGGCTGGGACACCCGCAGCGGCTGGGGGCTGGCCGAAAGCGCCTCGGTGCTGAGCTACAACCACGGCGGCCCGGGAAAGCGCATCGGCAGCGAAGGCAAGGCCCTGCCGGGCGTCGAACTGCGCGTGGCCGAGCCCGATGCCGAGGGTGTGGGCGAGCTTCAGGCTCGCGGCGGCTCGCTGTTCAGCGGCTATCGCGGCGGACCGGAGGTAAACGAAGGCGTCTTCACCGAGGACGGCTGGTTCCGCACCGGCGACCTGGGGCGCTTGGATGCGGAGGACTTCGTCTACATCCACGGCCGCGTGAAGGAGATGCTGGTCCTCGGCGGCGGCAAGAACGTCTTTCCGGAAGAAGTGGAGGCGGTCTATCGCGAAAGCCCGGTGATCGAGGAGATCGCCGTCATAGAGGAGCAGGGCGCGCTGGTGGCCGTGGTGGTGCCCGACATGGCCGCGGCCACCGCGGCCGGGACGGCCGTGGAGCCGGTCATCCGCGCAGCCCTGGCGGAGCAGGGCGCCAGGCTCGCGCCCTACCAGCGCCTGGCCGGCTTCGCGCTCAGCCGCGAACCGCTCCCGCGCACCCGGCTGGGCAAGTACCAGCGTTTCAAGTTGCCGGAACTCTATCGCCGCATCCGCGCCGGGGGGCAGCGCCCCGCAGCCGATGCCCCGCTGACGGCCGAGGACGGGGTCTTTCTCAATGAGGGGCGGCGGCGTGAACTCCTGGCCTTCCTCAAGGCGCGCTATCCCGACCGCCCGGTCAGCCTGGACGCTTCGCCGGGGCTGGATCTGGGGGTCGATTCCCTGGAGTGGGTCACCTTGAGCATGGAGTTGGAAAGCCGCTTCGGGCTGACCCTCCCCACGGCGGTGACGGCGGAGATTCTCTCGGTCAGGGACCTGCTGGCCCAGGTGAAGCCGCTCGAGGAGGGCGCCAGCGAGCGCGCCCTGATCCGGCCTCTCGCCGAGGAGGAGGCCGAGTGGCTGCGACCGCGCGGTCCGGGCATGCGAGCGCTGGGCGCCTTGCTCTATGGCCTCAACGCCGTGGTGCAGCGCTTCTACTTCCGGCTGGAACTGCGCGGCGAGCCCCTGCCGCCCGCCGATGCGGGGCCGGTGCTCTACGTCGTGAACCACCTGAGCGACCTCGACCCGCCGGTGATGGCGGCCGCCCTGGGCTATCGCCGGCTGCAGAGCCTGCGCTGGTCGGGCGAGCGCAGCCGCCTGTTCCACAGCCCGGTGATGCGGCTGGTCAGCCGGGCGGCGCGGATCTTCCCGGTGGACGAGCGCGACCCCTCGACCACGCTCTCCTATGGTGCTGAAACGCTGCGCCGGGGCGAATCGCTGGTCTGGTTCCCGGAATCCTGGCGTTCGCCGGATGGACGCTTGCAGAGCTTCCTGTCCGGTGTGGGGCACCTGCTGCTGGCACAGCCGGTGACGGTGGTCCCGCTCTATATCGACGGCACCTTCGAGGTCATGCCGCGACACGCCAGCTTCCCCCGTCCGGGGAAGGTGACGGTGACGGCAGGGCCGGCGCTGGAGGCGCAGTCACTGGCGGCGCTGGACGATGCCCAGGCCATTGCCGACCACCTGCGTGCGGCTGTCGCCGCGCTGGCGCCGCCCGACAAAAGGTAAGGGCTCAGCGGAAGCCGATGTCGCCGTCGACCTCGTGCGTGACATCCAGGCCCTCGATGGTGAGCACCACGCGGGCCTTCACGGTCTCCTTGCCTTCGAGCTTTCCGCTGTCTACGCCTTCGCGCACGGCCTCCTCGATCGCGCGCTGGGAGGTGACGCCGACCTTCTTGAGAAACTTGCGCATTTCCATGTTGAAACGATCTTCGTCCATCTCTGCATCTCCTTGAGTTCACTGCTGCAGCGGGTTGCGCAGGGGGGGCGGACATGGCACAGGAGCGCCGGCCGCGTGCGCTGGCCATCGCATCGTGCTATTGCCGAGCATCATGAAACACTATCTGGAATTCGAAAAGCCGGTCGCGGAACTCGAGAACAAGATCGAGGAACTGCGCCATCTCTCCGGCGACGACGAGCTCAACATCGCCGACGAGGTCGGGCGCATGCAGGCCAAGGCCGAGCGGCAGCTCAAGACGCTCTATGCCAAGCTCACGCCCTGGCAGAAGTGCCTTGTCGCGCGCCACCCTGAGCGGCCCCACGTCAAGGACTACATCGACAGCCTGGTCGAGGACTTCATGCCGCTGGCCGGCGACCGGCTCTACGGCGAAGACAAGGCCATCGTCGGCGGTTTCGGGCGCTTCAACGGCCGTACCGTCATGGTCATGGGGCAGGAGAAGGGCAGCGACACCAACAGCCGGGTCACCCACAACTTCGGCATGGCGCGGCCGGAAGGCTATCGCAAGGCCCAGCGACTGATGCAGTTGGCCCAGCGCTTCGGTGTGCCGCTGCTCACCCTGGTGGACACCGCCGGTGCTTATCCCGGCATCGGCGCCGAGGAGCGTGGGCAGGCCGAGGCCATTGCGCGCTGCATGGACATCAGCCTGCAGCTCGACGTGCCGCTGGTCTCGGTGATCGTGGGCGAGGGCGGCTCCGGCGGGGCCATCGCGCTGGCGACCACCGACGAGGTGCTGATGCTCGAGCACGCCATCTACTCGGTGATCTCGCCCGAGGGCTGTGCCTCGATCCTCTGGCGCTCCTCCGAGCAGGCGCAGGAGGCGGCCGAGGCGCTCAAGCTGACGGCGCAGGACCTCAAGGCCCTGGCGGTGATCGACGCCATCGTGCCCGAGCCGCTGGGCGGTGCCCACCGCGGCCGCGAGGAGACCATTGCTGCTGTCGGCGAGGCGGTGGAAGCCGCACTCCAGCGCCTCGAAGGCCAGGACGCTGTGAGCCTGCGTCGCAATCGGCGACAGAAGTATCTCGACATGGGCCAGAAGGGGCTGAGCTGACCCGCGGCGGTTCGGTTGACAGCCCGCAGTCCCTGGCCAATCCTCTCGCCTTTCCGCCCACCATCAATCGGGCCACCATCAATCGGGCCACCATCAATCGGGAGTGCCACCGCGGCCATGCAGAACGAAGATCTGAAGCAGGCAATCGAAACCGCCTGGGACGAGCGCGATAAAGTCAGCGTGGAAACCGGTGGTGTGGTGCGCGATGCCGTGGAACTGGCGCTGGAAGGCTTGGACAGCGGGCGCTTCCGCGTTGCCGAGCGCGACGACGAGGATAACTGGACCGTCAATCAGTGGCTGAAGAAGGCGGTGCTGCTCTCCTTCCGCCTCAACGACATGACCCTCATCAGCGGTGGGCCGCGCGACATCGATCGCGGTCAGGCCTACTGGTTCGACAAGGTCCCCTCCAAGTTCGCCGGCTGGAGCGACGAGCACTTCCGCAAGGCCGGCTTCCGCGCCGTGCCCAACTGCACCGTGCGGCACTCGGCCTATGTGGCGCCCGGCGTGGTGCTGATGCCGAGTTTCGTGAATCTGGGCGCCTATGTGGACAGCGGCACCATGGTGGACACCTGGGTGACCGTTGGCTCCTGCGCGCAGATCGGCAAGAACGTCCATCTCTCCGGCGGCGTGGGCATCGGCGGCGTGCTGGAGCCGCTGCAGGCCGGTCCGGTGATCATCGAGGACAACTGCTTCATCGGCGCCCGCTCCGAAGTGGTGGAAGGCGTCATCGTGCGCGAGGGCTCGGTGCTCTCCATGGGCGTGTTCATTGGCGCCTCGACCAAGATCATCGACCGCAACAGCGGCGAGGTCTTCGTCGGCGAGGTGCCGTCCTATTCCGTGGTGGTGCCGGGCACCATTCCGGGCAAGCCGCTGCCGGACGGCTCGCCGGGGCCTGGGCTCTACTGTGCGGTGATCGTCAAGCGCGTGGATGAGCGCACCCGCGCGAAGACGGCGATCAACGAACTGCTGCGGACCTGAGGTCTATGGTGGCGGCCGCCGGCTCCCATCGTCCGCTCGACCCCGTCGACCTGACGCTGCGCCTCATCCGCTGCCCCAGCGTGACGCCGGCGGAGGGCGGGGCGCTCGACCTGCTGCAGCAGGAACTCGAGGCCCTGGGTTTCGCCTGCACCCGCCTGCCGTTCGAGGAGGCGGGCACCGCCCCGGTGGACAACCTCTGGGCCAGGCTGGGGGAGGGTGCGCCCCACTTCTGCTTTGCCGGACACACCGACGTGGTGCCGCCCGGCGAGGCCGAGGCCTGGGAGGTGGACCCCTTCGCCGGGACGCTGCGCGAGGGTCAGGTGATCGGGCGCGGCGCCGCCGACATGAAGGGCGCCATCGCCGCCTTTGTGACCGCCGTCGCCGCGCATCTTGCCTTTGTGGGCGAGGTGCCGGGCAGCATTTCGCTGCTGATCACCGGCGACGAAGAGGGGCCTTCGATCAACGGCACCCGCAAGGTGCTCGAATGGCTGGCCGAGCGGGGCGAGCGTATCGATGCCTGCCTGGTGGGCGAGCCGACCAATCCCCTGGAACTGGGCGATATGGTCAAGATCGGCCGGCGCGGCAGCCTCACCGGGCGGCTGACGGTCCAGGGCAAGCAGGGGCACATCGCCTATCCGCACCTGGCGGACAATCCCTGCCACCGCATGGTGCCGCTGCTGCAGGCGCTGATCGCCGAGCCGCTGGATGCCGGCAGCGAGCACTTCCAGCCCTCCAGCCTGCAGATCGCCAGCATCGACGTGGGCAATTCCGCGACCAACGTCATCCCCGCCCAGGCCCGGGCCGTCTTTAACGTCCGCTTCAACGACCACTGGACGGGCGCTTCCCTGGAGGCCTGGATCCGCGAGCGCCTGGCCCAGGTGGATCAGGGCTGGGAGCTGGACGTGCGCGTCTCCGGCGAATGCTTCCTCACCCCGCCTGGGCCGCTGGCCGAAGCCGTGGTGCAGGCGGTGGCAGCCGAGACCGGACGCAAGCCGGAACTCTCCACCAGCGGCGGCACCTCCGATGCCCGCTTCATCCGCGCCTACAGTCCGGTGGTGGAATTCGGCCTCGTCGGCCAGACCATGCACCAGGTCAACGAACGGGTGGCCGCTGGCGACATCGAGGTCCTGAGCCGCATCTACGAACGGGTGCTGGAGCGGGTCTTCGCTGCCCGGTGATCATTCGACCGTCGGGTCGTGCTCCATCAGGTGGATGGCGTCGGCCAGCAGGGAAACCCGCACCGCCTCGCCCGGCGCCAGGCCGTTGCGCCGCGCCACATGGGTCGGCAGCGCCAGGCTGATCGCGGAGGCCTGCGGCGCTTGCGTGCGCAGTTCCAGCGAGCAGGTTTCGCCCAGCTCAACCATCTCCGCCACCGTGGCCTCCACCGGATTCTCCCGCTCGCCGCGTGAGGGGCGATCGCGCCGGTGCAGCAGCACGCTGCCCGGCGGTATCACCCAGCTCACCGCCTGCCCGGGCCAAAACTCCGGCCGATGGCGGGCTTCCAGCACCTGTGTCCCCCAGCGCAGCAGTGTGAAGCCCTGATCGGGGCGCTGCTCCACGATCTCGCCGCTGTAGAGGTTGCGCAGGTCCACCAGCCGGGCTACGGCGGCGCTCGTGGGACGGGTCAGAACCTCGCCGGGCGGCCCCTCCTGCAGGCTGCGGCCCTGGTGGAGGATGACCATGCGATCGGCCAGCGCCGCGGCCTCTTCCAGGTCGTGGGTGACCAGAACGATGGGAATGCCCAGCAAGCGTCGAAGCTGTGCCAGTTCGCGCTGCAGCTTGCGTCGGGTGACCTGATCCACGGCGGAAAAGGGCTCGTCCAGCAGCAGCACCCGCGGCTCCCGGGCCAGTGCCCGGGCGAGCGCCACGCGCTGCTGCTGCCCGCCGGAGAGTGCTCCCGGTCGGCGATGCTCCAGCCCCGCGAGATGCACCATTGCCAGCAGGTCCTCGGCGCGTGCACGCCGCTCGCCCCGGGGCAGGTGGCCCAGGGCGGCTGTCACATTGTCCCGGGCGCTGAGATGGGGAAAGAGTGCGTAGTGCTGGAACACCAAGCCGCAGCGCCGTTCCTGCGGGCTGCGGCAGAGGCGGCGCGCGCTGTCGAACCAGATCTCACCGTTGACCGCGATCCGGCCGCCGGCGGCCCGGTGCAGGCCGGCAAGGCAGCGCAGCAGCGTGGTCTTGCCGCTGCCCGAGGGGCCGACCAGGGCCACAAGCTCGCCCGGCGCTGCCGAGAGCTCCGCCTGCAGGGGGATGGGGCGGCTCTGATGGAGCTGCGCCCACAGACCGTCGCCACCCTCAGCCACGCCCTTGCCCCACCCGGCCGCTGAGGCCGTGCACCAGCGCGATGGCCGCGAGCGAGAAACCCAGCAGCGTGGCGGCCATGATGCCCGCCGCCGGCTCGTCGAAAGCTTGCACCCGGTCGTAGATGGCAATGGCGATGGTGCGGGTTTCGCCCGGTATGTTGCCGCCGACCATCAGCACCACGCCGAACTCCCCCAGGGTGTGGGCGAAGGTCAGCACCAGGGCGGAGAGAATGCCGGGCCAGGCCAGCGGCAGTTCGATGCGCAGGAAGGTCTTCCAGGCGCTCATGCCGCTGCACCAGGCCGCCTCGCGCACCTCGCGGCTCACGGCTTCGAAGCCGCGCTGCATCGGCTGCACGGCAAAGGGAATGTTGAAAATGATCGAGGCGAGCAGCAGCCCCTCGAAGGTGAAGACCAGCGATCCACCGAACAGCGCCTCATAGGCGCGTCCCAACCAGGTGCCGCTGCCGAAGGCGCTCAGCAGGTAGAAGCCCAGCACCGTGGGCGGCAGCAGCAGCGGCAGGGCGATCAGTGCCTGCACCAGCGACTGGCCCAGGAAGCGATGCCAGGCCAGCACCCGGGCCGCCAGCAGGGCAAGCGGCAGCAGAACCAGCGTGGTCCAGGCCGCGAGCTCCAGGGAAAGGCTGAAAGCCTGCCAATCCACCCCGACTACTCCGCGCCGTCCGGCAGGGTAAAACCATAGCGGTCGAGGAGATCACGCGCCTCCTCAGTCTGCAGGTAATCGTAGAAGGCCTCGGCTACCGGGCCGGACTTGCGGGTCAGCACCATGCGCTGGCGCAAAGGAGCGTGCAGCGCCTCGTCGACCAGGGCATAGTCGCCTCGGCCTTCCATGGTCGGCGCAAGGACGAGAGAGTAGGCGACCAGGCCGCCCTGCGCTGCGCCGCTCAGCGCGAATTGCGCCGCCTGGGAGACGTTCTCGCCCAAGATCAGCGTCGGCTGAACCGCCTCCCACACGCCGCTTGCCTCCAGGGCCTCGCGCGCGGCCTGGCCATAGGGTGCGTGTTCGGGGTTGGCGATCGCCAGTCGGGTCAGGCGCCCCGCCGCAGCGGCTTCGCCCAGGTCCTCCAGCCTCAGGTCATCCACCGCGCTGTCCTCGCGCAGGGGCGAGCCGGCTGGCAGCAGCAGAACCAGTCGCCCCTGGGCATAGAGCGCCCCGCTGTCGCGCGTGTGGCCGCCCTCGACCAGGCGTTCCACATAGGCTTCGTCGGCCGAAAGGAAGAGCTCGAAGGGCGCCCCATTGGCGATCTGGCGCGTGAGATTGCCGGACGATCCGAACACCAGCCGCAGCGGTTCGCCGCTGTCGCGCTCGAAGGCGTCGGCCAGTTCGCTCAGCGCGAACTGCAGGTCCGAGGCAGCGGCCACCAGCGCTTGTGCGGTGGCCGCGCGCCAGGGCACCAGCACCAGGGCGAACAACAGGAGTGCGGACAGCAGTCGGTGCACGGGAAATCCCCTCGTTATGTCCTTGAGGATATAACGAGGGGCGGGCCGGCGGAAGAGTGTTGTCGGGAAAGAGAGCGGGAAGGGCGGCGCCCGGCATCTTGCGGCGCGAGGGCCGGGCAGCCTAGCCTAGTTTCCATGGACCAAGATCTGACAGCCGATGAGATCGAAGCCTTTCGCCAGCGCCTGCTGGCGCGGCGGGAGGCCATTCTTGCGGAGAGCTCGCAGACGCGCGACGACCGGAAGCCGGTGACGCTGGACCAGCAGTCGGTCGGCCGCCTGTCGCGCATGGACGCGCTGCAGCAGCAGGCCATGGCCGAAGCGGTGGAGACGCGTCGGGCTCACGAAGCCCGCCGGATCGACGCGGCGCTTGCGCGCATTGCCGACGGCAGCTTCGGCGAGTGCCTGCGCTGTGGCGAACTCATCGCCCGCAAGCGACTCGATCTCGATCCAACGATTCCCAACTGTGTCGACTGCGCGTCCGCATGAGGCGGCGCGAGCTTCTCAAGGACAGGACAGACCATCATGGCCGACAGCTTTTCCCACCGACAGACCGTAACCAAGCCCGCCGTTGTGAGCGAGGGCGGCATCGTTGCGGCCCAGAATCGCCTGGCGGCGCAGGCCGGATCGGCCGTGCTCGCCGGCGGTGGGAACGCGGTCGATGCGGCGGTGGCGACGGCCTTTGCCATCGGCGTGGTCGAACCCTGGATGAGCGGTGTCGGCGGCGGAGGGCTGCTGCTGCACCGCGATGCGGCCAGCGGCCGGGTGCGGGCCTGGGATTTCGGCATGCGCACGCCCCGGGCCCTCGATCCGGCCGACTATCCCATCGTCGAAGGCGAGGATGCGGATCTCTTCGGTTGGCCCCTGGTCAAGGACTCGCGCAACCTGCGCGGCGGCACGGCCATCGCGGTGCCGGGGCAGGTGGCCGGCATGGCGGCGGTGCTGCAGGCTCTGGGCACGCTGTCCTGGGACGCGGCCTTGGCGCCGGCGATCCTGCTGGCGGAGCGCGGCGTGCCGCTGGACTGGTTTTCCCTGCTGCAGATCGCCCAGCACGCCGGAGATCTGGCGCAGAACGAGGCCAGCGCAGCGCTCTATCTGCGCGACGGCCACCCTCCGGCCCAGCTCCAGCCCGCGGTCTGCCTGCCCAACCCCAAGCTGCGCGAGATGCTGCAGCATCTGGCCCGGACCGGGGCGCGGGATTTCTATGAGGGCGACCTGGCTGCGCGCATCGTGGCCGATGTCCAAGCGGCGGGCGGTTGCCTCAGTGCCGAGGACCTGCGCGGCTATCAGGCGCGCGAGGTCGAGCCGCTCACGGTGTCCCGCGGCCAGGCCGAGCTGCACGTGCTGCCGGAGCTGAACGGCGGCCCCACGCTGGCGCGTGCCGTGACGCGGCTGGGCGAGAGCTGGACCGGCGGGGCGCCGGACGGGGCCTTCTACCTCGCGGTTGCCGAGGCGCTGCGCGAGGCCTTTGCCAACCGCCTGTCGCATCTGGGCGACGTGGATGGGGCGCGCGGCCCCTCCTGCACCACGCACATCTCGGTGGTCGACCGCGACGGAAACATGGTGACGCTGACCCAGACCCTGCTGTCGGTATTCGGCTCGAAGGTCACGCTGCCCTCCAGCGGCATCCTGATGAACAACGGCGTTAACTGGTTCGATCCGCGCCCCGGGCGCCCCAACTCGCTGGGGCCCGACAAGCGCACGCTCTCGAACTATGTGCCGGTGCTGGGGGTGACCCCGGAAAGGAGCTTTGCAATCGGTGCCTCGGGCGGGCGCAAGATCATTCCGGCCATGACCCAGCTCGGCCTGATGCTGGGCGTGGGCGGGATGACACTGGAAGAGGCGCTGCATCAGCCGCGCATCGATGTCAGCGGGCCGGACCTGGTGACGGTCGACCCGCGCCTCGATGCCTCGATCCGCTCGGCCCTGGCGGCGGTGCATCCCGTGCAGACGGCGGCCGCGGGCTTCGCCCCGAACAACTACGCCACGGCGCTGGCGGTGCTGCGCGAGCAGGGTCGCAACCACGGCGCCGTCGAGCCATTGCATCCCTGGGCGGAAGCGGTGTCGGAAGACGAGGTGCCCTCGGCCTGACGGCGGGCGCTACAGGAGATATCGCAGCAGCGCGACCGTACCGGCGCCGGCCAGCAGGCTGAACAGCAGCGGCACCTTGAGCGCGGCGGTGCCCACCACGGCCAGGGCGCCGGCCCAGGTGGGCGGCCCGCCGCTCAGCACCGGCGGGGTGACCAGGGCGATGAACATGGCGCCGGGCAGGTGGTGCAGGAAGCCGTCCAGGAAGCGGCTGCGCGGCAGGCGCTGCACCAGGAAGAAACCCGAAGCGCGCACGGCGTAGGTGGCCAGGGCCATGCCGAGAATGGCGAGCAGGGCCATGCTATCGACGTCCATTGAGCAACGCTCCCGTGGTGGCGCCGGCCAGAGCGCCGACAAGCAGGTAGGAGGCGCCCGGCAGGAATTGCCAGGCGAGCAGCGAGGCGCCGGCGGCCATGGCCCAGGGTCCGATGCTGCGATGGCGCTCGAAGAGCGGCACCAGCATGGCCAGGAAGCAGGCGGCAACCAGGAAATCCAGTCCCCAGGCCTCGGGATCCTCCAGCAGGTGCCCGAATGCAAAGCCGAAACCGGTGGAGGCGATCCAGATGAGCCAGAGCAGGATGCCTGCGCCGACGAAGTAGGCCGCGTCGCGCTTGCCCCGGCGGATCTCGCCGAGACTCAGCGCGAAGTTCATGTCGACCAGAAGCAGCAGGCTGCCGTAGGCCGTTGCCGGGGGCAGGGGCGCCAACCAAGGGCGCAGCGCCGCCGCCATCATCATGAAGCGCAGGTTGACGAAGGCCGCGCCCAGGGAAAGCAGCAGGATCGAGGGCGGATCGGCCCAGAGCTCCAGGGCCAGAAGCTGCGAGGCGCCGGCGAAGACCAGGCCGCTCATCAGCAGCGATTCCAGTGCGCTCAAGCCGCGCTGATCCGCCAGGAAGCCGAAGAGTGCGCCGAAGGTCGCCGCACCCATGCCCAGGGGCAGGGCGGCCAGGAAGCCGTGGCGGAAACCCGCCAGCGTGAAAATCACTTCGCCCGGCAGGTCGCCAGGCCGGCGGGCACGCCCGACACTGCTCATGAGCGCACCTCGAATGACGGCTCACCGTGCCTTCCGAGCACCGCACCCAGCAGGCTGCCCGCCAGACCGCCGGCGACCAGGTACCAGGTGCCGGGCAGCAGGTCATGCAAAAGCCAGGCGGTGAGCCCGGCGGCCAGCCAGGGCAGCAGGTTGCGGCTGGGCCCTTCCCACATGGGAATCATCAGGGCCAGGAAGACCGCCACCGCAACGAAGTCCAGGCCCCAGACTTCGGGCGCGGTCACCAGGCCGCCGAAGATGCGACCGAGTGCGCCGGACAGCAGCCAGAAGCTCCAGAGCGCAAGCCCGGTGCCAAGATAGAAGGCGGCGTCGCGATTGCCGCGGCGCATCTCCGCCACGCCCACGGCCCAGTTCTCATCGGCGGTGAAGAAGAGGCTGCCATAGGCCCTAAGCGGGCCGACAGGCGCCAGCCAGGGACGCAGCACTGCGGTCATCATCATGTAGCGCAGGTTGATGACCCCAACGGCCACCATCAGGGCCAGAACCGGCACCGGCTCCTGCCAGATCTCCAGGGCCAGCATCTGCGCTGCCCCGGCGAAGACGAGGGCGGACATCAGCATGGTTTCCGCCAGGCTGAGGCCCTTCTGGCCGGCCACCAGGCCGTAGACCAGGCCGAAGACCGACACCCCAAGCGCAATCGGCAGCGTTCGCAGGTACCCCTGGCGCAGGCCGCTGGACGTGAAGACGACGGTCATCCGACACCCCCCGTGAACTGCCGCGGCTCAGGCCGCTGGGGGGAGGACTGGGCAGCTCGCAGACGCACGGCCGACCGCGCCCATCCGGCGGCGGTGCTGCAGTGCGGAGGTTGGCCGGCATGGCCTGTCGAAGCTGCGTGGCATGCCGGCTTGGGTGCGCTGTGGCACGGCGCTTGTCAAGCCGGCGCCGGCGCAGCGCTGCCTTGCACCTCGGTGTTCGCTCCGTCCCAGTCGGGTGCGTTGGCCTCGTCCTCCGCTCCGGTCTCGGCCTGCGTTTCGGATGCCTCGTCCTCGGCAAGCGCCTCGGTCACCAGGGCGGCGGTGCCGACAGCGCCGGTGACGCTGCCGGCGAGCGGCACGTAGGCACCCTGCTCCTCCAGCGGCACCATGGGGCTGCGGGTCATGCGGTACAGGGCGAAGAGGCCGACGGCGCTGTGCAGCAGGATCAGCCAGAGGAAGAAGGCCTCCGGGCCCTGCAGCGACATGGCGAGCCCCACCAGCACCGGCCCCAGGCTGGCGCCCAGGCCGACCAGGAAATAGAGCGTCGAGCTGGCCGCCACCATCTGGTCCAGGCGCAAGTGGTCGTTGCTGTGTGACACCACCAGGGCATAGAGCGGCAGGGAGGTGCCGCCCACCAGGGTCATGCAGACGAAGACCGCCAGCATGTTCCCCAGCAGCGCGGAGAAGAGTGCGCCGGTCGCCGCGAGCGCCGCGCCGAAGGTCACCACCGTGAGCACCAACCGGCGGTCGAAGCGGTCGGACAGGCGGCCGATGGGGAACTGCAGCAGGATTCCGCCCAGGAACACCACACCCATGAAGAGCGAGACCTCCGCCAGTGCGAGGCCGATTTCCCGCGCAACCACCGCCCCCATGCCGAAGAGCGCGCCGTGCGACATGCCGGTGCCGACAGCGCCGATCGCGCCCAGCGGCGAGATGGCGTAGAGCTCCTGCAAGGAGAGCTTGGAGGGCGTCTCGAAGGCCGGCGTCGGGCTGGCGGAGATCAGCATCGGCACCACGGCGAGCGAGATCAGCACCGAGACGAGGATGAAGAGATCGAAGCCGCTGGGATCGGCCACCGTCAGCAGGAACTGCCCCGCGCCCATGCCGGCCAGGGAGATGGTCATGTAGAGCGACAGCAGGGAGCCGCGGTTGTGGTTGTCGCTGCGCTCGTTCAGCCAGGACTCGGCCACGATGTAGAGTGCCGCGAAACAGAACCCGGTCACCAGGCGCATGGTGAACCAGGGCAGGGGGTGCACGAAGAGGGCGTGCAGCAGCACCGCCACGGAGGCCAGAGAGGCGAAGGCGCCGAACACCCGCACGTGTCCCACGCGCTGCACCAGCCGCGGCGTGATGATCGATCCCAGCAGGAAGCCGAGGAAGTAGCCGGCCATGACCACACCGGTCACCCAGGCGGGAAAGGCCTCCATATTGGCGCGCACGCCAAGCAGGGCGTTCTGCAGCCCGTTGGCCAACAGAATGACGGCAATGCCCAGGAACAGCGCCCAGAGCGCGGACAAAGAGTGCAGCAGCATGGATCCCTCCGTCGGGACGGGCGTGCAAAACCGGATTGGAATGAGGGTGTTGGGGTGCGCGGGCTCGGGCGCGCCGTCAGGAGCCGGCGAGGAGCTCCGGCAGGGCGGCGATCGAGGGCAGTACCCGATGCGCCGGCGGCTGGAGGTCCTCGGCAAGCGCCGTGCCGGTCAGAACGCCGACCAACAAGCCGGCGCCTGCCGTCTGGCCCATGACCATGTCCTGCGGACTGTCGCCGATCATGGCCACGGTCTCCGGCGTCAGGCTGGTGCTGCGGCAGAAGGCCTGCAGCATGCCGGGTTCCGGTTTGCGTCCATGGCCGCTGTCCCAGCCGGCCACGAAGGAGAAGAGCGTGGCGATGCCGAAGCGCTCCAGCGTGGCGTGGGCGGCTGCCTCCCCGTCGCTGGTGGCAACACCCAGGCGATAGCCGGCGCCGTGCAGCGCCTCCAGAACCTCGACCAGGGACTCGACCGCCACGGCTTCCGCGACGCCGTCCTCGAAGACGTCGTCGATCAGCCGCGCGAGCCGCGTTGGATCGCGGCCCGGCAGCATTTCGGCCCAATAGGCGGCAATGCCGCCGGCGTCCGCTGCGGCCAGCAGCGAACCGGGCACAACATGATCGCTTTCCGGGTCATGTCCGCCCGCAGCGAGCAGCTGCGCGGCGACAGCCGGATCGTGGTCGGCCGCGGCCAGGGCAGCCCGACGGTTGAGCGGCACCCAGCTCCTGGCGAAATCCAGCAGCGTGCCGTCCTTGTCGAACAGGAGACCCTTGATGGCGGAGGGAGCGGGTCTGTGCATGGGCTGGATCGTGCGTCCGTGGGCGCAAGTACAGGGATCGGGCAACCGGTCCGGAGGTAAAAGGGGAAAGCCCGCCGGCTCAACGCTGTAAACCGGCGGGCTGTATGAGCGGGTAGTTAGGCGATCGCGTTCAGGCGCGCAACCGTTCGTTTTCGGGATCCCAGGGGCTTTCGGGAATCACCACGGCGCGGAAGCGTTCCTGCAGGATGACGATCTCCAATTCCGTGCCGATTTCCGCGGCTTCGGGCTGCACATAGGCGAGTGCGAGCGACTTGCCGCAGTTGTGGCCATAGGTGCCCGAGGTGGCCCGCCCGACCATCCTGCCATCCTTGTAGAGCGGCTCGTTGCCGCCCGCGTCGGCGATGGGGCGGCCGCCGCGGGCCTCCGGGAAGACCTCCAGGGTGACGAAGTGCTGCGGCACGCCTTCCTGTTGTTGGCGGACCAGCGCGTCACGGCCGCGGAACTCGCCCTTGTTCAGCCGCACGAAGCGGTCGAGCCCGGCCTCCAGCGCGGTGTACTCGCGGGTCAGGTCCCCGGCCCACATGCGGTAGGATTTCTCGATGCGCAGCACGTCCATGGCCCGCATGCCGACAAGGTCGATGTCGTAGTCCTTACCGGCAAGCATCAGCTCCTTGTAGATGTGGCGGCTGAACTCGATGGGGTGGTGCAGCTCCCAGCCCAGCTCGCCCACGAAGTTGACCCGGAGCGCGCGCACGTCGCTGGCCAGGCCGACGTTGATGGTCTGGGTCGTCAGCCAGGGAAAGGCCGCATTGGAGAGGTCGCTGTCGGTCAGCGGCTGCAGCACCTTGCGGGCGTCCGGGCCGGAAAGGACAAAGACGCCGCGGCTGTTGGTGACGTTCTGGATCTGCACCGAGCCGTCGCCCGGCAGGTTCTTCCAGAGGTAGTCCCAGTCAAAGCGCTCGGCCGCGCCCGAGGAGATGAGATAGAAGCGCTCCGGGCCCAGGCGGGTGATGGTGAACTCGCTGCGCACGCCACCGCGGTCGGTGAGCGCGTGGGCCAGCGACATGCGCCCGATCTTCTTCGGTATGGAGTTGGCCACCAGACGATCGAGCCAGTCGGCGGCGCCGGGGCCGGAGACCTCGAACTTGGAGAAGGGCGAGAGCTCAATCAGGCCGACCTTTTCGCGCAGGTGCTTTGCCTCACGGCCCACATGCTCGAAGTAGTTGCTGCGGCGGAAGGACCAGACGTCCTTGCGCTCGACGCCGTCGGGCGCAAACCAGTTCGGCCGCTCCCAGCCGTAGCGCTGGCCCCAGACGGCGCCGGCGGCGTCCAGTTCGTCATGCACGGCGACGGTCTTGCCGGGTCGTGCGGCGGGGCGCTCCTCATCGGGATAGTGGATGACGAAGACGTGCTCGTAGGCCTCCTCGTTCTTCACCTTGACGTAGCGCTTGTTGGCGTAGGCGCCGTAGCGGCGCGGGTCGACGTCCATCAGGTCGATGGAAGGCTCGCCGCCCACGATCCACTCGGCCAGGAAGCGTCCGGAGCCGCCGGCAGCGGTGATGCCGAAGGAGTGGCCCTCGTTCAGCCAGACGTTTTGCAGGCCCCAAGCCGGGCCGATCAGCGGGCTGCCGTCGGGGGTGTAGGAGATGGGGCCGTTGATGATGTCCTTGATGCCCACTTCCTCGAAGATCGGCACGCGGTTGATCGCCGCCTCGACGTGGGGCATCAGGCGCTCCAGGTCACCGGGGAAGAGGTTCTGGCCGAAGGAGTCCGGCACGCCGTCGACGAAGCAGGCCGGCGCGCCCTTCTCGTAGGGGCCGAGGATCAGGCCCTGGCGCTCCTCGCGCATGTAGTAGGAGGCGTCGCTTTCACGCAGCACCGCCAACTCTGGCAGGCCCTGCTTCTGGCGCTCGATCAACGCCGGGTGCGCCTCGGTGACGATGTATTGGTGCTCCACCGGGATCGCCGGAACATCGAGCCCGAAGAGCGCGCCGGTCTGGCGGGCATAGTTGCCGGTGGCGCAGACCACGTGCTCGCAGGTGATGTCGCCCTTGGGCGTGTGCAGGGTCCACTCGCCGTTGGCCTGCTGCGTGACGCCGGTGACTGGCGTCTGGCGGTAGATCTCGGCGCCGCGGCTGCGTGCGCCCAGCGCCAGGGCGTTGGTCAGGTCCGCCGGTGCGATGTGGCCGTCCTGCGGGTGATAGAGCGCGCCCACCAGCCCCTCGATGCTGGCCAGCGGCCAGAGCTTCTGGACCTCCTCCGGGCCGATCATCTCGAAGGGGACGCCGATGGTGTTCGCGGTGCCGCAGTACTTCTTATACTCGTCCATGCGCTCCTGATTGGTCGCCAGGCGCAGGTTACCGGTGACGTGGAAGGAGACGTTCTGCCCCGTCTCCTCTTCCAGCGACTTGTAGAGGTCGACCGAGTATTTGTGAATCTGGCCGACGCCGTAGCTCATGTTGAAGAGCGGCAGCAGGCCCGCGGCGTGCCAGGTGGACCCGGCGGTCAGCTCGGTGCGCTCCAGCAGCACCACGTCCGACCAGCCGAGTTTCGCCAAATGATAGAGGGTGGAGACCCCGACGGCACCGCCGCCGATCACCACCACGCGGGCATGGGACTTCATTGCTTCCTACTCCTTGCGACCACGCGAGATTGTACGCCGGCGACCTCCGGACGGCGGCACATTCGCAGTCGTGAAGCGGGAAAGCAGGACACTGAGCGACGCCGGAAAGAGTGGGAGCGACATGCACCGCTTTAGGCTGTGTCGCACGCCGGCGGGTTCTGGCCAGTCGAAGGACGAGGTGGCCGAACGGAGGACCTTTTTGGCCCTCCGCCAGGCTGAGATTCAGCCCTCCGCCAGGCTGAGATTCAGAACGTGGTCTTCACGCTCAGCCACAGCCGCCGGCCGTCGTCCACCTGGCCGTACTCGCTGTAGCGGACCTGCTTGTCGGTGACGTTATAGACGCCGACATTGAGCAGGACGTTGTCCAGCATCTGGTAGCCCAGGCCCACGTCCACGAAGGTGTAGGAGGGTGCGACGATCGAGCTGGAGGAGGGTCCCTGGATCGGCTGGCTCTCCTGGCCGCGGTAGGTGATGCGGGTCCAGGGGCGCACCTTCTCGCTGGCCTGCCACTCCAGCTCGGCAGACGCCAGGTGCTTCGGCAGCTGGGTCAGCGGCTGGCCCTTGTACTGGCCGGACTTCTGTTCGGAGTCGGTGTAGGTGTAGCTGCCGGTGAGGACCAGATCGTCGGTCAGCTCGGCCTGCAGCGAAGCCTCGATGCCCCGGGTGATCGCCTTGTGCACATTGACGCGGTAGGTCGGCCGCGACCCGAACTGATTGGGGCCGCCCGGGCAGATGCTGGCCGGGCACTGGACGCGGGTGATCTTGTCCTCGAAGTCGTTGTGGAACAGGGTCAGGCTCATATCCAGGCCGGACAGCCCGGAGTAGATCAGCGAAATCTCCTTGTTGAGCGACTTCTCCGGCTCGAGATCGGGGTTGCCGTAGACATTGCCGCCGCGGCTGACCTGGCCCCAGTCGGGGGTGATCTCGCGCAGGCTCGGCGAACGATAGCCGGTGGAGACGCCGCCCTTCAGAGTCCAGTCACTGGCGAAGTTCCACACGCCGTAGAGCCGCGGGCTCACATGGGCGCCGTAGTCGCTGCTGTAGTCGAGCCGCGCGCCGCCGGTCAGCGAGAAGCTGTCCGTCAAGAGCCACTCGTCCTCCACGAAGCCGGCGTACTTGGTCATGGAGATCTTGGTGCGGTTCGAGATCTGGTTGCTGGTCTCGTCTTCCAGATGCTCGTAACCGAAGTTGCCGCCCAGGGTGAGGATGTGATCGCCCAGCGGTACGATCATGCTGGATTTGGCGGTGGTGTTCTCGATCTGCATGTTGCGGCTCTGATTGTCCGCAATCTCGTGTTTGACGTGGCTGTCGAGGGTACCGAAGGAAAGCTGGCCCCCATGACTGGCCGCGATGTGGGTGTTGGTGCTGGTGGTGTCGGAATCCGAACAGCCGCCGCGGCAGGGTGGCACGATGGTCTTGCCCACTGTCGCCTGACGGTTCTGCCGCGTCTGCCCGGCCTCTAGCGCGATCTCGTGGTCCTCATCCGGCGTGAAGGTCAGACGCCCGGTCAGGCTGGTGAAGCGCCGGTCCTCGTAGCCGTTCTCCAGGTTGTCTTCGGCGCGCCGGGTGTACTGGCCCCAGACCTGCAGCCCCAGCCGATCCTCGATCAGCGGCCCGCCGGTGTAGAAGTTGCCCTGGTAGCCGCTGCCTGAATTCGTGCTTTCCTGCAGGGTGACGGCGGTCTCGACCGCGCTCTGCCAGGAGTCGGGCACCTTGCGGGTGATGATGTTGATGACGCCGCCCATGGCATCGGAGCCGTAGAGCGTCGACATGGGGCCGCGGATCACCTCGATGCGCTCGATCGCCTGCAAGGGCGGCAGCCAGTGCTGCTCGAAGCCCGCGCTGCCGTTGGGGCGGACCTCCCGGGTGTCGACGCGCTGGCCGTCCACGAGCAGCAGGGTGTAGGCGGCCGGAAATCCGCGGATGCTGATGTCCGCACCGTTGTCGCCGGCACCGCCCCCGGTCACCGTGACGCCGGGCACGCTGCGCAGCGCGTCGGTCAGGTCGTTGTACTGGCCGCGCTCCAGTTTCTCGCGCGGAATGACACTGATCGAGGCCGGGGCGTCCTTGAGCTGCTGCTCATAGCCCGAAGCCGTCACCACGACCGGCGAAAGTTCGGCCGCATCCTGGTCCTGCGCCAGCGCCGATCCGCCCGCCAGCGTCGCGAAAAGCCCCACCGCCACAAGCGAAAAGGCGCAGTCCTGTGCCGCCCGGCACCGAGGCCTGCTGTGTTTCACCGACATTCAATTGCCCCCAAAGTTGGTACGAATGTCGCGAGTGATAATGACTCGCATTCGCTATAGCAACGGGGAATGTTGGTGGGAGGGAGAAGAGCGGGCGGGAGCGGGAAGGTGGGGCGGGATGCAGGTGGTGGGTTCAGATGGCACCGAAACGGCGCGCCAAACCAAGCTATTGCCAGCATCCACGTTAGAATCGATCAGAGAGCGTCGACCTGAGGTGCAAACCGCACACTGCAGCTCAACTTTAAGGGCTTCCGGCCGTCTTGCGGCCCCTTCAGTCTAGCGAAACTCAAAAGAGTTTCGCTCTACCCAGGCTGAGAACTGCTGCTCATCGAGTGTGCCCGCGGCGAGAGCGATCATGACATCCGTTGCTTCGCGCTCGGGAGCATCCAGGTGCTGATTGTTCAGTCCAAGAGTGACGCCGAGCGCCATGAAGCTGATGCGCTTGTTGCCATCAACGAACGGGTGCCGCCGGATGAGCGATACAGCCAGCGCAGCGGCCAACTCGAAGACGGAAACGTGGTCCTGATTCGCATACGCCAGCAGCTGCTGCGGCCGAGCGAGTGCCGCATCCAGCGCTTCGCGATCTCGTATGCCGCCTGCGCCGCCGTGTTCGTCCAGCAGTTCCTTATGTAACTGAATGAGCACTTCAGCGCTGGGGAGTGCGATCCCCTGCTTCACTTGGCAAGATCACTCATCGTTCGACGGTAGCGCTGTGCAAAGCGGCGCCCGATTTCCAGCGCACGCGTGTCGTCTTGGCTGACGCGCACAATCTCCACCGTTTCGCCTTTCAGCGACACGGTGACGGCGTCACCCTGCTCCATGCCTGCCGCGGATAGCACGTCTTGCGGTAGGACAACGCCTGTTGAACTGCCGATTTTAACCAGCTTGGTGGTGCTCACGGTCACGCAACTCCTCGCCGTTAGGGCGACAATTCTACCACAAGCACAGTTGCGTTTACGACGGTTATTGAACTGCTACGCTATGGTGGCCCCCACTCGGCCGAGGTTGGATGAAGCGCCACACCGCTACCCAAAGCGCTGAAGCGACTCCGCGGCTGCGGTGGGGTTGAAGAAGTCGGTGGCGGCCAGGAGGCGGTTTTCCTGGTGGATCAGGTTGCCGGCCTCGGCGCTCATCTGCTTGAAGCGGATCCAGTCCGGGTCGGCTTCCATGGCGGCGCGGCGGGTCGCGCGGTCGGCGGCGTCGCGGTAGGCCCAGATGTGGATGTAGGTGTTCTGCGCCCCGGTTTCGGTGATGCCATAGAAGACCGGCGCGCCGAGATGGCGGACCTGCGCCTCATAGCCGTGCTCGCGGTAGAGCGCGAGCTGCTTCTGGATGGTGCCGGGGCGGCAGGTGTAGGTGCGCATGTCGAAGAGCATGATGGCTTCCCTCTCTGTCTGGCTGCGTTCTTCTGGTCGCGAGGACTCACGCTTGAAGAATCACGCCGGGGCCCGGCGATCAAGCCCTCCCGGCAGAAAGCCGCTGAAAGAAGGCCCGGATCGCCTCTGCCGCCTTCTGCGGCTGCTCCATGTGGACGAAGTGGCCGGCGTCTGATGCGCTGGAGGCCTCCAGGTCGCTGAAGTGTTCCGGCAGGCGGTCCATCCACTCGGCTTTCAGGATCGGGTCCTGCGCGCCCCAGAGCACCCGCGTTGGCAGATCGAACGGCGGCAGCTTGGGCGCTTCGCCACGCATCACCGCCAGGCGGCTGGCGTTGATGCTGCGGTACCAGTTGAAGCCGCCTTGGAGATTGCCGGGCTTCATGAAGGTGTCGACCCAGGCCTCAAGGTCGTCCTCGAAGGCTTCCGGCCGGGCTGACCAGTGGGTGAGGAAGTGGCGCAGATAGATGCGGCAGTTTTCCCGGGACGCGCCCACAAGCTCCGCCGCCAGGGGCAGCTGGTGGAAGGACTGGTACCAGATCTCCTTGAGGTGGCCGGGCTCCGCCCAGCGCGCGCCGATGCCGGGATAGACGCAGTTGAAGAAGAACAGGCCCGACAGCCGCTGGGGATGTCGCCGCGCCACGGCCTGGGCCGCGGCCGAACCCACATCGTGGGAGACCAGGCCTACGGGCGTGGATATGTCGAGCGCGTCCAGCAGGCCCAGCAGGTCCTCGGCCAGCACATCCGGGGTCATGGCCTCGCTGGGGCCGTCGTAGGGCTTCTCGCTGTCGCCGAAGCCGCGCAGGTCCGGCGCGATTAGCTCAAAGTCATCTGATAGCAGGGGGATCAGCCGGCGCCAGGTGCGGCAGAACTCGGGCCAGCCGTGCAGCAGCACCAGCGGCGGCCCGCTGCCCTCGCGCCAATAGTGGATGCGGATGCCGTTGGCGGTGGCGAAGCGGGAAGTGAAGTCGGTCATGGCGTTCCTATGGGCGATCCTGTGGCTTGTCTGACGCGGAGGGCGCCCAGCCTACACCCTTGGCCGCCGGAGGCGTTACTGCGGATCGAACAGCCGGGCGCCCGGGCCGCCGGCGGCCGCCGAATCGCCGGGGTTGCGCAGCGGGCAGTCGCGCAGCGACAGGCAGCCACAGCCGATACAGCCGTCGAGCTGATCGCGCAGCCGGGTGAGACGCTCGATGCGCGCTTCGAGTTCGGCGCGCCAGCGGCTCGAAAGTGCGCGCCAGTCCGCCGCCGTCGGCGTGCGCTCGTCCGGGAGGGTGGAGAGGGCTTCCTTGATCTCGGCAAGGGGAATGCCGGCGCGCTGCGCCACCTTGATGACGGCGACGCGGCGCAGAACCTCGCGCGGATAGCGACGCTGGTTGCCGCTGCTGCGCCGGCTGTGGATCAGGCCCTTGGATTCGTAGAAGTGCAGGGCCGAGACAGCCACGCCGCTGCGTGCCGCGACGGCGCCGATGGACAGTTCGCGCTGCAAGGCGCCTGGAGATTTCATCACATCGACCTCTTGACCTCAAGTATGCTTGAGGTTCTATCAGGGTGGCTCCCGACGCCACAAGCGCTTGGCGTCATCCACTCAAGGAGCTGACGGATGCGACAGATCTATCCCGACCTCTGGCAGAGCAAGACCGAGAACCCCATTCCCGGTGCGCCGCAGGTGAACACCCACGCCTACCTGCTGACGCACGAGGCGGGGAATGTCCTTTTCTACGCGACCGGTAACACGGCCGAGCACGATCAGATCGCCGAACTGGGTGGGCTGGCGCGCCAGTATCTCAGCCACAGGGACGAGGTGGGCCCTCATCTGGCGACGATCCGCAAGCGGTTCGGCTCGATGCTCGTCGCCCACAAGGCGGAACTGGCGGATGTAAGCGCCGCGGCACCGGTCGACCTGGTCCTCGACAAGCGGGAGGTACATCTGGGCAGTATCGAGGTCATCCCCACTCCGGGCCACAGCCCGGGCAGCACCTGCTACCTCGTGCGCTCGCCCCACGGTCGCCGTTATCTCTTCACCGGCGACACCATCTTCCTGAACGACGGCCAGTGGGAGACGCTGGTCTTCAACCAGGCGGACAAGGACGACCTGCGCCGGAGCCTGGAGCTCCTGCGCGGGCTGGGCCCCGATGTGGTCTTGTCGAGCGCGTCGCTCGGCGAGCCCTCCTACAAGGAGTTCACCCCTGGCGAATGGTCGGCCAGTGTCGATGGCGTATTGCGCGCTCTATAATAGCCCAGCCGGGGCAGGGGGGTCAGACGTCGATCCAGACCTCCCCCTCCTCGATCTTCACCTCGAAGGTCTGTAGCGGTTCGTCCACCGGGCCTTCCAGCGGCTCGCCGGTCTTCACGTCGAAGACACCCTGATGCAGCGGGCATTCGATGGTGCCGTCGTCGTAGTAGCCCGTGTGCAGGCAGGCGTAGGCATGGGTGCAGATGTTGTCGGTGGCGTAGATCTCGCCTTCATAGTCGTAGAGCGCGATCTGCCGCTTGCCCACGCGCACCTCGATGGGCTTGTCGGTCGGAATTTCATTTCGCTGAGCAACCTTGTGCCACGCCATCGTCTGCCTCTGTATTCGTTGCATCCAGGCTCGTCCTGAGCCGCGCGGACGGTAGCCCGCAGGCCTCAGGCTTGCAAACCTCGGCAAGGCAGGGGCGGACGAGTGCCTGTGCCTCTGCCTGTTCCCGGGGCGCGCGGTGACGCTTTTGCGGCAAAGAAGTGGGAAGCACCTTCCGGGCGCTTGTCGTTGCGCACCCCCGTCCCAATTCCCGTGGTGGACAGGATGCAACCCGTCTCACGCATGAGTTCAGGGAGAAGAGCCATGTCACTCTCGCGTCGTTCGGCCCTGACGGTCGGGGCCGGTTTTTCGCTCGCTGCCGCCGGCAGTCTGGCCGCTTTCGCGCCCGCGCCGTCCAGGGCGTCGGCCCACGCCCTGCAGGAAGCCCACGCCGCCGCGGGCCGGGCGCGCGCGGCCTACCACCTGCTGCTGGAAAGTGGCCGCCTGCCGGCGCTGATCCTCGATCTGGCCGAGCGCATCTACGAGCGCCACCGGGCCACGGAGGAGGCTCTGGGCGACCGTCTCGCCGGCGCGCGCCCCGCCGGCCTGGACCAGCCGGATGTGCAGGCCGCCATCCAGGGCGCGGACACGCCCACGGCGCTCATCCGCCTGATGCGCGACATCGAGGCGCGTGCCTTGGCCGGCTATCTGGCGCAGGAGACCGCAGAGGGCGAGGCCAAGGTGCTGCTGGCCGCTGCCGCGGCCGATGGCGCCATGCATTGGGCGCTTCTGAACCACACCCTGGGCGAGGCACTGCCGCGACAAGGCCTGAGCGCCGGCGGCAGCCTGCCCACCAGTGGCATCGAGTAAGGTGGAGGCGTGCGATGAGGGCTCTACAAGCCTTGGGCCTGACGGTCCGCCAGGAACTGCTGCACCTCGATCTCGATCGCGGTGTGATCGGTGAACGCCGGCGACTGGCCAATGTGGAGGATCTGCGCGGTCTGCTCCTCGCCCTCGACCGGCGCCCCTCGGACGGGCGGATCTACGCCCTGACCGGACTGACCGAAATGACCGAGCGCATGAGTCTCTTGCCGCTGCCGCCAGGCGCCACGCGCAGCGCCGACTTCCGGCAGCAGGTCAACGAGGTTGGCCTGGATCTGCCGCTGCCCGAGAATGCACTGATCGCCTTCGATCCGGTGCAGGACAATCTGCGCGCGGTCGCGCCCTCCGGACGCAGCTTCCGGGTCGACCCGGAAAGCGGCGCGCTCCAGGCCGATGTCAGCCTCTCGCTCTGGGATGGCCGCGGGCGCCCGCGGCTTTCGGCCATCGCCTACGCCCGGGCCCTGCCGGATGCTAGGCGCGCCCCGCTCTATCTGCTCGACGTGGGGCAGCGGGCGCTGCACGTGGAGGACCCGCGCGAGCCCGGGCGGGTGGAGTACATCGGGGCGCTGGGCATCGAGCTGCGTGAACTCTCCGCCTTTCGCATCTTCTCCACGCCGGAGCGTGGCGATACGGCGGTCCTGGTGGATGGCCACCGCATCTATACCGTGGACCTTCTGACCGGACGCGCCTGGGATCGCGGCAGTTTCGGAGCGCAGGATCTGGTCATCACTGACATGGCCCCGCTCTTCGAGTAGCAGGGAGCGCCGAAAGGGCATCACACGGCTTCACAAGGCATCAGGGGCCCCGTCGCGCAGTTGGTTGCGGTGCACAAGGTGCGCTTGCACCGACCCGGCGCCGGGGCTATAAGGCGCACTCCCGAACCGGACGGTGCGGCCCACAGGCATGCCCAGCCGTCCAGAACATTCATGGCCTTCGAGCCTGAAAGGAATGAAAATGCCGAAGATGAAGACCAAGAGCGGGGCCAAGAAGCGCTTCCGCCTCACGGCGAAGGGCAAGGTCCGTGCCAACGCGGCCTATCTGAGCCACATGATGCGTCGCAAGCCGCAGCAGATGAAGCGTCAGGCCCGCGGGACGATGATCCTGAGCGAGCGTGATGCGCGGGTCGTGCGCAAGCACTTCCTGCCCAACGGCTGACCTGAGAGCGGAGAAAGAAAATGGCACGCATCAAGCGCGGCACGACCGCCCATGCCGCTCATAAGAAAGTTATCAAGCAGGCCAAGGGCTATCGCGGCCGTGGCAAGAACGTCTATCGCGTCGCTGTCCAGCGCGTCGAGAAGGCCCTGCAGTACGCCTATCGCGACCGCCGTGTGCGCAAGCGCGATTTCCGTGCGCTGTGGATCCAGCGGATCAATGCCGCTTCGCGCGAGCATGGCCTGTCCTATTCGCAGTTCATGAACGGCATCCACAAGGCCGGCATCGAGGTGGACCGCAAGGTCCTGGCCGATCTTGCGGTGCGCGAGCCGGCCGCTTTTGCCAGCCTGGTCGAGCAGGCACAGGCCGCGCTCGCCGAGGCTGCTCAGGCCAAGGCCTGAGCCTCCGGGCTTCGCGCTCTTCCCTGTCCCTGCTCCGGACTGTCGTGGCCCCGCGGTGCGGCAGTCCGGTTCCGGCCTTTCCACCGGCCCCTTGTCGGCGCCGCGGGGACAGACCCGCGATGCCACTTGAGGCGATGCCGGAAGGAAGTCCATGGACGATCTCGACAGTCTGAAGGCCGAATTGCTCTCGGCCGCCGAGCAGGCGCCGGACCTCTCCGCGCTTGATGCATTGCGCGTGCGCGCACTTGGCAAGAAGGGTCTGGTCACCGAGCGGATGAAGACGCTCGGCCAGCTCGATCCCGAGGCGCGCAAGGCCCGGGGCCAGGCGCTCAATCAGGTCAAGGAAGCGTTGGCCGCCGCCATCGAGGCGCGCAAGGCCGTGCTCGAGGAAGAGGCGCTGGAAGCGCGCCTGACCGAGGAGCGGGTCGATGTCTCTCTGCCGTCCCGCGCACAGAGTGTCGGCCACCTGCACCCGCTCAGCCGCACCATCGACGAGCTGATCGCGATCTTCGGCGAAATGGGCTTCTCCGTGGCGGAAGGCCCGCACATCGAGGACGACTTCCACAACTTTGAAGCCCTCAACATCCCGGCCTGGCACCCGGCGCGCCAGGACCACGACACCTTCTATCTGAAGCCCCCGGCCGCCGATGCTGATGAGGGCGGAGAGCGCCCGGTGCTGCGCACCCACACCTCGCCGGTGCAGATCCGGCACATGCAGACCACTACGCCGCCGATCCGCATCATCGTGCCCGGGCGCACCTATCGCGCCGACAGCGATGCGACCCACAGCCCCATGTTTCACCAGGTCGAGGGCCTGGTGATCGACGAGAAGACTCACATGGGCCACCTGAAGGGCACGCTGATCGACTTCTGCCGCGCCTTCTTCGGCGTCGACGACCTGCCGGTACGCTTCCGCCCCAGCTATTTCCCCTTCACCGAGCCTTCGGCGGAGGTGGATATCGGCTGCTCACGGGAGAAGGGGCAGCTTGTCATCGGTCCGGGCAAGGACTGGCTGGAGATTCTCGGCTGCGGCATGGTGCATCCCAAGGTGCTGGCCAACTGCGGCATCGATCCGACGCGCTATCAGGGCTTTGCCTTCGGCATGGGCATCGAGCGCATCGCCATGCTGAAGTACGGCATGCCCGACCTGCGCCCCTTCTACGAAAGCGACATTCGCTGGCTGCGGCACTTCGGCTTCCTGCCGCTGGAGGTGCCCTCCATGGTGCGGGGGCTGTGACGTCATGAAATTCACGCTGAGCTGGTTGAAGGACCATCTGGAGACCGAGGCCTCCCTGGAGGAGATCGTCGAGAAACTGTCCATGCTGGGGCTCGAGGTCGAAGGCGTCGAGGATCGCGCCGCACCTTTACGCCCCTTCACCGTGGCGCGCGTGCTTGCCGCCGAGCCGCACCCCGATGCCGATCGCCTGCGCGTCTGCCGCGTGGAGACGGTCGAGGGCGAGGTGCAGGTCGTCTGCGGCGCGCCCAATGCCCGCACCGGCATGTGGGGCGTTTTCGCTCCGCCGGGCAGCCATGTTCCCGGCACCGACGTCCACCTTAAGAAGGGCGTCATTCGCGGTGTCGAGTCCAACGGCATGCTGGTCTCCGAGCGTGAGTTGGGCCTGTCCGACGACCACGAGGGCATCATCGACCTGGGAGCGGGCGAGGGCCTCGCGGTGGGGCAGTCCTTCGCCAGCCTGCAGGGTCTCGACGATCCGGTGATCGAGATCGCGATCACGCCGAACCGCGCCGACTGCCTGGGTGTGCGCGGTGTGGCGCGCGATCTGGCCGCGGCGGGCCTTGGACGCCTGAAGCCGTCCGCCTTGATGGCGCCGACCGAGGGGTCCTTCGACAGCCCGCTCGACTGGCGGCGCGATCTGCCGGCCGATCGGGAGCAGTCCTGCCCCTACGTCGCCGGCCGCTATTACCGTGGGGTCACCAACGGCCCGAGCCCGCGTTGGCTGCAGGAGCGGCTCAAGGCCATCGGGCTGCGGCCGATTTCCGCGCTGGTGGATATCACCAACTACGTGACCTACGACCTGGGGCGGCCGCTGCACGTTTTCGATGCCGACAAGGTCAAGGGTCATCCCACCATGCGCTTTGCGCGCGACGGGGAAGAGATCCTGGCGCTGGATGGCCGGACCTATGCGCTGGATCCGGAAACCCTGGTCATCGCTGACGACAACGGGCCGGAAGGCATCGGCGGCATCATGGGCGGCGAGCTCTCCGGCTGCACCGAGGAGACCCGCAACGTCTTCCTCGAGGTCGCGCTCTTCGACCCAATCATGGTCGCCTTCACCGGCCGTCGCCTCGGCATCCATTCCGATGCCCGTTATCGCTTCGAGCGCGGGCTGGACCCCGAAAGCGCAGCCTGGGGCGTGGATGTGGCCACGCGCCTCATCCTCGAACTCTGCGGCGGTGAGGCCAGCCACACCGTGGCTGCTGGTGAGCTGCCCGCCGAGGAGCGGCGCGTTTCGCTTCGGCCGGGGCGCGTGGCGGCGCTGGGCGGCGTCGACGTGTCCGCCGAACGCCAGCAGGCGCTGCTGACCACGCTCGGCTTCGAGGTGTCGGAGAGCGCGGAAGGCACGCTCGATTGCCGCGTGCCGACCTGGCGCCGTGACATCGAGGGCGAGGCCTGCCTGGTGGAAGAGGTCCTGCGCCTCAACGGCTATGAGGCCATTCCCGCCGTCTCCCTACCGCGAGAGAGCAGCCTGCCGACGGCCGCACTCAACCTCTCCCAGAAGCGGGGCGCGGCCGCGCGCACGGCGCTGGCCTGGGCTGGACTGGAAGAGGCGGTGACCTTCTCCTTCGTGGCCGAGCGCCAGGCCCGGGCCTTCGGCTGGGACAACGAGGCCCTGCGACTCGACAACCCCATTTCCAGCGACCTGGACGTCATGCGCCCCTCGGTGCTGCCGACCCTGCTGGAGGCAGCCGCGCGCAATGCCGATCGCGGCTATCCCGATGTGGGCGTGTTCGAAATCGGGCCGCAGTACAGCGGGACCGCGCCTGAAGACCAGGCCAATGTGGCAGCGGCCCTGCGTGCCGGACAGGCGATCTCCCGCCACTGGCTGGACCGAGCGCGGCCTGTGGACGCCTTCGATGCCAAGGCCGATGCCGAGCGCGTGCTGGAGGCCCTGGGCGCGCCGGTGGCCAATCTCCAGGCCTCGTCCGATGCCCCGGCCTGGTACCATCCCGGCCGCTCCGGTGCGCTGCGACTCGGCCCCAAGGTTCTGGCCTGGTTCGGCGAGTTGCACCCGCGGGTGCTGCGGGCCTTCGACGCCCGCGGTCCCGTGGTGGCCTGCGAGGTCTTCCTCGACGCTCTGCCGCAACCAAAGCAGAAGGGCGGCAAGGCGAAGCCGCCGGCCGACCTGCCGGCCTTCCAGCCTGTGGTGCGGGACTTCGCCTTCGTGGTAGACGAGGCTGTCCCAGCGGAAAAGGCGGTGCGTGCGGCCAAGGGCGCTGACAAGCAGCTCATCCAGCAGGTCGAGGTCTTTGATCTCTATCGTGGCAAGGGTTTGCCGGAAAACAGCAAGTCCCTGGCGCTCGCGGTGACTTTGCAGCCGCGCGACAAGACTTTGACCGAGGCGGAACTGGAAGCGGTCTCGGCAAAGATCGTACAGCAGGTTACCAAGGCAACCGGCGGCAGCCTGCGCGGTTGATCAGGCTCCCGTAGAGGCAAACGGAGCGACGCTTGGCCAAGACGAAACTCGACAAGGATCTCAAGCGCCTCTCCCGCATGGAGTATGGGGCACAGGACATCGCGCGTGGCCTGGTGCCATTCAGCCTTGCCCTGCTCTTCCTGGTGGCTGCGGCGGTTTTCGCAGCCTTTCAGGTCGGGGTCAGCGGGGTATGGGCCGTTGCGGTCGGGGCGACGGTGATCGGGGCCTATATGGCCCTGAACATCGGCGCCAACGATGTGGCCAACAACATGTCGCCGGCGGTGGGGTCGCGGGCCCTGACCATCGGCGTGGCCGTGATGATCGCCGCCGTCTGCGAAGCGGCGGGCGCCATCATCGCCGGCGGCGATGTGGTGGAGACGGTGTCCAAGGGCATCATAGATCCGTCGCGCATGCCCAGTATCGAGCACTTCGTCATTGCCATGATCGCGGCGCTCTTTGCCGCGGCGCTCTGGATTAACCTCGCGACCTGGCTGAATGCGCCGGTGTCCACCACCCACTCGGTGGTGGGCGGCGTGCTGGGCGGCGGCGTGGCCATGGCGGGCCTGGGCGTGGCGGACTGGTCAGTGGTGGCCAGCATCGTGGCGAGTTGGGTGGTCTCCCCGGTCATGGGCGGCGTGATCGCCGCGGGCTTTCTCGCCTACCTCAAACGCTCGGTCTACGATGCTCCGGACCGCCTTTCCGCTGCGGCGGTCCAGGTTCCCCTGCTGGTCGCCATCATGGTCGGTGCCTTCGCGTCCTACCTGATGATGAAGGGCCTGAACCAGGTTCTGCCCGTTTCCTTCTGGATGGCGCTGGCGGTGGGTCTGCTGCTGGCTGTGCCCACCTATTTCCTGGTGCGTCCGCGCGTGCAGGCCAAGCTGGCGGTGGCCGGCGACGGCACCTACAGCCTGGGCGACCTCTTCACCATCCCCGTGATTGGCGGCGCGGCGTTGCTGTCATTTGCTCATGGCGCCAACGACGTCGCCAACGCCATTGGCCCGCTCTCGGCGGTCCACGCTGCGCTCGATGGTGGGGTTGCCGGCGGCGAGGTGGTGCTGCCCTTCTGGATCCTGCTGGTGGGTGCCGGGGGGATTGCCGTCGGCCTGGCACTCTTCGGGCCGAAGCTGATCCGCACCGTCGGCTCCAAGATCACCAAGCTCAATCGCGTGCGTGCCTTCTGCGTGACGCTTTCCGCAGCCATCACCGTCATCATCGCCTCGGCCCTGGGCTTGCCGGTCAGTTCCACCCACACAGCCATTGGTGCGCTCTTCGGCGTGGGCTTCCTGCGCGAGCATTTTGCCAATCAGGAACGCGAACCAAGCAAGCGCGCCCGGATCTTCCGCATGGAGCCGCCGCCGGAGGCCATGCCCATCGAAGATCGCGGCGCCGTCGAGACGGCCAAGCTGCGGGCCAAGGCGGAAAAGCAGCGCAAGCGCTATCTCGTGCGCCGCTCGCATGTCTTCACCATTGCAGCGGCCTGGATCATCACGGTTCCCTGCAGCGCCCTGCTGGCTGCGGTTCTGGCCCGGTTGTTGCTCTGGGGCGGTTTGGGCGATCTGATCTGATGGCCCCGGGAGGACGGTGATGCGCATAGCGGTCTACGGTGCCGGTGCGGTGGGCAGTGTGCTGGCCGCGAAGCTGTCGGATGCCGGTCACGAGGTTGTGCTGATCGCGCGTGGCCAGCGCCTGGCGCAGGTTCGTGATGAGGGTCTGCGGCTGCGCGTCGAGGGGCAGGAGAGCACGACGCGCCTGCCGGTGAGCGACGATCCGGCGCACCTCGGGCCACAGGACACTGTCATCCTGGCGCTCAAGGCTCATTCCCTGCCGGCCGTGGTCGACGGCGTTGCCGCGCTCTGCGGGCCGGAGACGACGCTGCTTGCCGCCCAAAACGGCCTGCCCTGGTGGTACAACCATGCTGTTGGCGGCGCGTGGGAAGGCCAGGTCCTGGAAAGTGTGGATCCTGGCGGGGTGCTCTGGCGCGGCCTGCCGCCGGAGCGTGTGCTGGGCTGCGTCCTCTATATCGCGGCCGCGGTCGAGCCCTCCGGCCTGGTCGATGTGACGCAGATCGGCCACTACCTGATGGGCGAACCCGATGGCCAGGAGTCGCAGCGGGGACGCCGGCTGGTGGAGGCCTTCACCGCGGCCGGCCTGCCGGCGGAACTCAACCCGCGCATTCGTGATGCCATCTGGGTCAAGCTCTGGGGCAACCTCTCGCTCAATCTTGCTGCCGTTCTCACCGGCGGGACCGTGCGGCAGATGACCGAGCGGCCCGAGGTGGCGGCACTCCTGCAACGCATGATGCGCGAGGCGCAGCAGGTGGGCGAGGCCCTGGGCGTGCGCTTCGGCATGAGCGTCGAGGAGCGTTTCGCCATCGCCTGCAGGTTGGGCGATTTCAAGCCCTCGAGCCTGCAGGACCTGGAAGCCGGCCGGCGCATCGAGGTCGAGGCCCTGCTGGGCGTCGTGGTCGAACTGGGCCGCCGTCTGTCCCTGGAGACACCCACGCTTGAAACCGTGCTGGCCCTGGCGCGCCTGCGCGCCGATCTCGCCACCGCCTGAGAGTTTGCGCAGGTTCAGCGCTGCTCTGGGCTGAGCGCGAACCCGCGCGTCTCCAGCGTTGCGGCCATGTCGTCCGGCAGCGGCGCGGTCACCGCGACAGGCTCCCTGCTGCGGTAGAGCGGCAGGCTCAAGCTGCGCGCGTGCAGATGCAGGCGCAGGCCCGAAGGCGGACGGGTGGTGGCATAGACCGGGTCGCCCAGAATCGGGCAACCGAGCGCCGCGCAGTGCACCCGGATCTGATGAGTGCGGCCGGTCAGGGGGCGCAGTTCCAGCCAGGTCAGCCCGCCGCCGCTGCCCAGGATCCGCCAGCGTGTGCTTGCCCGAAGGCCGCCACTGTCCGCCGGGCGCATGCGCCAGCCACCATCGCGGCTCGAAATTTTCTCCAAGGCCAGATCCAGCTGTCCTTCAGGCTTGGGCGGCGCGCCCATCACCAGGGCCCAGTAGACCTTCTCCACCCGTCCCTCGCGAAACAGGGCCGCCAGCTTGCGCAGGGCCTTGGGGTTGCGCCCCAGAGCAAGGCAGCCGCTGGTGTCTTGATCGAGGCGGTGGGCCAGGGCCGGCGGGCGGGGCAGGCCGAAGCGCAGACTGTCGAAGCCAGCCTCCAGCGAAGGGCCGCCGCCGGGGCCGGCGTGCACGGCGATTCCCGCAGGTTTGTCGATCACCAGCAGCAGGCCGTCGCGGTAGAGCAGACGTTTGGAGAGGTCGGGCAGCGCCATGCCTTTCTCTCCTGCGCCGCCGCGGTGGCGTCAAGCCCCGCCGGTGCCCTGTTGTGCGAATGGCTGCGGCCGGGCTTGGTCCCATGACGGTCACGAAGCTGACATGCTTCACCTCTGGTGGTGATGCGCCGCGGAACCTATCTGCGGTTCCCGGCGCTGCTGTCCTGTCGCGCTGCCTGTTCCACCACAGCCGGATCACTGCCTCATGACCTCGACTTCTGCCGCTTTCTCGCGACGCGCACTCCTCTCGGCCACCGGTGCCGCGAGCTTCCTGGCCGGCGCTGGTTTCTTGCCCCGCGCCGTGCTGGCCCAGCAAGGCGCGCTGCAGGAGGCGGCGCCGGAGTTGACGCTGGGGGAGGCCGAAGACTTCTCCTTCGAGGGGTTGGTGGAGCGCGCGCAGCAGATGGCGCAGCAGGACTTTCAGGAACGAAGCGTGGTCGCGCCGGAGGTGATCGAGCAGATCGATTACGATGCCCACGGACGGCTGCGCTTCCGGCCGGGACGCGCACCGCATGCTGAGGGCCCCGGGCGCTATCCGGTGACCTTCTTCCATCTGGGCCAGTTCTTTCCCCGGCCGGTGCGCATGCACCTGCTGCAGGAGGGGCAGGCCCGGGAAGTGCTCTACCGCTCCGGCGACTTCGAGATGCCCGAGGACAGCCCCGCCCGGGAACTGCCCCAGGATGCAGGCTTTGCCGGCTTCCGCTTTCAGGAGGAGAACGGCCGGGCCGATTGGCGCACGCAGGACTGGCTGGCCTTTCTCGGCGCCTCCTACTTTCGGGCCATCGGGGAACTGGGCCAGTACGGCCTTTCGGCCCGGGGACTGGCCGTCGATGTGGCGGCGTCGGAAGCCGAGGAATTTCCGGAGTTCGTCGCCTTCTGGATTGAAAGCCCGCAGGATCCGGAAGAGCCGGCCGTGATCTACGCCCTGCTCGACGGTCCCAGCGTCACCGGCGCCTATCGCTTCCTCTGCTGGCGCAAGGAGCATGTGGAGATGGAAGTCTCCGCGCGCCTGTTCATGCGCAAAGAGGTGGAGCGGCTCGGCATCGCACCCCTGACCTCGATGTTCTGGTACTCCGAGTACGGCATGCGCTACCGCGAGGACTGGCGCCCGGAGGTGCACGATAGTGACGGGCTGCAGCTCTGGACCGGGAAGGGGGAACGGATCTGGCGGCCGCTCAACAACCCCACCCAGGTGCGCGTCGCCGCCTTTGCCGATGCCAGTCCGCGCGGCTTCGGGTTGATGCAGCGCGACCGGAATCGCGAACACTATCTGGACGGCGTGCGCTATCAGGACCGGCCCAGCCTCTGGGTCGAGCCCCTGGGCGACTGGGGCACGGGCGCCGTGCAGTTGGTGGAGATTCCCACCGACGACGAGATACACGACAACATCGTCGCCTTCTGGGTGCCCGGCGAGGCGCCCCAGGCCGGCGATGCACTCAGCTTCGACTATCGTCTCTACTGGGCGGCAAACGAACCCTTCCCGGCGCGCGCGCTCGCGCGCTGCGTGGCCACCCGCATGGGGCGCGGTGGGCAGGCCGGTCTGCCGCGGCCGGAGGGGGTCACGAAGTTCGTGGTCGAGTTCGCCGGCGGCGTCTTGCCCGACCTGCCGCTGGACGCGAAGGTGGAGGTCGAGGTCGAGGCCAGCCGCGGTGAACTCTCCTACATCTACGCCGAACGGGTGCCGGGCACCGAACGCTGGCGGGCGCACTTCGACCTCGACCTGTCGGAAGAGACGCCGGATGCCGTGGAACTGCGGCTCTATTTGCGCAACGAGGATCAAACGCTCACCGAAACCTGGCTCTATCAGTTCCTATCCGACGGACGAGGCTGATAGCGGTCGGAGCAACCGGCTTTTCCTTGCGTCGGCTGCGCGGACGCGATACTTCCCGGGCCTGCTTTTACCCGGAGTTCCGCCATGTCCGCCACCGCCGCCCGCCGCGTCGGGCTCGTCAGTCTCGGCTGCCCGAAAGCGCTCGTCGACAGCGAGCGCATCGTCACGCGCCTGCGGGCCGAAGGCTATGATATCTCCGCAGACTACGAGGGCGCCGACCTGGTGCTGGTGAACACCTGCGGCTTCCTCGATTCCGCCCGCGATGAGTCACTGGACGCCATCGGCGAGGCCATTTCCGAGAACGGCCGGGTGATCGTGACGGGCTGCCTGGGCGCGGAGCCGGAAATCATTCGCCAGCGTCACCCCGAGGTGCTGGCGATCACCGGGCCGCATCAGTACGAGGCGGTGATGGAGGCGGTGCATGAGGTGGCGCCGCCGGCGCATGACCCCTACGTCGATCTGGTCCCGCCGGAAGGCCTGCGGCTGACGCCGCGCCACTACGCCTATCTCAAGATCTCCGAAGGCTGCAATCACCGCTGCAGCTTCTGCATCATCCCCCAGCTGCGCGGCGACCTGGTCAGCCGGCCGATCAAGGAGGTGCTCTGGGAGGCCAAGCGTCTAGCCGATGCCGGGGTCAAGGAGCTGCTGGTGATCAGCCAGGACACCAGCGCCTATGGCCTGGACCTGCGCCACGCCGAGTCCGAGTGGCAGGGGCAGCCGCTGCGCACCCACATGACCGATCTCTGCCGCGCGCTTGGCGAGCTCGGCATCTGGGTCCGGCTGCACTACGTCTATCCTTATCCCCACGTGGAGGAGGTCATCCCCCTCATGGCCGAGGGCAAGATCCTTCCCTACCTGGACATCCCCTTTCAGCATGCCAGCCCCAAGGTTTTGAAGGCCATGCGCCGCCCGGCCAACAACGCCCGGGTGCTGGAGCGGCTGGCCCGCTGGCGTGAGATCTGCCCGGAACTCGTCATCCGCTCGACCTTCATCGTCGGCTTTCCCGGCGAGACCGAGGAGGATTTCCAGCTTCTCGTCGACTGGCTCGACGAGGCCCAGCTCGATCGCGTCGGCTGCTTCAAGTACGAGGCCGTCAGCGGCGCGACCGCAAACGAGCTCGAGGGCGCCGTGCCGGAAGCGGTGAAGCAGGAGCGCTGGGAGCGCTTCATGGCCAAGCAGCAGGCCATCAGCGCCGCCAAGCAGCAGGCCAGGGTGGGCCAGGAACTGGACGTTCTGGTGGACGCGCTGGACGAAGAGGGCGCGGTCGGCCGCAGCTACGCCGATGCGCCGGAGATCGACGGCGCGATCTACCTGGACGATGCCGACTGGGTGGAGCCTGGCCAGATCGTGCGCGCCCGCGTGGTCGAAGCCGATGCCTACGACCTGCGCGCTGTGGTGCTCGACGATTAGTGCAGATCGCGTTCAATTGGAATGCGATTCCAATTGAACGCGTGAATCTGCACTACCTGTTTGGTGTTAGACCGGATTCACGCGTTCAATCTGAAACCCTTGCGATCCAATTGAACGCGATCCGGTCTAAAACCGCCTTGGCGGCGGCGCTTTCTCTGCTTGTCTCCCCGGGAAGGCGGTGAAAGACTGCCCGCAGCGGGCGAAGTCGCCCTTCAGGTTAGAGGTTTTGGGCTGAGCGATGCTGCAGGGCAAACGCATCCTCCTGATCGTCGGCGGCGGCATCGCCGCCTACAAGTCCCTGGAATTGGTGCGCCGGCTGCGCGAGCGTGGTGCCTCGGTGCGCAGCATTCTGACCCGCGCCGGCGCCGAGTTCGTGACGCCGCTTTCGCTCTCGGCCCTGACCGAGGACAAGGTCTACGGCGAGCTCTTCTCCCTTACCGATGAGGCCGAGATGGGCCACATCCAGCTCAGCCGCGATGCCGACCTGCTGGTGGTGGCGCCGGCCACCGCCGACCTGCTGGCCAAGATGACCGCCGGTATGGCGGATGATCTGGCGACCACCGCCCTGCTGGCCACCGACAAACCCGTATTGGCCGCCCCGGCCATGAACGTGCGCATGTGGGAGCATCCGGCAACCCAGGCCAATCTGGCGACGCTGCAGTCTCGTGGTGTTGTGTTCGTCGGGCCGGGTGAGGGTGCCATGGCCTGTGGCGAGTTCGGGCCGGGCCGCATGGCCGAGCCGGCCGAGATCCTGGCGGCGGTCGAGGCTGCTTTCGGCCAGCCGAAGCCCTTGCAGGGCTTCAGCGCCCTGGTCACCAGCGGCCCGACCCACGAGCCCATCGACCCCGTGCGCTACATCGCCAACCGCTCCTCCGGGCGGCAGGGCCATGCCATCGCCGAGGCCCTGGCGGCCGCCGGTGCCCAGACGCTGCTGGTCAGCGGTCCGGTCACGCTGCCCGATCCGCCGGGTGTCGAGGTGGTGCGGGTCGAAAGCGCCCAGGAGATGCTTGAGGCCAGCATGGCGGCGCTGCCGGTCGATATCGCTGTTTGTGCTGCGGCCGTGGCCGATTGGCGTGTTGCCGGGCTGTCGGAGCAGAAGCTCAAAAAGGAGGCCGGCCGCTTGCCCGAGTTCACCCTGGCGGAGAACCCCGACATTCTCGCGACCCTGGGCAAGGCCGGCGACGAGAGGCCGCGTTTGCTCATTGGTTTCGCGGCGGAGACGGAACAGGTCGCGGCCCACGCTGCCGCCAAGCGCCGGCGCAAGGGCTGCGACTGGATCCTCGCCAATGACGTCGGACCGGACAGCGGAACTTTCGGCGGCAGCGACAATCAGATCACCCTGATCGACGAGCAGGGGGCGGAAGCCTGGCCCCGGCTGGACAAGCAGGCCGTGGCCCGGCGCCTGGTCGAGCGCATCGCAGAACAGCTTGCCGGAACTGCGCGGTCATGAGCCAGCAGCGCACCGCCGCAACAGCCGTAGCCATCCGCCGTCTGCCCCATGCCGCAGACCTCCCTTTGCCCGAGGCGGCCACCGCGGACTCCGCCGGCCTGGATCTGCTGGCCGCAGTAGAGGCGCCGCTGACGATTGAGGCCGGGGCCTGGCAGGCGGTGCCGACCGGTCTGGCGATTGCCCTGCCGCCGGGAACGGAAGGGCAGGTCCGCCCGCGCTCGGGCCTGGCGCTCAAGCATGGCATCACCCTGCTCAACGCCCCGGGGACCATCGACGCGGACTATCGCGGCGAGATCAAGGCCGTGCTGATCAACCACGGCCAGGAAGCCTTCCGGATCGAGCGCGGCATGCGCATCGCCCAGCTTGTGGTGGCGCGCTATCTGCCGGTGCAGTGGCAGGAGGTGGCGGACCTGGAGGACACCCTGCGCGGCAGCGGCGGTTTCGGCTCCACCGGCGTCGACAATCCCGCCGCGACCGGCGGGGATTGAGCCGGCAATGCTGCGCCTTTCCAAGAAGCTGCTCTTCGCCATAGAGGCGGTGGTCGACATTGCCTTCCACGCCGATACCGGCCTGGTCCGTTCCAGTGAGATCTCACGGCGCCAGGGCATTCCCCGGCGCTACCTCGAGCAGGTCCTGCAGCATCTGGTGCATCATAAGGTGCTGCAGGGGCAGCGCGGGCCGCGCGGCGGCTATCGTTTGGCCCGGGCGAGCGACAGCATCACGGTGGGAGAGATCATCCGCGTCGTGCGCCAGCTCGAGGGCACGCCCGACCCGCTGCTGGAGCCGGAAGGCTCCGAGATCGGCCAGCGCGTCGTGCGCCCCCTCTGGCTTGAGATGCAGGAGGAGATATTGGGGCGCTTCGACACTCTCACCGTCGAGCGACTCTGCTTCCAGGCCCGGCAGTCGGGCATCGAGCGGGACCCGGCCGTGAGCGGGGAAACCTAGACTCCACACCAATCACCTTTGTTACGCGTCCTTGGCTGCCAGGGTGGCTTGCTGCGGGGCCGGCGCGGCGCGGCGGTCGCGCTGGGTGACCATGCGCTGGTGCAGGTGGGTGACGGCGCGGCTGCCGGTCTTCACGCAGAGGAAGGGGAAGGCCGCGTGCACCAGGCAGGCCAGGGACGCCATGAACAGCGGCCCGGCGAAGGAGAGCGCCTGGCCCATGTGCGCAAAGTAGGTCTCGCCGACCGAGGCCGGGTGTTCGGTGAACAGTCTCTTCATGCTCGGCGCTGCCTCCCGCGATGGCGTTTGTGGATCAACTCCACCAATGGAGGGGAAGGCTATCCCTGTACGGAGAGAAAGACTTTGCGTTCTTTCGTGGTTGATGCTCCATATCAGGAATAATTTTCCAGAGTAGAGCGATAATGAAGAAAGAATTCTACGACATCCATGATCTGAAGATTCTGGCCCTTCTGCAGGAGGACGCAGAGCGCTCCCTTTCCGAGCTGGCCGAGCGCGTCGGGCTGTCGACCACGCCCTGCTGGCGGCGGGTGCAGGCGCTGCAGGCGGCCGGGGTGATTCGCAAGCGGGTGGCCCTGCTGGATGCGAGCAAGCTGAATGCCGGCGTGACGGTCTTCGTCATGGTGCGCACCGACCGGCACGACCCAGACTGGCTGGAGCGTTTTGCCAAGGGGGCGGCGGCCATTCCCGAGGTCGTGGAGTTCTACCGCATGAGCGGCGTCACCGACTACCTGCTCAAGCTGCAGGTCCCCTCCATCGCCGCCTATGATGCCGTCTACAAGCGCCTGATCGCCGTGGCCGATCTCTCCGAGGTCTCATCGGCCTTTGCCATGGAGCAGATCAAGTACACCACCGCCGTGCCGCTGGATTACGCCCCGACCCGTTGAGCTTGGGCGGTTTCCCGGCTGACCATCGTGCCTCGAAAGAGGAGACACGCCGTGAGGTCGCCGGTCACGTTCACCGTGGTGCGCGACATGTCCAGGATGCGGTCGACGCCCAGGATGATCACCAGGCCCTCGGCGGGGATGCCGAAGGCGGCGGCGACGCTGACGAGGATGGCAATGCTGACGCCGGGCGTGCCGGGCGCCCCGATGGAGGAAGCCACCAGGGTCACGACGATCACGATCATCTGCCCCGTCGAAAGATCAATCCCGGACAGCTGCGCCAGGAAGAGGATCGCCACCGACTGATAAAGCGCCGTGCCGGCCATGTTCATGGTGGCGCCCAGGGGGACGACCAAATTGCTGATGTTCGCCGGTACGTGCAGGCGGTTGACCGCGGTCTCGATGGTCACCGGCATCACGGCTGAAGAACTCGAAGTCGAGAAGGCCAGGAGCAGGTTGCCGCCTGCCGCCTTCAGAAAGCCCAGCGGGCCCTGTCCGCCGAACAGTGCCGCCAGGGTGAGATAGAGAGCCATCAGCAGCGCCAGCCCAAGCAGGACCGTGCCCACGTAGTGCGACATGGCCGCCAGGCTGGACAGGCCGATGCGCATGACGAGCTGGGCCATCAAGCCGAAGACGGCGAAGGGCGCCAGGAACATGGCCCACTTCACGATCACCATGGCGATGGAGAGCAGGGCATCGAGGACCCTGAGAAAGGGCTCCGCGCGCTCACGGCTGACCTGCGTCGCGGCGATTCCCACCAGCAGCGCCAGCACGACCACCGCCAGCATGTCGCCCTGCGCGATGGCGGCGGTGGGGTTGGTGGGCAGGATGTCGGCAATGATGTCCGGTGCCTGGGCAGCGCTGAAGGCTGCGGCTTCTGCTGGCACGGCCGCAGCGCTGCTGGGCATCAAGGCGGCCATGCCCGCACCCGGCTGCAGCCAGAGGGCGAGGCTGACACCGATGCCGGCGGCCACGAAGGTGGTGGCGATGATGAAGACGGCCAGGCGCAGGCCGACAGCCTTCAGTTCGGCTCCGGAGGCGGCTCCGGTCAGCCCCTGTACAATCGAGGTGAAGATCAGTGGCACCAGGACCATCGCGATCAGGCCGAGGAAGAGCTGTCCGGGCAGAGCGAGCCAGCTGCCGACGGCTTCCGCGGTTGCCGGATCCAGCAGGCCGAAATCGGGGCCGAGCAGGGTTCCCACCACGAGCCCCGCCACCAGCCCGATGAGAACCTGGGCCCACAGGCGCGTGCGGATCCAGGGACGCAGGCGAAAGCGTTGCTGGTGCAGTTGTCCTGCGGACAAGGGATAGCTGTCGCTCACGTTTGTGCCGTCCATTGTGGTTCAGTCAGGTGTGGTTCAGTCAGGTGTGGTTCGGTCAGGGGGTGTTCCGGTCGACGAGCCGCAGCAGCGAGCCCGCGACACGATCGCGAGCGATGCCTGCCGGCCCGAGCGCATCGCCAAGGGGTGTGAAGGCCTGGAACAGCGGCTCGCCGAGGCCCTGCCAGCGCAGGACCGCATCCTCCCAGGCGCAGGCGCGCAGCCTGGTGCCGAGTTTGCCCCAGAGACCGGGGCTGGACAGAGTCAGGGCCTGACGGCCCGGCAGCGTGCGCCGGGTGGGCAGGGCAAAGCGCAGCGGCAGCAGACCCAGCAGCGGATGCTCCAGGCCCTTGCTGTCGAGCAGGCTTTCCCCGAGCAGCATAAAGCCGCTGCCCTCGCCGTAGATGTGCCGCCTGTCCGCCGCGGCGGCCTGCAGTCCCGTCCGGAAGGCCTTAGCCTGCACCAGACTGTCGAACGTCTCTGGCGCCAGGCCGCTTGGAGCGGGACTGCCGGGCAGCCAGATGACGTCGGCAGCGGGAGCGGGTGCCTCGTCGGCCAGCGGTGAGAAGAAGGAGAGCTCGACGCCCTGGACCCGCCAGGCATCGAGCAGGTGGGGGTAGAGCGGGGCGAAGGCCTGGTCGCGGGCGATGGCGAGGTGGTGTCCGGGCGCCGCCAGCCCCGGGTCCTCCGCCGGCTCCGCGGGCAGGCGCACCGGCTGCGCAAGCGCGGCCAGGGCGGAGAGGTCCAGGCTGCGCGCGATCACGGCGGCGGCGCCATCCAGGAAGGCCTCAGACTGTGTGGGCAGTGCAAGTTCCGGTGCTTCCGGAATGGCACCCAGCACCGGCGTGCCGGTCGACTGCAGCGCCTGACGCAGCAGCGTCTCATGCGCGGGCCCGGCCACGCGGTTCAGGATGACCGCGGCTATGGGCAGTGTGTTGCGATGGCGGGCAAAGCCCTCGATCAGGGCGGCGACGGAATGGGTCAGGCCCTGGGCGTCGATCAGCAGAACCACCGGCAGGGCGAGTTCCTCAGCCAGATCCGCCGTCGCGCCCAGACCGGCGGCATCGCCGTCGAACAGTCCGTCACTGCCCTCGATGAGCAGCAGGTCGCTGTCGCCATAGGCGTCCGCCAGCAGGGCGGCGCGGGTTTCCGGGCGCATGGCCCAGGTGTCGAGATTGTAGGCGCCACGCCCGGTCGCGCGGCTCTGCAGCAGGGTCGGACCAGGATCGAGGCCGGCCTTGGCACCGGCAGCGCCTCGTCCCGTCTGGCAGAGGGCGCGCAGGATGGCGGCGCAGACTGTGGTGAGGCCGCAGCCTGACGAGGCGGCCGCGATCACGAGACCACCCAGATCCGTTGTGCCGGTGGGACGGGAAGGCTGATTGGACGGCATGCGGCTTCATAGCACAGCGGGTTGTTGCCCGACGAGAGCGATTGGGCGGAAGGGATTGAACGGGGCGTGGCCTTGCGCTGAGATGCCCGGAAGCTTGACCGCGGAACGCGGTCTTACCATTTATACTTCAGGCGACGCCGATTCTCGGGTCGCTTGCCACCGGCGGGCCCTAAAGGGACGTGGGTGGATGGTAATGACCTTGCTCGTTACGAGGAGGCCTGATGAGTCGCGCAACCCTGTTTAATTCTCCCCTGCTGCTCGGATTCGACCAGCTTGAGCGTGCACTGGATCGTATGAACAAGAGCACGGGGGACGGCTATCCCCCCTATAATGTTGAGCAGATCGATGATGGGCATCTGCGCATCACCCTCGCGGTCGCCGGCTTTTCCGAAGCCGAGCTCAGCGTCCAGATCGAGAACAACCAGCTGGTGATACGTGGCCGGCAGGAGCCGGAGTCCGAGGATCGGGTCTTCCTGCATCGCGGCATTGCCGCCCGTCAGTTTCAGCGGGCTTTCGTCCTGGCCGACGGCATCGAGGTGGAGTCGGCGCGCCTGGACAATGGCCTGCTGCACATCGATCTGCGCCGCCCAATCGAAGAGCCGGTGGTCCGCCGCATCGATATCGAGCGCAGCGGGACCGGCAGCAAGGCCCTCACCTGAACAGCCAGACTATTTTCACGGATGGATCGTCGCCTTGGCCGCAATGCGGGATAGCGGCGGTCGCTCAAAGGAGTTGAATCATGCAGGACAGACTTCAGACACTGCGTCACATTTCGCCAACCGATTTCGCCAGCGTCGGTGTCAATCAGGTCGCGTACGTACGCAAGTCCGAAAACCAGGATGGTGAACTGTACGCCATTTTCGCTGCCGACGGTACGCAGATAGCCGTTGCGGCCAGTCAGGCACTCGCCTTCGCCGCCATCCGCCAGCACGACATGGAGCCGCTCAGTACCCACTGAGCCAAATCGTTTGGTCCAGCCCCGCCGGTCACTCCGCGCGGGGCTGCGGCACAGTCAGCCGCTAGGCGGCGCGGCTATTCGCGGATTCGGTCAGCAGCGCGTAGATCGCATCCCGGCTGTCGCTGCCGCGCAGCTTCTCGCACACACTGCGGTCGCGCAGCAGGCGGGAAACCCGCGCCAGGGCCTTGAGATGGTCCGCTCCAGCCTGTTCGGGCGCAAGAAGCACGCACACCAGGTCCACCGGCTGCTCGTCGATGGCGTCGAAGTCCACCGGCGTCTCCAGACGCGCAAAGAGCGCGTGAAGGCGATCGAGGTTGGCCAGCTTGCCGTGCGGAATGGCAATGCCGTTCCCCACACCCGTGGTTCCCAGGCGTTCGCGTTCAACCAGCACCTCGAAGATGGCCCGCTCCGGCTGGCCTACGACCTCGGCCGCGCGCCGCGCCAGTTCCTGCAAGGCCTGCTTCTTGCTAGTGACGCGCAGAGCCGGAATGACCCCTTCAGGGCTAAGCATATCGGCGATTTCCATTGTACGGATCCCGGCGTGCCGTCTAGCCGTCGCGATTTCCAAGAGGATCTATCCACCCAATGTTGCCGTCGTTCCGGCGGTACACCATGTTGATCCCTCCGTGCGCCCGGTTCTGGAACAGCAGCGCGGGCTGATCTGCAAGATCCATGCGCATCACCGCTTCGCCCACCGTCAGGTTGGGCACCTCGGTCTGCATTTCCGCGACGACCAGCGGCTGGTCGCCGTTCAGCGACTCCTTGCCGTCCGGTTCTTCTGCGGCCGCTTCCTCTGAAACATTCTCGGGTGCGAGAATGTACTGCTGCGCCGGGAGCACGTCCGCGGCCGTGGCCGGTATCCGCCCATGGTCGCGCAAACGCCGCTTATAGCGCCGGAGTTGCTTCGCAAGACGATCCGCCGCCATGTCGAAGGCAGGATGCACGTCCTGCGCTTCGCCCGTGGCCTGCAGCAGCAGGCCCCGGCCGACGTGGATCGATAAGGCCGCACGAAAGAGGAAGGCATCCTTGGACAGCGTGACGCTGGCCTCAATGGCATCGCCAAAGTACTTGTCCAGGATTCCACTCAGGCGGTCGTAGGCGTATTGGCGGAAGGCATCGCCGGTATCGACATGCCGACCTTTAACCGACAACTGCATTTATCTTTCCTCGGCTCCGAAGCCCGGCATCTCCCCTCGCTCAGGGGGCCTGTTCGCGAGCGGCCGGACCATAGGTTCGCCCCCTCAGGGTGTCAACTCCCCCTGCCACCCCTTCGCAGGAAGCCTCCGGTCCCCTGAATATCGACCCGCATTCTGCGGGCTGCAAGCCGGAAAAAGCATAATCGACCGGTCATCCGGCTAGCCGGGCCTGCCGCCGGCGTTGCCGCGATGTCGGAATGTTCATTGCTTCCCGGTATTTGGCCACGGTACGTCGGGCGATCTCGATGCCATCCTGCTTGAGCAGGGCGACCAAGGCCTCGTCACTGAGGATAGCGTCTGGCGATTCCCCTTCGATCAGGCTGCGAACCCTCTGCCGGATGCTCTCGGCCGCGTGGGCGTCGCCCTCGGCGCCGGCAATCGCCGTGGTGAAGAAATAGCTGAGCGCGAAGGTGCCGCGCGGACAGGCAAGATGCTTGTTGGCAATGGCCCGGCTGACGGTGGATTCGTGCAGCGTCAGTTTTTCGGCGAGGGCACGCCGGGTGAGGGGGCGCAGGCCGGCGGCGCCCTGCTCGAAGAAGCTGCGTTGGGCATCGACCAGCGCTGCGGCGACTCGCAGCAGCGTGTCACCGCGCTGCTGCAGGCTGCGTTCCAGCCAGCGGGCAGCCTGATAGTGCTCCGAGAGATAGCTTTTCTCGTCTGCTGTGCGACAGCGGCGCACCAGTTGCTGATAGGCGGCGCCGTCCACGCTCACCTGGATCCGGCTCTCGGGATTGAGAGTGACCCGCCAGTCGCCAGCGCCGTCGCGCGTCACCAGCACCTCAGGCACCCGTGTTTCAGGGAGCGGTGCGTCAAATGTGGCACCGGGCGCGGCGTCCAGTCGACGCAGTTCGCCCACCATCTCAGCCAGGTCGTCCTCATCGACGCCGCAGAGCGTCTGCAGCCGCGACCAGTGGCCTTCGGCAAGCAGCGGCAGATTGTCCAGCAGCGTCTGCATGGCTGGGTCCAGCCGATTGAGCCTGGCCAGCTGCAAGGCAAAGCACTCCGGCAGTGATCGGGCGAAGACGCCGCTGGGCTCCAGGTCCTGCAGGCGCGGGATGAGGGCTTCCAGGTTGGCCGGCGGGCACCCGAGGTCCGTGGCCAGTTCGGGCAGTTCAGCGCGCAAGTACCCGTCCAGCTCCAGGGCATCGATCAGCGCGGCTGCAAGCGCGCGTTCCTGTTGGTTAAACCGTTCCAGGCGGAGCTGTTCCAGGAGGTGCTCGCGCAATCCGATTTCGGGCTGCGGGAGGTGTTCCAGGGACCAGTCGGAGTCCTCTCCAGCGGTTGCTGGCGCGGAAAGATCCTGGGACGGCCAGGACTCCTCGATCCCGTTCTCGTCCCAGTCCGACCAGTCCGTGGGCTGCTGCGATGGAGCCTCTGCAGCCAGTGTCTGCGCTGCTTCGAGCCCGTCACCCGTCTCGGCGGCATCCGGCAGATCCTGGGCCCGCTCGAGCAGAGGGTTCTCGACCAGCTCCGCCTCGACGAAGGCTTCCAGTTCGCTCTGGGAGAGCTGCAGCAGCTTGATCGCCTGCTGCAGGCGTGCCGTCATGGCCAGGCTTTGCGTGGGGCGCAGAACCAGGCTGTGACGTGGCGGCATAGGGGCGATCAGCGGCTGAAGCGTTCGCCCAGGTAAACCCGGCGCACGTCGGGGTTCTCGACGATCTCGTCCGGCCGCCCTTCCATCAGGACACGGCCGTCGTGGATGATGTAGGCGCGGTCGACGATATCGAGGGTCTCGCGCACGTTATGATCGGTGATCAGCACGCCGATGCCCCGATCCTTGAGGTGCAGGACCAGTTCACGGATGTCGGCCACGGCGATGGGATCGATCCCGGCCAGCGGCTCGTCCAATAGAATGAAGCGCGGATCGGCGGCAAGGGCTCGGGCGATCTCGCAGCGCCGCCGCTCACCGCCGGACAGCGCCAGGGCAGGGGAGCGGCGCAGATGGGTGATGGAGAACTCGTCGAGCAGCTGCTCCAGCCGCTGGCGGCGCCGGCCCCGGTCCTTCTCGACGACCTCGAGCACGCTGCGAATGTTCTGCTCCACCGTCATGCCGCGGAAGATCGAGGCTTCCTGCGGCAGGTAGCCGATGCCGAGCCGCGCGCGTCGGTACATGGGCAGGTCGGTCACGTCCTGCCCGTCGAGCGCCACATAGCCCGCGTCAGGCGCCAGCAGTCCCGATATGATGTAGAAACAGGTGGTCTTGCCGGCGCCGTTGGGCCCGAGCAGACCGACCGCTTCGCCGCGGCGCAGGCGCAGGGTGACGTCGCGCAGCACGATGCGCCCGGAAAAGGATTTGCCGATGGAAACGGCTTCCAGACCGCGCGCTTCCGGCACCGCGCGCGGCAAGGGGGTTACCCTGGCGTCCGTGCCTTGCGGGCTGTGCAGATCGGGTGTCACTCGCTCTCCCCTTCAGCAGGTTCGTCCCCGGAGACATCATCACCAGGTACGTCATCACCGGGTAGGTCGTCCTGGGACAGCAGGCCGCGCACCGGCGTTCCCTCCCCGGCGAGCAGCCGGCTGACGCCGGTGCGCAGGTCGATCTCGGCCCGTTCGCCATTCAACTGCGTCTGGCCACGCGTCACCTTCACGTCGCCATCCAGCACGGCTGTCTGCTCTGCAGCGTAGTAGACCCCGCGCGCACCCCGGGCAACGACGCTGTCGCTGCTGACCTCGATACCGCCCTCGGCCTGGACCTCGACCAGGCTTTCACGGCTTGGTCCGTCCGTACCGGAAAAGCGGGCGGAAATCACCTCGCCGCGCACTTCCTCCCCCGCGGCCGGCCGGCGCAGCACGGCGTTGCCGCGCGCCACGGCCAGCGGGCCGCCCTCGGCCGCTTCGAAGTACTCCAGGCTTTCCTCCGCCGTGACCACTTCCGTATCGGTCTCCAGGCGCAGGTCGTCGCCGGTGACCCGGAAAGACCGCTCGTCAACGTAGTAGATCGCACGGTCGCCGGTCATCCGTTCGTTGGCGGTTTCCACGATGACGCCGCCGATGGCTTCCACCCGGATGATGCGTTCCTGCCCCTCGTCGTCACGGCGATAGTGCGCCGCAAGCACCTGGGCGCGCACCGTCATGTCGTCCCGGCGGGCCACGGCATTGCCGCGGGCGAGGTAGACCTGCTCCTCGCGCTGCCACTCGATGCCTTCCTCGGCGATGATCTCCAGGGAGCCGCCATCACTGAAGGTGGCCTGCGCCATGGCCTGGCCGGCCAGGAGGAGGGCAAGGCAAAGCCCGAGCAACAGCCTTGCAGGCGCACGTATCATGGCAGGTCCCCCTCTTGTGGTTCTTCATACAGTAGTAATCGGGACTGGCCGGTAAAGACAACCTTTGCCCCACGTTCCTCGATTCGGAAGCCCTCGGAGTTGATATGGCCGACCGGGCCCTGGCCCTGCACCGGATCGTGCCCCTCGGCCCGGCCGCCGGGGATGTCGAGCCAGGCGCTTTCGGTGACCACTTCGAAGCCCTCGTCGTGGAACAGCGTGACCTCCTCCGCCAATTGCATCAATTGATCTTCCCGGTCGTACACTCCTCGCGCCGCGGTGATGGCCACCCAGGATCCATCGGAGAGCGTCAGATCTCCTTCGGGACGATCAAGTCGGACGAAGCGCTGGTCCTCGGTGGCAAAGTCGGCGGTGGAGGCGGTCACCGTGAAGGGCCGGCCCTGTCCGTCCAGTCCCGCAAAGCGGGGCGCGATGACACCTGCCGAGAGGTCGACCGCGCCGTTTTCGCGTTGAGCGGCCTCGGGTGGCTCATCCAGGGGATCGGAACGCAAAAGAGGCAGGGCCACCAGAGCGGCGATCACCAGCGCGCCGATCGCCGGGACAACGAGCTTTCCCAGCGCGACCAGCCGCCGCCGCCCCATGTCATGGGGCCTTGGACGGCGGGGGGCGGGAGGCGTGTCTGCTGGCATGGCGCGGTCGTTCAGGCGACACCCTCGCGCAGCAGGTCGTGCAGGCGCACCAAGCCCACCGGCCGTCCACCTTCCTCGACGAAGAGGCAGGTGACGCGCTTGGCGTTCATGATCTTGAGGGCTTCGGCGCCCAGGGCGCCCGGATGAATGGTGATCGGATGCCCGGTCATCACGTCGCCCGCCGCTTGGGCGAGCAGACGATCACCCATGTGGCGGCGCAAGTCGCCGTCGGTGATGACCCCGGACAAGGCGCCTTCCTCGTTGAGCACGCCGACGACGCCGAAGGTCTTGGCGGTCATCAGCAGGATGGCTTCGCTCATTGGCGTATCGGGACTGCATACCGGCATTTCCGCCGGGCCATGCATTACGTCGATGACCCGCACTAGGCGCTTGCCGAGGGCGCCGCCCGGATGGAACACCTTGAAGTCCTCGGGCGTGAAGCCCCGCCGCTCGAGCAGCGCCACGGCCAGCGCGTCGCCCAGGGCAAGAGTGACGGTGGTGGAGGTGGTGGGTGCCAGGCCCATGGGGCAGGCTTCCTCGACCGGCGGCAGCAGCAACAGCACGTCGGAGGCTTCCGCCAGGATGGAGTTCTGCTTGGCGGTGATGGCAAGCAGGGGAATCTCGAAACGCCGGCTGTAGGCGATCACCGAGCCCAGTTCCGGTGTGTTGCCGGAGTTGGACAGAGCAATGATGGCATCCTTGCGGGTGATCATGCCCAGGTCGCCGTGGCTGGCCTCGGCGGGGTGGACAAACTGTGCCGGCGTGCCGGTGGAGGCGAGCGTTGCCGCGATCTTGCAGCCGATGTGCCCGCTCTTGCCCATGCCGGTGACGACGACGCGCCCTTGGACTGCTTCCAGGACGTTCACGCCCTGCACGAAGGCCTCACCCAGGGACTGGGAGAGGATCTCAAGCCCGCGGGCTTCCGTCGCCAGCGTGCGGCGTGCCGATTCCAGGTCGGCGACAGCCGTTTCGGCGGCTTGGGAGCCGGCCTTCTCTGCAAAGTTCATTGTGCTCATTTGCATCTACCGCTCGTGTTCCGAGGCAGGGCCTTGCCCATAGCCTTTTGGGAAAGGCTGCGCGGACCGCCGCCCAGGCTTTTCTTAGGTGGCTCGCACCACAGCAATGACAAGACGTTTGACGATTCGCTTAAACTATCCGGTCAAGGGCAAACGCGAAAGTGCCGCTTGGACCCGTACCGAATATGCCGCAGCCCGTTCCCGTGCGGTCTCAGTGGGCGAAGAGGTCGATCTCGTCCCATCCAGCGAGGTCCAGCCGGGCGCGTGTCGGCAGGAAGGCAAACATGGCCTCCGCCAGCTCCCGGCGGCCCTCGCGCTCCAACATCTCGTTCAGGCGCTGGCGCAGCGCATGCAGGTGCAGCACGTCGCTGGCGGCATAGCGCTGCTGCTCCTCGGTCAGTTCGGCCGCGCCCCAGTCGGAGGACTGCTGCTGTTTCGACAGCGAGACGCCCAGCAACTCATTGCACAGGTCCTTGAGGCCGTGGCGGTCGGTGAAGGTGCGCACGAGCTTGGAGGCGATCTTGGTGCAGTAGATCGGGGCTGCGGTGACTTCGAGATAGCGCTCGATCGCGGCGACGTCGAAGCGCGCGAAATGATAGAGCTTGGTGATCTGCGGGTCGGCCAGCAGGCGGCGCAGGTTGGGTGCCTCGTAGCCGCCACGGAACTGGACCAGGTGGGCATTCCCGTCGCCGGCGGAGAGCTGGATCAGGCACAGGCGGTCGCGCTGCAGGTTGAGTCCCATGGTCTCGCAGTCCACCGCAACGGCCTCCCCGAAAGCGAGATCCGCGGGCAGGTCGTCTTGATGGAGCGTAACGGTCACGAAGCGCGTTCCTTCCGGCAGCCCTCGGGCATGGATCCGAGGCGCGGCAAGACAATAAGGGCGCGCAGCGGGCTGTCAACGGCGGCTCCGCCGCGGTATATAGCGCGGAACGAGCGCACCGGGGCGGCACACTGGGGTGGGCATTGCCGTGACCCGGAAGGCGCCGGATACGAAGGGGCCGCAAGGCCGGTTGCCGTCCCGACGCCGCGCCGGTGACCACGCCGGCCAGGGAAGAGGAGTCGAGAGAGAATGCTAAGTCAGCGCTGTGTCACGGTTTTTGGCGGATCCGGATTCATCGGGCGTTACGTCGTGGCGCGCCTGGCCGATCTTGGATGGACCGTGCGCGTGGCGGTGCGCCGACCGGGCCGGGCCGAGTTCCTGAAGCCCCTGGGCGACGTGGCCCAGGTGGTGCCCCTGCGCTGCAATCTCACCAACGAGGCCGAGGTGCGCAACGCCGTCGCCGGGGCCGATGCCGTGATCAACCTGGTGGGCATCCTGCAATCCCACGGCAGCCAGAACTTCGATGCCGTGCACGTGGAAGGCACACGTTCCATCGTGCGTGCCGCCGCCGAAGCCGGCATCACCCGCTTCGTGCAGGTCTCCGCCCTGGGAGCCTCTGCCGACTCCAACTCCGACTATGCGCGCTCCAAGGCCGCGGCCGAGCAGGCGGTGCTGGAGACCATCCCCGAGGCCGTGGTGCTGCGCCCCTCGGTGGTCTTCGGCCCGGAGGATGCCTTCTTCAACCGCTTTGCCTCCATGGCCCGCTTCTCGCCGATACTGCCGCTGATCGGCGGCGGCAAGACACGCTTCCAGCCGGTCTATGTGGGCGACGTGGCGAATGCGGTCGTTGCCGCGCTGACCCGGCGGGATGCGGCCGGCAAGATCTATGAACTGGGCGGGCCCAAGGTCTACAGTTTCGAAGAACTGATGCGCGTGATGTTGCGCGTCATCGAGCGGCGGCGCTGCCTGGTCACGCTGCCCTGGGGCTTGGCCAGCCGGCTCGGCGGCCTCTTCCAGGTGGTGCCAGGCGCGCCCTTGACCCGTGACCAGGTGGAGCAGTTGAAGACCGACAATGTGGTAGAGGAAGGCCGGCCGGGCTTTGCCGAGCTCGGGATCGACCCTCATACGGTGGAGGTGATTCTGCCCACATACCTCGATCGCTATCGGCGTTTCGGTCGCGCTGCTGGGCGCCTGACCCCGGGTGGAAGTTGAGCGATCCCACCGCGCAGCGCCCGGGGTCGCCTGACGATCCACCGCAGGGCGATCCACCCCGGGACGGCCCTCCCCAGGGCGGCCGGCCCGACGGTGGCCCGGCGCTGAACCTGCCGCCGCTCATCGGCGCCTTTCTGGTGATCCTGATTGCGATCACCGTCGTTTTGAGCCTTGCGGGTCGGCAGTTCGAGTTCGAGATGATCGTTGCCTTCGGGCTGTACCTCTTCATCGATGGGCAGTTCCAGTGGCAGCGGCTTTACAGCTTGGTCACCAGCGTTTTTCTGCATGACGGCTGGCTGCACCTGCTGTTCAATGGCCTGTGGATCGCCACGCTGGGCACGTTGATCCATCGCGTCCTCGGCAATCTGGGCTTTTTCCTGCTCTTCTTCGCGTCGGCGATTGCCGGGGGGCTGGCCTACAGCTTTGTGCACTGGGGCGAGACAGCGGTGGCCATCGGCGCATCGGGCGGCGTGTTCGGGCTGATTGGCGCCTTCGGCCACCTCGGCGTGGCGCGGCCTTGGCAGTCGCGCTCTGCGCGTCTGCGCAGCTTGCTGGCCTTTACCGCACTGATGATGGCCCTGAACCTGGCCTACGCCTATATCGGCTCGCCGGGCGCCGAAGCCGGCCGGATCGCCTGGGAAGCCCACGCCGGCGGCTTCCTGGCCGGCATCCTGCTGCTGCCGCTCTTCATCCGCCTGCAACGGCATCGGCGGGAAGTGGCTTAGGAAAGGATTTGACGGAATCCTTTTGTAAGCATCGCGCTAACGAGAGCTTCCTTTCTTAACCTCCTTGGTTGCCCCAAGGCCCTGCCCCTGACCTCTCAGAGCACTAGCCCACGGCGGATCAGCAGCAGGCCCATGATGACCATGACAGCCAGCACGACCCGGCGGAAGAGTTCCTGGGGCATCACGCGGCGGAGCCGCTGTCCGGTGAAGACGCCCAGCATGACCGGCAGGACGCCGAGTGCCGAGAGCAGGATCTCGTCCCAGCTCACGATGTCGCTGGCTGCCAAGGTGCCGTACAGCGGCACCCCGCCCAGGAAGAAGACCAGGGCGAGCGCGACGATGAAGAGTTCCTTGCCCAGGTGAAGCGCCACCAGGTAGAGCACGATCGGCGGGCCCAGGAAGCTGGAAACGCCGCCCAGCAGCCCCGATCCGAAGCCGACGGCCACGCCGGTGCCCCGCTCGAAGCGCGCACTGATCATCAGATTGCCGCCAAAAAGGTAGATGAAGCCGAGGAGGGTCACCATCGTCCCCAGAATCAGATAGAGGCTGCGCTCATCGAGGGTGATCAGCAGCTGGGCGCCCAGGGCCACGCCCAGCATCATCGCGGTGAGCAGGGGCCAGAAGCGCTGCAGGGCCTCCACCAGCAGGCCGCCGCGGGTGGCCTGGTAGGAATTGGAGACCAGCACCGGCACGGCCAGCACGAAGATGGCCACGGGCACCGGCAGGAGATAGGTCAGCAAGGGCACCGACACCAGCGGCAGCCCCAGGCCGATCACCCCCTTGATCCAGCCACCCAGAAACAGAATCCCGGCGACGGCCAGGAGAAACTCGATATCGTTCAGGTATTCCAATGCTCAGCGCCCCCTTTTCGGCGGCGGATCATGCCGCCGAAAAGGGGGCGCAGCCACCCCAACAGGCGCAGCCCTGCCTTGCGTCAGGCTCGACGCCGTACCTCCGCCGAGGTGATATCGGCGTCCGCTGGTTTGCCCGGGATGCTGTCCAGCAGCATGCGCGCGCTGGTGATGCGCGCGACATCCTCGGCCAGGGCACCCTGCGCCGCGTCGCCTTCGGCGTGCAGCAGACAGAGTCCGGCGGGCGTCGGGGGCGGGAACACGGCGCGCAGGCGCCTGAGCATGCGCCGCGGGTGATGCAGCGACACCGGAGAGATGTAGCAGATCAGCAAGCGATCCACGCGGCCCGGCTCCAGGTTGGCAAGTGCGCGCCGCGCCACCGCGCGCGGCGAGACGACGGCCACCCGGATGCCGCGGCGCTGCAGCAGGCGGCACAGCAGATTGGCGGCGGCTTCGTCGAGTTGGTGCCGCGCGGCCACCAGCAGGCAGAGCCCGCCGTCGCTCGCGGAGGTTGCCGTGGGAATCGTCTCCGCCGGCGATCCCCCCTGATCCACGATCAGTTCGTCCAGGACCTCGACCAGTGCGCTGCCGATTTGCTCCTGCTGTGCGGTTGACAGGGTGCCGCGCCGCCGATCCTGTTCAGCCAAGGCCAGCACGGGAAAGAGCACGTCATCGCAAAGGGCTTCCAGTTCCATGCGCTCGGCCAGTTCCTCCGTTAGTTCCTCCACTTCCTGCTCATCGCCGGCCAGCAGCCGCTGATAGAGCTTGATCTCCGGCGGTAGGGCCGGGGCGCTGCCAAGTAAGATATTGAGGAAGGAGAGATGCGGCACGTGTCGGCCAAGCACCACTAGGCAGACGGTGAGCGGCGTGGCCAGCAGCAATCCCACCGGCCCCCAGAGCGTTACCCAAAAGACCGCGCCTGCGATGATGGCGATGGAAGACAGCCCGGTGCTGGAGCCGTAGAGCCAGGGCTCCATGACATTGTTGGAGAAGACCTCCAGGACGATGAGCAAGGCGATGGTCATGAGCACCATCGACCAGCCCGGATCCACGGCAAAAGCCAGCGCAATGGGCATGATTGCGCTGATGACCGGGCCGGCATAGGGAATGAAGCGCAGCACCGTGGCCAGCAGGCCCCAGAGCAGGGGATTGGGCACGCCGATCACCCAGAGTCCCAGGGCAACCGGTATGCCATAGGTGACGTTGATGATCAGGTGCATCAGGAGGTAGCGGCTGACCCGGGAGGCAGCGTCGTCGATGGCTGCGGTGGTGCGGACCACATCCTCGGCCCCGGCCAGGCGAATCACCCGGTCGCGCAGGTCCTCGCGTTTCAAGAGCATGAAGACCACCAGCACCAGAACCAGACCGGCCATGGCCAGGGGCTTGAACAGTGGTCCGGCGATGGACTTTACGGTTTCCCAGGCCGACTGCGGCTGCGGTGCAATGCGCACCACCGAGGGTTCCTGAGCCTCCTCCGCCTCCGACTCGCCGCGTTGATCGAAGCTGCCGGTGGGCGTGGGGCCGGCTGGAGCCGGCGGCGATTCGGCCTCGTCACCATCCTCTTCGGGTGCGGCCTTGCGCTCAATCTCCTCGCCCACCTCACGCAGCGTCTGGAAGGCCCGTTCGAAGCCGCTGTCGGCCGGCAGGGAAAGGTCGATGCTGCGGATCTTGTTGCGCAGGGTGTATTCGTAACGCGGCAGGTTGCTGGCGAGATCGCGAAGCTGATCGGCAACAACGCCGAAGATGCCGGCCACCATCAGGAAGGCAACCGTGACCACCAGCAGAACCGACAGCAGGCGCGGCAGATAGATTCGGCGCAGCAGGCGAACCAGCGGTGCCAGCACGAAGGACAGCAGGACCGCCACGGCCAGGGGGATGAAGATATCTTGGCCGAAGTGAAGCGCAGCGATGATGGCCACGGCAAAAAGTAGAATGGTGCGCGGGTCGGCGCCCGGGCGCGCAGGTTCAGTCTCCCGCGGACGTCCCATGCCGCCGTTTTCTGCCATGCCTGCCGCCGAACGCTCAGCCGCCATAACCCTCCCCACGCACGCGCGGTTTCCGGGCCGTCTGGCGGCCGCGGGACGTCACACGCTGAATGATCTCAGCTTCCGGCAGAAGGAGTGCCAGTGCAAGCAACCACACGGTGGCAGTTTTAAGGCATCCGGTCTAGCTGGCCCGGTGTGCTGGGCCTGTGACCTATTCGATGCGCAGGGCCACCCACTGATACTCGCCGTTGCGCCGGATCAGCAGGGTGATGACGCGGTAGCCCTCTTCGCGCGCCTGAGCCAGGTGGTCGCGCACTTCCTCCGGCGTGGAAACCGGCTCCTGATCCATTTCGGCTATCAGATCGCCCGGCCGCAAGCCGCGTTCAGCGGCCGGGCTCATGGGCACGACGTCAATGACCACCACGCCCTCGGCATCGGACTCGAGCAGGAAGCGCTCCTGCAGTTCTTCCGTGATCTGGCTGAGCGTCAGGCCCAGATCCTCGATATTCTCTTCGCTGGCCGGCTCCTCCCGGGGCTGGGGCAGGGCGGCGACCACCTCCTCGTCCAGCAGTCCGAGATCCACCGAAAGGGAGACTTCCTCGCCGCGACGCCAGATCACCACCTCCACACTTTCACCCACCGGCGTTTCCGCCACCATGCGCGGCAGGCGCCGCATTTCGCTGACCGGGCGACCGTTGAATCGGAGGATGACATCACCCTGCTGGATGCCTGCTTCGTCCGCCGGGCCTCCGGCGACGACCGAGGCCACCAGCGCGCCCTCGGTGTCCGGCAGGCGCATGCCCTCGGCCAGTTCGTCGGTGACGCTCTGCAAATGCACACCCAGCCAACCGCGGCGCACCTCGCCGTACTCCCGCAGGCTGGCGATGATGCTGCGGGCCATGGTCGAGGGGATGGCGAAGCCGATCCCGATGGATCCGCCCGAAGGTGAGAAGATCGCGGTGTTCACGCCGATGACCGCGCCGTCGAGATCGAAGGTCGGGCCGCCGGAGTTGCCGCGGTTGATCGAGGCATCGGTCTGGATGAAGTCGTCGTAGGGGCCGGCGTTGATGTCGCGCTGGCGGGCGGAGATGATGCCGGCGGTCACCGTGCCGCCGAGGCCGAAGGGGTTGCCGATGGCCAGCACCCAGTCGCCGACCCGGGCGTCGTCGCTGTCACCCCAGCGGGCGTAGGGCAGGGGTTCGTCCGTCTCCACCTTGAGCAGCGCCAGATCCGTCTTGTCATCGCTGCCGATCACCTCGGCAGCCAGGGGGCGGTTGTCGGCGAGGCGAACTGTGATCTCGTCGGCGCCGTCGACCACATGGTGATTGGTGACGATGTAGCCGTCGGGGTCGATGATGAAGCCGGACCCGAGCGAGGCCTGCCGGCGTTGCGGCAGGGAAGGGAGACCCTCGCCGCCGCGGCGCTCGAAGAATTCCCGGAAAAGGTCCTCGAAGGATTCCGGTCCGGCACCGCCCTCGACCACCTGGCTGGTGGAGATGTTCACCACCGTGGGCAGGAGTTCCTCGGCCAGGTCGGCGAAGCTGTCCGGGGCGCCGCGCGCCTGGGCCGGGAGCGCGACAAGGGACAGGATGACGCCGAGCAGCGCAAGGCATGCGAAAGCCGAGCGAAGGCCCGTCGTGCAGGATCGCTCAGCGGGAGCCGCGAATCGAGGGGTGGATCGGAACTGCATTGCGCGCTTCTTGCCTCTCCTGTGCGCCGGCGAGCCGGCGTCTCGGACCTTGATTTCGACAAGTGTAGCGCCCCGCCGCCTCCGGAGGAAGCATCGACCGGGTCGCGTTCAATCTGAACCACAAGGTTCCGGATTGAACGCGTGAAATAGGTCTATATTCGGGACTGTAGAGCCGCTTCACGCCTTCAATCGGATTGCCGAGCGATCCCGATTGAATCTGGTTGGCTCGAAAGTGCAGTGCGAGCGCTCATCCGCGCAACAGCCACACAAAGAAGGTACCGAGCGCCATGGCGGTCAATCCGCCCGTGCGCAACACCGAATGAGGCACTTGTGCCAGCAGCAGGAGCACGCGCTGCGGCACATTGGGGGCGAGTGCCAGCATCAGGCCCTCGATCACGAGAACCAGTGCCAGGGCGGTGAGCAGATCGGTCATGCTCCCTCCCTGGCACGCGTTCCCGACTTGGGCAAGAGCCGGCTTCCGACCCCAGGACTACTCGGCCGGCGCCGGTGCCGGTGCCGAGTCCTCCAGGAGCGGAGCCCGCTGGGCCGCCTGCGGTGCGTTGGCACCACCCGCCTGGTTGAAGTAGCGGAAGAAGTCGTTGTCCGGCGGCAACACCAGCAGCGAGTTGTCGCCGTCGATGGCTTCCACATAGGCCTGCATGGAGCGATAGAACTCGAAGAACTCCGCATCGCGCCCGAAGGCTTCGCTCAGGGTGGTGGTCCGTTCGGCTTCGCCCTGACCGCGCAGGATCTCCGATTCACGGGTGGCTTCCGCTCGGATCACCGTGGCCTCGCGATCGGCGCTCGCGCGAATGCGCTGGGCCTGCTCGAAACCCTGGGCGCGGAACTCGGCCGCTTCGCGTTCACGCTCGGACTGCATGCGGTCGTAGACCGCCTGACTGGTCTCGTCCGGCAGGTCGGATCGCCGGATGCGCACGTCGACGATCTCGATTCCGAAGCGTGACACCTCATCATTCACCTGGTCGCGAATGTTGTTCATGATCTCCACGCGTTCATCGGACAGCACCGAGGCCAGGGTCACGTTACCCAGAACACCACGCATCGTGGCGTTCACGATCGAGCCGAGCCGGCTGGCTGCCGTCGCTTCGGTGCGCACCGCCTGATAGAAGCGCAGGGGGTCAGAGATGCGGTAGCGCGCATAGGAATCCACCAGCAGCGGTTTCTGGTCGGTCAGCAGTACCCTCTGGGTTGGCGGGTCAAGGTTCAGTACTCGCCGCTCGTAGTAGAGGACGTTCTGAATGAAGGGGATTTTGAACTTCAGTCCTGGCTCGGTGATCACGCGACGCGGTTCACCGAACTGCAGCACCAGCGCCTGCTGGGTCTGCTGCACGGTGAAGAGCGAGGCCAGCAGCAGAATGAGGCCACCACCGAGCAGGATCGCGAGCGGGACGAGGAAACGTGCTTTCATCAATTTACTCCCTTCCCCGGCCTCAACGGCTCTGGCCGTCGGATGACTGGGGCGCTGTCGGCATGCGGCGCTGCAATTCGTTCAAGGGCAGGTAGGGAACGATGCCTTCGGTGCCGTTGCCCAGAATCACCTTGTTCGTGCCGCTCATGACCTCCTGCATGGTTTCAAGATACATACGCCGCGTGGCGATTTCGGGATCCTGCAGATAGGCATCATAGACACTCACGAAGCGCTGAGCTTCACCGATTGCCTCGTTGATGATCCGCTCGCGATAAGCGTTGGCGTCTTGAATGATCTGCTGCGCTTCGCCTCGGGCGCGCGGCAGGATGTCGTTGCGATAGGCCTCGGCCTCGTTGCGCAGTCGGTCGCGATCCTGAAGCGAACGCTGCACGTCGTTGAAGGCGTCGATCACCTGGGCAGGTGGCTGCACCTGCTGCAGCTGAACCTGGGTGATCTCGATGCCTGCCTGGTACTCAATCAGAAGCGACTGCAGCAGTTCGCGGGTGTCCAACTCGATGTTCTGACGCGATTCGGTCAGGGCGCGCTGGATGTCGGTGCGGCCGATGATCTCACGCATCGCCGCCTCGGCCGCGGTCTTCACCGTCGCCTCGGGGTCGCGGATGTTGAAGAGGAACTGGCCGGCGTCGGCGATTTTCCAGAAGACCGCGAAATCGATGTCGATGATGTTCTGGTCGCCGGTCAGCATCAGGCTTTCTTCCGGCACGTCCTGAGTCGTGCGACTGCTCCCGCCGCCGCCGGAGCGGTAGCCAACGTCGATCGAGTTGATGGCCTCGACCGAGGGGGTGAGGACCGTCTCGATCGGATAGGGAAGATGCCAGTTCAGGCCCGGCTCGGTGGTCTGGACCCAGGCGCCGAAGCGCAGCACCACGCCCTGCTGGTCCGGCTGGACCCGATAAAAACCGGAGGCGAGCCAGAGCACCAAGATGATGGCGATGGCGATCAAAACGCCCCGTCCGCCGCCGAAGCCACCAGGAATCGCGCCCTTGAGCTTCTCCTGACTGCGGCGGATCATGTCTTCCAGGTCAGGGGGACGCTGGCCGCCGAAGCCGCCGCCTCCGCCACCACCACCGCCGCTACTGCCGCCGGTGCCGCCTCCCCAGGGGCCGCCCGTATTTCCGGAACCGCCGCCTCCCCAGGGGCCGCCGCCACCGCTGCCGCCGGATTGCCAAGGCATATGTTAACTCCCCAAATTCCTGCTGCTGGTAACCCGGCTGCTGTACAAACGGGCGGGTGTGATCCTATATCAGGCCACAGAGCCGAGCACACGCATCCTCTAGTGCCGGACGTCCCGAAGATATTGCCCGCGGGAGGGGGAATTCAAGCATGACCGGACCGAGCGAAGCCCAGATTCGCAACGCCCTGCAAAAGGTCCGCGATCCGGACAGCGGCGAAGACATCGTCAGCCGCAACATGGTGAGTGGCCTCGTGGTGCGTGACGGCAACGTCGGCTTCGCGATCGAGGTTGATGCCCGGCGCGGGTCGCAGATGGAACCGCTGCGCAAAGCGGCCGAGCAGGCGGCGGGCGAAGTGCCCGGTGTGCTGTCGGTCACGGCGGTTCTCACCGCGCAGCGTGAAGGCGGCCCGGCGGAGCAGTCGGCGCCCCAGAGCCAGGGCACGGCTCAGGGCGGCGGCGCGTCTGCGGGCCCTGCACAGCAGCAGGCCCAGGGACCGGGCGGGCGCCGCGCGATGGTGCCCGGTGTGAAGCACATCATCGCCGTTGCCAGCGGCAAGGGCGGGGTGGGCAAGTCGACGACCGCCGTCAACCTCGCCCTGGCGCTGGCCAGCCTGGGTTGGCGCACGGGCATGCTGGACGCGGACATCTACGGGCCGTCGCAGCCCCGCATGATGGGGATTGCCGGCCGTCCCTCCTCGCCCGACGGCAAGACCCTGCGGCCGATGGAGAACTTCGGCGTGAAGTGCATGTCCATGGGCTTCCTCGTGGCCGAGGATACGCCGATGATCTGGCGCGGCCCCATGGTGCAGTCGGCGCTCTCGCAGATGCTGCGCGACGTGGACTGGGGCGAACTCGACGTGCTGGTGGTGGACATGCCGCCCGGCACTGGTGATGCCCAACTCACCATGGCGCAGCAGGTGCCGCTGTCGGGCGCCGTCATCGTCTCGACGCCGCAGGACATCGCCCTGATCGACGCGCGCAAGGGGCTCAATATGTTCCGCAAGGTGGACGTGCCGGTGTTCGGCATCGTCGAGAACATGAGCCTCTACGTCTGCCCGAACTGCGGTCATGAAGCGCATATTTTCGGCCATGGCGGAGCCGTGCGGGAGGCGGAGAAGCTGGGAGTCGACCTCCTGGGCGAGATCCCGCTCGACATCGAAATTCGCGAAACGTCCGATTCCGGCCGGCCCATCGTCGTGACCGCACCGGACAGCCCGCATGCGCAGGCCTATATCGCCATCGCGCAGAAGGTGAAGGCGAAGCTAGAAGGCGCACAGCGCGCCGCGCCGCGCATCGTCATGGAGTAGGTAGATCGCCGCGATAGGGCTGCCGGCGCCGTCGCAGCAACATAACTAAAAAAGCACCCCAGGGCCTCTTGTCAGAAGCCCTGGGGTGTTTTCGTTACGGCACCTGAAAGTCAGGATCAGCCCGAGTAGTACATCTTGAACTCGATCGGGTGCGGCGACTGCTCGAAGGCGTAGACCTCCGCCCACTTCACCGCGAGATAGCCCTCGATCTGGTCCTTGTCGAACACGTCGCCGGCCAGCAGGAAGTCGTGGTCGGTTTCCAGGGCCTCCAGGGCCTGGCGCAACGAACCGCAGACCGTCGGGACTTCCTTCAGTTCCTCCGGCGGCAGGTCATAGAGGTTCTTGTCCATGGCGTCGCCCGGATGGATCCGGTTCTGGATGCCGTCGAGACCGGCCATCAGCATGGCGGTGAAGGCCAGATAGGGATTGGCGAGCGGGTCGGGAAAGCGCACCTCGACACGCTTGGCCTTGGGGCCGGCGCCGTAGGGGATGCGGCAGGAGGCCGAGCGGTTGCGCGCCGAGTAGGCGAGCAGCACCGGTGCCTCGAAGCCCGGTACCAGGCGCTTGTAGCTGTTGGTGCTGGGGTTGGTGAAGGCATTGAGCGCGCGAGCGTGCTTGATGATGCCGCCGATGTAGTAGAGCGCCGTTTCCGACAGACCCGCATAGCCGTCGCCCGCGAACAGCGGCTTGCCGTCCTTCCAGAGCGACTGGTGCACGTGCATGCCCGAGCCGTTGTCGCCATAGACCGGCTTGGGCATGAAGGTCGCGGTCTTGCCGTAGCTGTGCGCGACGTTGTGCACCACGTACTTGTAGACCTGCATGTTGTCGGCGCACTTCACCAGGGTGTCGAACTTGATGCCCAGTTCGTGCTGGGAGGGCGCCACCTCGTGGTGGTGCTTCTCGACGTTCACGCCCATCTGCTTCATCACCGAGACCATCTCGGCGCGCAGGTCGGTGCCACTGTCGACCGGCGGGACCGGGAAGTAGCCGCCCTTGATGCCCGGGCGGTGGCCCAGGTTGCCTTCCTCCATCTTCGCCCCGGACATGTAGGGGCCTTCTTCGCTGACGAACTTCACGAAGGTGTGATTCATCTCCACGCCGAAGCGGATGTCGTCGAACACGAAGAACTCCGCTTCCGGGCCCACCACCGCGGCGTCGGCGATGCCCGAGGCAGCCATGTACTTCAGTGCCTTGCGGGCGGTGGTGCGCGGGTCGCGGTTGTAGGGCTGGCCGGTGACGGGATCGAGCACGTCACAGGTCAGGATGAGCTGTGGCTGGGCGGCAAAGGGGTCCATCACCGCGGTGGTGAGGTCGGGCTTCAGCGCCATGTCCGACTCGTTGATCTCCTTCCATCCGGCGATGGAGGAGCCGTCGAACATGATGCCTTCTTCCAGCAGGTCCTCGTCGACCGTGTCGACGTGCTGGGCGATATGCTGCCACTTGCCCTTGGGGTCGGTGAAACGGAAATCGACGTAGGAAACGTCGTTGTCCTTGATCATCTGGAGAACGGTCTTCGAGTCCGACATTGGCGGCTCCGTCCTTTCTGGCTGTCTAGCTCTTAGGGTGTTGTTGAAATTTCCGGCGAAAAGAGGTCCGAGCGTGAGCGCGGGTCCCTTTGGCGGTCAGACCGCGTCGGAACCGCGTTCGCCCGTGCGGATGCGGATGGCTTCATCCACGCTGGAGACGAAGATCTTGCCGTCGCCGATCCGTCCGGTGCGGGCGGTTTCCATGATCGCTTCCACGGCCCGCTCCACCAGGGTGTCGTCGACCACCACTTCGATCTTCACCTTCGGCAGGAAATCAACGACGTACTCGGCGCCCCGGTAGAGCTCGGTATGGCCTTTCTGCCGTCCAAAGCCCTTGGCTTCGGTGACGGTGATGCCCTTGATCCCGACCTCGTGCAGGGCTTCCTTCACTTCGTCGAGTTTGAAGGGTTTGATAATCGCTTCGATCTTTTTCATGGCCCAACGTCGCTGTGTCATTCACGGGGAGCGGTCGCCCGGCGTGCTCCTGCCCACATAGATGCAAGATGCGTGCCAATATGCCGAACGAGACGAAGTCAGCCGTCTGTCGGACTGTGACGCAACTGACTGCCTGCGAAGGTAGCAGCCTGCTCAAGGAATGGGCAATGCGCCTTCTGTGCAACCGGTCTGCCGCGTGGCTTCCACCGCGCTGTGGAAAAGCTTGAGCGCTGCGATGGCACGGTTATGCTCCGATGACCAATGCGTCTTAACGGTGGTGGTGGACAGGTAGGCAAGCGATGGCGGGTGACGTGACGGCGAAGGGGGACGCTAGAATCGAGAAGGTGTCCCACAGGATCGAGGAAAGCCGCGAGGAACTGGTCGCCCTGACCCAGCAGCTGATTCGTATTCCCACGGTCAACCCGCCGGGCGACGCCTATCGACCCTGTGCCGAGTTGGTGGGTGAGCGCCTGCGCAAGCAGGGCTTTTCCATCGAGTATCTGCGCGCCGAAGGCGCGTTGGGCGACAGCGATCGCTATCCGCGCACCAACGTTGTTGCCCGCATCGAAGGCGAGGGGCCGGGCGAGACGGTGCACTTCAACAGCCACATCGACGTGGTGGAGGCCGGGAAGGGCTGGGCCTTCGATCCCTTCGAGGGAACCGTGGCCGACGGGCGGGTCTATGGCCGCGGGGCCTGTGACATGAAGGGTGGCCTGGCCGCCTCGATCATCGCCGTGGAAGCGCTGTTGCGCGAAGGCATCCCGTTCCGCGGCGCCATCGAGATTTCCGGGACCGTCGATGAGGAATCCGGCGGCTATGCCGGCGTGGCCTGGCTGGCGGAGCGCGGTTACTTCTCCAAGCCGCGGGTCGACCACGTCATCATCCCGGAGCCGCTCAACGTCGACCGCGTGTGCCTCGGCCATCGCGGAGTCTGGTGGGCCGAGGTGGAAACGCTGGGCCGCATCGCGCACGGCTCCATGCCCTTTCTCGGTGTCTCGGCCATCCGCAACATGGGGATCTTTCTCGACCTGATCGAGCGCGAGCTCTATCCCGAACTGGACCGGCGCCGCACCCAGATGCCGGTGGAGCCGGAGGGCGCGCGCAGCTCCACCTTGAACTTCAATTCCCTGCACGGCGGCCAGGCCGAGGGTTTCGACGGCCTGCCGAGCGCCTGCGTTGCCGATTCCTGTCGCCTTGTGCTCGATCGGCGCTTCCTGATCGAGGAATCGCTGGAGGAGGTGCGCGGCGAAATCGAGGGGCTGCTGCAGCGCTTGCGCGCCGAAGTGCCGGACTTCGAGTATCGTCTGCGCGAACTCTGGTCGGTGCTGCCCACCATGACCGACGAGGACGCGCCGGTGGTCAGGGCGCTTGACGAGGAGATTCGCCGGGTCCTGGGCAAGGAGCCGCAGCACATTGCTTCTCCCGGCACCTACGACCAGAAGCACGTGGCCCGGATCGGGCACCTGCACGACTGCGTCGCTTATGGCCCGGGCGTGCTCGATCTGGCGCATCAGCCGGACGAATGGGTGGGCATCGACGACATGGTGGCTTCCGCAAAGATCATGGCGGCAGCCACGCTGCGCCTGACCGGCACGCTTCGGGACTGAACCGCGAGAGGGAAGCTAGGGACGATGCCCGTCGGATCACGCAATCTGATCACCGACGTTCCCGGTCTCACAATCGGCAACGCCGAGGACCACAGGGTGCGCAGCGGCGTGACCGTGATCCTGCCCGATCAGGCCTGCCCGGCCGCGGTCGATGTGCGTGGCGGCGGCCCGGGCACGGCGGAAACCGACCTGCTCGACCCCGCGGCCACGGTGCCGCAGGTGGATGCCCTGGTGCTCTCCGGCGGCTCGGCCTTCGGACTGGAGGCCCGTGCCGGCGTGGTCGGCTGGCTGGCGGCCCAGGGGCGCGGCTTCGAGGTGGCGGGCATGCATGTGCCCATCGTTCCCTCGGCGATCCTCTTCGATCTTATCAATGGCGGCGACAAGGACTGGGGCGAGACCCCGCCCTATCGGGCCCTGGGGCGCGAAGCCGCCGTTGCGGCTGGGCATGACTTTGCGCTCGGCAACGCGGGTGCCGGGCTCGGCGCCAAGGCCGGCGCACTCAAGGGAGGACTGGGCAGCGCCTCTTGGGTTCTGCCCGATGGCACGACTGTCGGCGCCCTGGTGGCTGTGAATGCCCTGGGCAGCGCCGTTGAGCCGGAAAGCGGTGCCTTCTGGGCCTGGATGCTGGAGCAGAACGGGGAGTTCGGCGGCCATCCGCCGCCTGCGCATCCCGTCGCAAGCCTTGATGCAACAGTGGGCGACGCGCTGCCGCAGGCCGGAGCCAACACGACCATCGCGGTGGTGGCGACCGATGCGCGCCTGGACAAGGTCGGCTGTCGCCGTCTGGCGGTGATGGCGCAGGACGGATTGGCCCGCTCCTTGCGGCCGGTGCATTCGCCGCTGGACGGCGATACGGTCTTTGCCCTGTCAACTGGACAGCGCCCGGGGCCGGACGTGGTCGATCTGGCGCGCCTGGGGCGCGTCGCAGCCGACTGCCTCGCCCGCGCAGTGGCGCGCGGTGTCTGGGCGGCCGAGAGTCTTGGGCCCTATCCCGCCTGGCGGGAGCGCTATGGCGCTGCGGCGGAGAGCGCCTGACAGGGGAGGATAGGGCAGATGAAGAGAGTCAAGAAACAGGGGGTAGTGATGAAGCCATCAATGACGTTGCTTTCGGCCACAGCGCTGACTGCGGTACTGGCCGCGGTCTCGCCGCTGCAGGCACAGGCCCAAGGGGATGAACTGGTGCTGGGCATGCCCATCGAGCCGCCCAACCTCGATCCCACCAGCGCGGCGCCGGTGGCGATCCGCGAGGTCACCTGGCTCAACCTCTACGAGGGCCTGGTACAGATCGACCGCAATGGCGAGGTGCAGCCCCTGCTGGCGGAGAGCTGGGAGGTCTCCGAGGACGGCCTGAGCTACACTTTCCAGCTGCGTGAGGGCGTGACCTTCCACGACGGCAGCAGCTTCGAGGCCGAGGACGTCAAGTTCGCCTTCGACCGCGCCCGCTCACCGGACTCCACCAACGCGCAAAAGCAGATCTTCGCGCCGATCGAGGAGATCGAGACTCCCGATGACCACACCGTGGTGATCACGCTCTCCGAGCCGTCGGGCAACTTCCTCTACTACCTGGGCTGGGGCGATGCGGTGATCGTGGGGCCGGAAAGCGCCGAGACCAACCAGACCGATCCGGTGGGCACCGGTCCCTTCCGTTTCGACGAGTGGGTGCGCGGCGACCGGGTGGAACTCTCCCGCTACGAGGGTTACTGGAACGCCGATGCGGTGCATCTGGACCGGGTGATCTTCCGCTTCATCAACGATGCCCAGGCGCAGGTTGCCGCGCTGCGCGCCGGTGACGTGCACGCCTTCCCGAACCTCGGCGCGCCGGAACTCTTTGCCGAGTTCTCCGACGATGAGCGTTTTTCCGCTGTTGCCGGCAATACCGAGGGTGAGATCGTCGCCGGTCTCAACAATCAGCGGCCGCCCTTCGACGACGTGCGGGTGCGCCAGGCCCTGATGCACGGCATCGATCGCTCGATCCTGATCGAGGGGGCCTATGCCGGCTTCGGCCAGCCCATCGGCAGCCACTTCTCGCCCAATCATCCGGCCTATGTGGATACCAGCGATGTGCTGCCCTACGACCCCGAGCGGGCCCGGGAGTTGCTGGCCGAGGCGGGCCATGGCGACGGCCTGTCGCTGACGCTGAAGACACCGCAGATGGCTTATGCCAGCCGCTCGTCCGAGCTCATCGCTGCGCTGTTGGCCGACATTGGCGTGCAGGTGGAGATCCGCCCGACCGAGTTTCCCGCGCAGTGGATCGAGGAGGTCTTCTCCAACAAGGACTACGATATGACCATCGTGGCCCACACCGAGCCCCTGGACATCGATATCTATCAGCGGGATGGCTACTACTTCCAATACGAAAATCCCGACTTCAAGGCCCTGATCGAGGAGATCAGCGTCACGCCGGACGAGGCCGAGCGCTTCGAACTCTATGCCCAGGCGCAGCAGACACTGGCCGAGGACGTGCCGGCGCTCTTCCTCTTCCAGCTGCCAAAGCTGGGCGTGTGGGATGCGCGTCTGGAGGGCTTGTGGGAGAGCACGCCGATGCCGTCCAACGTCGTGCGCGATGTGCGCTGGATCGAATAGCGGCGATGCCTGCTGTGTGTCCGGCCGCCTGGGCAGGCGAACAGGCGGCCGTGACGCGGCTGTGAAGCCGGGGGCTGCAAGGCCGGGTGCTGTGAGGCCGGACAGGGCATGATCTTTCTGTTGTTGCGGCGTTTTACGGCACTGGCCATCACGCTGCTGCTGGCCTCGCTCGCGATTTTCCTGGTGCTCGAGATCCTGCCGGGCGACCCGGCGGCGATCATGCTGGGCACGGAAGCGCGCGAGGACACGCTGGCCGCCCTGCGCCGCGAGATGGGGCTCGACCGCCCGGCCTACGAGCGCTACCTGAGCTGGCTCGGTGGCGCGCTGAGCGGCAACCTGGGCCTCTCGATGACCTACAAGGTGCCGGTCGCCGAACTGGTGGCCGACCGCCTCGCGGTCACCTTTCCCCTGGCCTTCCTCGCCATCGTGATCTCGACCGCCATGGCGGTGCCGCTGGGCGTGTTCGCGGCGGCCAACCACGAGCGGCCGGCCGATCACGGCGTCATGCTGTTCAGCCAGATCGGTGTGGCCATTCCCAACTTCTGGTTCGGCCTGCTGCTGATCCTGTTCTTCTCCAGCTATCTGGGTTGGTTCTCTGCCGGCGGTTTTCCGGGCTGGGACGATCCCGTCGCGGCGCTGAAAGCCTTACTTTTGCCGGCAGTGGCCCTGGCGTTGCCGCAGGCGGCGATCCTGGCGCGGGTCACCCGCTCATCAGTGCTGGAGGTACTGGGCGAGGACTTCGTGCGCACCGCCCGGGCCAAGGGACTGACCCGGCGCGTCGCCCTGCGCCGGCACGTGCTGCGCAACGCCCTCATTCCCGTGGTCACGGTGATGGGCATGCAGTTCTCCTTCCTGGTGGCCGGCGCGATCCTGGTGGAGAACGTCTTCACCCTGCCGGGCCTGGGGCGGCTGCTGTTCCAGGCCATGAGCCAACGCGACCTGGTGGTGATCAAGGATGTGGTGCTGCTCTTCGCGGCGCTGGTGATCGTCGTGAACTTCCTGGTCGATCTCGCCTATGCCTGGCTCGACCCGCGCTTGAGGCAGGGGTGATGACGGCCTTGCGCACAGTCGCCCGCCACCCGACGCTGTTTCTTGGCGGGCTGGTCACCCTGCTCCTGCTGGGCACGGCTGTCGTCTCCCAGGTTTGGACGCCCGCCTCGCCGACCCAGATCCAGATCACCCAGCGTCTGGCGCCGCCGCTGCAGGCCGGCTTGCTCGGCGCCGATCACTTCGGGCGGGATCTCACCTCGCTGCTGATGGTGGGCGCCTGGAACTCGCTCTCCATCGCCTTCGTCGCCGTGCTGCTGGGCATGGCTGGGGGCGTGCTGCTCGGCACGCTGGCGGCCGCCTGGCGCGGTTGGGCGGAGGAGGTGGTGATGCGCCTGGCCGACGTCACCTTCGCCTTTCCGGCGGTGCTTTCCGCCATCATGATCGCCGCCCTGATTGGGCCCGGCGCGTCCACGGCGGTGATCGCCATCGGCGTCTTCAACATTCCGGTTTTCGCGCGCGTTTCCCGCGCGGCTGCGCTGCAGGTCTGGGAAAGGGACTTCGTGCTGGCCGCGCGTTCGGCCGGCAAGGGGCCGGTGCTGATCACGCTGCACCATGTGCTGCCCAATATCGCCGGGCTTTTGGTGGTGCAGGCGACGATCCAGCTTGCCCTGGCCATCCTGGCGGAGGCGGGGCTGTCCTTCCTGGGCGTGGGCATGCCGCCACCGCATCCCAGCTGGGGCCGCATGCTGAGCGACGCCCAAACCTATCTGAGCCAGGCGCCGCACCTGGCGGTTCTGCCGGGACTGGCCATTGCGCTGGCGGTGCTGGGGCTCAACATGCTGGGCGACGGACTGCGCGACATCATCGACCCGAAACTGAGGCGCAAGCGCTGATGCTGGAGGTGCGCAATCTCTCCGTGGGCATCGCCACACCGAGCGGCCCCCTGGCGCTGGTCGAGGAGGTGGACTTCCGCCTCGATGCCGGGCGAACCCTGGGCGTCGTCGGGGAGTCGGGTTCGGGCAAGTCGATGCTGGCGCTGGCCCTGATGGGATTGCTGCCGCCCGCTGCGCGCGCAAGCGGCAGCATCCGCCTGGAGGGTGACGAGCTGATCGGCCTGCCGGAGGCTGCCCTCTGCCGCATCCGCGGCAAGCGCATCGGCATGATCTTCCAGGAGCCCATGACCGCCCTCAACCCGGCCATGACCGTTGGCGAGCAGATCGCCGAAGGGGTGCAGTGGCACGAGAACCTGGGTCGCCGCGCCGCCCGGGCGCGCGCTCTCGACCTGCTGCAGCGCGTCGGCATTCCCGAGGCGGCGCGGCGCCTCGACGACTATCCGCATCAGATGTCCGGCGGTCAGCGCCAGCGCGTCGGCATCGCGATTGCGCTCGCCTGCCGGCCGCGGCTGCTGATCGCCGACGAGCCGACCACCGCGCTGGACGTGACCGTGCAGGCCCAGATCCTCGACCTGCTGGGCGAACTGGTGGCGGAGATGGGCATGGGGCTGATCCTGATCAGCCATGATCTGGGGGTCATCGCGGAAACGGCGGATGACACGCTGGTCATGTATGCCGGCATGCCGGTGGAGACCGGCAGCAGCGCGGCTATCTTCGCGCGGCCGGCTCACCCCTACACCCGCGGTCTCTTCCTGGCCATGCCCGGGCACGGCGGTGTGCCGGCCGGTGCGGGCCAGCGCCTGCAGACCATTCCCGGCAGCGTGCCCGAGCCGGGCCGCCGCCCGGGCGGTTGCCGCTTCGCCGACCGCTGCGGCTACGTGATCGAGGCCTGCCGCGCCGCGGTTCCGCCCTGGGAGGCGCTGCCCGACGGCCAGAGCGCGCGTTGCATCCGCCTGGAGGAACTGCCGTGAGCACGCCCGCCGCTATGCCATCGGGGACGGGTTCGCCCCTGCTGGTTGCCGAGGGCCTGGCGCGTCATCACCCGCTTGCCCGTGTCCATCCCTTCGCCGAGCGGCCGGTCTTCAAGGCGGTGGATGGGGTCGATCTCACCCTCGAACGGGGGGAGATCTTCGGCGTGGTGGGCGAGAGCGGCTGCGGCAAGTCCACCCTGGCCCGGCTGCTCATGGTCTTGGAGCCGGCGACCGCCGGACGCGTCCTCTTCGAGGGCGAGGATCTGCTGTCGCTCTCACCGGCAGCCCTGCGCCGGCGGCGGCGCGGTTTCCAGATGGTCTTCCAGGACCCCTACGGTTCGCTCGACCCTCGGCTGTCCGTGGGCCGGATCGTGGCCGAGCCTCTGCGCCTGCTCGCCGATGGCGCCGATGCGCCCAGCCGGCGCGAGCGTGTGGCGGCTAGCCTCGAGGCGGTGGGACTGCAGGCCTCCGATGCCCGCAAGTACCCGCACGAATTTTCCGGTGGTCAGCGCCAGCGCATCGCCATTGCCCGCGCATTGATCACCCGCCCGTCGCTCATCGTGGCCGACGAGCCGGTGTCGGCGCTGGACGTCTCGGTACAGGCCCAGGTGCTCAATCTGCTGCTTGACCTGCAGGAGAGCCACGGCCTGACCCATCTCTTGATCAGCCACAACCTCGCTGTGGTGGAGCAGGTCTGTCAGCGCCTGGCGGTCATGTATCTGGGGCGCTTCGTGGAGACGGGACCGACCGCCGAGCTGTTCAAGGCACCGGCCCATCCCTACACCCGGCTGCTGCTGGAGGCGGTGCCGAGCCCGGACCCGGCACGCCGACGCAGCCGCCGCCCGATCGCTGACCCGGCGCCGGCGCCCGCCGGTGGTTGCCCATTCCAGCCCCGCTGTCCGCTCGCGGTGGCGCGCTGCCGCAGCGAAGCCCCCGAACTGCGCCCCATCGCTCCCGGCCGACAGGTCGCCTGCCATCAGGTATAGTTGCTGCTCATCCAGATCAGGATGGGATAAGCGACATGGCCGTGAGCCGCGGTGATCTGGTCCGGCAGCTTCGTGAACTCGGCATCACGCCCGGCGATATCGTCATGGTGCACGCCTCGCTGCGCGCGCTAGGACCCGTGATGGGCGGACCGGCCGAGGTGGCGGCGGCCTTGGGCGAGGCCGTGGGGCCCGAGGGAAGCCTGCTGGCCGTCGTCTCATGGGAGCACTCGCCCTACGACGAAACGCTGAACGGCCGGCAGCTCTCGCCCGCCGAGCGGGAGACCTGGCCGGCCTTCGATCCTGCCAATGCCGCGCCCCATCCCAGCTTCGGCGCGCTCAACCGGTTTCTGGTGCAGATGCCCGGCTCGCGGCGCAGCGGCCATCCCGATGCCTCCTTCTGGGCCTGGGGAACAGCGGCCGATGAATTGGTGACGCCGCACGAACTGGGCAGCGGTCTGGGGCCGGGTTCGCCGCTGGAGCGCTTCGTTGCGCACGGTGGGCAAGTGCTGCTGCTGGGGGCGCCGCCGAATTCAGTGACGGTGCTGCATTACGCAGAGGCCTTGGCCGACATCCCGAACAAGCGCCGCGTGCGCTATGCCGTGCCGCTCCTTGGGCCGGGCGGCGGCAAGGTTTGGCGGGAGGTGGAGGAACTCGACACCAACGGCATCCTCGATTGCTATGCCGGGGCGGGGGCGCCGGATTCCATCGAGTTGATGGCGCGCGCCTACCTCGAGCAGGGCCGACACAAGGTCGGCCTCGTGGGATCGGCGCAGTGTCAGCTCATCGATGCGGCAGACATCGTGCGCTTCGGCGTGCAATGGCTGGAGGCGCGTCACGGGGCGGGGTGATGACTACAGCGCCGCCCAGCCTGGCGGGGGTTCGCGGCCCGGGTGTACTGCGCCGCAGTCGGCGCAGCGCCGGGCTTCTTCGTCGGCGTAGAAGGCGTCGAAGAGCGGCGGCAGGTCGGTGACGATGTTGGTCACCGGGACCTCGACGCGATGGACGCGGCTGCCGCACTCGAAACAGAACCACTCGAAGCCGTCCAGCGTTTGGGGCGGGCGCGGCGATTCCACCACCAGGCCGACGGAGCCCGGCACCGGCCGCTGCGGCGAATGGCGCACGTGGGGTGGCAGCAGGAAGACCTCGCCCTCGCGGATCGGCACGTCATAGATCGTCCCGCCTTCGGTGACCTTCAGCAGCATGTCGCCTTCGAGCTGATAGAAGAATTCTTCCACCGGGTCGTCGTGGAAGTCGACCCGCTGATTGGGGCCGCCGACCACCATGACCACCATGCCGGCCTCCTCGAAGACCAGCTTGTTGCGCACCGGCGGCTTCAGCAGGTGGCGGTGCCGCTCGAGCCAGTCGCGGAAGTCGAAGGGCTTGAGGCGCGGGTGCAGGTTCATTGTCATCTCTCCCGTCAGCGCTGCAGACCGCAGGCGGCGAAGGCCTCGCGGATGGCAGTCTTCTCCGCCTCGGTCAGCGGCAGCATGGGCCGGCGCACCGGGCCGCCCACCTGGCCCAGCAGTTCCTGCCAGTACTTTTGGTGCGCCTGCGGCTTGCCGCCGGGGCGCGTCGATTTGAGCGCCTGGCGCACCGGTTCCAGGCTGTCGCGCACCGCCCGGGCCTCCTCCGCCTTGCCGGCAAAGGCGAGGTCGGTGTAGTCGCGCATGCGCCGGTCCTTCGCGGTTTGCAGCAGGTAGGGCGGGGAGGAGCAGAGGTAGAGCTGCCAGCCCAGCTCCAGGATGTTGTCCAGCCACTCCTCCTCGGAGGCGGTGCTGACGATCAGCTGGTCGCCGGCAATCTCGGTGAGGCGGGCGTACATCTCCCGCGGCACGGAATACTTGATGGCCACCACGTTCGGCAGGTCGGCAATCCGCGCACAGAGCTCGGGGCTCATGAGATAGCCGCTGTCCGGGTGGCTCCAGAGCGCGATGCCGATCTCCACCTGCTCCGAGATGGTGCGATAGTACTCGAAGAGCGTCTCGTCGCGGTCGTTCACGAAGTGCAGGACCGGTGCATGCACCACGATGTAGTCGGCGCCGATGGCCTCGGCGTGCTGTGCCAGCTCGATCACCGTGTCCAGATTCTGATCGGAGCAGGACATGATGGTGCCGAAGTCGCGCCCGCCCGGGCGTTCCTTCGCCACCTCCACCGCCAGCTCGAAGCTGCGCTTGCGCTCAGGCACCGTCATGGAGAAGAACTCGCCCTGCTTGCCGGCGATGAAGACGCCGTCGATGCCGAGTTCGCCGGCCCAGTGGCGCAGGTTGGCCTTGAAGCCCTCCTCGTCCAGGGCGAGGTCGCCGGGCCGGAAAGGCGTCAGCGCCGCGGCCCAGATGCCCTTCATGTGCTCGCGAGCGTGGTCCTTGGCATCCTTGCGGCTGTAGCGCTTCATTCCTGTTCCTTTCGCAGTGCGCGCCAGAGCGTCTCGCTGCTCAGTGGCGGTTCGAGTATAGCCAGTTTGCGCGGCTTGAGGGCATCGAGCAGGGCGTTGAGGATCGCCGGCGGCGCTCCGATGCTTCCGCTTTCCCCCAGGCCGCGCGCGCCCAGCGGATTGCAGGGCGAGGGCGTGCTGTGGTGGCCGAGCTGCAGTGCCGGCATGTCGTCGGCGCGCGGCAGGGCATAATCCATCAGCGAGCCGGTGAGCAGCTCGCCCTCCTCGTTGTAGACCAGCCGCTCCAGCAGCGCTTCGCCAAGCCCTTGCGCGATGCCGCCGTGAATCTGGCCTTCGGCGAGCAGCGGATTGACCAGGGTGCCGGCGTCGTCGAGGTAGATCAGCCGCTCGATCCGTGCCGCGCCCGTCTCCTGATCCACGGCGGCCACGGCCAGGCAGGCGCCGAAGCCCCAGGCCTCTCCGGCGGCTTCGTAGACGATCTCGCATTCGCAAGCATCGTTGCTCTTGCGGGCAAGCTCGGCCCAGGAGACATGGGCGTCACGATTGCTGCTGTGCAGGCCGGCCTCGTCGGTCAGCACGGCCTCGGGCGCGCAGTCGAGCAGGGCGGCGGCCTGGCGGCAGGCCTGTTCGCGGCTGTTTCGCGCAGCCAGCAGGAGGGCGCTGCCGCCGATGGGTGTCGAGCGGCTGGCCAGGGCGCCGATGCCTGCCGGTGTTCGTGCCGTATCACCGTGCAGCACCTCGACCTGTTCCGGCGCGACTCCGAAGACCTGGGCGACGATCTGTGCGAAGGCGGTCTCGCGGCCCTGTCCCTGGGCGCTGGAGCCCGTGGCAGCGCGGATGCGGCCATCGGCCAGCAGGCTGACCCGGGCGCTTTCCCAGCCCTGGCCCGAAGGCTCCACATAGCAGGAAAGGCCGAGACCGACCTTTTCGCCTCGATTGCGGCGTTGGGCGATTTCCGCGCGCAGGGTCTCATAGTCGCTTTGCGCCGCCAGCTCCGTCATCAGCGCCTGGTAGTCGCTGGAATCGCGGCCGCTGGCGGGGTCGCCGGCCTGGGTGGGCGCGAGGTTGCGCCGGCGCAGCTCCAGCGGGTCCATGCCGAGCCGGTCCGCTGCTTCCTCCACCAGCCGCTCCAGCAGCAGGGCCGCCTCCGGCCGGCCGGCGCCGCGATAGATGCCGAGCGGCGCGGTGTTGGTGACGACCGCGCGGCTGGTGACGCTGTAGTCGGCAATGGCATAGGGGCCGGGCAGGATGCGCGCGGCATTCCAGGCCGGCACTGCACCGCTGAAGGGCATCCAGTAGCCGAGCGGAAAGAGGAAGTCCGCTTCGAGGGCCAGCATGCGTCCTTCGCGGTCCAGTGCCAGGGCGCCGCTGCTTTCCGCACCGCGTCCGTGGGTGCCGGACAGCAGTTCCTCGCCGCGGCCGGCCACCCACTTCACCGGCCGCCCCAGCAGCCGGGCGGCTTGGGCCACCACCACGTCCTCGGGATAGAGCGACGCCTTCAGCCCGAAGGCGCCGCCCACGTCCGGCGCGATGGCCTGCACCTGTTCCAGGTTGAGTTCCAGGATGGCCGCCATGTCACTGCGCAGGCGATGCGGTGTCTGGGTGCCGGACCAGAGCGTCAGGCGGGCCGCCTCGGCATCCCACTGCGCCAGTGTGGCACGCGGCTCCAGGGAACTGGGCGCAAGGCGCGGGTGGCGGATCTGCGCCTCGACGACGACGGCAGCGGCATCGAAGGCCGCGCGGGCGTCACCGAGGCTGTAGTGCCGCTCGAGCGCGAGATTGCCCGGCACCTCGGGATAGAGGCTGTCGCCCGCCAGCGCCGCTGTCGGCGTGAGCAGGGCGGGCAGCGGCTCGATGTCGAGGTCGATTTGCTCCAGGGCATCCAGGGCGGCGGAAAGGGTCTCGGCCACCACGGCGGCCACCGGCTGTCCCAGGGCCTGGACGCTGTCGCCGGCCAGGATAGGGAAGGGGGGTGGATTTACCGGCCCGCCGATGGGGTTCACCGGCAGGCGCCCGAGGCCGCGCACATCGGCCGCGGTCAGCACCGCCACCACGCCCGGCATCGCGCGGGCCGCGGCCCAGTCCAGGCCGGTGATGCGCCCGTGGGCAAGCGGGCTGCGCAGAAAGGCCAGGTGCAGGCAGCCCGGCGGCGCGTGATCGTCGATGAAGCGCCCCTGCCCGCGCAGCAGGGCGGCATCCTCGCGTCGCGGCAGGGGCTGGCCCATTACGCTGTCAGCCGGGCGATGCGATGCGGAGGAGGGCGGCGCGGACAAGGAGGCGGGTTCCCATTGAGATGGTCGGAGCCGGCGCAGTGTGGCGCAAGCAAGGCGGGAGGGACAACGCCCACGTCGCGGTCCCTTGTGCGGTCTCGTCGCAGCCGGGACGATGAGGTAGCTTTCAGGCCACTGAACGCACGGGAGATTGGCACATGCGCTTTGCCTTGATCGGCCAGGGGGCCATCGGACGTCTGCTGCTGCAGGAGGTCGCCGCCGGCAAGGCGCCGGGGGCTCAACTCGCTGCGATCCTGGTACGCCCGGGTCGCGCGGGCCGGAATTCCGAACTGCCGTTGGTCGACTCTTTGGACGCCCTGCTCGCCGCGAAGCCGGACGTGGTGGTCGAGGCCGCCGGCGCCGGCGCGGTTGCTGAGCACGGTGAGAGCATTCTCCAGGCCGGCATTGAACTGGCGGCGGCCTCGGCAGCAGCCTTGACCGATACCGCGCTGGCCGAGCGGTTGAGCACTGCAGCCCGGGCGGGCGGGACGCGCCTGGTGGTCCCGGCCGGCGCCATCGGTGCCATCGACGCACTGGCCGCCATGCGGTTGGCCGGCTTGCGGCAGGTCACCTACCGCGGGGTGAAGCCTCCGGCCGCCTGGCGCGGCTCGGCGGCCGAGGACCGCTGCGCGCTGGACAGCCTCTCGACCGCCACCACCTTCTTCAGCGGCACGGCGCGCGAGGCGGCGAGCGCCTTTCCCAAGAATGCCAATGTGGCGGCCATTGTCGGGCTCGCCGGTCTCGGCCTCGACGAGACCCAGGTGGAACTGGTGGCGGACCCCGCCGCCGGTGGCAATCGCCATGAGATCGAGGCCGAGGGCGTCACCGGGCGCATCAGCTACAGCGGCGAGGGCTATGCGGCGCCGGACAATCCCCGCACCTCTCTGCTGACCGTCTATTCCCTGCTGCGCTATCTGGCGAACCGGGAAGCGGCACTCGTCGTTTGATCGCTCACCTGTCCCTGCCATGCTTCCAGCACATGCGGCCCTTGCCGTGGCGTGCCTTGCTTCGCGCTGGCGGGGCATGGAATAAGCGGGGCATGCGCGTGATCTTCCTCCACCGTTTCTGCCCTGACCGAATTCCCGTCAGCGGATGAACGCAGCCCCCCTCATCGCCTTGCAGCAGGTCTCCCTCGGTTTCGGGGGCAAACCGTTGTTCGACGGACTGGACCTCCTGCTTTTCCGCGGCGAGCGAGCTTGCCTGGTCGGCCGCAACGGCAGCGGCAAGTCGACGCTGCTGCAGGTGCTGGCCGGACTGGTCGAGCCCGACGCCGGGGAGCGGGTGGTGCAGGCGGGCGTGCGGCTGTCCTACTTGCCCCAGGAACCGACGCTGCCGCCGGAGCAGACGGTCGCCGAATACATCGCCGAAGGCCTGCCGCCCGGTGCGGAAAGTGAGTCCTACCGCGTCGATGCGCTGGTGGATCGCTTCGATCTCGACCCGGCTGCCGCCCTGGGCACGCTTTCCGGCGGCGAGGCGCGCCGCGCGGCGCTGGCCCGCGCGCTGGTGGGCGAGCCCGAAGTGCTGTTGCTCGACGAGCCGACCAACCATCTCGACCTGCCGACCATCCAGTGGCTGGAGGACGAACTGGCGCGCTTTCGCGGCGCCCTGCTCACCATCAGCCACGACCGCGCCTTCCTGACCCGGGTGGGCAACCGGGTGTTTTGGCTCGACCGGGGGCAGGTGCATCGGCTCGACGCCGGTTTCGACCGCTTCGACGACTGGGCGGAGGAGATCCGTCACGTCGAGGCCCAGGAGCTCTATCGCCTGGGCAAGCAGATCGAGCGCGAGGAACACTGGCTGCACCGCGGCGTGACGGCGCGGCGCAAGCGCAACCAGGGGCGGCTGGCCCGCTTGCAGACCCTGCGCAAGGAGCGCGGGGAGATGCTGCGCAACCGCCAGGGGCAGGCCAGCATGGCTGCGGCGGAAGCCGGCACCAGCGGCAAGCTGGTGATCGAGGCCGAGGGGGTGAGCAAGGCCTTCACCGTGCCGGACGGGAGCCGCCTGCCGATTGTCGAGAACTTCTCCACCCGCATTCGTCGCGGCGACCGGGTCGGCATCGTCGGCCGCAACGGCGCCGGCAAGACCACGCTGATCAACCTCCTGCTCGGCCGGCTGGAGCCCGAAGCAGGTCAGGTCACGCTGGGCACCAACCTCGAGATCGAGGTGGTCGACCAGAAGCGCAGCGTCCTCGACCCCGAGGCCACGCCCTGGTCCGTGCTCTGCCCGGCCGGCGGCGACAATGTCATGGTGGGTGGCAAGCCCAAGCATGTGGTCGGCTACTTGCGGGAGTTCCTTTTCGAAGAGAGTCAGGCGCAGCAGCCGGTCAAGGCGCTGTCGGGCGGCGAGCGCAACCGACTTCTGCTCGCCCGGGCCTTCGCCCAGCCGTCCAATCTCATGGTGCTGGACGAGCCGACCAACGACCTGGACATGGACACCCTGGACCTCCTGGCCGAAGTCCTGGACGACTATCAGGGCACGCTGATCCTGGTCAGCCACGACCGCGACTTTCTCGACCGGCTTTGCACCTCGGTGATCCTGCTGGATGGGCGCGGCGGCGCGCGGGAGTATCCCGGCGGCTTCTCCGATGCGGTCCGCCAGGCCGGAGGACTGCCCGATGCGCGCACGACCCCCGCCCCGGCATCGTCGCGCAGCCGTCCGGCCCGCCGCCCTGCAGCGCCGCGGCCTGCGGGCAAGCTGTCCTACAAGGAACAGCGCGAGCTCGACGGCCTGCCGGCCGAGATGGAGAAGCTGTCGGCGCAGGTGGCAGCCCAGGAAGAAAAGCTTGCCGACCCCGGTCTCTATGCCCGCGACCCAGCCGGTTTCGAGACGGCGAGCGCGACGCTCACGGACCTGCAGACACGCCTCGCCCAGGCGGAGGAGCGCTGGCTGGAGCTGGAGGAAAAGCGCGAGCGCTTGGCGCAGGACGGCGGCGCTTGAGCAAGCCGATCAAACCCTTGGACTTCGGCCTCTTTGCCGTGGTCGTGCTGATCTGGGGCTTCAATTTCGCCGTCAGCAAGACGGGCCTCGAGCAGTTCCCGCCCATGCTGTTGGTGGCGCTGCGCTTCATGATCGTGTCGGTGGTGCTGCTGCCCTTCGTCCCGCCGCCGCACGGCCGCTGGCGGGAGATCATCGCGCTGTCGGTGACCTTGGGAACCCTGCACTTCGCTTTGATGTTCACCGGCCTGGCCGGCATCGATGCATCGACGGCGGCAATCGCCATTCAGCTTCAGGTGCCTTTCGCGGCGCTGCTGGCGGCCTTCTTCTTTGGGGACAAGCTGGGTTGGCGCCGAGCCGTTGGACTGGCGACGGCCTTCGGCGGCGTGGTTGTCATTGCAGGAGAGCCCCGGCTCGAGGGCAGCTATACGGCGCTGGCCATGGTCATCGGTGCGGCGCTGGTCTGGGCTCTGTCCAATGTGCAGGTCAAGAAGGTCTCGGAGCTTTCCCCCTGGTGCGTGTCGGCCTGGATGGCCCTCTTCGCCTGGCCGCAACTCCTGCTGCTCTCCCTGCTCACGGAAAGCGGTCATTGGCCGGCGCTGCAAGAGGCCGATTGGATCGGTTGGGGCGCGGTGGCCTACAACGCGCTGGCGGTGATGGTGGTGGGCTATGGTCTCTGGTATCGCCTTCTCATGCGCTACGACATGAACCAGGCCATGCCGATCACGCTGGTCGTGCCGGTGCTCGGCGTGGCGTCAGGGGTGTTTGTCCTGGGTGAGCCCTTCACCTGGTCGATTGCCCTGGGCGGCCTCCTGACCGTCGGCGGGGTCGGCATCGTGGTGCTGCGCCGGCCGAAGATTGCCGCCGTGGCCAGCAAGCGGGTGTGATGGCGCCATGCCCCTGATCAGAGAGCGGCCCTCGCCCAACCACGACGCCCGCCCCGGCGAGCGCGATCCCGACCTGATCCTGCTGCACTACACCGGCATGCGCAGCGCCGAAGAAGCGATGGCGCGCCTCTGCGATCCGGCGGCGCGGGTCTCGGCCCACTACTGCATCGAGGAAGACGGGACGCTCTGGCGCCTGGTGCCGGAAAGCCGCCGCGCCTGGCATGCCGGCCTCTCGCGCTGGGAAGGGCAGGAGGGGATCAACGACCGCTCCCTGGGCATCGAGCTGGTCAATCCGGGGCATGAGTGGGGCTATCGCGCCTTTCCCGAGGCCCAGATGGCTTGCCTGCTGGAGCTGTTGGCGGTGCTGCGGGTGCGCTGGCGCATCCCGCGCTGGAACGTGGTGGGCCATGCAGATGTGGCGCCGCTGCGCAAGGAAGACCCAGGCGAGCTCTTCGATTGGGCGCGCCTGGCCGCCGCCGGGCATGGCCTTTGGCCGGAGGAGACGCCTGTCCTGGTACCGGACGAGACGCAGGCAAGACAGGCCCTCGCGACGATCGGCTACGGCTATCTCGAGGAGGACCTTCCCGCCGTGCTGCGGGCCTTTCAGCGGCACTTCCGGCCGGCCCGGGTGGATGGCCATTTGGATGCGGAAACGGCCGGGCGCCTTGCGGCGGTGGCAGGGCTCTGCGCAGCGGCGCGTGACGGAAGCTGATAGCCTGCGCCCTTTGGCGCGTTGACCGACCGGGCGCGAGTGCCTACATCCTGCCAGCGCCAGACGGCCGGATGGCCGCCTTCGCGTCCTTGACGCGGGGGAGGAAAGTCCGGGCTCCACGGGAACACGGTGCCGGGTAACGCCCGGCGGGGGCAACCCTAGGGAAAGTGCCACAGAAAGCAAACCGCCGCGCTCTTGTGCGGTAAGGGTGAAAGGGTGCGGTAAGAGCGCACCGCGTCCCCGGCAACGGGGATGGCACGGTAAACCCCACCGGGAGCAAGACCGAGTAGGGGCGGTGGGCCGCAAGGCCAGGCGCGTTTCCGCGCTGCCGCCCGGGTAGGTCGCGCGAGGCGCTCGGCGACGAGCGTCCCAGATGAATGGCCATCCCCCGCCTTTCGGGCGGTGGACAGAACCCGGCTTACAGGCCGTCTGGCGCCTGCTTTCCCGCCGCGGGTCTGTATTCAACGATAGAACATAAAGAGAACGAGAGCTTTTGTTGGGTTTCTCGGAGCCCGGCGTGTCGTTTGCGTGGCCTTGCTTGGCCTTGGATGCCCGAAACGGCAAGAAGCGCGGAATTGTGCCGGTTTTTATCTTCTCGGGGTCGCTGGCATTACTTGCGTTCCCATTGACGCCCACACAGACCCATGATATCCCATTTAATCCCAGCACGGGCATATGCCGCCCAAAGAAACCCATGCGCGCGGGATTTTTGAAAGTGAGCAGAGGCCAGTGTCGGGACGGGTTCGGCAGAGATGTCGGGCACTAACCGCAGCCGCCAAGGATCGGTTCAGGGGGTGGGGTAAGCGGATCGGTTCAGCGGCAGGAGATCGGGGTGGCCACGCGAGCGCCATTTTTAGGGACCTTCTTCAATAAGGTAGACCGCAAAGGACGCGTGTCGGTGCCGGCCCCCTTTCGTCAAGTTCTCGCCGCCGATTCCTTCCCCGGCATTGTCTGCTTCGCTGCGCCGCGGGCGCAGGCGGTGCAGGGCTGTGGATTGGGCTTGATGACCGACCTGATGGAGAGCGTCGATCAGACCTTCGACCTTTTCTCGGATGACCAGGAGGCGATGGCCTTCAGTCTTTTTTCCGACGCGCGCCAGCTTGCCTGGGACAGCGGGGGTCGAGTGCAGTTGCCCGACGATCTTCTGGAACATGCCGGCATCACCGAGGAAGCGGTGTTCGCCGGCCTTGGCCGTTTCTTCCACATCTGGGAGCCGGAAATCTTCAAGGCCTACAAGGCCCAAGCGCGTTCCAAGATGGGCGACAAGGGATTGTCCCTGCCGCTCCGTCGACCGCAGGGGGAGTGATCCCATGACGTCGACAGTCGTTCACCAAGCACTGGGCCACCTGCCCGTGATGCTGCCGGAGGTGCTTGAAGCGTTGGCGCCGCGCGATGGCGGTGTCTATCTCGACGGAACCTTCGGGCGCGGCGGCTATGCCCGCGCCATTCTCGAAGCCGCTTCCTGCCGGCTGATCGGGCTGGACCGCGACCCTGAAGCCATTGCCGCCGGCCGCGCCATGGAGCAAGAGTTCGCCGGCCGGCTCCGCCTGGTTGAGGGTTGCTTCGGGGACCTGGATCGCCTGAGCGGCGAGGAAGCGCTGGACGGTGTCGCACTCGACCTGGGTGTCTCCTCGCCGCAGCTCGACGAGGCCGAACGCGGCTTCTCCTTCCGCAGCGACGGCCCCCTGGATATGCGCATGGGCACCACCGGCCCCAGCGCTGCCGACGTGGTTAACGAAACCGAAGAAGCGAAGCTGAGCGATATTCTCTGGCGCCTCGGCGAAGAGCGGCGCGCCCGCGCCGTGGCGCGCGCCATCGTTGCCGCCCGCCGCGAAGCCCCCATCACCCGCACGCTGCAGCTCGCCGAGATCATTCGTCGGGTGGTCAAGCCCTCGGCCGACGGCATCGATCCGGCGACGCGCAGCTTCCAGGCGCTGCGTCTCTATGTGAACGACGAACTGGGCGAACTCGAGCGTGGTCTGGCCGCGGCAGAGCGGGTGTTGGCGCCCGGCGGCCGGCTGGCCGTGGTCTCCTTCCATTCGCTCGAGGATCGCATCGTCAAGACCTTCCTGCGCGAGCGCTCCGGTACCGCGCCGCGCGGCTCGCGCCATCTGCCGGCCGTCGAGGCGCGCGCACCCAGTTTCGAACTGCTTCATCGCAGCGCGCGCAAGCCCGGGGTGGAAGAAGCCCGGCGCAACCCGCGCGCCCGCTCGGCCCGCCTGCGCGCCGCGGAGCGCACCGCGGCGCCGGCCTGGTCGCGTCCCGATGACTCGGCAGGGGAGGGTTCGACATGACGCGCCTGCTGCTTGTCCTGATCGTTGCCGCGGCAGTCGGCGTTGCCGGGCTGCTCTTCCAGGTGAAGTACGAAGTCCAGGACGTGGAAAAGGAACTGGCCGAGATCAATCGCCAGATTCTGGAGGACCGCGAGGCCACACACGTTCTCAAGGCCGAGTGGAGCTATCTGAATCAGCCGGCGCGCATCGCCGCCCTGGCGGAGCGGCATCTTGACCTGGGGCCGATGCGCCCGCAGCAGGTGGTGCAGGTCAGGCAGTTGCCGCCGCGCCCGGAGGACTTCGGCTACAGCCAGACCGAACTGGCCGATGCAGAGCCCCTGCCGCGCGAACGCCCCTTGATGCCCGCCAATTGGCAACCGGAGGCCCTGCCGTCACCACAGCGCACGCCCGCTCGCACGGACGGAAACATTGCCGTGGCCCAGGTCGATGCCTCCGATGCCCTGCCGGCCCAAGCGGCGCAGCCGCAGGTTTCTTCCAGTCCGACACCCGCTGCCGCGCCGGCCGACGCCATCGCCGACACCATTGCGCGCCTGGCCACTGATGCAGTGCCGCCGCTGAGCGAAAACGAGAGCTTTAATCCCATCACTGGCCGTCCGCTGCCGGTGTCCACCGGCGGGGGAGGCGTGCAATGAACGAACCGCGCGAACCCAAGGCCAGGCATCAGGGTGATCTGCCCTCCGGCATGGATCTGGGTCAGCCCGAGCGCTGGGTGGTGGGGCTGGACGGCAACCGCAAGCAGGCGCTGGAGGTGGGGCGAACGCGCCTGATCCTCACGGGGCTGCTCTTCGCCTTTGCCTTCCTGGCCGTCGGCTATCGGCTGGTCGAGTTGTCCTGGCTTCAGAACGACATGGCCCCGCGCATCGCCGGGACCATGGAGGCGCCGGGTGAATGGCAGTCCGGTCGTGCCGGCATTCTCGACCGCAACGGCGAGGTGCTGGCCGCCAACCTTCCGACCATGGCGCTCTATGCCAATCCGCGCGAACTGCGCGACCCTATCGAGGTGGCCGACCGCCTGGCGGAGGTGATGCCCGACGCCATCGGGGAGCGCCTGCGCCGGGACCTGGACAGCGACCGCAGCTTCGTCTGGGTCAAGCGTTGCCTTTCGCCGCAGGAATCCTCGGCGGTCATCCGGCTGGGCGTTCCCGGCCTGCACCTGCAGCGCGACGAGTGCCGCTTCTATCCGCACGGCGAACTGGTCACGCACGTGGTCGGCTTTACCGACATCGACGACCGCGGCCTGGCCGGCATGGAAGCGGCTTTTGATGCCTGGCTGGCCGGCGGTGAAACGCCGCTGCAGCTCTCCCTCGACCTGCGGGTGCAGCATCTCCTCGCCGAGGAACTGCAGGCGGCCATCGACGAGTTCTCCGGCATCGGCGGTGCGGCCGTGGTGATGGATGCTCACAATGGCGAGGTCCTGGGCATGGTCTCCCTGCCCAGCTTCGATCCCCGCATGCCGGGTAGGGCCACCGAGGAACAGCGCTTCAACCGCGCCACCCTGGGCGTCTATGAGGTTGGGTCGGTGCTGAAGTCCTTCAGCACGGCGGCAGCGCTCGATACCGGTGCGGTCACGCTCGAGGACGGTTGGGACACCTCGCAGCCGATCCGGGTGGCGCGCTTCACCATCAACGACTTCCGCGGCAAGAACCGTTGGCAGAGCGTGCCGGAGATTTTCCAGAACTCCAGCAACATCGGCACGGTGCACATGGCCATGACCACCGGCACCGAGCGCCTGCGGAACTATTTCGACGACTTCGGGCTGCTCGATGCGGCGCCGCTGGAGCTGCCGGAGCGTGGCCGGCCGATGCTTCCCAACCCGTGGCGCGAGATCAACACCATGACCATTTCCTACGGTCATGGCATCGCGCTGACGCCGATGCAGGTGACCCGGGCCTTCGCGACGCTGGTCAATGGCGGCGAGCTGGTGCAGCCGACCCTGATCAAGCGGCTGCCCGGCGAGCAGGCGCCGCGCGAGCGGGTGATCTCCGAGCGCACCAGCGAGCAGATGCGCTGGCTGCTGCGCCTGGTGGTGCTGCACGGTAGTGGCGGCAATGCGGACGCCGAGGGTTACCTGGTCGGCGGCAAGACCGGAACGGCCAACAAGCTGAGCCCCAGCGGTGGCTATCAGAAGGACAAGCGCATCGCCTCCTTCGCCGGCGCCTTCCCCATCGACGATCCGAGGTACGTCGTCTTCTTCATGGTCGACGAGCCCAAGCCGACCGAGCGCACCTATGGCTTTGCCACGGCAGGCTGGGTGGCGGCGCCGGGGGTGGGGCGCGTGATCTCGCGCCTGGGGCCGATGCTCGGAATGCCGCCGCGTCCGCAGGCGGAAGAGCAGCGCCCGGACCCGCTGCTGGTCCCGGCCCGCCTGAGGGGTCGAAGCGTTGCGTCTCGATGAACTGATGAAGGAAGCCGGAACAGTGGCGCTGCCGCAGGCAAGCAGGATCGAGGTCAGGGGACTGACGGCGGACAGCCGGCAGGTGGCTCCGGGCTTCCTCTTTGCCGCACTGCCGGGCAGTCGTGCCGATGGCCGTGCCTTCATTCCCGAGGCCCTGCGCCGCGGCGCCGTTGCCGTCCTGGCACCGGAGGGCACCAGCCTGCCGGCAGAGGCGGGTGATGCTGTCCTGATTGCCGACCCGGAACCGCGCCATCGCCTGGCCAAAATGGCTGCAGCCTTCCACGGGCGGCAGCCGCGCCGAATCGCGGCCGTGACCGGCACCAACGGCAAAACCTCGGTGGCGAGTTTCACTCGGCAGATCTGGCAGGCGCTTGGACACCAGGCAGCCAGCCTCGGCACCCTCGGGCTGGAGCCGGAGCGCGCTGGCGCGCCAAAGGCGCTGACCACGCCCGACCCGGTGGTGCTGGCCAGCCTGCTGGCGGAGCTGGCCGACGAGGGTGTGGATCACCTGGTGCTGGAGGCTTCGAGCCATGGCCTCGATCAGTACCGGCTTGATGGCCTGCGCCTGAGCGCGGCGGCCTTCACCAATCTCAGCCGCGATCATCTCGATTATCACTCTTCCATGGAGTCATACTTTGCGGCCAAGCGGCGCCTCTTCGAGGAACTCTTGCCCGCAGAGGGCACGGCGGTGCTCAACGCCGACGCGCCCGAGTTCGAAACCCTCGCCAAGCTTTGCCGGGCCCGCGGTCAGCGGGTTCTCGGCTATGGTCGCGGCGGGCGCGAACTCAAGCTTCTGGACCTGGTTCCGGCGGATGCCCACCTCCAACTTGCCCTGGAGATCTTCGGGCGTTCCCACCACCTTGCCTTGCCCGTAGCCGGGACCTTCCAGGGTTTGAACGCGCTCGCCGCCCTTGGCCTTGTCCTGGCCGAGGGCGTGGAGCCGGAAGCGGCGCTGGCCGCGCTCGCGCAGGTCCAGGGTGTGCCGGGCCGCGTCGAGGCCGTGGGGGTCACGCCGGCCGGCGGCCGGGTCTTCGTCGACTATGCCCACACTCCGGGCGCGCTGCAGACCGTGCTGGAGGCCCTGCGCCCCCACGCCCGCGGGCGCCTGCTGGTGGCTTTCGGCGCCGGCGGCGACCGCGATCCCGGCAAGCGCCCCTTGATGGGCGAAGTGGCCGCGCGGCTGGCCGACGCCGTCATCGTGACCGACGACAACCCGCGCAGCGAGGATCGCGCGGCCATCCGCGCCGCGATCCTGGCCGCGGCGCCCGGCGCCGAGGAGATCGGCGACCGCCGCACGGCCATTCGCCAGGGCGTTGCCGCTCTTGGCGATGGCGACCTGTTCGTGGTCGCTGGCAAGGGACATGAGCAGGGACAAACTATTCAGGACAGGGTGCTGCCGTTCGACGACCGCGAAGAGGTGCGTCGTGCCATTGCCGAGCTTCAGGGAGGCAAGGCATGAGCGCGGAGATCCTCTGGACCGCGGCCGAGGCGAAGGCGGCAACCAACGGAACGGGGCCGGACCTTTGGCGCGCTACGGGAGTCTCGATCGATACGAGATCGATTGCGGCAGGGGACCTATTTGTCGCGCTGTCCGGCCCCAACTATGACGCTCATGCCTTCGTGGGCGATGCCCTGGCCAAGGGCGCTGCTGCGGCGGTGGTGAGCCGCCTGCCGGAAGGCCTGGACGAGACGACACCGCTGTTGCTGGTGCCCGACTGTCTGGCCGCCCTCCGGGACCTGGGTCGCGCCGCCCGGGCGCGCAGCCAGGCGAAGGTGATCGCGGTCACCGGCTCCTCCGGCAAGACCAGCACAAAGGAGCTGCTGGCCGGCGCCTGCGCCGCTCTGGGTCCGACCCATGCTGCGGCGGCCAGCTATAACAACCAGTGGGGCGTGCCGTTGACGCTGGCGCGCCTGCCGCGCAGCGCCGCCTGGGCGGTGTGCGAGATCGGCATGAACCACGCCGGCGAGATCCGCCCGTTGGCCGCCCTCGTGCGCCCTCACGTGGCAGTGATCACGAACATCGGTGTTGCGCACCTGGAGTATCTTGGCTCGCGCGAGGCCATCGCCGACGCCAAGGCGGAGATCTTCGAGGGGCTGGAGCCCGGCGCCACGGCGGTGCTGCCGCGCGGGGACGACTTCTATGAGCGGCTGTCTGCGGCCGCGGAGGCCGCCGGCGCCGACATCCTTACCTTCGGCGCCCACCCGGCGGCGGACCTGCGCCTGGTCGACTATCAGGCCGAGGACGAAGGCGGCCGTGTCGAGGCCGAGGTGCAGGGTCGCCCGCTGCGCTTCTCCCTGCCCTTCGCCGGGCGCCATCAGGCCGGCAACGCCTTGGCCGCCCTGGCGGCGGTGAGGGCGCTGGGCGGCGACGTGGCGACTGCTGCGAGGGCCTTGGAAGGTCTGGAGCCCCTGGCTGGCCGCGGGGCGCGCCAGACCTTGGTGCTGTCCGACGGCCGGCGCATCACGCTCCTGGATGAAAGCTACAACGCCAATCCTCTCTCGGTGTCGGCGGCGTTGAGCGTGCTGGGTGATATGACGCCGCAGGGCGAGGGGCGCCGGATTGCCGTGCTCGGCGACATGCTGGAACTGGGCCCCGAGGCCGGGCGTCTGCACCGTGCTCTGGCCGACAACCTGTCGGATGCCGCGGTGGATGCCGTCTTCCTGTGCGGGCCATTGATGGCCGTGTTGGCCGAGGCGTTGGAAGGCCGGACGACAGTGGTGCATGCGCCGGACAGCGCAGCCCTGGCGCCACAAATCCCGCCGGCCTTGCGCGACGGAGATGTGGTCCTGGTGAAGGGGTCGCTGGGCAGCAAGATGAAGCGGGTGGTCGATGCGCTGACGGCTGCCTCCGCCGCGCCAAGGGGTGCGGCTAAGGGGTCGAAGGGGGGCCGGGCGCATGCTTTATAATCTGCTCGTTCCGCTCTCCGACCAGTTCGTCGCCTTCAACCTCTTCCGTTATCTCACCTTCCGCACCGGTGGGGCCCTGATCACGGCGCTGATCCTGGCCTTCTTCTTCGGTCCGGCGCTGATCAACTGGCTGCGCAAGAAGCAGCGCTACGGCCAGCCGATCCGCAGTGACGGACCGGAAGGCCACCTGCTGACCAAGCAGGGAACACCGACCATGGGCGGGGTGCTGATCCTCTTTGCGCTGGCGGTGTCGACCCTGCTCTGGGCCGATCTCGGCAACCTTTACGTCTGGATCATTCTCTTCGTAACGATCGGCTTCGGCGCGATCGGCTTCTACGACGACTACCTGAAGCTCACCCGGCGCAGCCATCACGGCCTCTCGGGCCGCCTGAAGCTGCTGGCGCAGGTCGTGGTCGCGGGCATCGCGACGACGGCGGTGATGCTGGTGTCGCCGCCGGAGCTCTCCGGCCAGTTGGCGCTGCCTTTCGTCAAGAATTTGCTGATCGATCTCGGGCTCTTCTTCGCGGTTTTCGGTATCTTCGTAATGGTGGGCGCCTCGAACTCGGTGAACCTGACCGACGGCCTCGACGGGCTGGCGATTGTGCCGGTGATGATCGCGGCGAGCTGCTTTGCCTTCATCGCCTACCTCGTCGGCAACGTGGTCTACTCCAATTACCTGCAGATTCACTACGTGCAGGGCACCGGCGAGCTCGCGGTCTTCTGCGGCGCCCTGGTCGGCGCCGGACTGGGCTTCCTCTGGTACAACGCGCCGCCGGCCATGGTCTTCATGGGCGACACGGGTTCGCTCTCCTGCGGTGGCGCCCTGGGCGGCGTGGCCGTCATCACCAAGCATGAGATCGTGCTCGCCATCATCGGTGGTCTCTTCGTGCTGGAGACCGTTTCGGTGATCGTCCAGGTCGCCTCCTACAAGCTGACCGGCCGGCGGATCTTCCGCATGGCGCCGCTGCATCATCACTTCGAGAAGAAGGGCTGGAAGGAACCGACCATCGTCATCCGCTTCTGGATCATCGCCGTGGTGCTGGCGCTGATCGGCCTCTCCTCCCTCAAGCTCAGGTAGCAGTCCGCAGATGATCAGCCTTCCCTTCATGTACAGCTACGTGGTCGCGGTCCTGGGCCTTGGCCGCAGCGGCATGGCCACGGCCAAGGCCTTGATGGCCAATGGCGCCGAGGTCTGGGCCTGGGACGACGACGAGGATGTGCGTGCCCGGGCACGGGAGCAGGACATCCCGCTGGTCGACCTGCATCAGGCGAACTGGCTTGAGCCGGTGACCCTCGTGATCAGCCCTGGCATTCCGCATCGCTTTCCCGAGCCGCACCCGGTGGCCAAGCTGGCCCGCGAGGCCGGTGTGGAGATCATCTGTGACGTCGAACTGCTCGGCCGGGCCCAGCCCGATGCCCGCTACGTCGGGATCACCGGCACCAACGGAAAGTCGACGACGACGGCGGCCATCGGCCACGTCCTCGAGATGGCGCGGCGGCGCGTCGAGACCGGTGGCAACCTCGGCCGGCCGGTGCTTGAGTTCGAGCCGATGCAGCCGGATGGCTTCTACGTGCTCGAGTTGTCGAGCTATCAGATGGAACTGACCCTCTCCATCACCTTCGACATCGCCGTCCTGCTCAACATCACGCCCGATCACCTGGATCGCCATGGTGGCCTGGAGGGCTATGTGGCGGCCAAGCGGAACATCTTCCGCCGGCAGACCAGCCCGCGCACGGCAATCATCGGGATCGATGACCCGATCTGCCGTGAGATCTGGGAAGACCTGAAGCGGGCCGGTGATCAGATCATCTGGCCGATCTCCAGCGAGGGGCGCGTCGAGGGCGGCGTCTATGCCGAGGACGGCCTGCTGTGGGACGAAACGGACGGCAAGCGGGTCGCAGCCCTGCCGCTCTCCGAACTGCCCCAGCTCCCGGGCCGGCACAACTGGCAGAACGCGGCCGCCGCCTATGCGGCCGCCAAGGCCGCGGGTGTCGATCCTGCGATCGTGACCGCCTGTTTGCGCAGCTTTCCCGGCCTGCCGCATCGGCAGGAGAAGGTGACCGAGGTCGCAGGCGTTGCTTTTGTCAACGATTCCAAGGCCACCAACGCCGATGCGACCGCCAAGGCCCTGGCCTGCTATGAGGCGATCTACTGGATCGCCGGCGGGCGTGCCAAGGAAGGTGGCCTGAGCGGCCTGGACGACAGCCTGGACCGGGTCGCCCGCGCCTTCCTGATCGGGGAAGCGGCCGAGCCTTTCGCGACGGCACTCGAGGGCCGGGTCGAGAGCGAGGTCTGCGGCGATCTCGACACCGCGGTGCGCCAGGCTTTCGCCGCAGCGCGACGCGACGGCCGCGAGGGTGCGGTGGTGCTGCTCTCGCCGGCCTGCGCTTCCTTCGATCAGTTCAAGAACTTCGAAGCCCGGGGTGAGGCCTTCAAGGCCGCCGTCCGGGCGCTGGCGGAGAAGGAGACGGGATGAGCCTGGCCTTCGACCGCACCGATACCTCCCTGCTCGGCCGCTGGTGGTGGAGCGTCGACCGCTGGGCGCTCTTCGCGCTCGTCCTGCTGGTGGCGGTGGGCGCGATCCTGAGCCTCACGGCCTCGCCGGCGGTTTCCATGCGCCTGGGGCTGGGAACCTTCGGCCTTGCGAAGCGCCACCTGGTGATGCTGCCGCTGGCCGCTGCGCTGCTGCTGGGCGTGTCGCTTGCCAGCCCGCTGTGGGTGCGGCGCTTCTCGGTCTTCGGCCTGCTGGGCACGTTGCTGCTGTTGGTCGCGGTGCTCTTCCTCGGCCCGGAGATCAAGGGCGCGACGCGCTGGATCTCCGTCGCCGGCTTCTCCCTGCAGCCTTCGGAATTCGTGAAGCCCTTCTTTGCCGTGGTGGCCGCCTGGCTGCTGGCGCTGGGACGCTACGAGGAGAACTTCCCCGGCAAGCTGGTCGCCGGGCTGCTCTGGCTGCTGATCTCTGCACTGCTGCTGCTCCAGCCCGACCTGGGCCAGACCGTGCTGGTGGCGGGTGTCTTCGGCCTGCAGCTCTTCCTGGCCGGTCTGCCCTGGATCCTGGTGGCGGTGCTTGCTGCCATCGCGCTCTCCGGCGTGGTGGGGGCCTATATGACGCTCCCTCATGTGGCGCAGCGCGTCGATGCCTTCTTCGATCCTTCCAGCGGCGACGGCTATCAGATCGGCCGCTCTATGGAGGCCTTCATGAACGGCGGCCTCTGGGGGCGTGGTCCGGGAGAGGGCACGGTGAAGGCCTACCTGCCCGACGCCCATTCCGACTTCGTCTTCGCCGTGGCCGGCGAGGAGCTGGGCATCATCGCCTGCCTCATCATCGCCTGTCTCTTTGCCTTCGTGGTCCTGCGCGGCTTCACCCGCCTGCTGCGCGAGGAAAGCCTTTTCGTGGTGCTGGCGGGCACCGGCCTGCTGGCCCAGTTCGGCTTCCAGGCGCTGGTCAACATGGGGTCGACCCTGCACCTGCTGCCGACCAAGGGCATGACCCTGCCGTTTCTCTCCTACGGCGGCTCCTCGCTGCTGGCACTGGCCATGGGCATGGGCATGGTGCTGGCCTTGACCCGGCGCCGGCACAGCGTGGGAGGGCCGACGCTATGACCGCGGCGCGCAACTGCATCATGCTGGCCGCCGGCGGCACCGGCGGACACCTCTTCCCGGCCCAGGCCACCGCACGGGCCCTGGTTGCCCGCGGCGCAGCGGTGGTGCTGGTCACCGATTCCCGCGGCGCCGGCTTCGGCAACGATCTGCCGCAGGTCAGCACCCGGCGCATCGCCGCCGGCTCGCCCCAGCGTGGCGGTGCCGTGGGCAAGCTGCGCGCCGGCATCGACCTGCTGCGGGGCTACCTGCAGTCGCGCCGCTTGATCCGGCAGCTCCGGCCCAAGGCAGTGCTCGGTTTCGGCGGCTATCCCTCCGTGCCGCCGCTGCTGGCGGCGCGTCATCTCAAGGTGCGCGCCCTGCTGCACGAGCAGAACCAGGTGCTGGGACGCGCCAATCGCATGCTGGCCGCGCGTGCCGACGTGATCGCGACCTCCTTCCCCGAGGTGGCGGGTGTGCCGGAAGGTGCCAGAGAGCGGATCGTGTTGACGGGTAACCCCGTGCGCGCCGCCGTCGCCGCGGTGGGGAACAAGCCCTATCCGCGGCCGGAGGCCGACGGCCGGCTCTGCCTGCTCATCACCGGCGGCAGCCAGGGCGCCCAAGCTTTCGACGAGCTGCTGCCCGATGCCATCGCCCAGCTGCCAGCCGCGTTGCGCGCCCGTCTGGACGTGGTGCAGCAGCTGCGCAGCCGCGATCGCGCCGAGGTCAAGGCGATCTATGACGCCGCCGGCGTGCGCGCGGTGCTGCAGCCCTTCTTCGACGATATGCCGCAGCGACTGACTGCCGCTCACCTGCTGATCTGCCGGGCGGGTGCCTCGACCGTGGCCGAACTGGCGGCGGCGGGACGGCCGGCCATCCTCATTCCCTATCCCTTCGCGGCGGACGATCACCAGCAGGGCAACGCCGAGGCGTTCGCCGCGGCCGGGGCCGGCTGGGTGCTGCGCCAACGCGACATCACGGCCGCCTCGTTGGCCGACCGGCTAGGCGAACTGCTGCCGGATGGCGACATGCTGGTCCAGGCGGCGGCCGCGGCGCGTGCCTTTGCCCGGGACGATGCGGCGGAACGCCTGGCGGACCTGCTCTGCGGCGATGGCGACAGCGCCTGCGGCGTGAACAAGGAGGCCGCGGCATGAGAACTCTGCCCCTGGACATCGGCACACTGCATTTCGTCGGCATCGGCGGCATCGGCATGAGCGGTATCGCCGAGGTGCTGCACAATCTGGGCTACAAGGTGCAGGGCAGCGACCTGAACGACAGCCCCACCGTCAAGCGCCTGCGTGAGCTGGGCATTGCCGTGGCCATCGGTCACGCGCCCGAGAATGTCGAGCAGGCTCAGGTGGTGGTCATTTCTTCCGCCGTGAAGCCGGACAATCCCGAGGTGGTGGCTGCGCGGGAGCGCTTCCTGCCCATCGTGCGCCGGGCGGAGATGCTGGGCGAGCTCATGCGGCTGCGTTGGGCCGTGGCGGTCGCCGGCACCCATGGCAAGACCACGACCACCTCGCTGGTGGCCCAGCTCTTCGACAAGGCCGGGCTGGACCCCACGGTGATCAACGGCGGCATCATCAATGCCTATGGCACCAACGCCCGGCTTGGCGAGGGCGACTGGATCGTGGTCGAGGCGGATGAAAGCGACGGCAGCTTCACCAAGCTGCCGGCCACGATCGCGGTGGTCACCAACATCGATCCCGAGCATCTGGAACACTATGGCTCGGTGGAGGCCTTGCACGCCGCCTTCGAGACCTTCGTCGAGAACATCCCCTTCTATGGCTTTGCGCTCTGCTGCATCGACCATCCGGCAGTGCAGTCGCTGATCGCCCGGATCGAGGATCGGCGCATCGTCACCTACGGCTTTGGCCCGCAGGCGGACGTCCGGGCCGAGAACCTGCGGCTCGAGCGCGACGGCTCGCGCTTCGATCTGGTGGTGGCTGGCCGCGAAGGCGGGGCGCCGATGCAGATCGCGGACCTCTTCCTGCCGATGATGGGCCAGCACAACGTGCAGAATGCCCTGGTGCCTTGTGCGCTGGCCCTGGAAATGGGCATGAGCGAGGAGGTCCTGCGCGGCGCGCTGCAGAGCTTCGGCGGCGTGAAGCGACGCTTCACCCGCACCGGCGAGGTGGGCGGCATCACAGTCATTGACGACTATGCCCATCATCCGGTGGAGATCGCGGCCGTGCTGCGCGCTGCGCGCCAGGCCGCCAGCGGGCGGGTGATCGCCGTGATGCAGCCGCACCGCTACTCGCGCCTGCGCGATCTCTTCGAGGATTTCTGCACCTGCTTCAACGACGCCGACGGCGTGCTGGTGTCCGACGTCTATGCCGCGGGTGAAGCGCCGATCGAGGGTGTCGATCGCGATGCACTGGTGCGCGGCCTCCGGGCGCACGGCCATCGCCAGGCAGCGCCGCTGAACGATCCGCTCGATCTGGCGCGGATCATCGCGCACACCGGCAAGCGCGGCGACATCGTGGTCTGCCTGGGGGCAGGCAGCATCACCAACTGGGCACAGGCGCTGCCGGAGCAGCTCGCCGTGCATCTCGGGGGAGGCAAATGACCGCCATGACCTCTCCGAATCTGCGCCTGATCGATCGTCTGCCTGCGGTGCGCGGCCGCTACACCGAGAACGCGCCGCTGGCCGGTGTGACCTGGTTCCGGGTCGGCGGGCCGGCCGATGTCGCCTTCCGGCCGGCGGACCCCGACGACCTGGCCGCCTTCCTCAAGGCCAAGCCGGCCAACGTGGCGGTCACCGTGATCGGCGTCGCGTCCAACCTGCTGGTGCGCGACGGCGGGGTCGCGGGTGTGGTGATCCGCCTGGGCCGCCACTTCGCCGCGATCGAGCGTGATGAAGCCGGCCTGATCTGCGGCTCCGGGGCGCTGGATGTGAACGTATCGGAGGCGGCGCGGCGCTACGGGCTCACCGGCCTCGAGTTTCTCTCCGGCATCCCCGGGACCATCGGCGGCGCGCTGCGCATGAATGCCGGCGCCTACGGCCGGGAAATCAAGGACGTGCTCCGCTGGGCGGAAGCCATCACGCCGCAGAGTGAGATCAAGCGGCTCGCACCGGAGGAGATGGGGCTGTCCTATCGCAAGTCGCAGGTGCCCGCCGACTGGATCTTCCTGCGCGCTGCCCTGCGGGCCGAGCCGGGCAATCCGGCCGAGATTCAGGCACGCATGGACGAGATTCGCAGCGCCCGCTCCCAGTCGCAGCCCATTCGCAGCCGCACCGGTGGCTCCACCTTCAAGAACCCGCCCGGGGAGAAGGCCTGGCAGCTGATCGACGCCGCCGGCTGTCGTGGTCTGCGCATGGGCGCCGCCCAGGTCTCCGAGCAGCACTGCAACTTCCTGATCAACACCGGCGACGCCACGGCCGGCGAACTCGAGGCGCTTGGCGAGGAAGTGCGTCGGCGCGTGCTGGCGCACAGCGGCATCGAGCTGGAGTGGGAAATCAAGCGCATCGGTCGCCCGCAGTCGGAGGAGGCAGCGTCATGAAGATTCTCGTCCTCTATGGCGGTCGTTCGGTGGAACGGGACGTGTCGCTGGTCAGCGGCAAGGCTTGTGCCGAAGCCCTGGAAAGCAAGGGGCATCAGGTGACGCTCTTCGACCTCCAGGAAGGTGTGCCGGCCCTGCTGGCAGCCTTGCAGGCCGAGCGTCCCGACGTGGTCTTCAATGCCTTGCACGGCCGTTGGGGCGAAGACGGCAACGTCCAGGGACTGCTCAATCTCCTGGAGGTGCCTTACACCCATTCCGGCCTGCTGGCCTCGGCGCTGGCCATGGACAAGGTGATGGCCAAGCGGCTCTTCGCGGAAACGGGGCTGCGCTGTCCCGAGGGGCTGATCTCCGACCGGCAGTCACTCCTGGCCGGTGATCCCGTTCCGCGCCCCTTCGTGGTGAAGCCGGTGCGCGAAGGCTCCTCCATGGGGGTGGTCATCGTGCGCCACGGCGACAACGATCTGCCTTTCTCCAAGCAGGAATGGGGTTTCGGCGAGGAGGTGCTGGTCGAGCCCTACATCCAGGGCCGCGAACTGACGGTGGCCGTGATGGAAGACCGGCCGCTGGCGGTCACCGAACTGCGGCCGCGCCAGGGCTTCTACGACTACGAAGCCAAGTACACCGACGGCAAGACCGACCACCTGGTGCCGGCGCCGGTGGACCCGGCGACCTACGACCAGGCCATGGACATGGCGCTGGCCGCCCATCGTGCCTTGGGCTGCCGGGGCGTCAGCCGGGCCGACTTCCGCTTCGACGACCGGGCCGAGGCCGGAGAGGCCGGCGGTCTCTATCTTCTGGAGGTCAACACCCAGCCAGGCATGACACCGCTCAGCCTCGTGCCCGAGCAGGCCGCCCACTGCGGCATTCCTTTTCCCGAACTGGTTCACTGGATGGCGGAGCACGCGCAATGCGATTGAGCCGCAAGCCCGACGCCAAGCAGCAGAAGGGCCGCAAGGCCGCGCGCCGCACTGCGCCGAAGCGCCGCTGGCGGGATTCGGCGCTGGCGCAGCGTGCCCTGCCCCTGCTGCCACGCGCCTTCCTGGTGGCCGTGGTCGTCGCGAGCGCAGCCTGGGCCTGGAGCGATGACCTGCTCGGTCGAATGGCCAAGGGGACTGAGAACGTCTTCTGGGCCGCGACGGTGCATGCCGGCATGGCGGTGGCCGATGTCACGGTGGAGGGGCGCGAGCGCAGCGAAACCGCGCGCCTCCTGACGGCGCTGGGCGTTGAGCGCGGATCGCCGATCCTGGCCTTCGATCCTCATGCTGCCCGCGCCCGGGTGCTGGCGCTGCCCTGGGTGTCCTCCGCAGAGGTGGAGCGGCGCCTGCCGGATCAGATTCACCTGCAGCTGCAGGAACGTCGGCCACTGGCGCTCTGGCAGCGCAACGGGCGGCTCGAAGTGATCGACCAACATGGCGAGACCATCGCCAGCGCCCGCCCCGGACGCTTCATCGACCTGCCCCTGGTGGTGGGGGAAGAAGCTGCGGAGGAGGCGGCGGAACTGGTGGCAATCCTGGAAGGTGAGCCTGAGCTGGCCGCACGGGTGGTGGCAGCCGTCTGGGTCTCGCGGCGCCGCTGGAACCTGCATCTCGAGGGCCGGGTGGAAGTGCGTCTGCCGGAGAAGGGCGCCGCCGAGGCCTGGCGCCAGTTCGCCCGGCTGGATCGCGAGCAGGGCCTGCTGGATCGCGACGTTGCAATGGTGGACCTGCGCCTGGGCGACCGCCTGGTGCTGCGGACAGTTACGGGACAGTTGCCGAAACCGCCGGTACGCGGCGGGACCGACACCTGACGGGAGAGGGGATTTCGCAAGGGATGAACAACGGCTTGAAGCGTAACCGGCACGGAATTCTCGCGGCGCTCGACGTCGGGAGCAGCAAGATCTGCTGCCTCATCGCGCGCATCGAGCAGGGGCGCGGCGAGCAGCCCGATCGCCTCAAGGTGCTGGGCATCGGCCAGCAGCTTTCGCGTGGCGTCAAGAACGGCACGGTGGTGGACATGGAAGCCGCCGAGGGCGCGATCCTCGCCGCCGTGCATGCCGCCGAGCAGATGGCGGGCGAAGCCGTCGAATCCGTGGTGGTCAACCTCTCGGGCGGCTATCCCGCCTCGCGCCTGATCGGCGTCGAGGTGGCGATCGACGGGCACGAGGTGGACGACTCCGACGTGCGCCGGGCCCTGGAGCAGGGGCATCAGCTCGAAGGCGTGCTGGGCCAGCCCGAGAAGGGCCGCCAGCTGATCCACTCCATCCCGGTCGGCTACACCATCGACGGCAGCCGCGGCATCCGCGATCCGCGCGGCATGTACGGCGATCGCCTGGGCGTCAACATGCACATCGTCACCGCCGCCGCCGGCGCGGTGCGCAACCTGGCGACCTGCGTGCAGCGCTGCCAGCTCGGCATCGGCGCCTTCGTGGTTTCGCCCTACGCCTCGGCCCTGGCCTCACTGGTGGGCGATGAGCGTGAGCTGGGTGTGACCCTGATCGACATGGGCGGGGGCACCACCTCCATCTCGGTCTTTCTGGACGGCAACGTGGTGCACACCGACGTTGTGCCAGTGGGCGGGCAGCATGTGACCAGCGATATCGCCCGCGGACTCTCTACCGGCCTGACCCACGCCGAGCGGCTCAAGTCGCTCTATGGCCACGCCATCGCCACCACGGCCGACGAGAGCGAAATGATCGATGTGCCCCAGGTGGGCGAGGAGGAGGGGCATGTGCAGCAGGTCCCCCGCTCGCTGCTGGTGGGCATCATGCAGCCGCGTCTGGAGGAGACCTTCGAGCTGGTGCGCTCGCGCCTGGAAGCCAGCGGCTTCGACAAGGTGGGCGGCCGGCGCGTGGTGTTGACGGGCGGTGCGGCGCAGCTGCCGGGGATGAACGATCTGGCGGCTCTCATTCTGGACAAGCAGGTACGGGTGGGGCGGCCCATCCATCTCAGCGGCCTGGCGGAAGCCACCAGCGGCCCCGCTTACGCCACGGCCTCGGGCCTCTTGGCCTATGCGCTGGCGATGGAGCGCGTCCCGCCGCCGCCGGCAACACAAGACAACACGGAGGCGGCCGGACTCTTCGGCCGGATGGGGCATTGGATACGGGAACACTTTTAGTCACAGCGCGCGGTTCGGCGGGGGCCGGACTGCATTCGGGAGCGCCGTCGGCCAATTCCGGCGGACGGCGGAACGCAATCGAGTGGGTGAGCAAGCGGAGGCAGCTATGGATTTGAATTTAAGCGTACCGATGGAAGAGGAAGTTCTCAGCCCGCGGATCACGGTGATCGGCGTCGGCGGAGCGGGCGGCAATGCCGTCAACAACATGATCAGCTCCAACCTGGAAGGGGTGGAGTTCGTGATCGCCAATACCGACGCCCAGGCGATGCGTCAGTCGCTCTGCGAGCGGCGCATTCAGCTGGGGCGCAACGTCACCGCCGGTCTGGGTGCGGGCTCGCGCCCGGACGTGGGCCGTGCGGCGGCCGAAGAGTCGCTGGATGACATCATGGGCCACCTGGATGGGGCCAACATGGTCTTCATCACCGCCGGCATGGGCGGTGGCACCGGCACCGGTGCGGCACCGGTGGTGGCGCGTGCGGCGCGCGAGGCCGGGCTCCTGACCGTCGGCGTGGTCACCAAGCCCTTCCAGTTCGAGGGCATTCATCGCCTGCGCCTGGCGGAGCAGGGCATTCAGGAGCTGACCCAGTATGTCGACACCCTGATCATTATCCCGAACCAGAACCTCTTCCGCCTGGCCACGGAGAAGACCACCTTCGCCGATGCCTTCAAGATGGCGGACGACGTGCTGCACTCGGGCGTGCGCGGTGTGACCGACCTGATGATCATGCCGGGCCTCATCAACCTGGACTTCGCCGACATCCGCTCGGTCATGACCGAGATGGGCAAGGCGATGATGGGCACGGGCGAAGCCGAAGGGCAGGATCGCTCCATCGCGGCGGCGGAAGCGGCCATCTCCAACCCGCTGCTCGACGACGTGTCGATGCAGGGTGCCCGTGGCGTCCTGATCAACATCACCGGCGGCATGGACATGACGCTCTTCGAGGTGGACGAGGCGGCCAACCGCATCCGCGAGGAGGTCGACCCCGAGGCCAACATCATCTTCGGCTCCACCTTCGACGAGTCCCTGAACGGACGCATGCGGGTGTCGGTGGTGGCGACCGGCATCGAGATGGAGGCCCAGGCCGGCCAGCCGCGCCCGGTCAACCTGAGCGTGGTGGGTGCCGGCAATGGCTCCCCGACGGGAACCGCTCGTCCGGCAGCGCAGGCTTTCCGACCGGCGGCCCAGTCGGGCGGTCAGGCGGCTGCCGCCACAGCGGCCCGCCCCATGGCTGCTCCGGCGGCGGCGCAGGCGACTGCCGCTGCCACTGCGGCCGCCACGGCCCAGGCCCCTGCCGCCATCCAGGTCTCCGCAGCCATGGCACAGGCGCGGCCCGAGGAGGAGTCGCTGTCCGAGCCTGAGCACGACCACTATGAGGCAACTGCCTATGCAGAGCCGCAGGACGAGTTGGCTGAGCAGGACGGGGACGAGGCCTACATCCCGCCCGAGCCCATGCAGGTGCAAAAGCGTGCCGTCCCCGAAGCGGCGCCTGCGATGCCCGAGCCGCGCCATAGGGAACAGGCTCCCGAGCGTGCGGGTCAGGCCGGCGGGTTCAGCCTGCGCAACAAGGCTTCGTCGCTCTTCACCATGGTGACCGGCGGCAGCAAGCCGGCTGCCCCCCGGCCGGCACGGGAAGCGGCAGAGCCGCGCGCACAGCAGCCGCGCCAGGCAGCCCGAGCCGAACCCAGCCTGGGCGTGCCGCGTCAGCAGCCGCAGGCCCAGCAGACGCCGTCCCAGCAGACGCCGTCCCAGCAGCCTGCGCGTCAGCAGCCGGCCCGCCCACAGGCGGCTCGGCCGCAACCGGAGAGCCGACAGCCGAACCTGGACCTGGAGTCGCAGGAGCGGTTGCACACAAGCAAGGAAGACGAGGAGATGCTCGACATTCCAGCCTTCCTGCGCCGTCAGGCCAACTGATCGCGCCGCTTGCTCCTCCGCAACGGGATCCGCTGCCCCCGCAGCGGATCCCGCCCGCGCGATCTTGCAATGACCCTGGCTTGAGCGCCCTTCGTCATCTGCCTATAGTCGGCGCGTCTTATGAGGGCTGGTGAATATGCCGGGTGATAGCCGTTTGCAGTACATTATGACCAAGGGCCGGATTCTGGCCGTGGGACTTGCCTTGTTGGTGGGGGCTTGCTCCTCCGACGACAAGGAGGTCTATGTCGAAAGGCCGGCCGAGGAGTTCTACAATCTCGGCCTCGCCTATATGGGTGAGGGGAGTTACGACGCGGCCGCGTCGAACTTCGACGAGGTCGAGCGTCAGCACCCCTATTCGGTCTGGGCGCCGCGTGCGCAGCTCATGTCGGCCTTCGCCCACTACCAGGCCGACGACTACGACGAGGCGATCAACGCGCTGGACCGCTTCATCCAGTTGCACCCCGGTCACCCGGACATCGGCTACGCCTACTATCTCAAGGCCCTCAGCTACTACGAGCAGATTGCCGACGTGGAGCGTGATCAGGCCATGACGCGCCGCGCCGTCGGTGCGCTGGAGGAAGTGCTCGCCCGCTTCCCGGACTCCAGTTACGCCCGCGATGCGCAGCTCAAGCTCGACCTTGCCCATGACCACATGGCCGGTCAGCACATGTCCATCGGCCGCTACTATCAGCGTCAAGGCGAGCATCTGGCGGCGATCAACCGCTTCCAGATCGTGGTCCGGGACTACCAGACCACCACGCATGTCCCGGAAGCGCTGCATCGGCTCGTCGAGTCGAACCTTGCCCTGGGGATCACCGATGAGGCGCAGGCAACCGCAGCCGTGCTGGGGCATAACTACCCGGGTTCGGACTGGTATCTCGACTCCTATGCCCTCCTGACCGGGGAAGATCTCCGCCCCGAGGAAGACCGTCAGCAGCGTTCCTGGATCTCGCGGACCTGGCGTTCGGTCTTCTGAGACGGCCATGCTGGTCAGCCTCGCGATCCGCAATGTGGTGCTGATCGACCAGCTGGAACTTGCGCCCGACGCTGGACTTGGCGTGCTGACCGGTGAAACCGGCGCCGGCAAGTCGATCCTGCTGGACGCCTTGGGTCTGGCGCTGGGCGCCCGCGCCGATTCGGCACTGGTGCGCCACGGCAGCGATCAGGCCAGCGTGACCGCGGCCTTCGAGATCGACCACGAACATCCTGCCCTGGCGCAGTTGCGAGAACAGGACTTTGAGCTCGAGGACGAAGCGCTCGTCCTGCGGCGGGTGCTTTCGGCCGATGGCCGCAGCCGCGCCTTCATCAATGATCAGGCGGTATCGGTGGGGCTGTTGCGCGCGCTGGGCGAGCGTCTGGTGGAGGTGCAGGGGCAGTTCGCCCAGCACGGCCTGCTCGATCCGGCAACGCACCTGGGACTTCTCGATGCCCATGGCGGGCTGGGCGCGCGAGCCGACGCCCTGGCAGGGCACTGGCAAGGGTGGCGCACGGCAGAGCGGGCTTTCGCCGAGGCCCAGGCGCAGCTGGAACAGGCTCGCCGCGACGACAGCTTCCTGCGCCACGCGCTGGAGGAGCTCGACGAACTGGACCCGCAGGAAGACGAGGAGGAGCGCCTGGCCGAGGAGCGGCGCTTCCTGATGCATGGCGAGCGGCTGAGCGAGGCCCTCAACATCGCGGCATCGGCCCTGGGCGGCGATGGTTCGGACACGGCCGAGCGGGCGCTTGCCGGTGCTCAGCGTGCCCTGGATCGGGTGGCCGACAAGGCGGGAGGCCGGCTGGATGAGCTCATGGGCGCGCTCGACCGGGCGGTGGCCGAGGTCAACGAGGCCCAGGCCCAGGTGTCTTCGCTGTCCGCCGACCTGGAGTTCGAGCCCGGACGCCTGGCCACGGTGGAGGAGCGCTACTTCGCCCTGAAGGAGCAGGCGCGCAAGCACGGCTGCGAGGTGCAGGAGCTGCCGCGATTGCGCCGGGTTTTCGCCGAGCGCCTGGAAGCCCTCGACAGCGGGGAGGCGCATCTCGCCGGCCTGAAGGCAGCGGTCGAGAGCGCGCGTGAGGCCTATCTCGTCGCGGCGGAAGAGCTCAGTGACAAGCGCAGCGCCGCAGCTGGAAGTCTGCAGGCAGCGGTCCAGGCGGAGCTGGCCCCGCTGCGACTCGACAAGGCGCACTTCTACTGCCGTGTGCAGCGCCGCGACGAGGAGGCCTGGGGGCCGCAGGGCATCGACCGGGTGGTTTTCGAGGTCAGCACCAATCCGGGCGCGCCCGGTGGGCCCCTGGCCAAGATCGCCTCCGGTGGCGAACTCTCCCGCCTGCTGCTGGCGCTCAAGGTCGTGCTGGCCGAGGCCTCGCCGGTGACGACCCTGATCTTCGATGAGGTCGATTCGGGGGTGGGCGGCGCCACGGCCGCGGCGGTGGGCGAGCGGCTGGCGCGTCTGGCCGAGCAGCGCCAGGTACTGGTGGTGACCCATAGCCCTCAGGTGGCGGCCCTGGGGCACTATCACTGGCAGGTCCGTAAGGAAACGGCCGGGGAGAGCACGGTGACCCGTGTCGTGCCGCTCGATGCACCTGAGCGGCAGGAAGAGGTGGCGCGCATGCTCTCGGGCACGCAGATTACCCAGGAGGCCCGCGCGGCCGCCGGCAAACTGATGGCGAGACCATGAGCGAGCACGCGCAACCTGTCGACTCCCTGACCCGCGAGCAGGCTGCCACCGAGTTGGAGTGGCTGGCGATCGAGATCGCCAGGCACGATGAACTCTATTACCGCGAGGATGCGCCGGAGATCAGCGACGCTGGCTACGACGCGCTGCGCCAGCGCAACGCGGCCATCGAGGCGCGCTTTCCCGATCTGGTCCGGGCGGACAGTCCGGCCCGGCGGGTCGGCGCCGCGCCCGCCAGCGGTTTTGCCAAGGTGCGCCACGCAGTGCCGATGCTCTCGCTCGACAATGCCTTCGACGAGGGAGACCTGGGTGAGTTCGTCGCGCGGGTGCGGCGCTTCCTCAACTGGCCGGCGGAGGACGCGCTCGACTTCGTCGCCGAACCCAAGATTGACGGACTGTCGATCACGCTGCGCTACGAGAAGGGGCGCTTCGTGCGCGGCGCCACCCGAGGTGACGGGCGGGAGGGTGAGGACGTCACCCGCAACCTGCACACCCTGGACGATCTGCCCCAGGATCTGGGCGAAGAGGTGCCCGAGGTTCTGGAGGTGCGCGGCGAGGTCTACATGACCAAGAGCGACTTTGCTGCGCTCAACCAGCGCCAGGAGGAGGCGGGCAGCAAAGTCTTCGCCAATCCGCGCAATGCCGCCGCCGGCTCCCTGCGCCAGCTCGATCCGACAATCACCGCCCAGCGGCCGCTGAGGCTCTTCGCCTACTCCTGGGGGGAGCTGTCGGAGAGTGTGGCGGACACCCACTGGGCCTTTCTCGAGCGCCTGCGGGACTGGGGCTTTGCGACCAATCCGCTGGCCGAACGCTGTCCGGACCTGGAAGCCATGTTGGCACTCTACCACCGGGTCGAGGCGGAGCGGGCGGGCCTCGACTATGATATCGACGGCGTGGTCTACAAGGTGGATCGGCTCGACCTGCAGGCGCGCCTGGGTTTCGTCAGCCGGGCGCCGCGCTGGGCGATCGCGCACAAGTTCCCGGCCGAGCGCGCGATAACCAAGCTGGAGAAGATCGACATCCAGGTGGGGCGCACCGGCGCGCTGACCCCGGTTGCGCATCTGACGCCTGTGACCGTGGGCGGCGTCGTGGTCTCCCGCGCTACGCTGCACAATGCCGATGAGATTCAGCGCAAGGACGTGCGCGAGGGCGACACGGTGGTGGTGCAGCGCGCCGGCGACGTCATTCCGCAGATCGTCGAGGTGGTGCTGGACAAGCGCCCCGAAGGCTCGGCGCCCTACGGCTTTCCCACCCACTGCCCCTGTCCGCTGCGCACCGAGGTGGTGCGCCATGATGGCGAGGCCGTCTCGCGCTGCTCCGGCGAACTGGCCTGCCCCTATCAGCAGGTGGAGAAGTTGATCCACTTCGTCTCGCGCGATGCCTTCGACATCGAGGGGCTGGGCGAGAAGCAGGTGCGGGCCTTTTTCGAGTGGGAGTTGATTCGCACCCCGGCGGATATCTTCGATCTGCAGCGCAATGATGGTTCGGACGGCCTGACTCGCCTGAAGAATCGCCCGGGCTGGGGCGCGCGCTCGGCGGAAAAGCTCTTCGAGGCCATTGAGGTGCGTCGGCGAGTCGGGCTCGATCGCTTCATCTATGCGCTCGGCATCCGCCAGGTGGGGCAGGCGACGGCCCGCCTGCTTGCCCGCAGCTTCGGTTCGCTGGCTGCCTGGCAGGCGGCGATGAAGCAGGCTGCCGCCGAACGACAGGCGCACCCCGAGGCCCGCAAGCCCGAGGAGGTGGGCGAGGCCTATGCGGAGCTCTGCAATCTCTCCGGCATCGGCCTGTCCATGGCCGATGATATCTGCGCCTTCTTCGGCGAGCCGCACAATCTCCAGGTCCTGGAGGAACTGGAGGTCCGACTCACCGTGGAGCCGCCGGAGGCACCGGACAGGCAAGTGGAGTCACCCATTGCCGGCAAGACGATGGTCTTCACCGGCACGCTGGAGACCATGAGCCGCAGCGAGGCCAAGGCGCGCGCCGAGGCACTGGGCGCAAAGGTGGCCGGCTCGGTCTCCCGCAAGACCGACTACGTGGTGGTGGGCGCCGATGCCGGCTCCAAGGCTCGCAAGGCTGCCGATCTGGGGGTCGAGATCCTGAGCGAAGAGCAGTGGCGCCAACTGAGCGGGAGCGATGCATGAGCAGCGGGCCGCAGGCCGGTGTCTACGCCCTGCTGCCTGATGGCAGCCAAGCCCTGGTCCATGCCTGGATCGGCGAGGACTACGAACTGGCCGATCTGCCGGAGTTTCTCGACGCCGGCCGCTGGGAGGGGGAGGTGCTGCTGCTCACCGCCCGCGAGGTGCAGAACCTCAAGCTGCGGGCCGAGGCGGAAAGCTTCGATCACGAGGAGGGCCTGATCGCGCTCTGCCGCGACCTCGACGCCTTCCGCCGCGCCCGTACCCTGGACGGCTTGCGTCTGGTGGAGATGGGGTAGAGCGCAGCCCGGCTATTCGGCCGGCGGTACCGTGCGCAGCCAGGCGATCAGGGCGTCCATGTCAGCATCACTGATACCCGCGTAGTAGGCGAAGGCCATGGGCGGCTGCAGTTCGGTGCCGTTCCGGGAGATGCCGTGGGTGATCGCCTGCTTGATTTCGGCGTCGCTCCAGGAACCCAGTCCCGCCTCGGGATGAGAGGTGATGTTGGCGGAAACCGACTCGCCCCAGGGGCCGGGGAAGACCTGCCCGCCCGCGCCCATGCGCTCGAAAACCAGATGGCCCTGGTCGTCGCGCGGCGTGTGGCATTCCATGCAGTGGCCGATCTCCGCCAGATAGGCACCGTGGGCCACGGGGTTGTCGTGATCCGGCTCCGGCACGCTCGCCACCGGCTCGACCCAGGCCGGCGGAAGCTGCATCTCGAACTCCGTTTCCGGCACAAGGCTGACCACCGGCTCGACCTGACGCAGATAGGCAATGATGGCGGCCAGGTCGCGGTCGGAGAGATGCTGGTAGAACTCGGCCGGCATCACCGGCGCCAGCAGTTCGCCATCGCGGCCGATGCCCTCGCGGATGGCGCGGCCGATCTCTTCGTCATTCCAGTCGCCGATACCGGTTTCCGGGTCTGGCGTGATGTTTGCGGCGTAGCTGACGAAGCCCGGCAGATCGAAGGGCAGCCCGCCGGAAAGCTCCGGCCCGGGCCCCTCGGGGCCCATGGGGGTGTGGCAGTTGCCGCAGGCAACGATGGTGTTCATCAGGTAGGCGCCCCGTTCCAGCAGCTCATCCGCCTGGACGCTTGCGCCGGTCGCAACAAGGCCGGCCACGGCCAGCAAGACTGTGCGCATTCTCTCCCCCGTCTCTTCTTGGTTGGTTTTGCGAGCCTTCGTGGCTCTCTCTGTTCACGGTTGTCCATAATACAAGAACTCGGGGCCCGCGGGAGTCCGAAATTATGGGGTGGTTCTAAAAAGGGGGATGGAGCGCCTGTGCCGTTCAGCCGCCGCTGATGGCGGTGAGCAGGATCACTTCGTCGCCCTCCTGCAAGCGCCGGGTCAGGTCGACCCGCTCGCCATCGACGAAGGCGTTGATGTGCCGGCGCAAGGCCGGGCGCGAATCGCAGAGCCGGTCGCGTATGCCGGGCCAACGCTGGTCGAGGGCAACCATGGCCTCCGACAGCGTCGCGGCCCGAAGCGGGACGCGGGGTGGTGCATCGGGAAAGAGCGCGCGCAAGGCCGTGGGCAACTGCACCACGACCTGCGGCGGCGGCTGATCGTTCTGCACGGTCACGGGCGCGCCTAACGGATCACCAGGGTTTCCACCGACTGCACAAGGGGCAGGTGCTCCGCCAGACAGCGCCAGCTGTCACCGCCGTCATCGCTGGCATAGAGCGAGCCACTGCTGGTGCCGAAATAGACGCCCAGCGGGTCCATGCCGTCGGTGGCGAGCGCTTGGCGCAGGACGTTGAAGTAGACATTGCGCTGCGGCAGGCCTTCTCGCAGGTCCTGCCAGGTCTGGCCGCCATCGCGCGTGCGCCAGACCGCAGCCTGGCCCTCGGGCATGTAGCGCCCGGCGATGTCTCCGTTCAGTGGCACGAGGTAGAGGGTGTCTTTGTCCTTCGGATCGACCGCCGAAGGAAATCCGAAGGTGGAGGGCAGCCCGGCCTCTATGCTCTGCCATGCCTGACCGCCGTCGTCGCTGCGATACATGCCGCAGTGATTCTGCTGGTAGAGCCGATCCGGTTGTCCCGGGGCCATGGCCAGGCTGTGCACGCACTGGCCGAACTCGGGATAGCGCTGGTCCTCCGGCAGAAAGTCGGCGCGGGTGCCGCGATTGCGCGGCTCCCAGGTGCGGCCGCCGTCCGCGGTGTGGAAGACGCCGGCCGCCGAGATGGCAATCCAGATCTGTTGCGGGTCGCTCGGATGGGGGAGCAGGGAATGGAGGATGAGACCGGCGGCGCCTGCGTGCCAGTGGGGCCGGGAGGGGTGGGCGCGCAGCCCTTCCACATGGCTCCAGGTCGAGCCGCGGTCGTCGCTGACGAAGAGGCCGGCTGGTTCGACGCCGGCGTAGAGGCGGCCATGCGCCGACGCCAGGCTCCAGACGCCTTTGACCGGATCTTCACCTTCCGCATAGGCGAGGCCCTCACTGGAGTGGGTCCAGGTCTCGCCGAGATCGTCGGAGCGCCAGACCGCCGGGCCGAACCAGGGGTCGCCGGCAGCGGCATAGAGGGTCCTACTGCCTGCATCGGCGACCACGTGGTAGACGGGCCATGTCTCGCAGTAGGGGCCGCGCAGCTGCCAGGAGCGGCGCGCGTCTTCGGATTCGAGTATGAAAACCCCTTTCTTAGTTCCCAACAGAATCAAAACTTTTGTCGCCACCTTTGCCTCCCTATCTTGCTGCGCTGCCGTAGGCGCGCTATGTTGATATCAACATTACGGATCGGTGTCAAAGGCCCATGGCCAAGGATGAGTCGCTTCCCTATTCCGAAACCCTGCGGGTGCGTGATAGCTGCCTGTGTCTGCATGTGCAGCGGGCGGCGCGCGCCCTGGCGCGGCGCTACGACGAGGCGCTCCGGCCGCTGGGACTCACCAGCGGGCAGTTCTCGCTGCTCATGTCGCTGAATCGACCGGAGCCGCCGAGCATCGGGGCGGTGTCGTCGGTGCTGGCGATGGATCGCACCACCATCACGGCCAACATCAAGCCGCTGCAGCGCAAGGGATTGCTGGCGGTGACCGTCGATCCCGCCGATCGGCGCAGTCGCCGTTTGCTGCTGACGGCGGCGGGACGCGACCTGCTGGTCGAGGCAATGCCGCTGTGGGAACGCACCCAGGAGGCGACGCGCGCGCTGGTCGAGGAAGAGGATCCCGAGCGCCTGTGCCGTGACCTGCGCGCGCTCTCCTGAAGACTGCGCGTTCTCAAGCAAACCGCCGCGATTGATCGAAATCGCTATGCGACTTAATCAACCGCGTGAATCCGATCAAGATTCAAAGGTGTGACGCAGCTTCTGCCATTCATTCGGATCGCGAAACGATTCCGATCAAAGGCGGTTTGCTGCCATCTGCATCAGGACTCGGATTTCTTCTTCCGGCCGCGCGTCTTCGGTGCCGGCTTTGCCGGCTCTTCTTCCTTGCGCTTGCCCAGTCGGAACTGCTTGGCCAGATCGCTGCGCTGCTTGGCGTAGTTGGGCGCGACCATAGGATAGTTCGGGGAAAGGTTCCATTTCGCCCGATACTCTTCCGGGGTCATGTTGAACGCCGTCTTCAAATGGCGGCGCAGCATCTTCAGCTTCTTGCCGTCTTCGAGACAAACCAGATAGTCCGGCTGGATCGAGCGCCGGATAGGCACCGCCGGCTCCTGCTGGGGCACTTCCGGCTCCGGCGTTCCGACGCTGGTCAAGGCATCGTGTACCGATTTGATGAGAGTCGGCACATCGTTGGGTGCAATCGCATTGTGACCGACGTGTGCGGCCACGATCTGTGCGGTGTGTGTTAGAATCTCGGATTGCTTGGGGGCTTCGTCTGCCGACTTGTCTTCCACGGGTCTTCTCCTATTCTGGAGGGGTTAATCTATTGCCGCGCAATTTAAGATGTTTCTCTTGAATTGCAAGCATAACCGAATGGCGATAGATCGTAGAATCGAGAACTTCGGCTTTCCTCTACGCACAAAGAGGTAGTTGTGGGCTCGGAACGAGGCGGTGTCTTTAAGCGGAAGTCGAAATTTGCTCAGAGAAAACGGGGCGCCGCGGCACGGGTTACGCGGAAACCGAGCGCAAACGGGCGCTGTATCCGAGACCAATTTACAACTGAAGTTATGAACGCCCACGGATAGCCGTGCCCGCCCAGTATCTGGCCGACACACTGAGGGCCTGAGCTGAATCCGGTCGGTCTGGCTGAACCCCGAGGCTGAACCCCGGGTGAGTCAGGTGCGCTGGGCGAGCCAGCGACCGATCCGCTCCAGCGCCAACTCGATGTTCTCCAGGGAGTTCGCATAGGAAATGCGCAGGTAGCCTTCGCCCTCGGCGCCGAAGGAGGTGCCAGCAATGGCCGCCACGCCCGCTTCCTCCAGCAGGCCCTGCTCCATCTGCTTGGCGCTGAGGCCGGTTTTGCCGATGTTGGGGAAGGCGTAGAAGGCTCCCTTGGGCGTGACGCAGCTGATGCCCTCGATGGCGTTCAGCCCGGCAACCACGGCCCGGCGACGTTGGTCGAAGGCGCGGAGCATCTCGGCAACCGCATCCTGGGGCCCTTCCAGCGCGGCGATGCCGGCCCACTGGGTCGGAGCATTGACGCAGGAGACGGAGTTGACCGCCAGGCGCACCACTGGCTCCACCAACTCCTTCGGCCAGTAGCCGTAGCCCAGGCGCCAGCCGGTCATGGCGTAGGTCTTGGAGCAGCCGTCGAGCAGGATCAGCCGGTCGCGCAGCGATTCGTAGGCGAGCAGTGAGTTGTGCTCCAGCCCGTCGTAGAGCATCTCGCCGTAGATCTCGTCCGACATCACCACGACCTGGGGCCAGGCCTCGAGGCCTTCCACCAGCCGGTCCAGTTCTTCCTTGGGCACCACGCCGCCCGTCGGGTTGGCGGGGCTGTTGATGATGATGAGGCGCGTGCGCTCGGTGATGCGGGCCAGGACCTCCTCGGCGGAAAAGGCAAAGCCCTTGTCCTCGTGCAGCGGCAGGGGCACCGGCGTGGCGCCGCTGTAGCGGATCACCGATTCGTAGATGGGAAAGCCGGGGTTGGGATAGAGGATCTCCGCCCCTGGTTCGCCGAACAGCGAGATGGCGAAGAACATCGTGACCTTGCCGCCGGGCACCACCACGACCCGGTCCGGGTCCAGCGGCGCGCCCGCTCGCTTCTCCAGGGTGGCCGCGACGGCCTGTCTCAGTTCCGGGATGCCGTTTGCCGGGGTGTAGCCGTGATGCCCGTCGCGCAGGGCCTTGACTGCTGCTTCGACGATGTGCGGCGGCGTCGGAAAATCGGGCTGGCCGATGCCCAGATTGAACACCGAGTGCCCCTTGGCTTCCAGCGCCTTGGCGCGTGCGAGGACTTCGAAGGCGGTTTCGGTGCCAAGGCGAGAAACGGCGGCGGCGAGCGGAAACATCGGGCAAATCCCTGTTGTGTCGGGGGAAGAGGCAAGAGATGCGCCAACTCTAAGGTTGCCGGGCCGCTTACGTCCAGTCGCAGCGTGGGCGGCAAAGACCGGTGTGACGCTCCCGCCCGCACTTTCCCAGCGCGCGGCGCCCGTCTCACGCCATGTCCTGCATTATACGAAGGGTAAGGGGGAAGGCACTTTGAACCAGGGCAACGGGAGGGGCTGCAGCGCTGCTGTGCGTCTGCCTCAGCGCCTGGCCTGTGCTGGCAAAAATACGCTCGCGGTTTCGCTTGACACCCCCCAGCCCCTGGAGTACTTCCCGCCCGTCGCCACGCCGAGCCTCAGCGCCGGCCGCGACATGGCGAGGGGGTGTAGCTCAGTTGGTTAGAGCGCCGGCCTGTCACGCCGGAGGCCGCGGGTTCGAGTCCCGTCACTCCCGCCACTCGCTTTCCCAGACATGTCGATGCCACCTGCAGGGCAGGGCTCTAACGCCTTTGTCCATCATGTTTTTGTGGGCGAGGGTGACGCGTCGTTTCGCCCTTTTCCCACCGGGGCGTCCGCCCTATAGTCCGGCCACGTCGCGACCGCGTCCTCGTGGCCGCGCACTTGCTGAGACAACCGGCCGGCACTGACCCGCAGGGGCAGAGTGTCGGACGGGCAACGGCGTTGCCGGCTGCTGGAAGTGCCGGTGGCGCTGCCGAAGGACTGGTTCCGAGGGGCAGGAGATGAATCCACTGCTGGTAGAGTACCTGCCGATCCTGATTTTCATCGGCATCGCCCTGGGTCTGGGGCTTGTCATGGTGATCGGCTCTTACGTCGTGGCCCGGCAGCGGCCGGACTCGGAAAAGGTATCGGCCTATGAATGCGGCTTCGAGGCCTTTGACGACGCGCGCTCGCGCTTCGACGTGCGCTTCTATCTCGTTGCCATTCTTTTCATCATCTTTGACCTGGAAGTGGCCTTTCTCTTCCCCTGGGCGGTTTCGCTCGGCGAGATCGGCATGTTCGGTTTCTGGTCGATGATGGTCTTCCTCGGACTTTTGACCGTCGGCTTCATCTATGAATGGAAGAAGGGAGCGCTGGAATGGGAGTGATCGCCCAGCCGCAGGGCCAGCCGCTCGCGCCCGGTGCGACGCAGGACGCCGCGCTTAACCGTGTCTCCGACGAGATCCAGGAAAAGGGTTTCGTCATCGCGCAGATGGACCGGCTCGCCGCCTGGGCCCAGACCGGTTCGATGTGGCCCATGACCTTTGGTCTGGCCTGCTGCGCGATCGAAATGATGCACACAGCCGCCAGTCGCTATGACCTCGACCGCTTCGGTGCAGTCTTCCGGCCCAGCCCGCGCCAGTCGGACGTGATGATCGTTGCCGGCACGCTGTGCAACAAGATGGCGCCGGCGCTGCGCAAGGTCTACGACCAGATGGCCGAGCCGCGCTGGGTCATCTCCATGGGCTCCTGCGCCAACGGCGGTGGCTACTACCACTACTCCTATTCCGTGGTGCGTGGCTGCGACCGGGTGGTGCCGGTCGACGTCTATGTCCCCGGCTGCCCTCCCACGGCAGAGGCGCTGCTCTATGGCGTCCTTCAACTCCAGAAGAAGATCAAGCGCCAGGCGGCGATTGCCCGCTAGGTCAGACGGCGGTTCCGGTGTCGAGTAACAGCGACGAGATGGTGATGATCCCTGCCCACAAGGACCTGATCGACCAGCTTGAGGCATCCCAACCGGATGCGCTCGTGCAGGCCGAAGAGATTCGCGGCGAGCTGATCCTTTGGACGGAACGGGAGCACCTGATTCCTCTCGCCACCTTCCTGCGCGACAATCCCAACGCACTGTTCAAGCAGCTGATGGACGTCACGGCCGTGGATCATCCGGAGCGCGAGCGGCGCTTCGAGGTGGTCTATAACCTGCTGTCGCTCAAGCATAACCTGCGGGTCCGCATCAAGCTGCCGACCGATGAGGAAACCGCGGTTCCCTCGCTCTGCGGCGTCTTCAGCTCGGCCAACTGGTTCGAGCGGGAAACCTGGGACCTCTACGGTGTCTTCTTCTCCGATCACCCCGATCTGCGACGCATCCTGACCGATTACGGTTTCGAGGGGCATCCGCTGCGCAAGGACTTCCCGCTCACCGGCTACGTGGAGCTTCGCTACGACGAAGAGCTGAAGCGCGTGGTCTATGAGCCGGTTTCCCTGAGCCAGGAGTTCCGCGGCTTCGATTTCGAGAGCCCCTGGGAGGGCATGCTGCACCTGCCCGGCGATGAGAAGGCCGAGGCGGCTGACAGCGAAGACGGAGGCAAGGCCTGATGGCGGAAGCAGCAATCAAGCCGCTGACCCTGAATTTCGGTCCGCAGCACCCGGCAGCGCACGGCGTGTTGCGCCTGGTGCTGGAAATGGACGGCGAGGTGATCGAGCGCGCCGACCCGCACATCGGCCTGCTGCACCGCGGCACCGAGAAGCTGATCGAGTACAAGACCTACCTGCAGGCGGTGCCCTACTTCGACCGGCTCGACTACGTCAGCCCGATGAACCAGGAGCACGCCTTCGCGCTGGCGACGGAGAAGCTGCTGGGCATCGAGGTGCCGCCGCGCGCCCAGTACATCCGCGTGCTCTTCTCCGAGCTGACGCGCATCGCCAATCACCTGCTGAACATCACCACCTTCGCGCTTGATGTGGGCGCCATGACGCCGCTGCTCTGGGGCTTCGAAGAGCGCGAGAAGATCATGGAGTTCTATGAGCGCGTCAGCGGAGCGCGGCTTCACGCCGCCTATTTCCGACCGGGCGGGGTGCACCAGGATCTGCCGGCCGGCCTGCTGGATGATATCGGCCGCTTCTGCGAGTCCTTCCCCAAGGTGATCGACGACCTGGAGGCACTCCTGACCGGCAACCGCATCTTCCTGCAGCGCACCGTCGACATCGGCGTCGTGCCTGTGGAAACGGCCATGGACTGGGGCTTCACCGGCCCGATGCTGCGCGGCTCGGGCGTGCCCTGGGACCTGCGCCGGGCACAGCCCTATGAGTGCTACGACCAGCTGGATTTCCAGATTCCGGTCGGAAAGTCCGGCGACTGCTTCGACCGCTACCTCGTCCGCATGGAGGAGATGCGCCAGTCGCTGCGCATCATCGAGCAGTGCATCGAAAAGATGCCCGATGGGCCGGTCATGGTGGAAAACCAGAAGATCACGCCGCCGCGCCGTGGCGAGATGAAGCGCTCCATGGAAGCACTGATCCACCACTTCAAGCTCTACACCGAGGGCTACCACGTGCCGCCGGGCGAGACTTACACTGCCGTTGAGGCGCCCAAGGGCGAGTTCGCGGTCTATCTCGTCTCCGACGGTTCCAACCGTCCCTACAAATGCAAGATCCGTGCGCCGGGCTTCGCCCATCTGGCGGCGATGGACCACCTCTGCCGCGGCCACATGCTGGCCGACTCGGTGGCCATTCTCGGCTCCATGGACATCGTCTTCGGAGAGGTCGATCGATGAAGGTCACCACCTACATCCCGCCGAAGGCCGAGGACTTCGCCTTCACGCCGGAGAACCTGGAAAAGGCCAAGGGTTACGTCGCGCGCTATCCCGAAGGCCGGCAGGCTAGCGCGGTCATCTGGCTGCTCTACCTGGCGCAGGAACAGAACGACGGCTGGCTCTCGGTTCCGGCCATAGAGTACGTGGCCTCCTTCCTGGGCATGGCGCCGATCCGGGTGCACGAGGTCGTCAGCTTCTACACCATGTTCAACACCCAGCCCGCGGGCCGGCACCTGATCCAGGTCTGCCGCACCACGAGCTGCTGGCTGCGCGGTTCCGACGACATTTCCCGGGCCTGCCTGGAAGAGGCGGGGACCAGCCGTTTCGGTGAACTCAGCGAGGACGGCGCCTTTTCCGTGGTGGAGGTCGAGTGCCTGGGCGCCTGCTCCAATGCGCCGATGTTCCAGGTCAACGACCGCGACTACTTCGAGGACCTGACGCCTGAGAAGGCCAAGGAGATCATGCGGGCCCTGCGCAAGGGTGAGACGCCGGCGGCCGGCTCGCAGGAGGGCCGGGTCAGCTCTGAGCCGGAAGGTGGCCTGACCACGCTGACCGAAGTGCAGGGGGGCGCTTGATGCTGCAGGACAAGGATCGCGTTTTCCTCAACCTTTATGGACTTGAGGATTGGCGTCTCGAAGGTGCGCGCAAGCGGGGCATCTGGTCCAACACCAAGGATCTCGTCGCCCTGGGGCGCGACAAGATCATCGAGGAGATCAAGGAGTCGGAGCTGCGTGGCCGTGGCGGCGCCGGTTTCCCGGCGGGTCTGAAGTGGTCCTTCATGCCCAAGGAGAACGACGGCCGCCCGCATTACCTCGTGGTCAACGCCGATGAATCCGAGCCCGGGTCCTGCAAGGACCGGGAGATCATGCGCAACGACCCGCACATGCTGCTGGAAGGCTGCGTTGTGGCGGGTTTCGCCATGGGGGCGCACAAGGCCTACATCTACATCCGCGGTGAATACTGGCTGCCGACCCAGCGCCTGGAAGCCGCCATCCAGGAAGCCCGCGAGGCGGGGCTGCTGGGGGCTGACGCCTGCGGGTCCGGCTGGGCCTTCGACATCGAGGTGAGCCGCGGCGCCGGCGCCTACATCTGCGGCGAGGAAACCGCGCTCCTGGAGTCGCTGGAGGGCAAGAAGGGCCAGCCACGCCTCAAGCCGCCTTTCCCGGCGGCTGTGGGTGTGTGGGGCTGCCCCACCACGGTGACCAACGTGGAGACCGTTGCCGTATCTCCCACCATCCTGCGGCGCGGTGCCGCCTGGTGGAAGGGATTGGGCCGGCCGAAGAACACCGGCACCAAGATCTTTTCCATTTCGGGGCACGTGAATCGGCCCTGCAACGTGGAAGAGGAGATGGGCATCCCGCTACGTGAGCTGATCGACAAGCACGCCGGTGGCGTGCGCGGTGGCTGGGACAACCTGCAGGCCGTCATTCCCGGCGGCTCCTCGGTGCCCTGTCTGCCCAAGACCATCTGCGATAACGTGTTGATGGATTTCGATTCCTTGCGGGAGGCGCAGTCGGGCCTTGGCACCGCGGCGGTGATCGTGATCGACCAATCGGCGGACATCGTCGAGGCGATCCAGCGCTTCAGCCACTTCTACATGCACGAATCCTGCGGCCAGTGTACGCCTTGCCGCGAAGGCACCGGCTGGATGTACCGGGTGATGAGCCGGATGATGAAGGGCCAGGCCGAGGTCGAGGAGATCGACACGCTGCTCGACGTCACCAAGCAGGTCGAAGGCCACACCATTTGCGCCCTGGGTGATGCCGCCGCCTGGCCGATCCAGGGGCTCATCCGGCACTTCCGCCCCGAGCTGGAACGCCGCATCGCCGAATACAAGGCCGACCGCACTGCGGTCGCCGCGGAGTAAGCCGCTGCAAGCGGCGCCAGGAGAAGGTTGAACATGCCCAAGGTCACGATCGACGGTCGCGAGATCGAGGTGCCTGCCGGCATCACCGTGCTGCAGGCCTGCGAGATGGCCGGCGCGGAGATTCCCCGCTTCTGCTATCACGAGCGCCTCTCCATCGCCGGCAATTGCCGGATGTGCCTCGTGGAGATGGAGCGCGCGCCCAAGCCGATCGCCTCCTGCGCCATGCCGGTGGGCGAGGGCATGGTGATCCGCACCGACACGCCGACCGTGGAGAAGGCCCGCAACGGCGTGATGGAGTTCCTGCTGATCAACCATCCGCTGGACTGCCCGATCTGCGATCAGGGCGGCGAGTGCGATCTGCAGGACCAGGCCATGGCCTATGGCTATGACCGCAGCCGCTACGAGGAGAACAAGCGCGCGGTCAGCGAGAAGTACATGGGTCCCCTGATCAAGACGATCATGACCCGCTGCATCCAGTGTACGCGTTGTGTACGTTTCGCCACCGAGATCGGCGGGGTCGAGGACATCGGCATGGTCAACCGCGGCGAGGACGCGGAGATCACCACGCTGGAGCGCGCCATCGACTCCGAGCTGTCCGGCAACCTGGTGGATATCTGCCCGGTGGGGGCGCTGACCAGCGCGCCCTACGCCTTCACGGCGCGCCCCTGGGAGCTGCGCAAGACGCTCTCCGTCGACGTGATGGACGCCGTGGGCTCGAGCATCCGCGTGGACAGCCGCGGGCGCGAGGTCATGCGCGTGCTGCCGCGCATCCATGAGGACGTGAACGAGGAGTGGATCAGCGACAAGACACGCCACGCGCGCGACGGCCTGTCGCGCCAGCGCCTCGACCGCCCCTATCTGCGCATCGACGGTAAGCTGCGCCCCGTGTCCTGGGAGGAAGCGCTGTCGGCAGTGGCCGAGCGGCTGCGCGGGCTCTCCGGCGAGCGCATGGCGGCGATTGCCGGCGACCTCTGCGATGCCGAATCCATGCTGGCCCTCAAGGACTTCATGACCGGGCTCGGCTCCGAGAATCTGGAGTGTCGCCAGGACGGTTCCAAGGCCGGCAGCGACAGCCGAACGCGCAGCGGCTATCTCTTCAACACGACCATCGCCGGCATCGAGCAGGCTGATGCGGTGCTGCTGATCGGCGCCAATCCGCGCTGGGAAGCCGCCCTGGTGAACGCGCGCATCCGCAAGCGCTTCCTGCAGAACGGCCTGCCGGTCGGGGTGATCGGTCCCCAAGTCGATCTGACCTACGAGACGGTCGCTTTGGGCGACGGCCCAGAGGCGCTGCAGGCCCTGGCGCGCGGCGAGGGTGATTTCGCCGAAGTGCTGCGCAAGGCTGAGCGCCCGATGCTGATCCTCGGCAGCGGTGCGGTGGCCCGACCCGACGGCGCCGCAATCCTGGCGCTGGCGCGGGAAGTGGCGGAGTCCTTCGGCATGGCCGGTCCGCAGGCGCCGGAGGGCTGGAACGGGTTCAATGTGCTGAACCGTGCCGCAAGTCGTGTCGGCGGGCTGGACCTCGGTTTCCTGCCGGGCCCCGAGGGCCGCGATCTCGAGGGCATTCTGGCCGGGGCCGAAGCGGGCGAGATCGATCTGGTCTGGCTGCTCGGAGCCGATGAAGTCGACATGAGCCGCCTCGGGCGCGCCTTCGTGGTCTATCAGGGCCATCACGGCGATGCCGGCGCGCACCGCGCCGATGTCATCCTGCCGGGCGCGGCCTACACCGAGAAGAACGGCACCTACGTCAATCTGGAAGGCCGAGTGCAGCTCGGCCGCCTGGCCACCTTCCCGCCGGGCGACGCGCGCGAGGACTGGACGATCCTGCGCGCTCTTTCTGAAGCCGTGGGGCAGCCTCTGCCCTACGACAACCTGGGCGAGTTGCGGCAAAAGCTGATCGAAGCCAACCCACTGTTCGGCCGTCTGGACGAGGTGCAGCCGGCGGCCTGGGAGGCCTTCGGCGCGGCGGGCGAAGTCTCAGGGGCACCCTTTGCGCTGCCGATCGACAACTTCTACATGACCGACCCGATCAGCCGGGCCTCGCCGACCATGGCGAAGTGCACGGAAATCTTCGTGCTGCCCAAGCGCGCGGCGACCGGGACCGAGGGGTGAAGGGATGAAGCGAAGCACGTGGGCCACAGCCGCGGGGGAGGGGCGTCGTGACTGACTTCTGGAGCGGCTATGCTTGGCCTTTTGCGATCATCGTTGCGCAGATCATGGCGATCGTCGTGCCGCTGCTGGTGGCCGTCGCCTACCTAACCTATGCCGAACGCAAGGTCATCGCGGCGATCCAGCTGCGCAAGGGCCCCAACGTCGTGGGCCCCTTCGGCCTGCTGCAGCCCTTTGCCGACGGGCTGAAGCTGCTGTTCAAGGAAACGATCCTGCCGGCCGGTGCCAACCGGATCGTTTTCCTGGCGGCCCCGATCCTGACCTTCGCCCTGGCCATGGTCGCCTGGGCGGTGATCCCGGTGGCCGAAGGCTGGGTGATCGCTGACATCAATGTCGGCATCCTCTTTCTCTTCGCCATCTCCTCGTTGGGCGTCTACGGCGTGATCATGGCCGGCTGGGCCTCGAACTCGAAGTATCCCTTCCTGGGGGCGCTGCGCTCGGCGGCGCAGATGGTGAGTTACGAAGTCTCCATGGGCTTCGTCATCATCACCGTGCTGCTGTGCGTCGGCTCGTTGCGCCTGACCGACATCGTGCTGGCGCAGCAGACCGTCTGGTTCGCGATCCCGCTGCTGCCGATGTTCGTGATCTTCTTCGTCTCGGTGCTGGCGGAAACCAACCGCGCGCCCTTCGACCTGCCGGAAGGCGAATCGGAACTGGTGGCGGGCTACTTCGTCGAATACTCGGCGATGAGCTTCGCGCTCTTCTTCCTTGGCGAATATGCCAACATGATCCTGATGAGCGCGATCACCACCATCCTCTTCCTGGGTGGCTGGCTGCCGCCGCTGGACATCGCGCCCTTCAACTGGCTCCCGGGGGTCTTCTGGTTCGCCCTGAAGGTGGCCCTGGTGCTGTTCTGCTTCCTCTGGGTACGGGCGACCTTCCCGCGCTATCGCTACGACCAGCTCATGCGGCTGGGCTGGAAGGTCTTCCTGCCGTTCACCCTCGTGTGGGTCGTGCTGACCGCCGGCGTGCTTGTGACCTTCGATTGGTTGCCCAAGTGAGCCGGAGCGTTAGCCGAAGTGTTCGCCGGCGCGCGACACAGGACGAGGCAGGGACTTGCCAGGGCCTGTTGCAAGACTATGGTAGCGCCCGCGCCGCGGCGGGGCAGGCTGCCCCTTGGTCCCCGGGACAGGGTCTGCGGACCGCTGGCCCACGGATTGCTTAGGAGTTAGGACGACACCATGGCGTTCGTCGATCGCACTGTACGCAGCCTTTTCCTGACGGAGCTCCTGTCGGGCATGTGGCTGACTCTGCGCTACTTCTTCCGGCCGAAGGTGACCTTGAACTACCCCCATGAGAAGGGGGCGCTCAGCCCGCGCTTTCGGGGCGAGCATGTGCTGCGCCGCTATCCCAACGGGGAGGAGCGCTGCATCGCCTGCAAGCTCTGCGAAGCGATCTGCCCGGCGCAGGCGATCACCATCGAGGCCGAGCCGCGCGCTGACGGCAGCCGCCGCACCACGCGCTACGACATCGACATGACCAAGTGCATCTACTGCGGCTACTGCCAGGAGTCTTGCCCGGTTGATGCCATCGTCCAGGGACCGAACTTCGAGTTCGCGGCGGAGACCCGGGCGGAGCTCTTCTACAACAAGGAGAAGCTCCTCGATAACGGGGACCGCTGGGAGTACGAGATCGCCCTGAACATTGCCAAAGACGCGCCCTATCGGTGACGGCGGCTGCCGTGCCTGCCGGGGGCCAGGGAAGAGAAGAGAGTGAGGGGATGAACGGGTTCACGCCGTCGGTCATCGAAAGGGGAGCACTGCGATGGTAATCCAGGCTCTCGTCTTCTATCTCTTCGCCGCAGTGGTGGTTGCCTCGGCCGTGATGGTGATCTCGGCCCGCAATCCGGTCCACTCCGTGCTGTTCCTTATCCTCGCCTTTTTCAATGCCGCGGGACTCTTCCTGCTGATGGGGGCCGAGTTCCTGGCGATGATCCTGGTGGTGGTCTACGTCGGCGCGGTGGCGGTGCTGTTCCTCTTCGTCGTGATGATGCTCGACGTGAACGTGGCGCAGCTCCGACAGGGCTTCCTGCAGTACCTGCCCATTGGCGCGCTGGTCGGCCTCATCCTGCTGGTCGAACTGGTGATGGTGCTGGGTGCCTGGGTGCTGGCGCCCGGGGCGGTGGAGGGCGGCGGCATGCCCATACCCGACCCCTCCCAGGTCACGAACACCGAGGCGCTCGGCCGCGTGATCTATGACCACTATGTCTACCTCTTCCAGGCTGCCGGCCTCATCCTGCTCATCGCCATGATCGGTGCCATCGTGCTCACGCTGCGTCAGCGCGAGGGCGTGCGCCGCCAGTCGATTTCCAAGCAGGTGGCGCGCCAGCGGGCCGAGGGCGTGGAACTCAAGGACGTGCCGAGCGGGGGCGGCGTGTGATGCTCGAGATCGGACTGGGACACTATCTGACGGTGGCCGCGATCCTCTTTACCCTGGGGATCCTGGGCATCTTCCTGAACCGCAAGAACGTCATCGTGATCCTCATGTCGATCGAGCTCATGCTGCTTTCGGTCAACATCAACCTGGTGGCCTTCTCGACCCACCTGAACGATCTCGTCGGCCAGGTCTTCACCCTCTTCGTCCTGACCGTCGCGGCCGCCGAAGCGGCCATCGGCCTGGCGATCCTGGTGGTCTATTTCCGCAACCGCGGCTCCATCGCCGTCGAAGACATCAACATGATGAAGGGCTGAGGCGGTGTTGGACGTAGCCATCGTATTTCTGCCGCTGATCGGCGCGATCCTCGCCGGTTTCTTCGGACGCAGCCTGGGCGACCGCGGGGCACAGCTCGTAACCTCGGGCGGCCTGGTGCTGGCTGGGCTCTTCTCCATCATCGTCTTCTTCGATGTGGCGCTGGGGGGCAACGCGCGCACCACGGAGCTCTTCACCTGGATCGACAGCGGCGCCTTCGAGCTGTCCTGGGCCCTGCGGGTGGACACGCTGACGGCGGTCATGTTCTGCGTCGTCACCATCGTGTCGGCCGTCGTGCACATCTATTCGATCGGCTACATGTCGGAAGACAAGTCGATCCCGCGCTTCATGGCGTATCTGTCGCTCTTCACCTTCTTCATGCTGATGCTGGTGTCGGCCGACAACTTCGTGCAGATGTTCTTCGGCTGGGAGGGCGTGGGCCTCGCCTCCTACCTGCTGATCGGCTTCTGGTATGAGAAGCCCAGCGCCAATGCGGCGGCCATCAAGGCCTTCCTGGTGAACCGCGTGGGCGACGTCGGCTTTGCGCTCGGCATCGCCGGTGCCTTCCTGCTGTTCGGCGCGGTGCAGTTCGACGTGGTCTTCGGCCTGGTGGAAGGCCAGGCGGACGCAAGCTTCTCCATCTTCGGGATTGAGGCGCACGCGCTGACCGCCATCTGCCTGCTGCTCTTCGTGGGCGCCATGGGCAAGTCGGCGCAGCTCGGCCTGCACACCTGGTTGCCGGACGCCATGGAGGGCCCGACCCCGGTTTCGGCCCTGATCCACGCCGCCACCATGGTGACGGCCGGCGTCTTCATGCTCTGCCGCCTGTCGCCGATGTTCGAGTATGCGCCGGTGGCGCTCGACGTGGTGACCTACGTGGGCGCGGCAACGGCACTCTTCGCTGCCACGGTCGGCCTGACCCAGACCGACATCAAGCGGGTGATCGCCTACTCCACCTGCTCGCAGCTCGGCTACATGTTCTTCGCCATCGGCGTCTCGGCCTACTCGGCGGCCATGTTCCACCTCATGACCCACGCCTTCTTCAAGGCGCTGCTGTTCCTGGGGGCCGGCTCGGTGATCCACGCGATGCACCACGAGCAGGACATGCGCAAGATGGGCGGGCTCTACAACAAGATCCCCGTGACCTATGCCTTGATGTGGATCGGCAGCCTGGCGCTGGTGGGCTTCGGCATACCCGGGGTAACCGGTTTCGCCGGCTTCTATTCCAAGGACATCGTCATCGAGGCGGCCTATGCCGCAGAATCGGCGGCCGGAGGCTTTGCCTTCTGGATTGGCATCGTCGCGGCGCTGCTGACCGCATTCTACTCCTTCCGCCTGCTGTTCATGACCTTCCACGGTCGCCCCGCGGATCAGCACGCCTATGAGCATGCGCATGAGTCGCCGCGGGTGATGATCTGGCCGCTCTATGTCCTGGCCATCGGCGCTGTGCTGGCCGGCGCGGTTTTCTACCCCTACTTCGTCGGCGACGCCCGCGAGGCCTTCTGGGGTAACTCGCTGCTGGTGCTGCACGACATCATCGAGGAGGCACACCACGTGCCCTTCTGGGTGAAGGCTGCGCCCATGGTCGTGACCGTGATCGGTATCGCCCTGGCCTGGCTGTTCTACATCATGGCGCCCTCGCTGCCGGGTCTGCTCGCCGACCGTCTGCGGCCGCTGTACCTCTTCTCTTTCAACAAGTGGTACTTCGACGAACTCTACGATCGCGTGTTCGTGCGGCCAGCCTTCTACCTCGGCCGCAGCTTGTGGAAGACCGGCGACGGTACGCTGATTGACGGGCTCGGGCCGGACGGCGTGGCCTCGGTGACGCGCAATCTCGCGGCGCGCGCCGGCAAGCTGCAGAGCGGCTATCTCTACCACTATGCCTTTGCCATGATGATCGGCGTCGTCCTGCTGATCACCTGGTACATGTTCCGGACGATGGGGTGACGGGGGACCCGATAGAATGAGTACCTGGCCGCTACTTTCCCTCGTGACCTTTCTGCCGCTGGTCGGCGCTGCCTTCATCCTGGCGGCGCGCGGCGATGAGGCCGTAGTCGCGCGCAATGCCCGCTATGTTGCGCTCTGGACCTCGCTGATCACCTTCCTGCTGTCGCTCTTCATCTGGTTCGGCTTCGAGCGGGGCACGGCGGAGTTCCAGTTCGTCGAGCGTGCGGAATGGTTCCCCTCGCTCGGCATCGCCTATCACATGGGCGTGGACGGGATCTCCATGCCCTTCGTGCTGCTGTCCACCCTCTTGACGCCGCTGTGCGTGCTGGCGAGCTGGGATGCGGTGCAGAAGCGTGTAAAGGAATACATGATCGCCTTCCTCGTCCTCGAGACGCTGATGGTGGGCATGTTCTGCGCTCTGGATTTCGTCGCCTTCTACATCTTCTTCGAAGGCGTCCTGATCCCGATGTTCCTGATCATCGGCGTGTGGGGCGGGCCGCGCCGGGTCTATGCGGCCTTCAAGTTCTTCCTCTACACCCTGGCCGGCTCGGTCCTGATGCTGATCGCCATGCTGAGCCTCTACTTCACGGCGGGAACCACCGACATCCCGACGCTGATCAACGAGGTGCAGGTGCCGGCGTCGATGCAGACTTGGCTGTGGCTGGCCTTCTTCGCCTCCTTCGCCGTCAAGGTGCCCATGTGGCCGGTGCACACCTGGCTGCCGGACGCCCACGTGGAGGCGCCGACGGCGGGCTCGGTCATCCTGGCCGGCGTGTTGCTGAAGATGGGCGCCTATGGCTTCCTGCGTTTCTCCATGCCGATGCTGCCGGATGCCACGGCCTACTTCACGCCGCTGGTCTTCGCGCTGTCGGTGATCGCAATCATCTACACCTCGCTGGTGGCCCTGGCCCAGAGCGACATGAAGAAGCTGATCGCCTACTCTTCCGTGGCGCATATGGGCTACGTCACCGCGGGCATCTTCACCGCGACCCAGCAGGGCGTTGAGGGCGCGATCTTTCAGATGCTGAGCCATGGCCTGGTTTCGGCCGCGCTTTTCCTCTGTGTCGGCGTCGTCTACGACCGCCTGCACACCCGCGAGATTGCCCGCTACGGCGGCTTGGCCCAGAACATGCCGCGCTATGCGTTCGTCTTCATGGTCTTCATGCTGGCCTCGGTCGGCCTGCCCGGGACCACCGGCTTCGTCGGCGAGTTCCTGGTAATCATGGGCTCCTTCCAGGTGTCGACCTGGCTGGGCCTGCTGGTGGCCAGTGGCATGGTGCTGGGCGCCGCCTACATGCTGCTGCTTTATCGTCGGACGGTGTTCGGGACGATCTGCAAGGAGGATGTGCGCCGGATGCTGGACATGAACTGGCGGGAGAAGGTGGTCTTCGCGCCCCTGATCATTCTCGCCGTTCTGTTCGGGATCTATCCCATGCCGGTCCTGGACGTGATGTCGGCATCCGTCGAGAATCTCATTACCAACTATCAGCTCGCCCTGGGTGAGCCGGGCGCGCCCGATATACTGGCGCACCTGCTGCCCTTGCGCTGAGGAGGAGCCCCGTGAGCATCGGAGCCGATATCGTCGCCGCCCTGCCGGAACTCTTCCTTGCCGGTACCGCCATCAGCCTGCTGATGCTGGGCGTCTTCATGCGCGACATCTCCACCCGTTCCATCGGGCTGCTTGCCGTGGCTGCCTTGGCCTTTGCCGGCGCGTTGATCTACCTGGGCGACGGGCGCGGGACGGTGGCCTTCAACGGCCTCTTCCTGAACGACGGCTTTGGCGACTTCATGAAGGTGCTGGTGCTGATCGGTGCGGCGCTGACCATCATCATGGCGTTGCGCGGCCTCGAACAGGAGCAGATGAACCAGTTCGAGTTCCCGGTCCTGCTGGTGCTGGCCACCGTCGGCATGCTGATGATGATCTCGGCCAACGATCTCATCAGCCTCTACATGGGCCTGGAACTGCAGTCCCTGGCGCTCTATGTCGTGGCCGCCTTCCGGCGAGACAGCCTGCGCTCCTCAGAGGCCGGTCTGAAGTACTTCGTCCTCGGCTCTCTGGCGTCCGGCATGCTGCTCTACGGCATGTCCATGGTCTACGGCTTCACCGGCTCAACCAGCTTCGATGTCCTGGCGCAGGTCTTTGCGGCGCAGGAGGGGGCACCTTCGATCGGACTGATCGTCGGCATCGTGTTCATCGCCGCCGGTCTGGCCTTCAAGATTTCCGCTGTGCCCTTCCACATGTGGACCCCCGACGTCTACGAGGGAGCGCCCACCCCGGTCACCGCCTTCCTGGCGGCCGCGCCCAAGGTGGCGGCCATGGCACTGATGGTTCGCGTGCTGATGGGCCCCTTCGGGGAGCTGGTGGCGCAGTGGCAGCAGATCGTGGTCTTCATCGCCCTGGCCTCGATGCTGCTGGGCTCCTTTGCGGCCATCGTCCAGAGCAACATCAAGCGGCTGATGGCCTACAGCTCCATCGGTCACGTGGGCTTCGCGCTGGTCGGCCTGGCCGCGGGCAGCGAGGCGGGCGTGCGCGGTGTGGCCGTCTACATGGCCATCTACCTCTTTATGACTGTGGGTGTCTTCGCCGTCATCCTCAGCATGAGGGTGAATGGGCGCGCGGTCGAAGCGATGGACGACCTCAAGGGGCTCAGCAGGACCAACCCGCTGATGGCGCTCGCCATGGCCGCGCTGATGTTCTCTATGGCCGGCATCCCGCCGTTGGCGGGCTTCTTCGGCAAGTTCTACGTCTTCATGGCGGCGGTCGAGGCCGGCCTGTTCGAACTGGCGGTGATCGGTGTGCTGGCCAGCGTGGTTGCGGCCTACTACTACCTGCGCATCGTGAAGGTGATGTACTTCGACGAGCCGGTGGAGGCCTTCGACAAGCCGGTGGGCAGTGAACTTGCCGGTGTGCTCGCCATCAGCACGCTCGTGATCGTGCTCTTTGTCCTGATCCCCGGCCCCATCGTGGACGGTGCTGCCACGGCGGCCGAGGCGCTCACCTCCGCCGGCCGATGAGCACGCCGGTCGATCGCGCTGCTCCGCGGCTGCCGCCGGTCTACCGGCTGGTCGCCCTGGACAGCGTCGCATCGACCATGGACGAGGCCCGACGCCTCGCCGAGGAGGAGGGCGCCGAGGACGGCACCCTGGTCTGGGCACGCGAGCAGAGCGGCGGGCGCGGGCGCTTGGGACGACAGTGGGAAAGCCCGCGCGGCAATCTCTACCTTACCCTGGTGCTGCGTCCCGACTGTCCGCCGGCCGAGGCGGCACAGCTCGGCTTCCTGGCTGCCGTTGCGGTGTCCGATGCCATCGGGGCGGTTTCGCCGCCGGTGGAAACGACCTTCAAGTGGCCCAACGACGTGCTGCTGCACGGCAACAAGGTGGCCGGCATTCTGATGGAATCGCGCTCGACGCCTGACGGCGGGCTCGACTATCTGCTCCTGGGCTGCGGGGTGAATGTTGCCCACTTCCCGCGCGATCTCATGTACACGGCCACATCGATGCACTACGAGGGCGTGCCGAAGGATGTGACGGAGGTGGACCTCCTCGAGGCCTTCGGACGCCACTTCCTCTCCTGGGTGAGCCGATGGCTGGACGACGGCTTCGCGCCAGTGCGCAAGGCCTGGCTGCGCCACGCGGCGGGCATCGGGGAGCGGATCGAGGTGCGCCTGCCGCGCGAAACGCTGACCGGTGTCTTCCGGGAGTTGGATGAGGCAGGCCATCTGATCCTGGAACTGGAGGGTGGCGAGCGACGGCGGATCGCCAGCGGCGAAGTTTTCCTGACGGAGCGGACGCATGCTGCTGGTCATTGATTACGGCAACACCAACGGCGTGTTTGCGATCTACGACGGTGAGCGGCTCGTCGCGCAGTGGCGCTGCGCCAGCGATGCACGGCGTACGGTCGACGAGCACGCCGTCTGGCTCACCCAGCTGATGCAGCTGATCGATCTGGCGCCCCGTGACATCACCGCTGTGGCGATCTCCAATGTCGTTCCAGCGGCCGACCGGGCGCTGCGCCAGCTTTGCCGGCAGTATCTCGGCTGCGAACCGGTGACCGTGCGCGATACCTTGCCAAGCGCCGGGATCGCCATCCGCCTGTCCCGGCCGGACCAGGTGGGCGCCGACCGCATCGCCAACGCGAAGGCGGCGCACGGCGCCTATGAAGGGGCGATGATCATCGTCGATTTCGGCACCGCCACCACCTTCGACGTCATCGATCCCGATGGCGGCTACAGCGGCGGTGTCATCGCGCCGGGCATCAATCTTTCGCTGGAGGCCCTCTATCTCGCCGCGGCGCGCTTGCCGCGCATCACGGTGGAGAAGCCAGATCGGGTGGTGGGGAACGATACCCTTTCCGCCATGCAGTCCGGTGTCTTTTGGGGCTATATCGGCCTCATCGAGGGCGTCATCGTCCGCATCGATCGTGAAAGGCAGCGCAAGCACACCGTGGTGGCCACCGGTGGCCTTGCCCCCTTGTTTGAAACGGTGACCGACGCCATTCATCATGTAGATCTTGACCTGACGCTGCGCGGTGTCCGGCTGCTCTACGAAGCCCATTGCGGCCGCAGCGCCTGACCTTCGCTTGTAACCAGAGCTTTTCCCGGGCGCGATTGTCTGCGGCCTACGCTTGCGCGCCCCAGCAGAACGAGGTGGCATGAACCCAAAACTCGCACGCATTGCCGATCCGGCCACGCCGGGCAAGAAGGACCTTTTCTTCCTGCCGCTGGGCGGCACGGGCGAAATCGGCATGAACCTCAATCTCTATGGCCATGCCGGCAAGTGGCTGATGGTCGATCTCGGTGTGGCCTTCGGTGAGCATGACCTGCCGGGCATCGAGGTGGTGATGCCCGACCCTGACTTCATCGTGGAGCGGGCGGACAAGCTTGTCGGGCTGGTGCTGACCCATGGCCACGAGGATCACCTGGGCGCCGTGCCCTACCTCTGGCAGTATCTGCGCTGTCCAGTCTATGCCACGCCCTTCACCGCGTCGCTGCTGCGGCGCAAGCTGAAGGACGACCGGGTCGAGGATGCGCCGGAGATCATCGAGATCCCGCTGTCCAGCCGATTCGAGCTGGGCCCCTTCGACATCGAGTTGGTGACCCTGACCCATTCGATCCCCGAGCCCAATGCGCTGGTGATCCGTACCTCCTGCGGTACCGTGGTGCACACCGGGGACTGGAAGTTGGACCCGGACCCGCTGGTGGGCGAGGATTTCGATGCCCAGCGCCTGCGTGATGTCGCCAAGGAGGGGGTGCTGGCCATGGTCTGCGACAGCACCAACGTGCTGACGCCGGGCCGGGCCGGATCGGAACTCGATGTGCGCGAGGCTCTCGAGAAGGTGGTGGGTGAGTGCAAGAATCGGGTGGCCGTGGCCTGCTTCGCCAGCAATGTCGCGCGGCTCGAGACGGTCATGCGCGTCGCCGAGGCGCACGGGCGGCAGGTCGCGCTCGTGGGCCGTTCCATGCACCGGATCGTCGCCGCGGCGCGCGAGTCCGGATACCTCCAGGATCTGCCGCCGATCCTCGATGAGCGGGACATTGGCTATCTGCCGCGCGAGGAGGTGCTGCTGCTCTGCACCGGCAGTCAGGGCGAGCCCCGGGCTGCGCTCTGGCGCATCGCCAACGACGATCATCCGGAGGTGACGCTGGAGGAGGGTGACACGGTACTCTTCTCCTCCCGGGTGATTCCCGGCAACGAAAAGTCCATCCAGTCGCTCTACAACCTGCTCTCCCGCCGGGGAATCGAGGTGGTGAGTGCCGATGACGAAACGCCGATCCATGTCTCCGGCCATCCCTGCCGCGATGAGCTGTCCGAGATGTATCAGTGGGTGCGCCCGCGCATAGCGGTTCCGGTACATGGCGAGGCACGGCACCTGCATGCCCATGGCGAACTGGCCAAGACCTGCCAGGTCCCGGAAGTGGTGGTGGCTCAGAACGGAGCCATGGTGCAGTTGGCCCCGGGCGAGGCGACGGTGGTCGACCATGTGCATTCCGGGCGCCTGGCGCTCGACGGCAATGTGCTGCGGCCGGTGGATTCGCCGGTGCTGCGCCATCGCCGGCGCATGGTCTACAACGGCTCCGCTGCGGTGACGGTCGTGGTCGATCGTGACGGCGGCCTGCTGGTGGAGCCGCGCTTTGCTGCGCAAGGCCTCTACGATGCCGAAGAGGAACCGGAGGTGGAGGCCGATGCCGTACAGGCCATCGAGCAGGCCTTGCATCGCCTCTCCCGCCACGATCGCCGCCAGGACGGCCTGCTGAGCGAGGCGGTGCGTGTGGCGGTGCGTCGCGCCTTCCAGCGCGCCCTGGGCAAGAAGCCCGTGATCGAGGTACAGCTTATCCGGCTGGATTAGAGCGCGTGAATCCGGTCTAACCAAGCGATCGAAGGACGGTGGATAGATGATCGGACGGCTTAATCACGTTGCCATCGCGGTGCCGGATCTCGAAGCGGCAGCGGCAACCTATCGCGACACTTTGGGCGCGCGCGTGTCGGCGCCGCAGGCCGAGCCGGACCACGGCGTCACCGTGGTTTTCGTGGAACTGCCCAACACCAAGATCGAGCTGCTGCATCCCCTGGGGGAGAACTCGCCCATTGCCGGCTTCCTCGCCAAGAGCCCGGCTGGCGGCATCCACCACATCTGCTATGAGGTGGAGGACATCCTGGCGGCGCGCGACCGACTGCAGGCCCAGGGCGCGCGGGTGCTGGGCGACGGCGAGCCGAAGATCGGCGCGCACGGCAAGCCCGTGCTCTTTCTCCATCCCAAGGACTTCTGCGGCTCCCTGATTGAGCTGGAGCAGGTGTGAGGACGCGCCCATGACGTGGCTCAACGCCCTTGTCGTCTTTATCTGCGTCTGGTGGGTGGTGCTCTTCATGGTGCTGCCCTGGGGCGTGCGGCGGGTCGAGAATCCGGAGCCAGGGCACGAGCCCGGCGCGCCGGAAAAGCCCATGCTTTGGCGCAAGCTGATCGCCACGACCCTGCTGTCTATCGTGGTCTGGGGCGTGATCTATCTGCTGGTGGAACTAGAGCTCTTCTCGTTCCGTGAGATGGTTGCCGGCTGAGCGCCAACCTAACAAAAAAAATGGCAGGTGCGCCAGAAGCGAACCTGCCAGCCTGCGAAGCTTCCGCTATCGCTTTGATAGCCCCTCCAGCCTTCGTTCAACGGGCCGGAGGTGGGGCGCTCCTCCACGAGCTTGGGCCGTCTCCCTGCACGCACACGTTGGCGCGCGCAGCCATAGGTTTATAGCCGAAGTCCCAGAGGGTCGTCACCCGGTTTCTCCGGCCTCTTGGGAGAATTGCGATGGCGCTGGATCGCACCCGGCAAGAGGCCGGGCGCGATCCGCTTTTGCCTTTACAGGAAGGCGAACTTCACGCCGAAGAGCACCGCGATGACCAGGACGGCCAAGGGGCACTCGGACCAGCGACCGCTGACGATCTTGATGCCGGCGTAGGTGATGAAGCCGATGCCGATACCGTCGGCGATCGAGTAGGTCACCGGCATGGCAAAGGCCGTCACCACGGCCGGCGCGTAGACCGTGGGATCCTCCCAGTTCAGCTCCGACAGGCCGCGAGCCATGAGGCAGGCGACGAAGAGCAGCGCCGGTGCGGTGGCGTAGCCCGGCACGGTCTGGGCCAGCGGTGCGAAAAAGAGGCACAGCAGGAAGAGCATGGCCACGACGACGGCGGTCAAGCCGGTGCGACCGCCTGCCTTAATACCGGCGGCGCTTTCGATGTAGGAGGTGGTGGTCGAGGTGCCGAGCAGGGCGCCGAAGGCGGACGCCGAGGAATCGGCCAGCAGCGCCTTGCGCAGCCGCGGCAGCCGACCCTGGGCATCCAGCAGTCCGGCGCGATGCGCCACGCCCACCAGGGTGCCGGCCGTGTCGAAGAGATCGACGAAGAGGAAGGTGAAGACGATGGTCACCAGGCCGATCTGGAACGCCCCTGCCAGGTCGAGCTGGAGGAAGGTCGGGCTGGGGTCCGGCGGCGTATCCATGATGCCCTGGAAGGGCGAGACGCCCAGTCCCACACCGACAGCCGTGGTGGCAAGGATGCCGATGACGACGGCTCCGGGGATCCGGCGGGAATCCAGCGCGACCATCAGGATGAAGCCCGCAATCGCCAGGATGGCCGGCCAGGCGGTCAGGTCACCCAGCGAGACCAGTGTGGCTGGATGATCGACGACGATGCCGGCGTTCTTCAGCGCGATGATTGCCAGGAAGAGCCCGATGCCGGCGGAGATCGCCATTTTCAGCTCTTTGGGAATGGCGTTGATGATCCATTCACGGATCGGGAGCACCGAGATGATGATGAAGAGGATGGCCGAGAGGAAGATCGCGCCCAGCGCCACCTGCCACTCGTAGCCCATGCCGAGGACGACGCCGTAGGTAAAATAGGCGTTCAGTCCCATACCCGGCGCCAGGGCGATGGGGTAGTTGGCGTAGAGCCCCATGATCAGGGTGCCAATGGCCGCCGCCACGCAGGTGGCCACGAAGACCGCGCCGAAATCCATGCCGGTATCGGACAGGATCGCCGGGTTGACGATGGTGATATAGGCCATCGTCAGGAATGTGGTGAGTCCGGCCAGCACCTCGGTGCGCACGGTGGTGCCGTGCTCAGCCAGCTTGAAGTAGTTCTGCAGCATGCCTGCCCCCTGATTGCGCGGCGCCCTTGACCGCTGCAGCGCCTGGCCGGCCCTGCCATTCATGGGTCAAGGAAACAGCTCTGAGATCGTCATGAGGAATGCACTGGCCACCAGCTCTTGCGAGCCGCGGCGACCGACACCCCCGATGTGCCCGGTCGTTTCCCCTCTTTATCCGCCTTGCAGCGCGGGTTCCTTCGGCGCCATGACCAGAGCCAGCTTTCGCCTTGGCGGAAGCCAGCCCTGCCTTTGCCCGTGAAACGGCTCAGAAGCTAGTCCGGATACCCACATTCTGACCAGAATTTTGTTGTCGACTTGCCGCAAAACCCTGGAACAACCCGCGATGCAGGCGCTGAGTCGCGGCCTTTGTCGTTGCCCGAGGCGGCAGGTCGTGGAAAATCCAGCCTACGAGCGGACCGAGTCGCAGTTGCGAGTCTGAGGGCGATTGCCTTCAATCGGTATCGCCTGACGATCCGGTCCAAGTGAACAGTCTGTCGAGGTAATCCTGAAACGCGCAATGGCTGCACTTTCGTCCGGCCGGAAAGCACCATAGGTCGGCGCAGTGGACAGTGACTTCCCAGCGGAGATTCGAGCCGCCATTGGCCCCGTGAGTGCCAGCGAGCCGCTGCGCCACGGCGGCCGGCGCGTGAAGGCCGTGCTGCGCCATCAGCTGACCACGGCGGGCGGCGCGGAAGGGGCGTCGGAGTCTGTGCCCGACTTCGTGGTGGAGAAGCGCCTGCGCGTCGGAATCTGCGGCAGCCCGGCGCGCGAGGTGATGTTCTACAATCGCGTCGCCCCCTATATCGACCTGGCACCCCTCGACATGCCGCGGCTGCTCTATTCCGGTCGCTTCGGGCGCGAAGACCGCCTGATCATGGAGGGCGTTGCGGGGAAGATCCCCGGCCTGGGTCGTGTGCTGGGGCCGTTGTCCAAGGGCATTGTCGCGCTTGAAGCTTCCAGCAGCCGCTGGCTGGGCGGCCTGTCGTCGGGCGAACGGGAGGTGCTCGGGCCCATGGAGTACTTTGCTGCGCCGGGCCGTCTCGGGGGATTCCGCCAGGGCTTCCGCCACAATGCCCTGCACCTGGGAACGCTGCGCGGTGTTGGCTGGTCCGAGATGAAGCGCCTTTTCGCCATCAGGCGGACGCTCGCGGCGCTGGAGCAGCAGGTGCAGGCGGATGCGCCCTGCATCTGCCATCTGGACCTCAGCGGAAAAAACCTCATCCAGTCCGGGAAGCGTCTGACCCTGATCGACTGGGGAGAGGCCAGCATCGGCCGGCCCGGCTTCGATGTCGGCTGCATCCTGGCGCAGTTCGCGCGCAGGCACGTCGCAAGCGCCTATAAGAAGCGCCGCAGCACGCTGCTCAAGGCTTACAGCAAGCGGATGACGGCCGTCGCACCGGAGTTGCAGGACGCAGCGGAGCGGGGCCGGGTCTACTATCTCGGCTGCACCCTGCTGTTCCATCTCAGGCACAATCCGCAGGAATCGTCTCGCGACGAGCTGCTGCGCTGCATCGAGGAGGAGTTGGCTGAGCTCCCGGCCTGACGTGCGTTGCTCGCTCTGGCATAAGCCTCGCTCATGGGAGATGCGCGCTATTCTTGTTTGCCAAGCGGGCCCCCGCCGATCTTAACTGGCCCGCATATTCCCAATGCCAGCCAAGGCCCCTGTCACGATGTCCACTGCCCCAGCGAAGCCGGCACCCTCTCCCGCGGCCCTGATCACGCCGGTGCTGATTGGCGGTTCGCTCATCCTGATGCTCAGCTTCGCAGTGCGGGCCTCCTTTGGCGTGTTCCAGATCCCCATCGCGTCGGAGTTCGACTGGCCGCGTGCGGAGTTCTCGCTGGCCATCGCGATCCAGAACCTGGCCTGGGGTATCGGGCAACCGCTCTTCGCAGCCATCGGTGAGCGATTCGGCGACCGCCGGGCCATCATTCTGGGCGCGCTGACCTATGCGGTGGGGCTCCTGCTTTCGGCGATGTCGGTGACGCCGGAGGGGCACCAGGTCTGGAACGTGCTGATCGGCTTCGGTGTCGCTGGCACCGGATTTGGCGTGATCCTGGGAATCGTGGGTCGCGCGGCCTCGGACGAGCATCGCTCCATGACCCTGGGCATTGCCACCGCCGCGGGGTCGGCCGGGCAGGTGATTGGACCGCCGGCCGCCGGCTACCTGCTGGAGTTCATGGCCTGGCCCAGCGTCTTCTTGATCTTCGCTGCCGTGGTCATCGGCAGCCTGCTGTTGCTGCCCATGCTGCGTGCGCCGGAGAAGACGACCCGTCGTGAACTGGAGGAAAGCATGGGCACGGTGGTGGGCCGCGCCCTGCGCGACCGCAGTTACCTCCTGATCTTCCTCGGCTTTTTCTCCTGCGGCTACCAGTTGGCTTTCGTCACGGCGCACTTTCCCGCCTTCGTGACCGAGATGTGCAGCGCTATCGATCCCGGCGGGACGCTGGCGCAAATGGGAATCACCAACACCTCGCAGCTGGGCGCCTGGGCCATCGGTCTCATTGGCTTGGCGAACATCGGCGGCACGCTTCTGGCCGGCAAGCTGGGCAATTACTTCCCCAAGAAGTATCTGCTCGTTGCGATCTATACCGGCCGGACAGTGGTGGCGGCCTGGTTCATTCTCGTGCCGATGACGCCGACGACGGTGATCCTCTTCTCCCTTGTCATGGGCTCGCTCTGGCTGGCGACGGTGCCGCTGACCTCGGGCCTGGTGGCGCACATCTACGGCCTGCGCTACATGGGTACGCTTTACGGCATCGTCTTCTTCTCCCACCAGCTCGGCAGTTTCATTGGTGTCTGGCTGGGCGGGCACTTTTATGACCTCTATCACTCCTATGAACTGGTCTGGTGGGTGGGTGTCGGCGTGGGAGCCTTCTCCGCCATCGTGCACCTGCCGGTCCAGGAACGACCGCGTCAGCTGGCGCCCGCCTGACCCTTTCCGGAGACACGCCCATGCAAGCAAGCGAACACGACACCCTGGCGCAGCAGGTTCTGGCGCTGCGCGGAACCGGCGATCAGATCGCGCCCCTCACCGAATTTCACCCCGGCCTGGACATCACCGAGGCCTATGGCGTGGGCGCGCGCCTCAGGGCGCTGCGCGAGGAAGCGGGCGAGCCGGTGGTGGGCCGCAAGATCGGCTTCACCAACCGGAGCATCTGGCCGGAGTTCGGCATCAACCAGCCGATCTGGGGCTATGTCTACGCCGATACGCTGCACGATCTTGCGGTAGTCCAGGAAGGCTTCTCGCTGGCAGGAGTGCCGGAGCCGAAGATCGAACCGGAGATCATCCTGGGGCTGGCGCGGGCGCCGGAGCCGGGCATGGATGAGAGCGAGCTTTTCGCCTGTCTCGATTGGGTAGCGCACGGCTTCGAGATCGTGCAGTCGATCTATCCCGGCTGGCGCTTTACTGCGGCGGACACCATTGCCGCCGGCGGCCTGCACGCGGCGCTCCTGGTCGGACCCAAACGCAAACCCCAGGCGGAGGTGGGGTTCGAGGCGCTGCGCAGTTTCGGGATCTCCCTGCACCGCAACGGCGAGGCGGCGGATCGGGGCAAGGCGAGCAATGTGCTCGGCGGACCGCTGTCCGCCTTGCGGCATCTGGTGGAACTGCTGCCCGGCGACCCCTACAATCCACCTCTGTCCGCGGGCGAAATCATCACCACCGGCACGCTCACCCGGGCCTTCGATGTGGTGCCCGGCGAGGCTTGGCACAGCACGCTTGAGGGCATCGACCTGCCGGGAGCGAAACTCCGCTTCACCTAGGGAAGCCCTGGGGCCAGTGGTTGAACGCGAGGGTGATCGTCAGCCTTCGGCGGTGCCCTGTGGCTCCTGCTCCACTTCCTCGACGACGGCGCGCACAAGCGGCAGGCGCAGTTCGCGCCGCTCCGCCAGCGCACGCTGGTCGAGCCGTTCCACCAGCCGGCAAGCGGCGGCGTGGGAGCGCTCCATGCGCAAGAGCAGGTAGTCGATCACGCCGGCACCCGGGCGCAGTTGCCGGTCGGCGAAGAGTTTGACGAGCAGGGCGCCCATCAGGGCGTCGTCGGGCTCTCCCAGCGCGGCCACGGCGCCGCTTTCCAGGCGCGAGCGCAGGTCAGGCAGCGTAACGGTCCAGCGCGCGGGCGAATGGCGGGCTGTCAGCAGCAGATGGCCGCTGCGCTCGCGCATCAGGTTGTAGAGATGAAACAGTCCCCGTTCTGCTTCCGGCTGGCCCGCAAGGCGCTCCGCATCGTCCACCACCGCTGCCCGAGCGTCTCCCAGTGCCCCGGTCAAGGCCGCCGCATCTCCTTCGGCCGGATCGAGATCGACAGCGCCGCTGCGGGCGCGCCAGACCTGTGCTAGGTGCGTCTTGCCGCACCCGGCCGGGCCAACCAGGGTGACCAGAGGCACCGGCCAGTCGGGCCAGGCGTCGATCCAGCCGGCGGCCACGGCGTTGCAGGGCGCCACCAGGAAGTCCTCGCGCCCCAGCGCCGGGCGCGGTTCCAGTGCCAGAGGTATCTGCCGGGTCGCAGTCATGGGGGTGGACCGCTCTGGGCGCCGGGGCCGTCATCGTGGTCGTTGCCTTGATAGAGGCGCGACGCGAGATAGTTCTCCAACGCAAAGCGTGTGCCGACTCCCATCACGGCCGCAACGGGAAGCGCCAGCAGCACGCCGAGGAAACCAAAAAGCGCCCCGCCCGCCAGAACTACCAGAATGACGATGACCGGATGCAGCCCGATGCGATCGCCCACCAGCTTGGGCGTCAGCACATTGCCCTCCAAGGCCTGCCCGGCGAAGAAGATCGCCATGACCGCGCCGATGCGCAGCCAGTCGTCGAACTGGAGCAGCGCCAAGCCCACCGATAGCAGGAAACCCACCACAGCCCCCAGGAAGGGCACGAAAGACAGCATCCCGGCGGTCAGGCCCACCACCAGTCCTGAGGGAAGCCCGACAAGCGTCAAGCTCACAGAGTAGAAGGCCGACAGCACGAGGCAGACCGTAAGCACGCCCCGGACATAGCCTGCAAGGATGTCATCGACCTCACGCGCGAGGCGGCGGATGGTCGGAGCCTGCGGCCGCGGCAGCCAGGAATCCACCTCGGCCACCATACGGTCCCAGTCGCGCAGCAGAAAATAGGAGACCACCGGGGTCAGGAACATCAGCCCCAGCAGGTTGATGACGGCAGCGCCGCCGGACAGCAGCCGTGAGGCGGCTTCCGCCATCAAAGAGGCGGCATTGCCCACAGAGCCGGACAGGGCTTCCTGAGCCTGGGTCACGAGGTCACCGGCCATCCGGGAATCGAGACGCTGCAGCAGGCGCTCGGCTGCCCCGCGCGCCTGCTCCACCAGGCTCGGCAGGCGCTCGGCGAGATCAACGACCTGGGAGACCGCTGCCGGCAGGATCAGGGCCAGCACCAAAACGAAGGCCAGGCCGCAGAAAATGGTGACCACCCAGGTGGACAGGGTGCGCGAGAGCCCCAGACGTTCCAATCGGTCGCACAGGGGGTCCAGGAAGTAGGCCACGGCCATGCCGGCCACGAAAGGCAGCAGGATGCCGCTCAACTCCCGCATCAGCAGCACAGTGCCGGCGAGAAAGATCAACCAGAATGCGGTCGTCCAACGCGCGTTCACTCCGGATCCTCCGAGCGCATTGCGGCGCCGCCCCAGGTGATGACATAGGCCGCCCCGCTGAGCAGCGTGGTCAGGCCGGTGGCCCAGATCAGCAGGCTGTCGATCATCGTGGGCAAGGCGATGCCAAGTCCGGGCTGGGCGAGGATAACGGCAACCAGGAGAATTTGCATCGCCGTATTGACCTTGCTGATCAGCAAGGGGCGCGGCTTCAACTCGTCCGTCAGCTGGTGATAGAGCACCGCCCCGCCGACGATCATGAAATCTCGCGAGACCACAAGGATCACCAGCCAGAGGGGGATATAATCCTGCATGCCGAGAGTGACGAAGGCCGCAACGAGGAGGACCTTGTCCGCCAGGGGATCAAGGAAGGTGCCCAGCCGGGTGACGCAGTTCCAGCGCTTGGCGATCAAGCCGTCGAGCGCATCCGACACACCGGCCGCCACGAAGATCCAGAAGGCGGCGGCCGTCTGGCCCAGGAGCACGAAGTAGACCAGCCCCGGCACCGCCAGAAAGCGGGCCAGAGTGATCAGGTTCGGCACCCAGGGCAGCAGACCCGCCGGCTTCACTGCAGGACGTCGTCAGCCCGGCGCTGGTCGCCTTCGTCGTCGTCCGGCCGGAGGTCGTCGGGGGCGTTGACGCCGACCAATGGCGCTTCAGCTCCATTATCTCCGAAGTCGGAATAGGCGGCCTGCAGATGAAGCTCCCAGCTCGGCCAGCCGGGACGTGCCTCGGGCAGGCGCTCGAGACGCAGGCTCCGGGCTGCCAGGGCGCGAGACAACTCCTCCTCGTCACCCACGAACGCCAGGGAGACGATGCCCTCGCTGCGGCTGAGGTGGCGGATTTCGTGGCCGGTGACACGGCTGCTGTCCTGCAGGCGACGGCGCACCTCCACCCAGTCCCGCAAGCTGTTGATCGGAACGCGGACGAGCAGATCATCCTGGCGGTCGAAGCTCAGTACGTTGGCGCGCTTCCACTCGCCTTGCACCCGGCCGTCGACCTCATCCACCGCGCGATCATAGAAACGACGCGTCGGCTCGCCGTCCTGCTGGCGCAGTGATGCCATTTCAAGGCCGCCGTCGCGCTGTGGCCCGATGCGCCGCAGTTCGATCGACAGTCCCGCATTGCCGCTTTCCGGATTGCCGCTCAGCCGCGCGATGCTGACCAGGACCTCCTCCGCGTCATAGGTGGCCGCAATGGCATCCAGGGCGTCACGGTCCAGCGCTTCGGCCCGGGCGGCGTCGATGGCGGCGATGTCGTTCAGATCGCCCAGCGGCACCTCGATCGGCACCAGGCCGGCCTCGGTCCGGCGTGCCCAGGCATCGCGCCAGGGGTTCGGTTCCTCCCAGAGGCGAGTGCCGTTGGAGTCGGCGAACAGCGGCACGACAAGAAGGTGCGGACCGCGCTGCTCGGCGTAGGGCACGTTGGCCTCGCGCAGGATGCGGCGCACTTCACCGGGCTTGAAGCGTACGCTCATTTCGGCCGAATAGCGGTCATCGCCGCTGCGCTCGTTGGATACGCCGAAATCCTCGATCAGGTTGAGGATGCGCTCGCTGCTGAGCGAGGGAGCCTGGCCCATCCGGTCAGAGGGGATCAGGCGCTCCCAGAGACGCCGCAGGGCACGACTCTGCCCCATGGCCAGGGCCGCTTCGCGGGCCTGAGTGGCGTCGGAGGCCGTGGCCTCGACGGCGACGCCGCGGACGGTGTAGAGGTCCTGGGCCGCCGCGGGGAGGGCCAGAAACAGGGCGGAAAACAGGAGTACCAGACGGCCGGCGAAGCGCGGGAACGACATTGCATGCCCTTTCGGAATGCTTATTCTCCGCCCTGCCCGACAAGCACGCGGGCAGGGTCGCCTATCTGATTATCGCAAGTCGAAGGGCGAGACAAACGCGAGGCAGCATGACAGAGCGCACCTATCGGGCCGCCGGCGTCGATATCGATGCGGGCAACAGTCTCGTCGAGGCGATCAAGCCACTTGCCAAGTCCACCGCCCGGACAGGCGTCAGCGGGGGACTGGGTGGATTCGGTGCGGTTTTCGACCTCAAGGCGGCCGGCTTTCAGGATCCGCTGCTGGTCTCCTGCACCGACGGCGTGGGCACCAAACTCAAGGTCGCCATCGCGGCCGGGCGCTATGACACGGTGGGCATCGACCTGGTGGCCATGTGCGTCAACGATCTGGTGGTTCAAGGTGCCGAGCCGCTCTTCTTCCTGGATTACTATGCCGTCGGGAAGCTGGACCCCGCGAAGGGCCGCGACATCGTAGCCGGCATCGCCGAGGGCTGTCGCCAGGCCGGATGCGCACTGGTGGGTGGAGAGACAGCGGAGATGCCGGGGCTTTATGCCGAGGGCGATTACGATCTCGCGGGCTTCTCGGTGGGTGCAGTCGAGCGGGGAGACCTGATCGACGGCAGCGGGGCGCGCCCTGGTGACATCCTGCTGGGCCTTGCATCCAGCGGCCTGCACTCCAATGGCTTCTCCCTGGTGCGCAAGGTCGTGGCCGATCTGGGCTTGGACTATGCGGCGCCGGCACCCTTCGATCCGAGCCAGAGCCTGGCCGAGGCACTGTTGGAGCCGACCCGCATCTATGTGAAGTCCTGCCTCGCCGCGATTCGTGCAGGCGGCGTGCGCAGCCTGGCGCACATCACAGGCGGTGGCCTGCCGGAGAATCTGCCACGGGTGCTGCCCGAGGGCCTGTCGGCCCGCATCGACGTGACGACCTGGCCGCGTGCCGCGGTCTTCGATTGGCTCGCCGAGGCGGGTGAGGTGCCGGCGGACGATCTCTATCGCACCTTCAACGCCGGGATCGGCATGGTCTTGGTGGTCGCGCCCGAGGCCGAAGTCGCGGTCAGCGAAGCGCTGCGTGGGGCAGGCGAGGAGGTCTATCTGCTCGGCCGCCTGGAAGAGCGCGCGGGACCGGCAAGCGTGCGGCTGGAAGGCCTGGCGCGGTGACGCGGCTGCGCGTCGGTGTCCTGGTATCCGGCCGCGGCAGCAACCTGCAGGCCCTGCTTGATGCGGCCGCCGACCCTGCCTTTCCGGCCGAGATCGTCCTGGTGCTCTCCAACATCGCCGGCGTCCAGGCGCTGGAGCGTGCCGCGGCAGCCGGCGTGCCGGGAGAAACCATTTCGCACCGGGCCTACCCCTCGCGCGAAGCCTTCGAACGAGCGCTGACTGAAACGCTGGAAGCTGCGGGCGTGGATCTGGTCTGCCAGGCCGGTTTCATGCGCATCGTCACGCCCTGGTTCGTCGAGCACTGGCGCGATCGCTTGATCAACATCCATCCCTCGCTGCTGCCGGCCTTTCCGGGGCTCGATACCCACGCCCGGGCGCTTGCCGCCGGCGTGAAGCTGCATGGCTGCAGCGTGCACTACGTGCGCACCGAGGTGGACAGCGGGCCGATCATCGGCCAGGCGGCGGTGCCGGTGCTGGCCGACGACGATCCGGATCGTCTGGCCGCGCGGGTGCTGGCGGCGGAACATCGGCTCTATCCGCACTGTCTGCGCCTGCTGGCCGAGGGCCGGCTGACGCTTGAGGGGGAGCGGGTGCGCGTGGACGGTGGCAGGGACGATGCCCTGCTGATCAACCCGCCGCTGTAGCCTCGAGCGGCGCCGCCGCTTCCTGCGTCAAGGCGGCTTCGCAGGCGGCGCGGCGTCGGAAGGGCGACCCCTGGGTTTGCCCCAGAAAGTCGGCAACGCGGGCATAGCCACGCCGGCCGAAGTCTTCCAAAAGCCCGCTGCGCAGCCAGGTCTCCGCCTGCGCCTCCCGCTTGCGGGCGAGGCGTTGCTCGCCCTCCAGCCAGTCCCGGTGGCTCCGCAGGGCGCCTTCCAGTTCCTCCAGGCCTTCACCCGTTTCCGCCGAGCAGGCCAGGCAATGCACCGACCAGCCGGCTTCGCTCTCGACCAGAGACAAAGCGCCGCGCAGGTCCTCCAGTGCGCGGCGCGCCGCGGGGCCGCTGTCGGCCTTGGTCACGGCGGCCACATGGGGGATCTCCATGATCCCCGCCTTCATGAACTGCAGCGAGTCACCGCTGCCGGGCTGCACGCAGAAGAGCACGCTGTCGGCCAGACCGGCCACATCGGTCTCCGACTGCCCGACCCCGACAGTCTCGACGATGACCTCGTCGAACAGTGCACGCATCAGGATCGCGGCGCTCCAGGTGAGGCTGGCAAGGCCGCCCAGGCGGTCCCGCGCCGCCATGGAGCGAACGAAGAGGTTAGGATCTTCTGGATCGGCGAGGAGCCGTACACGGTCGCCCAGCAGCGCGCCGGTCAGCGTGGATTTGCCCACACCCGGCGGACCGGTGATCCCCAGGATATGGCCTTGCGGCCTGCGCCAGGCGGCATCGAGCAGGGCCAGCACCTCCGGGGCCTGCGGGCGGCGCTCAATGCGCGCCAGAGCCCGGGCGAGCCCCGCCTTACCTCCGCTTCGCAGCCTGTCCAATTCCGCTGTGTCCATGGGCGCGGAAGGTGACAGAGCCTTGGAAAAGAGGCAAACCTCTTGCCTGCAGGATCGAGCGAAAAAGGGGAGCGCGTCATGCAGGGCCTGGGAAGAATCGCAGCGGTGTCGGAGCGCTTGAAGCCGGGAGAGACCAGCGCGCGAGCGCTCGCCGAAGCGGCGCTGGAGCGCATTGCCGATCCGCAGGGCGAGGGCGCACGGGCTTTCGTCGGCCTCGATCGCGACAAGGTCCTGGCCCAGGCCGAGGCGGCCGACACCTTGCGCGCCGCTGGCGCCGCCGCCGGACCGTTGGCCGGAATTCCCATCTCGATCAAGGACCTCTTCGACGTGGCGGGCGAGGTGACCCGCGCGGGCTCGCGGGCGCTCTACGATGCGCCGCCGGCGCAACAGGACGCGCCAGCCATCGCCCGTCTGCGCAGCGCCGGCGCGGTGCTCTTGGGCCGCACGAACATGACCGAGTTCGCCTACTCCGGCCTCGGGCTCAACCCGCATTACGGCACGCCCGGCAATCCCGCCGACCGCAGCCGCATTCCCGGCGGCTCCTCCTCGGGGGCGGCGGTTTCGGTGGCCGACGGCATGGCGGTTGCGGCCATCGGCAGCGACACAGGCGGCTCGGTGCGCATCCCCTCGGCGCTCTGCGGCCTTGTCGGCTTCAAGCCCACGGCGCGCCGGATACCGCTGGACGGGGCGGTGCCGCTTGCGACCAGCCTCGACTCCATCGGGCCCTTGGCGCAAAGCGTCGCCTGCTGCGCGTTGCTGGATGCGATCATGGCCGGGGAGCGCCCGTCGGAGCTGACGGCGCGCCCGCTGCGCAGCCTGCGGTTTGCCGTGCCGCGCCACTACATGCTGGAGGAGATGGACGAAACGGTGGCCGCGGCCTTCTCGGCTGCGCTCACACGGCTCTCGGCCGCTGGCGTGACCATCGAGGAGATCGACTTCCCGGAACTGGACGAGCTGCCGGCACTGGGCGCCAAGGGCGGTTTTCCGGCCGCGGAATCCTGGCACTGGCACCGCGAACTCTTGGCGCGCGCCGGGGATCGTTACGATCCGCGCGTGCGCAGCCGGATCGAGCGGGGGGCGGCCATGAGCGCAGCGGATTATCTCGATCTACTTGAGGGGCGCGGGGCCTTGATCGAGGCGGCCGACAGGCACCTGCGCGACTGGGACGCCTTGCTGACGCCCACCGTTCCGGTGGTGGCGCCACGCATCGACAGCCTGGAGAGCGACGAGGCCTACACGCGTCTCAACATGCTGATCCTGCGCAACCCGACAGTGGGCAACATGCTCGACCTCTGCGGCATCAGCCTGCCCTGTCACGCTCCGGGCAGCCTGCCGGTCGGCCTGATGCTGATGGGGCGCAACGGCAATGATGCCGATCTGCTGCGCCAGGCGGCCGCGGTGGAGGCGCTGTTCACATGAGCGATTACGGTCGAGACCTCGAGAGACGAGATAAAGCGTACAGGGAGAGAGCCGTGAGGGAACTTAGCCTCTTGCTCGAGCGCGCCGAGGCGAGCGGTATCAGCGACCGAAGCCTGCCGGAGGTCTTCGAAGTCGCGCGCCAGGAGGCGCGGCAAAGAGGCTTGCTGCGTTCCGACAGATGAGCTCACCAAAGCTGGCCAGGATGCACTCGCACCATCTCCTCGCTCATCTGAGCAACCCGTGGAACTTCCCGGCGCACCATCCCTTTCATTCAATTGACGGGACTCGGTGCTCTGACTAGGGTCCGGCGCTTCGTTCGGCTCTTCGCTTCTGGAGCCGGTTTATGACAGGGAACCATTCGCCATGCGCAGCTATGAAGGCCAGCTTTCTGACAACCGTCCGATCAAGCGGACCCGGGAGGAGAAGCAGCGCCAGCTTGCAGAGTTGGAGCAGCAGCGTGCTGCCCTGAAGCAGCATGCCGCGCCGGCCCTGCGCCAGGCGATGGACAAGCGTATCGCCGACCTCAAGGAAGAACTTTCCCGTCCTCCGGAGCCGCCGCGGCGCGAACAGCGTCAGCGGGACGGTGAGGGGCGGCCGCGTCGGGAACGGCGCGAAGGCGGCGCGCCACCGCGCCCGCGCCGCTGAGAACCGCGTGTTGCCCTAGTCCTGCCGAGACTGGCCCTGCCGAGAATGGAATAAGGGCAAGCCGCCGTCCCTGTCTTGAAGAACTATTAGGCGGGCATCCCGCAGCGAGTACAGTGAGCTACTGAAGGCAGGGCGGGAGGTTCTGGTGAGCCAAGCAGAACAAGACGGGCACTCTGAGCAGTCGAGGTTTCGGCGGGTGGCCGTCGTAGGTGGGGGCGCCTGGGGCACGGCCCTGGCTCTCACTGCGGAGCGGGCTGGCAGCGCCACCAGTTTGTGGGTGCGCGAGGCCGAGGCCGTGGAGGCGATTCGCGCGACCGGCTGCAATCCCTTCCTTCCGGAACATCGGCTTCCCGAGGCATTGACGGTCAGCAGCGACCTGGGCGAGGCCCTGACTGCTGCCGACCTGGTGCTCATGGTGGTGCCCTCGCAGTTCCTGCGTCCGCTGGCCCGCGAGGTGGAGGCCCTGCTGGCACCGCGCATTCCCGTGGTGATCTGCAGCAAGGGCATCGAGGCGGAGTCCGGAGCGCTGATGAGCCAGATCGTCACCGAGGAGATGCCAGGGCGTCCCTGGGCGGTGCTGTCCGGGCCCAGCTTCGCTGCCGAGGTGGCCGAGGGGCAGCCCACGGCTGTGACCATTGCTGCGCGTGAGGCCTCCATGGCCGATCCGGCGACGATGCCCTTGGGCCTGGCCGCGCAGGTAGCGCTGACGCTCGGAACGCCGAACTTCCGCCCTTATCTCTCCGATGATCCCGTCGGCGTGGAGGTGGGTGGCGCAGTTAAGAACGTGATCGCCATCGCCTGTGGGATCGCTGCCGGGCAGGGCCTGGGCTCCAACCCGCGCGCGGCACTGATCACCCGTGGCCTGGCCGAGATCAAGCGCCTGGCCGAGGCGCTGGGCGGACGGCGAGAGACAGTGAGCGGCCTTGCCGGCATGGGCGACCTGACGTTGACCTGCTCCAGCGAGCAGTCGCGCAATTTCTCCTTCGGCAAGGCGTTGGGCGAAGGCCGCAGCGTGGAGGAGGCCCTGGCGGGCAAGACGGCGGTGGTCGAAGGCGCCGAGAACGCGCGCTCGGTCACTGCGCTGGCGCGCCGGCTCGGCGTCGAAATGCCTATCTGCGAGGCTGTCGACGCCATTCTGCATGAGGGCCGCTCGGTGGAGAGCGCCATCCAGGCCCTGCTGATCCGCCCACTGCGGGGCGAGTCCCGGGCGCTGGAGCCGCATGTGGCACTGCGCCATCCCGCCGGCGGTTCTCGATCCGGAACATCGGATTCCGAAGCCTCGTGATACCGGATCCTGGTTGCTGGCGAGCCGCCGCTCAGCCGGCGTAAACCTCGCGGTAGATGGCGGCGATCTCTTCCTCGTCGGGGACCTTCGGGTTGTTGCCCGGCGACCCGCTGGCCAGTGCCTGCTTGGCCATGGTCGGGATCACCTCGGCGTAGCGTTCGGCGTCGATGCCGTAATCCGCCGGGGTGGGAACCTCCAGTTCCTCGTTGAGGCTGCGCAGGGCGTCCAGCAGGTGGTTCACCGCCAGTTGGTCGCCCACGCTTTCATCGACCAGCCCCATGAAGCGGGCGCAGTCGGCATAGCGCTTCAGCGCCGCCGGCGCCGAGAAGGCCGTGACCGCCGGCAGCAGCATGGCGTTGGAAAGCCCGTGCGGCACGTGGAAGAAAGCGCCGATGGGTCGGCTCATGCCGTGGACCAACGCCACCGAGGCATTGGAGAAGGCCATGCCGCCCTCCAGCGCGCCCAGCATCATCTGCTCACGCGCCTCGGCGTTGTCCGGTTCGCGGCAGGCCGTGCGAATGTTGGCGTAGATGCGCTCCATGGCCGAGCGGGCAAAGCTGTCGCTGTAGAGGTTGGCCTTGCGGCTGACATAGGCCTCCATGGCGTGGGTCAGGCTGTCGATGCCGGTGTCGGCCGTGGTGCGGAAGGGCACGGTGAAGGTCAGTTCGTGGTCGACGATGGCTGCGGCCGGCAGACAGCCCAGCCCGGTGATCAGCATTTTCTCATCGGTTTCCGTGTCCGTGATGACCGTGAAGCGGGTCACCTCGGAACCGGTGCCGGCCGTGGTGGGAATGCAGACCACCGGCAGGCCGACCTCGTTGACCTGGTGCGGCACCTTGTAGTCGCGCATCTTGCCGCCGCCGCGGTGCAGCACCGACATGGCCTTGGCCGTGTCCATGGGGCTGCCGCCGCCCAGCGCCACCATGCAGTCGTAGTCACCGGCCTTGATCGCTTCGACGCCGGTCTCGATCACCGTATCGGTGGGGTCGGGTACGGTATCCGAGAAAAGCCCGTGGCTGAGGCCGGCTGCATCGAGGATGGAGGTCAGCTCTTCCACCTTGCCCAGCTTGACCATCAGGGGGTCGCTGACCACCAGCGGCTTCGACAGGCCCAGCGCTTGCAGCACTGCGGTGGTCTGTTTGATGGCGCCGCCGCCGATCACGATCTGGCGCGGGGTCAGAATGGTGGAAACCATCGGCTTCTCCCTTGAGCTTGCCTTTTCTTTGCTTCCCCCCGTCTTATCCTGCCAGCCTTTCCGAGGCACGAGAAAATAGGGCTGGGCCAATCACCGTGCGTTCCGCTTTTCCCTTCGCCGCCCTGCAGGCCGCGGTCTTCCTGGCGCTTGGCCTGTATCTGCCCTTCTGGCCGCTCTGGCTGGCGGAGAAGGGCCTTTCGGCCGAGCGTATCGGGCTGCTGCTCGCACTGGCCGCCTGGATTCGCATCGCAGCAACGCCGGCGGTGGGGCAGGCGGCGGATCGCTGGCGCTACGGGGCGCTGCTGCTGCCGCTGCTGGCCGTTGCGGCGGCCGCTGGCTATGGCGGCTTTCTCTTCGCCGAGGGTTTCCTGATCCTGCTGGTGCTGCAGGCGCTGACCTTCACCGCCTTCACGCCGCTCATTCCGCTGGCCGACAGCCGGACCCTGGCCGCCGGCCGTCGCTACGGCTTCGATTACGGCCGGGTGCGGCTCTGGGGTTCGCTCGCCTTCATCCTGGGCTCGACCGGAGGCGGCTGGTTGCTGGGGATCGTCGGCCTGGCCATGCTGCCCTGGCTTTTGATCGCCGTCATGCTGCTGGTGGCGATTGCCGGCAGCAGCCTGCCGAGCCCGCCGCAGCGCGAGGCCTCCGCCCCCGGCGGCTTCGGCCGCCTGCTGCGCGACCGGCGCTTCCTGGCCATCATCCTGGCCAGCGCGTTGCTGCAGTCCAGCCACGCGCTGCTTTACGGTTTCGCCAGCCTGCATTGGCGCGCCGCCGGCCTGGGCGAGACCTTCATCGGCTGGCTCTGGACTCTGGGGGTGCTGGCCGAGATTGCGCTCTTTGCCGCCGCGCCCTGGTGCCTGGGGCGCCTGGGGGCGCGCGGGCTTCTGCTCTTGGCGGCTGCGGGCGGGCTGCTGCGCTGGCCGCTGCTGGCTGTCACCACCGACCCCCTGCTGCTCCTGCCGGCCCAGGCTTTGCATGGTCTGACCTTCGGCGCGGCGCATCTGGGCGTCATGCACCTGATCGGCCGGCACACGCCGCCAAGTCTTGCGGCAACGGCCCAGACCCTCAATGCGGCGCTGACCGGAGGCCTGGCCATGGGCGGCATGCTCTATGCGGCCGGCTGGCTCTATGAGGGTTTCGGCGGTCTAAGCTTTCTCGCCATGACCCTGCTCAGTCTCGCCGGCGGGGCGGTCTCCTGGATCGCCTTTCGTGAGGCGCCACGCTGAACGCGGAAAGGTTGCCACGATCCCGGCAGCAGGTCATAAATCGCCTATGAGCCCCACACACGACTTCCCCACTCTCACCGTCGTTTCGCATCCGCTGGTGCAGCACAAGCTGACCCTGATGCGCGACAAGAACACCCAGCCGATCCACTTCCGCCAGCTCCTCAAGGAGATCGCGATGCTGATCGGCTATGAGGTTACGCGCGACCTGCCGCTGAGCAGCCAGCCGATTGAAACGCCTGTGGCACCGATGAATGCGCCGGTGCTGGCCGAGCCGATCACCATCGTCTCGATTCTGCGCGCCGGGCTGGGCATGGCCGATGGCCTGCGCGAACTGATCCCCTCCGCCCGCGAGGGGCACATCGGTCTCTGGCGCGACCCGGAAACCAAGCAGCCGCACGAATACTTCATCAAGCTGCCCAGCGAAGTGGGCCGCGTGATCTTGGTGGACCCGATGCTGGCGACGGGTGGCTCCGCGGCGCATGCGGTGGATGTGCTGCTCAAGCGGGGCGTGGCACGCGAGGAGATCCGCCTCGTCACCCTCGTCTCGGCGCCGGAGGGCATGAAGACCTTTGCCGCCGCGCATCCCACCGTGCCGGTCTACACCGCAGCCCTCGATGAGAAGCTCGACGACAAGGCCTACATCGTGCCCGGTCTGGGCGACGCCGGCGATCGGATTTTCGGCACGCTCTGAGCCTTCCGGTCGGCCGGTGGGGGCCGTGAAATCCGATCTGGACGCAGCTTGCCGCCTCAATTCATACTCGGCGGCAAGACAACCAAGGCGTTCACTGCGCCGTGCAAGGAGGCACATCCTCATGGTCAAGACCGTTTTCGCGTCCACAGCGCTGGCCACCGCTCTGCTGCTCTCTCCGGCTCTGCAGGCGGCCACCCCGTCCGACGCATTGGTGCAGGCTTCGCGTTTCGACGACATCATCTCGCTGGATCCGGCGGAGATGTACGAGATCTCCACCTTCGAGGTCGCCACCAACGCCTACGACAAGCTGGTGGCCTATGATCTCGACGACACCTCGAAGATCGTGCCGCAACTGGCGGAGTCCTGGGAGGTCAGCGAGGACGGCAAGACCTTCACCTTCACTTTGCGCGACGACGTGGTCTTCCACTCCGGCAACGCCTTCACGGCTGAGGACGTGGTCTATTCCTTCGCGCGCCTTGCCGCCCTGGACACTGGTCCGGCCTTCCTGATCCACGATCTCGGCATCACGCCCGACAACTACGAAGACGTGCTCACCGCCGTCGACGAGCGCACCTTCAAGATGACGCTCAGCGAAGCCTTCGCCCCCTCCTTCGTGCTCAACGTCCTGAGTGGTGGCAACTTCTCCATCGTCGACAGCGGCCTGCTCGAGGAGCATGCGGTCGAAGGGGATTGGGGCAATGGCTGGCTCAAGAACAACACGGCAGGCAGCGGCCCCTTCAGGCTCGACCAGATGGTTCCCAACGACCGCATCGTCATGAGCCGCTTCGAGGACTACTGGGACGGTGCCGCCGAACTGGCGCGCCTCATGTGGCGCCACGTGGAAGAGCCCGCCACCCAGCGCCTGCTGCTGGAGCAGGGCGACGTGGACGTGGCCCGGAACCTGCTGGCCGATCAGCTCGAGCCGCTGCGCGCCGAGGGCACGCTGCAGTTCGTCGAGGCGACGCTGGGCACGCAGCTCTACATGGGCCTCAATGTTTCCCATGAACCGCTGGACGACGTGCGGGTGCGCCAGGCGCTGAAGCACCTGGTGGACTACGAGGGCATGGTCGAGACCTTCATGCGCGACGCCTGGATCGTGAACCAGACCTTCCTGCCCCAGGGCATGCTGGGCCATACCGACAGCGAGCCCTTCTCCTACGACCCCGAGCGGGCGAAGGAACTGCTGGCGGAAGCCGGCTACGAGGATGGCTTCTCGCTGTCGGTGAACGTGGCCACCAACCAGGAACGCATGGACACCGCCCAGGCGGTCCAGGCTTCTTTCGCCAGCGCCGGAATCGAGCTCGAGATCCTGCCCAGCGACTCCCGTACGGCGCTCACCACCTATCGCGCCCGCGAGCACGACATCTATCTCGGCACCTGGGGCATCGATTACTTCGACCCCAACACCAACGCAGTCTTCGTCGCCAACGAGGACAACAGCCCGGAGGCCGCCAGCAATCCACTGACCTGGCGAAATGCCTGGCAGGACGAGGAACTGACCGCGCGGGTCAGGGACCTGGCGCTGGAGCGTGACGAAGGCGCTCGTGGCGAGGGCTATCAGGCGCTGATCGAGGAATGGCAGGAGGTCTCGCCCTTCATCATGCTGTTCCAGCAGGTCGCCATCGCCGCGGTGCGGCCCGAGGTCGAGGGCTTCCGCCTGGCGCCCACCAATGACGGCAACCGTCATCACCGCGTCACCAAGGAGTGATGGCGGCGGTCTGCAGTCGGGAGGCCGCTGACCGCTCGGGGGCCGCGCCATGACGGAGCGGAGTCTTGCCGCGCCCCCACGTTTGCTGGGCACGCGACTGACGCGGCGCATCCGCTCCGTGGGCGGCCTGCTGGCTTCCCTCGCGCTGACCTTCCTCGGCCTGTTGTGCATCACCTTCGTGATCGGCCGGATCATCCCCATCGATCCGGCCCTGGCCATCGTTGGCGACCGGGCGCCGGCGCACGTCTATGAGCGGGTGCGCGAGGAGCTGGGCCTCAACCTGCCGCTCTGGCAGCAGTTCTTCATCTACGTCGGCCAGGTGCTGCGCGGCGACTTTGGCACCTCGGTGCTGACCGGCCGTCCGGTGCTGGAGGACATTGCTCGGGTCTTCCCCGCCACCCTGGAACTCGCCACGCTGGGCATCCTGATCGGCGTGCTCTTCGGCGTGCCCATGGGAGTGGTGGCGGCGGTGCATCGCGACCGCTGGCCCGACCAACTGGTGCGCGTCATCGGACTGGTCGGCTATTCGGTGCCGATCTTCTGGCTCGGACTGGTCGGGCTGCTGGTGTTCTATGCCAAGCTCGGATGGGTCGGGGGCAGCGGGCGCCTCGACTTCTTCCACGAGGGTATCGCGCCCACCGTGACCGGCGTGATCCTCTTCGATGCGGCGATCGCCGGGGAGTGGGACGTCTTCCGCAACGCGCTGCATCACATCGTGCTGCCGGCGGCTCTGCTGGGCTATTTCTCGCTCGCCTACATCAGCCGCATGACGCGCAGCCTGATGCTGGAACAGCTCAATCAGGAGTACATCACCACCGCTCGGGTGAAGGGGGTCAGCGAGGCGCGGGTGATCTGGGTCCATGCCCTGCGCAACATCCTGGTGCCGCTGATCACCGTGGTCGCACTCTCCTACGCCAGCCTGCTGGAGGGTTCGGTGCTGACCGAGACGGTCTTTGCCTGGCCCGGGCTGGGCCGCTATCTCACCAACGCGCTGCTGGCGGCCGACATGGCTGCGGTGCTGGGTGCGACCATCGTCGTCGGACTGGTCTTCGTCGGCGTCAATCTCCTGAGCGACCTGCTCTACCGGCTGGTGGACCCGCGCGCACGATGAGCGAAACCCTCTCCACCGCAGGCTGGCGCGCCTGGCTGCTCTCCGAGCGGCCGCAATCGGCCTTGCAGGCGCGCCTCGGCCAGGCCTGGCTGTCCTGGAACGCCTTCCAGCGCAATCGCCTGGCGATGCTGGGGCTTGCCCTGATCCTGCTGCTGGTACTGGTGGCGGCCTTTGCGCCCTGGATCAGTCCCTATGAACCCAACGTGCAGAACCTGCGCCTGCGACTGCAGCCGCCCGGCGCGGCGCACTGGCTGGGCACGGACGAGCTGGGTCGGGACATCCTCAGCCGCATCATCCACGGCGCGCGCATCACGCTCTACATCGTCTCGCTGGTGGTGGTGATTGCCGCTCCCATCGGCCTGCTGGTGGGCACTGTGGCCGGCTACTTTGGCGGCTGGGTCGACGCAGTGCTGATGCGTTTGACCGACATCTTCCTGGCCTTCCCCCGGTTGATTCTCGCCCTTGCCTTCGTGGCGGCGCTGGGGCCGGGCATCGACAATGCGGTGATCGCCATCGCCATCACCGCCTGGCCGGCCTATGCCCGCGTGGCGCGGGCGGAAACGCTCACGCTGCGGCGCTCCGACTTCATCGCCGCGGTCCGTATTCAGGGCGCGGGAGCCTTCCGGATCATCGGGCGACACGTCATGCCGCTCTGCCTGCCCTCGGTGATCGTGCGGGTGACCCTGGACATGGCGGGCATCATCCTCACCGCGGCCGGGCTGGGCTTCCTTGGCCTCGGCGCCCAGCCCCCGGCGCCGGAGTGGGGCGCTATGATCTCTACCGGGCGCGCCTATCTGCTGGACCAGTGGTGGGTGGCGACGATCCCCGGACTTGCCATCTGCCTCGTTAGCCTCGGCTTCAATCTCCTGGGCGACGGTCTGCGCGACCTGCTCGATCCCAAGCGGCGGGGTGGGTGATGGCGGCGCTGCTCGACGTCGACAATCTGCAGGTCGCCTTTCGCGGGCCGCGCGGCGAGGTGCCGGCGGTGCGCGGTGTCTCCTTCTCGCTGGGGCGGGAGAAGCTGGGGATCGTCGGCGAATCGGGTTCGGGCAAGTCCACCATCGGCCGCGCCATCCTGCGCCTGCTGCCGGACAGCGCCCGGGTCACCGCCGACAGGCTGGCGTTCGAAGGGCAGGATCTCCTTGGCCTTTCGCCGCGGGTGCTGCGAAACCTGCGCGGGCGTCACATCACCATGGTGATGCAGGACCCGCGCTACTCGCTCAACCCGGTGCTGCCAGTGGGCGATCAGATCGCCGAGACCTTGCGGGTGCACAGCGCCGGCGGCCGCGGCCGGGAGCTCTATCGCAAGGTGCTGGACATCCTGGAGGCGGTGCAGATCCGCGACCCGGAACGGGTCTACCGCGCCTATCCGCATGAGCTGTCCGGCGGCATGGGTCAGCGGGCAATGATCGCCATGATGCTGATCGCCGATCCTCGGCTTCTGATCGCCGACGAGCCGACCTCGGCGCTGGACGTCACGGTCAGGCGGCAGATTCTCGCCATCCTGGATGATCTGGTCAGCCGCCGGGGCATGGGGCTGATCCTGATCAGCCACGACCTCAACCTCGTGGCCGGCTTCTGCGACCGGGTGCTGATCCTCTACGCCGGCCGGGTGGTGGAGGAAATCGAGGCCCGCAATCTTCACGCCTGCCGCCATCCCTACAGCCGCGGACTGCTCGCCTCCTTGCCGCGACTCGAACAGCCAGTGAGCGAGCTCGCCACGCTGGAGCGTGATCCCGCCTGGCTCGACGGCCCTGTCTATCGCTTCGGCGAGGAGGTGCTCCGGTGAGCGCCTCTCCCATGATCGAGGTGGACGACCTGGCCGTCCACTTCGGCGAAGGGCGCGACAGCGTGCGCGCCGTCGACGGCGTCAGCTTCCTGGTGAACGAAGGCGAGAGCTACGGGCTGGTCGGCGAATCGGGCAGCGGCAAGTCCACCGTGCTGCGTGTGCTCTGCGGCCTGCAGCAGCAGTGGCAGGGGCGGGCGGACCTTGCCGGCGCGCCCTTGCCCAAACGCCCGCGCCGCGACTTTTTCCGCCGGGTGCAGATGGTCTTTCAGGACCCCTATGGCTCCCTGCATCCGCGCTTCACCATCGATGCGACCTTGAGCGAGCCGCTGGCAATCCACGGCATCGGGGAGCGGCGGGAGCGGGTGCGGCGCGCGCTGGAGGCTGTGGGCCTCGACCCGGCCTTCCGCTTCCGCTTTCCCCATCAGCTTTCCGGCGGTCAGCGGCAGCGGGTGGCCATTGCCCGGGCCCTGATCCTGGAGCCGCGGGTGCTGCTGCTGGATGAGCCGACCTCGGCCCTGGATGTCTCGGTGCAGGCGGAAATCCTGAACCTCCTGGCACGGCTGCGGCGCGAGCGCGGGCTGACCTACCTGCTGGTCAGCCACGACCTGGCGGTGGTGGCGCATCTCTGCAGCCGCATTGCGGTGATGCAGGGCGGGCGACTGGTGGAGCAGCTTTCTGTCGAGGATCTGCGCAGCGGCAATGCTGCCACCGACTACACCCGCGACCTGATCGCCGCCAGCAGCGGCGAGATCATCGCGCAATCCGCCGAAGAGGCCTGACAGCGGGCGAGTGCAAGCGGTAAGCTGAAGCCACGGAGTCGCGCAGGGAGGTACGGATGCCGCATCGAAAGACAGTTTGGGCAGGCTGTGCCCTCGCACTCGCCGCCACACTGCCATGGGGCGGAGCGGCGCTGGCGGGCCTCGGCAGCGAGCAGATGGGTCAGGTGGAAATGGGGCGCGAACTGGCGCAGGCCCATTGCTCCGGCTGTCACGCTGTCGAGGAGCAGGACAGCAGCCCCTTGCCGAAAGCACCGGCCTTTCGTGATTTGCATCACCGCTATCCCGTGGCCCATCTGGCCGAGTCCCTGGCCGAAGGCATCGCCGTCGGCCACCCCGCCATGCCCGAGTTCGTCCTTGAGCCGGGCGAGGTCGAGGCTTTCATCCGCTATCTGGAAAGCCTGGAAGAGTGAGCCGAGGCGCTGCCGTGCTTTCTTCTGTCATTTGGGGCCCCTAACCAGACAAGGCCCAAACCGCTGTCACTGCGAGCGACCAGCGGGAGCGCGGCAGTCCAGGGCCACAGGCTGCAGCCCTGGATCGCCGCGTCGGCTTCGCCTCCTCGCGATGACGGGGTTTGGAGAGCGGTTCCTCGCAGCTCGGTCACCGCATAGCGGGGTCAGCGGCGTGCAATGACCGGTTCGCGCCAGCGCCATCTTGCCCCTTGCGAGCGACTCCCATCCGGGGTTAGAAGCAACTTAACCATAATTTTAGGGAACGGGGCATGGCAGACCTGACGGGGCAGGCGCGCCTCTTTGCCGACTACTGGCAGAGGTTGCCGAAACGCGATGGCATTGCGGATCGCAAGGACTTCGATGTGTCGCAGCTGCGCGGCATCATCCAGTCGCTGGTGATCCTCCAACTGGAAAGCCCCGAGGTCGTGCGCTTCCGTCTGGCGGGTACCGAGGAGGTGCGTCGCTATGGCTATGAGGTAACCGGCGGCAACTACCTCGATTTCGTGCCCGAATGGCGCCGGCCGGCGGTGGTGCAGTGTTTCCGACTGATGCTGAACTGGCCCTGCGGCATGCGCGTCGTCGTCCGTTCCCAGACTCGCGGCGGCATTGCCTTGCATAATCAGGCCGTGGGTTTTCCTTTTCGCGGCCGCGATGGTCGTGTCGACCAGTTGATCTTTCAGAGCACCGATCTCGACCGCACCTTGACCGACAACGCGAGCAACCTGATCGAAGTTCACGAAGGCGTGGTCGAGCGTGACTTCCTCGATCTGGGCCATGGCCTGCCGCCTGAACCGCAGCAGCCCGGCGACATCGCCGCCTGGCAGGCCTCAGAAGCAACCAGACAGCGGCGAGCAGTCGGGCGCGTGTCCGATGCCGAAGCCGGCCGCCGTCTGCAAAGCTTCCTCGTAGACTCCCCCGTGGCGAAATAGGTCCGATCGCCGCACCTGGCTGTGCTCCAGTCCCGGGTCGTTGCACATCCCCCGATGCCGTCTTAAGCAGAAGGGGAGGAACGGCAGTACGGGCAGCGGATGAGCGGTCGGGACGCAAGGGCGGCGCAGGCGAGTGCAGGGGGCATTGCTGCCAGGAAGATCAGTCGGGAACGCACCGCCCGCTTTGCCCTGCTGGCTGCCATACCCAACCTCCTTGCGGTTGTGGTTGCGGTCCTGCTTTCCAATTCCATATCGCTGGTTGCTGACCTGCTGCTCAGCCTGCTGGATTTCGCCACGGTTCTGGTCGTCTGGTGGGTGGCGCGCCTGGCCCTGCAAAGCCGCGGCGCGCGACTCGAGTTTGGCGTCGGCAAGATCGAAAGCCTGACAAGTGCTGCCGTGGGGGGCTTCATGCTGGTCTCCCTCTTCGTGGTGGTGGCCCTCGCTTTGGGGCGCATGCAAGGCGGCGAGACGGAACTGCAGGGCAGCGGCGTCGCCATCGGCATCCTGGCCAATGCGGTCTCGGGCGCGATTAATTTCTGGCTGTTGCTGCGCTACTGGCGTCAGGCGCGCAGCGACGAGAGCCCGGTGGTGCGCTCCCAGATCGTGCTCTTCATCGACAAGCTGACCTCGAATCTGGTGATGCTCTTGGCCTTGGCGGGCGCACTGCTTTTCTCCGGCACCGCCGTCGGTCCCTACATCGATCCGGTCGCCAGCCTGATCATCGCGCTCTCTATGGGGTTCTGGGCCCTGCAGATCCTGCGCCGGGCCTTGAGTGAGTTGCTGGACGCGGCCTGCGGCGAGGAGGTGCAGATGCCGGTCACCCAGGCCCTGGCGCAGCATTTCGACGACTACGACGGCCTCGGCCCGCTGCGCACCCGGCGGGCCGGCGCCGACGTCTTCATCGAGATCGAGCTGGAGTTTCGGCCCGAGCGTACCATGGCCGAGGTGGAACGATTGCGAAGCGCACTCACCGCCCAGATCCGACAGGCCGTTCCCAACGCCCGCGTCACCCTGCTGCCGCGTCTGGCCGGCGTTACGACAGAGTTCTGAAAACCACGTCAGCCGCCCTGCTTGAGCGCGTGGCTGATGACTTTGCGCATGACGCTGGGCAGGGCCTGCTTGTCCAGTTCGTCGGGCTCGGCCCAGAGGCTGCCAGAGGCTGGGGTGGCGCTCGATTCGACGCGCGCGGCCCAGACCTCCAGTTCCAGATGGAAGTGCGTGAAGGTGTGGCGCACCTGGCCGGGCAGTGCGCGCCAATCGGCAGGGAAGGGAGCCTGGGGCAGCGCCTCGGCTTCGCTCCAGTGATCGCCGCGCCACTCGGTGGAGGGCACCTCCATCATGCCGCCCAACAGCCCCTTTTCCGGTCGCCGGCGCAGCAACAGCCGTCCCTGCGCGTCGATGGTCCAGAAGGCGATGCCGCGGCGGGTCGGCTTGGCGGCCTTGGGCGCGCGGGCCGGCAACTCCCTCTCGCGGTTCACGGCGTAGGCGGCACAGTCCTCTGCCAAGGGACAGAGCAGGCATTTGGGGCGTCCCGGCAGGCACAGCGTGGCGCCCAGGTCCATCATCGCCTGGGCGAAGTCTCCCGGCCGCTGCGGGGCAACCAGCGTGGCGGCGGCGTCGCGGATCTCGGTCTTTGCGGCCGGCAAGGGCGTTTCGATGGCAAAGAGCCGGGCGATGACCCGCTCCCAATTGCCGTCGACGGGGGCGGCGGGCCGGTCGAAGGCAATGGCGGCGACGGCGGCTGCGGTGTAGGCGCCGATGCCCGGCAGCGCCTGCAAGGCAGCCTCTTCCTGCGGGAAGCGGCCCCCATGCTCTGCGACCAGGCTTTGGGCGCACTTGTGCAGGTTGCGCGCCCGGGCGTAGTAGCCCAGCCCCGCCCAGGCGGTCAGCACCTCGTCCAGCGGCGCCGCCGCAAGATCCTCGACCTGCGGCCAGCGTGCCAGGAAGGCTTCGAAGTAGGGCGCGGCCGCGACCACCGTGGTCTGCTGCAGCATGATTTCCGACAGCCAGACATGGTAGGGATCGGCCACCTCTCCCGGCAGCGCGCGCCAGGGAAGGCGCCGGGCATGGCGATCGTACCACTGCAGCAACCGATGGCGCAGGGCTGCAGGATCGGGCTGCGGCACTTCGCTGCTTGCGCGGGCGGTCGTTATGGACTCTTCCATGGCCGGGGACCATCTTGGAAGGCGTCATGAACCGCAACACTCTTATTCTTCGCCTCCTGGTACTGGGCGGTGCGGCCATTGCCCTGGCAGTGCTGGTGGCCGGCCTGCTGCTGCCCTTCCAGCAGAAGGGTGATCAAGGCGAGGCACTGTTGCTCAGCGAGGCCGAACTGGAGTCGCGCTTGAGCGAGGCCGGCTATGCGGTGGCCGAGCTCCGGCGCGAAGGAGGGATGTTCCAGGTGCGCCTGGAGGACGGCCGCCAGATCTGGGTGGACGGCGTAAGCGGGCAGGAGTTCGCCGTGCCGGAAAGCCGAGGATCGGCGCTGCAGAACAGTCAGGTGCGCAGCCTGCTGCGCGACGCTGGCTACTCGGAGATCACGGGGTTGCAGTGGCGCCGCGGCGCCTTTGAGGCCGAGGCCGAGGATGCCGAGGGGCAGCGCTGGCGCCTGCGCCTGGACACCTACAGTGGCGACATCCTGGAGCGCGAGGCGCTATGAGCGGTGGCCGGCAGGGCGATGATAGGCAAGACAGGGGTGGCCAGGGTAGGGATGGCCAGGGTACGGAGGGGCAGAGCAGGGACCGGCGTGCGCGCGGCCCCAGTGCGCTTGCCCGCTTCGTTCCCCGCCTGACCCGGCCGGCCCTGCGGGGCTTCGCCAAGGCGGAAGCATCGCTGCTGCTGGACTGGGAGGCCATCGTCGGACCGGAGGTCGCCGCCTACACCCAGCCGCTCAAGCTGGCGTTCCCCACCCGCGAAGAGAAGCGCAATGCGACCCTGCATCTGCGGGTTGATCCCGCCATGGCGCTCGACCTGCAGCACAGTGGCGATCTGTTGGCCGAGCGGGTCAACATGTACTTCGGCTACGCCCTGGTGGCGCGGCTGCGACTGAAGCAGGGTCCGGTGCGCCGCAAGGCAGCACGCCCGCCGCTTCAGGTTCCGGCACCGCTGCCGCCGGCGCGGGCCGCCGGGCTCAACCGACGACTCTCGGCGATTGACGATCCGGGGCTGCGTGAGGCACTGGAGCGGCTCGGCACGGCGGTCGGGAGCAAAGGCGGGAAGTGAGGCGTCGCCACATTTCCGCCCCGCTGGGCTGTCATGGCTTTTCCCGGGCCCGTCCGAAAGGCTTGAGGAGCGCGTCGGCTCCCCCTAGTATTCACAAGATATGGTAGGTGAAAGATGAATCGCAGGCAGATACTGAAGGGCCTTCCCGCCGTGGCGGTGCTGCCGCCGATGTTGGGCGGGCTGATCCGACCGGCGGCGGCGCAGGATGTGGCCCTGCGCGAGGGAGATCGGGTGCTGGGCGAGTCGGAAGCGCCGGTGACCATCATCGAATACTCCTCGCTCACCTGCCCGCACTGTGCGCGCTTTCACCGGGAAATCCTGCCGGAAGTGAAGTCGGAGTGGATCGAGGAGGGACGGGCCAAGCTGGCCTATCGCCACTTCCCGCTCGATGGTCTGGCGCTGCGGGCGGCGATGGTGGCCAATGCCATGCCCACTGATCGGGCGTTCTTCGCTTTCATCGAGGTGCTCTTCGAAACCCAGGCGCAGTGGTCGCAGGCTCAGGATCCGCTGGAGGCGCTTGCCCGCCATGCGCAGCTTGCCGGCCTCAGCCAGGAGCGCTTCAACGCCGCGGTGGAGGACGAGCCCGGCATGAACGCCATCCTTGAGGGCTTCGTGGAAGCCCGTGACGAGTTCGGAGTCAATTCGACGCCGACCTTCTTCGCCAACGGTGAGAAGGTCGAGGGCGTCGGCGATTACGAGAGTTTCGCGCGGGTCCTGGACGCGGCCTGAGGACGAGGGCGAGCGGATCCTCGACCGGCCCATCCTGGTGGCTGCGCTTCATTAGCCGCAGGGGACCGAGTCGTCGGTGGTTCAGTTCGTCAAACTTCGCCTCTCGGGCTTCAAATCCTTTGTCGAGCCGACCGAACTTCTGATCGAGCCGGGGACGACGGCAATCGTCGGTCCCAATGGTTGCGGCAAGTCCAATCTCGTCGAAGCGCTGCGCTGGGTGATGGGGGAAACCTCGGCCAAGCGTTTGCGCGGCGGCGAGATGGAGGACGTGATCTTCGGCGGCACGGCCACGCGACCGGCGCGTTCCCTGGCGGAAGTCACAATCACCCTCGACAATGCGGACCGCCTGGCCCCGGTGGCCTTTAACGATCAGGACCTCCTGGAAATCTCCCGGCGCATCGAGCGTGATCGCGGCTCCCTCTACCGCATCAACGGCCGGGAGGTGCGGGCGCGCGACGTCCAGCTTCTCTTCGCCGATGCTGCCAGCGGGGCGCAATCCACCGCCATCGTCAGCCAGGGGCGCGTCGGCGCGTTGATCAACGCGCGTCCGGGTGACCGGCGGCATCTGCTCGAGGAAGCGGCCGGCATCACCGGCCTGCACTCGCGCCGCCACGAGGCCGAACTGCGTTTGCGCGCTGCCGAGACCAATCTGGAGCGGCTGGAGGACGTGATCGGCACGCTGGAGGGTCAACTGGCCCAGCTCCGGCGACAGGCGCGTCAAGCCACCCGCTATCGCAACGTCGCCCAGGCCCTGCGTCGCCAGGAGGCGCTGCTGCTCTATCTCGACATGCTCGAGGGGCGCGAAGCGGAAAAGCGCGCAGCGGCGGCGCTGCAGGAGGCCGAGCGGGTGGTCGCCGGCTTCACGACGCGCGCGGCCGAAGCGGCGCGCGTTGCCCAGGAGGCGCAGGAAGCGCTTGCGCCCTTGCGACAGCGTGATGCGGAGGCTGCCGCTGCCCTCCAGCGCGTCACGCTGGAACGCGAATCGCTGCGCCGGGAAGCAAAGCAGGTGGCCGAGGCGCGCAGTGCGGCGGAGCAGCGCCTGCAGCAGCTCAGCGGCGACCTGGCCCGCGCCCAGGCGCTCAGCCGCGATGCCGAAGAAGCGCTCAAGCGCCTGGAAGCGGAGCGTCAGCAGCTGGAGGCGGCGGTGACCACCGAGGCCGGGGAGCGTGAAGCGGCGGAGTCGCAGCGCGATGCCCGGGCTCTGGCGGCGGCAGAGGAGGAAGAGGCGCTGGCCGCCCTGTCCCAGCAGCTTGCTGCCAACGAGGCGCGCCGGACAGCGCTTGCCAGGCGCGGGCAGGAACTGCGCGACGGCCTGGCCCGCCTGGAGCGTCGCAAAAGCGAGGCGGGCGCCGAGCTGGCGAAGTTGCAGGCCGATCGGAGCGACCGTACGGCCTTGCCGCAGGCCCGGGCCGCCCTGGAAACCGCGCAGCAGGAGCAGGAGACGCAGAGGCATGCGGTCGAGGCCGCCGAAGCCGCCTTGGCGACTCTGAGCGAGCGCCAGGGCGAACGCCGCGCCGCCCTGCGCGCGGCGGAAGAGGAAGTCACTCGCCTGGACGCCGAACGCAAGGCCATAGCCGCCTTTCTCGATCGCGGCGAAGGTTCGGCGCACCCAGCGCTGCTGGATTCGCTGAGCGTCGCGCCGGGTTGGGAAGCGGCCCTGGCGGCGGCCCTGGGCGAGGATCTGGAAGCGCCCTTGGCGGAAGAGGCGCCGCTGCACTGGCGGGCGCTCGCCCCTTACGAGGACATAGCGCCCCTGCCGTCCGGCTGCCGCTGCATGGCGGAACTGGTGCAAGCACCGACGGCGCTGCAGCGGCGACTGCAGCAGATCGGCGTGCTCGAAGACGATGCGCCCGCGGCCGACCTGCAGGAGGCGCTGCTGCCGGGGCAAAGGCTGGTGAGCCGCGATGGTGGACTCTGGCGCTGGGACGGATTCACCGCAGCGGCCGGCGCGCCGACTGCAGCGGCACAGCGCCTGGAGCAGCGCAATCGCCTGAGTGAACTGGACGCACTGCGCGGCGAGGCCGAGGCGCGCCGGCAAGCGGCGGCTGCAGCCTGGGAGGAGCTGCAACAGGAGGTGCAGGCGGCAGATACGGCGGAGAAGCAGGCCCGCGAGGCGCAGCGCCAGGCCTTCGCCCGGGTCTCCGAGGCCCAGACCCAGGCCGCCCGCCTGGAACAGCGCGCGGCCGCCGAGGCCTCGCGCCTGGCCGCGCTGGAAGAGCAGGCGGCCAATCTCGAAAGCGATCGGCAGGACAACGCGCGCAGCCTGGCGGAGGTGGAGGCCGAAATCGCGGCCCTGCCGGATACGGCTGCAACGCGCGCCGAGGTCGCCGACCGCAAGGCCAGACTGAGCGAGCGCCGCAGCGCTCTGGCCGAGGCGGAGTCGGATCTACGTCGCCTCCTGCGCGAGAGCGAAGCCCGCGCGGAACGCCTGGAGGCCATCGCCCGGGAGAAGGTCTCCTGGGACAAGCGGCTGTCGGAGGGCGCGGCCCATGGCCGCGATCTGGAGGCGCGCGGTGCTGCAGCCGAATCGGAACTGACGGCCCTGGCCCAGCGGCCGGCAGAGATCGCGGCGCAGGAAGCGGCCCTGGAGCAGCAGATCGAAACCAGCGAGTCCGCCCGGCGTGCCGCGGCGGCCGAACTGGCGGAAGCAGAGTCGGGTCAGTCCGAGGCGACGCGGGCGGCGCGGGAGATGGAGCAGCACCTGGCCGAGGCCCGGGAAACCCGGGTGCGGGCGGAAGCCGGTGTCGCTCAGGCCGCCCAGACCATGGGGACGCTGGCGGAGCGGGTGCTCGAGAAGTTCCAGGTCGGTATGAGCGAGCTGGGAGGTTTGGCCGAGATCATGCCGGATCAGCCGCTGCCCGAGCGCGGAGAGGTGCAGCGCCAACTCGAGCGCCTGCAGCAGGAGCGCGAGCGGATCGGACCGGTTAATCTGCGCGCGGAGCAGGAAGCCGAAGAGCTGGCCGAGCGCATCGACGCCATGACCCGGGAGCGCGAGGACTTGGTTGCCGCCATCGCCCGGCTGCGCCAGGGCATCGCCGGACTCAACCGCGAGGGCCGGCAGCGCCTGCTCGAGGCCTTCGAGAAGGTGGATGCCCGCTTCTCGGAGCTCTTCGTGCGCCTTTTCGGCGGCGGCCATGCGCATCTCAAGCTGACCGAGGCCGAGGATCCGCTGGCGGCGGGGCTGGAGATCATGGCCAGTCCGCCGGGCAAGAAACTGCAGGTGCTCTCGCTGCTCTCGGGTGGGGAGCAGGCCCTGACGGCGCTTGCATTGCTGTTCGCCGTTTTCCTGGTCAACCCGGCGCCGGTCTGTGTCCTGGACGAGGTGGATGCGCCGCTGGACGATTCCAACGTGGATCGTTTCTGCGATCTCGTGGAGGAACTGGCGGCGGCGCTTTCGACCCGCTTCCTGATCGTCACCCACCATCGCCTGACCATGGCGCGGGTTGACCGTTTGTTCGGTGTCACCATGGCCGAACGGGGTATCAGTCAGCTCGTTTCGGTCGACCTGGAGGGTGCCACAGCCCTGCGCGAAACGGCCTAGAATCTTGCTTTTCTGCCGCTTTACGCGCTGCACCATTCGGCCTTGACGCGATAGGGGGCCCTCCGTAAGGTTCGCCCGCCTTCCGGCGCTGACGAGTTGGAGGCGGGGGTCGGGTGTTGCCGTTTGTCGGTGGCCGTTCCGTTAGGAGCGTCAAGGTCATGTCCAAGCCCGAAAAGCCGTCTCCCTTCGAAGCGCTCGATGCCAAGCTGAAGGCTGCCCAGGCCCGGCGGCCGCGTCAGAGACAGCGCGGCGACAGCGGTCGGGGTGGTGTGCCCAGCGGCATCGGCGTGGGCATGCGGATGGCGACAGAGATTGTCGCGGCCGTAGGCGTTGGGGTAGGAGTGGGTCTGGTTCTGGATTCCTGGCTGGGCACCAAGCCCTGGCTGATGATCCTCTTCCTGATCCTGGGGTGCGCGGCGGCGTTCATGAACGTGATCCGCACGGGCCGGGAACTGGAACGCCAGGCCAAGGAACGCAAGGAGAAGACCCGGCATGATGCCGGGTCATGACTGACGAGGGGTTAGAGCGGACGTGGCACAGGGCGCGCAAGACGGCAGTTTTCCGGTCGATCCCCTGCACCAGTTCGAGATTCAGCGGCTGGTGACGGTGAATATCGGCGGTCTCGATCTCTCTTTCACCAATTCCGCGCTGTGGATGGTGATCTCGGTGGCGGCGATCACTGCCTTCATGATGATGGCGACCCGCGGGCGTTCGCTCGTGCCGGGGCGCCTGCAGTCCTGTGCCGAGATCCTCTACGAAATGATCGCTGGCATGGTGCGCCAGAACGTGGGCAGCGAAGGCCGGGTCTACTTCCCCTTCATCTTCTCGCTGTTCCTCTTCGTGCTCTTCGGCAACCTGCTGGGCATGATCCCCACGTCCTTCACCTTCACCAGCCATCTGGTGGTGACCTTCTTCATGGCGATGGTGATCTTCCTCGCCGTGACCGTCATTGGCTTTGTGCGCCACGGGGCCGGCTATCTGCGCCTTTTCTTCCCGCACGGCGCGCCGCTGTGGACGGCAGTTATTCTGGTGCCGATCGAGATCATCTCCTATCTCTCGCGCCCGATCAGCCTGTCGATGCGTCTCTTCGCCAACATGATGGCCGGGCACATCCTGCTGAAGGTCTTTGCCGGCTTTACCCTGCTGATGGGCATTGCGGGCGTGGTGCCGCTGGCGGCTCTGGTGGGCATCACCGCCCTGGAGTTCCTGGTTGCGGTGCTGCAGGCCTACATCTTCACCATTCTGACCTGCGTCTATCTGCACGACGCAATCCACCTTCACTAAGCGAGGGCAGGTTCGCCTTCGTTCCCAACCATCGGTTCTTCATCAACTCGACGACCAAACCTCAGGAGCGGAAAAATGGAGCTCGAAGCTGCGAAGATGATCGGTGCCGGCCTGGCCACCCTCGGCATGATCGGTGCCGGCGTGGGTGTCGGTAACGTCTGGTCCAACTACTTTGCGGCCATTGCCCGCAACCCGGCGGCGAAGGACGAGATCGGCGCAAACATCTGGATCGGCTTTGCCGTGACGGAAGCCATCGCGATTTTCTCGCTGGTTGTCGCCCTCCTCGTTCTCTTCGGCTGAGTCAGGTCGAGCGGTGCGGTTCGGGCTTGCCGATCGTAAGCCCGACCGCCGCTTTTCCGCCAGAACGCCGAAACTTTACGAGGCGGTGACCAGGGAAATGGCGCGCATAACGACCATAACGCTGGCGGTCGCTGCCGTGGCACTCGCCACCGGGCCGGCCGGCGCCGCGGAAGGTGGGCTGCCGCAGCTCACCCAGTCCGACACCTATGTCAGCCAGATCTTCTGGCTGATCGTCACCTTTGCCGCGCTCTACTACATCATGTCCAAGAAGGTGCTGCCGCGCCTGGGACAGGTGGTGGAAGGGCGCCGCGAGAAGATCGACGACGACCTTGGCCGGGCCGAACGGCTGCGCGCTGAGGCGGAAGAGGTGATGCAGGCCTACGAGAAGGCGCTGGGAACAGCGCGCGGCGAGGCCGGTGCGATCCTCAAGGCCACCAGCGACGAGATCAAGGCTGACACCGCACAACGGCTCGATGTCGTGGCGCGTGAGCAGGCCGAACGCAATCGTCGCGAAGAGGCCGAGATTGAGGAAGCCATGGCGCGGGCAACAGGTGACCTCGCCGGCATGGCCACGGGCGCAGCCCAGGCCGTGACACAGAAACTCATCGACGTGACGCCGGCCGAAAGCGCTGCGCGTGCTGCCGTCGATGACGTGATGGAGGGTCGCCGCTGATGTTCGGTAGCGAATACTTCTGGATCACGGTGTCCCTCATCATCTTCCTGATCATTGCAGTGAGGATGGGTCTGACACCGACGCTGGCGAAGCTGGACGCCCGTTCCGAGCGGATTCGCAAGGAACTGGAAGAAGCCCAGGCCCTGCGGGAAGAGGCGCAGAAGATGCTGGCCGACCACAAGCGTCGCCAGCGCGAAGCCCTCAAGGATGCCGAGGAGATCGTCGAAGCGGCGCGCTCTGAAGCCAAGTCCCTGCGCGACGCCGCCGAGCACGACATCGAGGGAACCATTCGCCGGCGTGAACAGCTGGCGATGGACAAGATTGCCCAGGCGCGCAAGAACGCCGAAGCGCAGCTGCGTCAGCAGGCAGCCGAATTGGCGGTTGCTGCGGCTGGCCGGTTGATTGCCAGCAACCTCGACGAATCGCGCCAGACAGCGCTGACCGACAGCTCTATCAGCGAGGTCGGCCGCAAGCTGAACTGACTTTATCGGCACGGTCTTTGGAGAAAGGCACCACCCGCCCAGGGTTTGGTGCCTTTTTCATTTCCGGCTCCGGCCAGGCGACAGCCTGTGTCACTGGCGCGGTGGCTGCGCGCCGTCGCCGACCAGGGCCTGAACCACCGCCAGGACAGCCAGCGCCGCGGTCTCGGCACGCAGGATGCGCGGACCCAGCGAGACGGGCGTGACCACCGGGCTTTGCAGCAGCATCTCGCGCTCCTCCGGCGTGAAGCCGCCTTCCGGCCCGACCAGAAGGCCCAGGGGCGGGGAGATGCTCTTCAGCGCGGTCGGCAGGGCGGAACCGCTGCCGCCCTCGTCGGCCAGCAATAAGGGGCGCTCGGCCGGCCATCGCGCCAGAATCTCAGTGAGGGAGCAGGGCGCTTCCACAAGAGGCAGGTTCAAGCGCTCGCACTGTTCGGCTGCCTCGCGTGCGTTGGCCTGCAGGCGCTCGCAGTTCACGCGGTCGACCACCGTGCGGCGCGTCATGACCGGCAGCAGCCGCGTCGCACCCAGCTCGCTTGCCTTTTCAGCCAGCCAGTCGATCCTCGACGACTTGATCGGCGCGAAGGCCAGCCAGATGTCCGGTTCCGTCGTTTGCGCCCGGGTCTGCCGCTCCAGCTGCAGCTTGCCGCGCTTCTTGTCCAGTTCTTCGATGACGGCCAGCCATTCCCCATCGCGGCTATTGAACAGCAGGACCGCCGCACCCGCATCCAGACGCAGCACCGTCTTGAGGAGGTGCGCCTGGGGCTTCGAGAGAAGGATGTCCCTTCCTTCGCTCAGATCGTCTTCGATATAGAGGCGTGTGGCCGGTTTCACTGCAGTCATGGCCGGCATAGGGCCTCTCGCCCCTTTGTCGGTCAAGTCCCGCTTGAGCCGCGGCGGCGCTGCAGACAGACTGCGGCCCATGAGCAAGACGACACGCCGCCGCGCATTGAGCGATATTCGCGCCGACGACCTGCTGCACGCGCTCTCGCCGCGCCGTGCAGGCCCCTACATTCGATTGGCGCGCCTGGACCGTCCCATCGGCACCTGGCTGCTGCTTTCGCCCTGCCTCTGGGCGATCGCGCTGGCGGAACTGGCCAGCGGCCGCAGCCCGGACCCTGCGCTCTATCTGCTCTTCGCGCTGGGGGCAGTGATCATGCGCGCGGCTGGCTGCACGGTGAACGACATCCTGGACAGGGATTTTGACGGCCGGGTGGCGCGCACCGCCACGCGCCCGATACCCTCGGGCGAGATCTCCGTGCTTCAGGCTGTAATCTTCCTGGCGGCACTGCTCGGCCTCGGCTTGCTCATTCTTCTGCAGCTGACGCCAACAGCGATCTGGCTCGGGGTGGCTTCTCTGGCGCTCGTCTTCCCCTATCCCCTGATGAAGCGCATCACCTGGTGGCCCCAGGCCTGGCTGGGTCTTACCTTCAACTGGGGTGCGCTGATGGGCTGGGCGGCGGTGACCGATTCCCTGGCCTGGCCCGCGCTGCTGCTCTATGCCGGCGGCTTCTTCTGGACCCTGGGCTACGACACGATCTACGCCCATCAGGACAAGGACGACGACGCGCTGATTGGCGTTAAGTCGAGTGCGCTCTGGCTGGAAGAGCGGACCCGGCCCTGGACGGCTGCCTTCTACCTCATGGCGCTGACATTCTTCACCGCCGCCTGCTGGCTCGCGGGTGCGCCCTGGCCGGCCTATCTCGGACTCGCAGCGGTGGCGGCACACTTTGCTTGGCAGGTCGGCAGCCTGGACATCGACGACCCGGCCAACTGCCTGCTGCGCTTTCGCAGCAACCGCTTCGTCGGCTGGCTGTTCCTGGCAGGGCTTCTGGCCGCCTCACCGGTCCTCGGGGCGTGACGAAGGACGCGGCGGCTTTCGTCCGACGCAATACACTGCCCGAGCGCCCGGCGCTCGTCCCCGAGATCGCCCTGTATCTGGCCAGCGAAGCTCTGCCACTGTGGCAGGCCAGCGAGGATGAACTGGAACGCATGGGGCTGCCGCCGCCCTACTGGGCCTTTGCCTGGGCCGGTGGCCAAGCGCTCGCGCGCTGGATTCTGGATCATCCGGAGGAAGTGCGCGGCAAGCGGGTGTTCGATTTCGGATCCGGCAGCGGCCTTGTGGCGATCGCAGCGGCGATGGCCGGCGCTTCTGAGGTGACGGCCTGCGACATCGATCCCTTTGCCCTGGCCGCCATCCGCCTAAACGCCGAGCTCAATGGCGTGCAACTCGCGTTGCTCGACCGCGACCCGCTGGATGAGGCGGGTGACTGGGAAATCGTGCTGGCGGGCGACATCTGCTACGAGCAGCCGCTGGCGGAGCAGGCCTTTCGCTGGTTGCAGAGCCTGGCCGCGCGCGGCGCAGCGGTCTACCTGGGCGATCCCCAGCGCACCTACACGCCACGCTCGGGCCTCGCCCGCGTGGCACACTATGCCGTCCCCACCACCAAGGCCATCGAGGACAGCGACCTGCGCAATGCCACGGTCTGGCGCGTGGAACCGGCATAGGCGCCCAACTCACCCGCCCTTGAAGCGCTCGATCTCGCGCCTGTCGCGTTTGGTGGGGCGGCCGCTGCCGGGCTCGCGCTCACCCGCCTTTGCCTTTCGACCACGCGGCAGGGGCACCTGGTCGGCCGTTGGATGGAGATCCTCGTAGCAGGCCTGCGCTTCGCTCGCCGGACCGCGCCGGGCCGGCAGCGCCAGGACCTTGATCACCCGCACGTAGTCGCCCTGGGGAAAGGTGAGTACCTCGCCGACGCGCAGCTTGTAGTGCGGCTTGCTGACGACGCTGCCGGCGATGCGCAGCTGTGCGGATTCCACCAGGGTGCCAGCCACGCTGCGAGTCTTGCAGAAGCGCGCGAAGACCAGCCACTTGTCGAGACGCAGGAAGTCGCCGTCGCCGCTGCTCATCGCGCTATCAGGACCGGGCGCGTTTGAGGGTTTGCAGCACGGCGAAGGGCGAGTCGGACGCCACCTGCCTGTTCTCGCTGGCTGACGGCTTCTTGCGCCGGGGACCTCCGCGCTTCTGTTCCGCAGGGCCGGTCGCCTGAGAGGGGACACGCCGGCGCTGACGGTGAAAGCGCAATTCCTCGTTTTTCTGCTCGCTGCGAAAGCCGAGCGTCGCCAGGGCGGCGCGCAGCAGGTCGCTGTCGCCCTCGACGACTTTGAGCAGCTGGTCGTCCACGGGGAAGCCGGCGTGGCGCTCGGCTTGTGCGAGGCGCCGGTGCGCAGCCTGACCCAGTCGCTCCAGGCGGTCGACGCGCAGGGCCTGGGCCTTGCCGCGGCCGCGCAGGCGCCGGAAGCCGAGCGCCCGGCAGAGGCTTTCGTCGCTGGCCGCGTCGCCCTCCAACACCGGCGGCTCATCCGCAGCGGGCAGGCTTGGCAGCGGCGCGCCCTTGTGCACAGACCAGAGCAGCGCGCGCAGGCGAATGGCCTCCAGTTTGAGCTGGTCGGCGAGATAGAGGCTTTCGGCGCCGATGCGCACCTTCAGCTCGGCGAGCATCCGACGCTCTGCCTTGGTGAGCAGGTCGAGCTGCGCGGTGACGCTGGCACGCGGCAGGCTTCCCAGCGATTCGGCCAACTGAAAGGCGAGACCGCGCGCCGCGCCCTGCAGTGGCGCCTCCTCGAGAGCGTAGAGCGAGCCGATGCGGTTGCGCAGGAAGCGAGTGAGCCAGGCCTCGGTGCGCAGGCGCACGCGCTCGCGCGCCGCGCCGTCAAGAAACTCGCTGTCCTCCACCCTGATCTTCGGGGTGAGCGGCGTTTCGCCGGCGACCAGTTGTCCGATGGGCGCTTCGCGCCAGAGCAGGCGGCCCGTGGAGTCGAGGCGAAAGGCGCCGTCATCGTCCGCCTCCAGCAAGGCGATGCGGTGAGGAATCTCGCTTTGCAGGGCCCGGCGCGTGGCGGCGAGTACGGGGCGGGCATCCTCCTCCCTGATCGTGCGATCCAGGCGGAAGTGGAAGCCCTCCAGCCGGCCCACGTCCTCGCCTTCGACCACCACCTCGCCATTGCGCCGGACCGCAGCCAGCAGGGCCTCGCCGGTCTTCAGCCGGCGGACCAGGGTGGCGGTGCGCCGGTCGACGAAGCGCTGGGTCAGCCGCTCGTGCAGGGCATCCGAGAGCCGGTCCTCGATGGCGCGCGTGTGGTCGCGCCAGCCTCCGGCGTCCTCGAGCCAGTCGCCGCGGTGGGTGATGAAGGTCCAGGTTCGGATCTGGGCGATGCGCGCCACCAGGGCGTCGATGTCGCCGTCGACCCGGTCGATCCGGCCGATCTGCTGCGCCACCCAGTCTTCTGGCAGCCGCTCCGCGCTGCCGCGCAGGTGTCGGAAGATCTGCTTGAGCAGCCGCAGGTGTTGGTCGGTGAGCGACTTCTGGAAGTCCGGAACCTGGCAGACATCCCAGAGCAGCCGTACGCTGCCGGGGTTTGCGGCCATGGCCGCGATGTCCGCATCCTGGGCGAGCGCGGCCAAGGCCTGCTGGTCCTCGGGCGGACGCACCCGGATCAGCGCCGGATCCGGCGAGCGTGCCTCCAGGCTGCGCAGCAGCTCTTGCGGGCTGCGGAACTCCAGGCGGCTGGCGCGCCAATAGAGGGCGGTGAGCGGTTGGAAACGGTGGTCCTCGACCGCCTCGATCAGCTCCTCCGACATGGGGCCGAGTTCCGCCGTGGTGCCGAAGGTGCCGTCGCTCATGTGGCGTCCGGCGCGCCCGGCGATCTGGGCCACCTCCGGTGCCGAGAGGCGGCGCATGCTGTGCCCGTCGAACTTGGATAGGCGCGCGAAGGCGACGTGGTCGAGCCCGAGGTTGAGGCCCATGCCGATGGCGTCGGTGGCCACCAGGTAGTCGACCTCTCCGCTTTCGAACATGGCCACCTGGGCATTGCGGGTACGCGGCGAGAGGGCGCCCAGCACCACCGCGGTGCCGCCGCGTTGCCGTCGCACCAGTTCCGCCATGGCGTAGACCTCGGCTGCCGAGAAGGCGACCACGGCCGAGCGTGGCGGCAAGCGGGTGACCTTGCGGGTGCCGGCATAGCTCAGCTTGGAAAAGCGCGGCCGGGTGATGATCTCCACTCCCGGAACAAGCTTTGTCAGGAGCGGCCGGATGGTGTCGGCACCCAGGAAGAGGGTTTCCTGATGCCCTCGGGCGTGCAGCAGGCGGTCCGTGAAGACGTGCCCGCGCTCCGGATCGGCAGCGAGCTGGATCTCGTCCACGGCAAGGAAGGAGGCCGGGCGGTCCAGCGGCATGGATTCCACGGTGCAGAGGAAATAGCGCGCACTGGGCGGAACGATCTTCTCCTCGCCGGTGATCAGCGCCACCTGGCGAGCGCCCTTCAGCTTCACCACCCGGTCGTAGTTCTCCCGCGCCAGCAGCCGCAGGGGAAAGCCGATGATGCCACTGCTGTGCCCGAGCATGCGCTCGATGGCGAAGTGCGTCTTGCCGGTATTGGTCGGACCGAGGACGGCAACGACCCGGTCGCGAGAGCTGGCCTGCATAGCCGTGAAGATCGTCCGCCAAGGGTGCCGGTGCAAGGGCGGAGCCGGCACCGGTGCGTTATTGGAGACTTGCAGGGCGCGCCGCCTTTGCTCATATCAGTCGCGCCTGCAGGTTTCTGCAGCCGACGTTCCACCACCAGCGGGGCTTTGTGAAGAAGATGACGGAATCCGCGCCCGAAACCCTGCCGTTCCAGGCCGAAGTCAGCCGCCTGATCGACATCGTTGCCAATGCGCTCTACGCCAAGCGGGAAGTCTTCCTGCGTGAACTGGTCTCCAACGCCTCCGATGCCTGCGATCGCTTGCGCTACGCCGCGCTGACGCAGGCGGAGCTGTTGGCCGGCGATTCCGAACTGGCCGTCGATCTGCAGCCAGATAGCGCCGCCGCGACGCTCACGGTCATCGACAACGGCATCGGCATGAACCGCGACGATCTGGTGTCCAACCTCGGCACCATCGCGCGCTCCGGCACCGCCCGTTTCCTGGAGGAACTGGGCGAGAAGAAGGGCGATGTGGACCTCATCGGCCAATTCGGTGTCGGTTTCTATTCCGCCTTCATGGTGGCCGACCGTGTCGTGGTGGAAACCCGCAAGGCCGGTGAAGCGCAGGGCTGGCGCTGGGAGTCCGACGGACGCAGCGGTTTCACCCTGACGGAGAGCGATAGCGCGCCGGCACGTGGCACGCGCATCGAGATTCACCTCAAGGAGGATGCGCGCGAGTTCCTGGAGGCCCAGCGGCTGCGCCAGATCGTCAAGACCTACTCGGACCATCTGGCGGTCCCCGTGCGTCTGCGCGGGGAGGGCGAGCCGGAACGCCTCAACGCCGAAGGGGCGCTCTGGACCCGGCCCAAGAGCGAGGTCACCGAGGAGCAGTACAAGGAATTCTACCATCACGTCGCCCACGCCTTCGACGAGCCCTGGGGCTGGCTCCACTTCAAGGCGGAAGGGGTGATGGAGTATGCCGGCCTGCTCTATGTGCCCGGCACGGCGCCCTGGGACCTCTTCGATCCGCAGCGCCGTCACGGGGTTAAGCTCTACGTCAAACGCGTCTTCATTGCCGAGGGCGTGGAAAGCCTTGTGCCCTCCTACCTGCGCTTCCTGCGCGGTGTGATCGACTCCGAGGATCTGCCGCTCAACGTCAGCCGCGAGACCCTGCAGCACAGTCCTGTGCTGGGGCGGATGAAATCTGCCCTGGTCAAGCGGGTGCTGGGTGAACTGGAAAGCCGCGCCGAGAAGGATGCGGCGGACTATGAGCGCTTCTGGGAGGTCTTCGGACCGGTCCTCAAGGAAGGGCTCTATGAGGACGCCGGCCAGCGCGACAAGCTGCTGACCCTGGCGCGCTTCCGCTCGACCAAGTCCGAGGGCTGGACCAGCCTGGCGGACTACATCGCGCGCATGCGCCCGGGGCAGGAGAAGATCTACGTCATCACCGGCGATGACATCGAGGCCCTGCGGCGCAGTCCGCAGCTCGAAGGCTTCGCCGCCAAGGGCATCGAGGTGCTGCTGCTCACCGATCCCATCGACGATTTCTGGCTCTCCTCCGTTGGCGAGTACGAGGGCAAGGCCTTCCAGTCCGTGACCCGCGCCGGCGCCGATCTCGATGCGATCGAGGCCGAAGCGAGCGATGAGGAGGACAAGGTCGAGCGGGAGTCGCTGGAGGGCAGCGAACTGGCCACCCTCGTCGCCTGGCTGAAGACGGCGCTGGGCGACTCGGTGAAGGATGTGCGCGCTTCCAAGCGGTTGACCAGCAGCCCGGTGTGCCTCGTGGCCGATGACGGCGACATGGACTTGCATCTGGCCCGCATTCTGCGCCACAGCCAGCGGGCTCCTGCGGACGCGCCGCGGGTGCTGGAGATCAATCCCGGCCATGCGCTGATCCGCCGACTGGCGGAAGAGGTGAAGGCCGGAGCCAACGGCAAGGACAGCATGGGCGAGGCGGCGCAGCTTCTGCTGGACCAGGCGCGCATTCTGGAAGGCGAGCCACCGCTCGATCCTGCTGCCTTTGCCCGCCGGCTGTCGGGTTTCATGGAGCGCGGCTTGATCTGACGCAAAGGCGATCATCGCTCCTTTATTGATTTATTGCACTGCAACATTGCCACTTGACCAGACGCTGCCCCGGTGCAGGATGGCGGCGTTTACCCGCAGGAGAGGTTTCTAATGCTGATCGACAGGATTCCCGTCGGCGACAATCCGCCATTCGAGCTCAACGTGATCATCGAAGTCCCGGTTGGCAGCGCGCCGGTGAAGTACGAGCTCGACAAGGCGTCCGGTGCCCTTTTCGTCGACCGTTTCCTGCACACAGCGATGCATTATCCCTGCAACTACGGCTTTGTGCCGCACACCCTGTCCGACGATGGTGATCCGGTGGACGTGCTGGTGCTGGCCCGTCACGCCATCGTGCCCGGCGCGGTGGTCAAGGCGCGTCCGGTGGGCGTTCTGGTGATGGAGGACGAGAAGGGCGAGGACGAGAAGGTGCTCGCCGTGCCGGTCGACAGCCTCCACCCCTACTACAGCGAAATCACCAGCTATCGCGAACTGCCCAAGATCCTGATCGATCAGATCGCGCACTTCTTCAAGCACTACAAGGACTTGGAGAGCGGCAAGTGGGTCGAGATCAAACGCTGGGGCGACCCGATCGAGGCTTTCAAAATGATTGAGCGCGCCGTGAAGCGCGAGGGCGAGAAGAACGCGGCCGAGGCCGCCGAATAGTTCTCGCAGCCTCGCAGCCTTCGTGCCACCATGGGAGCGCCGCCGGTTTTCCGGCGGCGTTCTTCGTTGAACTGCGCGCTGCGCGCCGTCTGGTCTAGACCAAGGCGGAAGCGAAGCTGCGTCGGCGTCTCTGGCGCGCGAGGGAGTGTGTTAAGCAATGTCGGCCCAGGCCCTGTTACTCGAGCTGCTCGGCGGCGCCGCCCTCCTGCTCTGGGCGACGCGGATGGTGCGCACGGGGATCCTGCGCGCCTACGGCGGCAGCTTGCGTCAGGTCCTGGCCCGCGCCACCGGCGGGCCGATCAAGGCTGCGGCGGCGGGCGTCGCCTCGGCGGCGGTGCTGCAATCCTCCACCGCCACCGCCCTGCTCCTGGTCTCTTTCGCCAGTCGTGGACTGATCGCCCTGACCCCGGCGCTGGCGGTGATGCTGGGTGCGGATCTGGGCTCGACACTGGTGGTGCAGGTTTTGTCCTTCGACCTGCGTGCGGTGGCGCCGGCGCTGCTGGTCATCGGTGTGGCGCTCTTCATGCTGACCAGCAGCCCGAAATCGCGGCAGATGGGGCGGGTGTCCATCGGGCTTGGCCTGATGATCCTCGCACTGGGTTTGATCGTCGGCGCTTCCGAGCCGCTGCGCGAGAGCGAGGTGTTGCGCACGGTGCTGACGGCCCTGGCCGGCGAGCCGCTGCTGGCAATGATCCTGGCGGCGCTGCTGACCTGGCTGGCGCACTCCAGCGTCGCCATGGTGCTGCTGATCGTGTCGCTCGCCGCCGGAGGCGTCTTGCCCGGCGGTCTCGGCGTGGCGTTGATCCTCGGCGCCAACGTCGGCGCCGGCCTGGTGCCCTTCGTGCTGACCCTGGGAGAGTCGCGCGACGGGCGGCTCGTCACTCTGGGCAACCTGGGTTTTCGCGCGCTGGGGGCACTGGCGGTGCTGCCCTTTGCCGGCCTTCTGGCCGAGCTGCTGGGCCAGTTCGAGTCCGACCCAGCTCGCCTGCTGGCGAACTTCCACACCGCCTTCAACTTCGCCCTGCTTCTGGTTTTCCTGCCGCTGACCGGGCTTGCCGCGCGGCTGCTGCAGAAGGCCTTGCCGGCGCGCGAGGAGGTTGAGGCCGACGACCAGCCGCGCCACCTGGACGACAGTCTGCTGGATCGTCCCCCCATGGCGCTGGCCTGCGCGACGCGCGAGGCGCTGCGGGTGGCGGACGTGGTGGAAACCATGCTGGCGGAGACCATCGAGGCATTTCGTGCGGACGACCCCAAGCGGATTACCGCCCTGCGGGCACTCGACAACCGCGTGGACCGGCTGCACGAAGCCATCAAGCTTTACCTCTCGCGCATGAGCCGCGAGCCGCTGACCGAGGAGGAGAGCCGCCAGGCTTTTGACCTGATCACCTTCACCACGAACCTCGAACACATCGGTGACGTGATCGACAAGGGACTGCTGGAACTGGCGGCCAAGCGGCAGAAGCGCAAGGTGGCCTTCTCCGAAGCCGGCTGGCGCGAGCTGGTGGCCCTGCACAGCCGGGTGAGCGAGCAGATGCAGCTCGCCGTGGCCGTCTTCGTCACCCGTGATGTCGACATGGCGCGCAGCCTGGTGGTGCAGAAGGAGAAGATCCGCGATCAGGAGCGTGCCGCAGCCGAAGCACACATGGAGCGGCTGCGCAGCGGGCGCCCGGAAACCATCGAGACCTCAGCCTTGCACCTGGACGTGCTGCGTGACCTGAAGCGCATCAATTCGCACCTTTCTGCCGTCGCCTATCCCATTCTGGAAGCCGAGGGTGAACTGCGCGGCAGCCGGCTGCGCAAGCGTGTGGAATCGACGGGAGCGTAGGAGGGCGCGGTAGAGGGCGTGATGGCGCGCCGCACCCCCCGGATGTTGCACGCCGCGCGACACAACATAAGCGGGCGATCCTTGTTGATCTTCCGCTGCACTGAAGTGGTCGCTTGCGCGCGATTGGCGATCTTACGGCCACGAGGAGGTCTTTCCGCCGGCTTGTCGTTGACCGGCAATTCCCGGCCTGTATAGGGTCTTGGCGCTTAATCACGAAGCCCACACGAGCCCTTGGAGAGAAATACATGGCTATTCGATTCACGGCACTTCCCGTGCTTGCGGTCGCTGCTGCATTCGCCTTTGCGCAGCCCGCGGACGCCCAAACCGAACTGCGTTTCGGCCACGCCAACGGCGAGGGCGAGATTGCCGCCCAGCTGTTTGAAGACTTCGCGGCCAGCGTCGAGGAGCGCACGGACGGCGAGCTTACCATTCGCATCTTCCCCAACGAGCAGCTCGGCACCGAGAACGAGCTGGTGCAGCAGGCCAAGGCCGGTGGTGTCGATATCTCCGCGCCCTCCATGCCGTCCGCCAGCCTGCTCGTGCCGCAGCTGGAGATGCCCAGCGCCCCCTTCCTCTGGGACAGCTGGGAAGAAGCCCATGCCATGATCCTGGGCGATGCCATGCAGCCGGCCTTCGACGAACTGGCGGAAGACCATGGCCTGATTCCGCTTACCAAGGTCTGGTACTGGGGTTGGCGTAACTTCACCTTCTCCGACACCGAAGTGCGTGAGCCTGCCGACATGGCCGGCCTGAACGTCCGCGTGCCGGAGCAGGCCGTCTGGGTCGCCATGGTGGAGTCCTTCGGTGCCTCGCCGACCCCGGTGTCCTTCGCCGATGTCTACTCGGCGCTGCAGCAGGGTGTGGTCGACGGCCAGGAGAACCCGATCCCGACGATCTACAACCGTCGCTTCTACGAAGTGCAGGACTACATCGTCATGTCCCGGCACATGCTGCAGAACAACATGATCGTGATGAACAAGGCGCGCTTCGACTCGCTGTCCAACGAGCACCAGCGCGTCCTGCTCGAAGAGGCTGCCAAGTACTCGGCCATGAATACGGCCATTCAGCAGCGCCTGGAGCAGGAAATGCTGGATGAGATCGAGGCCGAAGGCGGCACCACGATCATCACCGACCCGGACCGCGGCGCGTTCGCCCAGGCCCTGAACGATGCCGATGCCTACACGACGATGGCGGAGCGCTGGGGCCAGGAGAACTTCCAGCGGCTGCAGGGCGCGATCGAAGAGCTTCGCTCCCGCTAACAAGCCCAGGTGAGGACCGGCCTGCATCCTACCGGGTGCAGGCCGGTCCTCCGAACGGGTGGGGCGGTACGAAGACTTCGGCCGACCCCTTCGTCTTTCAGGTGTGACTTGAGGTCCGGATGTCGTCCCTCCTGCTGGCTGTGCTGCGCCGTGTCGACGATGCGATCGCGCTCGTCGAGAATGTCCTGATCTCGGCGCTTTGTGCCGTTCTGGCCGTCCTGCTCTTCGGCAATGTGGCGCTGCGCTATCTCTTTCGCAGTCCGGTCACCTGGATCGAGGAAGTGGTGGTCGCTGCCTTCGTCTGGATGATCTTCATCGGCGTCAGCGCCTGCGTGCGCAGCCACCAGCACCTGCGCATCGATGTGGTGCCGCGCCTATTGAGTGGCCCGGCGAAGGGCATTCTGGGTCTGCTTGGGCTCCTGTGCATGGTCGTCATCGTCGCGGCCATGGGGAAGTTCGGCTATGACTATGCCGTCTTCGTCTCGGGCAACCTGACCCCCATTCTCGGCATTTCGGCGGCCTGGCTGTACATCGGCCTGCCCTTGGGCATGGCCTTCACCGCCGTGCACCTGCTCAGACAGTTTTTCGACGAAGGGCCCTCGCGGGTGCTCGAGTCGGTTCTGGAACGCGAGGGCTGATCCCGTGGCGCTGCTGCTTCTGACCTTCGTCGCCCTGCTGGCGATCGGCCTGCCGATTGCCTTCGCCATGCTCGGTTCGGCGATGCTGGCGATCTGGATCGACGGTTTTCCCATGACCGTCTTCGCTCAGCGGGTGTCTTCCGGCGTGCAGTCCTTTCCGCTGCTGGCGGTGCCGCTGTTCATCCTGGCCGGCAACCTGATGAACCAGAGCGGCATGAGCGAGCGCATGTTCGCCTTCGCGCGCGCCCTCATCGGGCATGTGCGCGGCGGTCTCGCGCAGGTGAACGTGATTGCCAGTGTGTTCATGTCGGGCATCTCCGGCTCCTCCCTGGCCGATTGCGCGGCCACCACGCGCGTCTTCGTGCCGGAGATGGAGAAAGCCGGATACACCCGCGCCTTCAGCGTGGCCCTGACCGCCTCCTCGGCCACCCTGGCGCCGATCATTCCGCCGTCCATCCTGCTGATCATCTACGCCTGGGTCGCCAACATCTCGATCGGTGATTTCTTCATCGCCGGCATCATACCCGGGCTCCTGATCGGAGCAGTGCTGTTGGGTGTCACCGCGCTGATGGCGCGGGCGCGCAACTTCCCGGTGGAAGGCAGCTTCTCCCGCAGCGCGCTGCGGCGCACCTTCGGGCAGGCTGGCTGGGCGCTGCTGCTGCCGGTGCTGATCGTCGGCGGCTTTCGGGCCGGCATTTTCACCGCGACGGAAGTGGCGGCCGTGGCGGTGGCCTATTCCCTGCTGGTGGGGGCGCTGATCTATCGCACGCTGGACTGGCGCGGCATCGGGATGGCTTTGCTGTCGACCGCCCGGGACACGGCCTCCATCCTGTTGCTGGTGGCCGCAGCCTCGCCCTTCGCCTGGATGCTGGCGATGAACAACGCGCCGCAGGTCCTGCTGGGCTTCATCACCAGCATCTCGGACCACCCGGTAATCGTCCTGCTGCTGCTGAACGTGATGCTGCTGGTGCTCGGCACCTTCATGGAGACCCTGGCAGTCATCATCATCCTGGTGCCCATCCTGATCCCGCTGCTCAACATGATGGACATCAGCCTGGTGCACTTCGGCATCCTGATGATCGTCAACCTGCTGGTGGGACAGCTGACACCGCCGCTGGGCGTGCTCATGTTCGTGTCCTGCTCCATCGCCCGGGTGCGCATGGGCGCCTTCCTGCGGGAGGTCTGGCCCTTCCTCCTGGGGCTGCTGGCTGCGCTCCTGGTCATCACGCTGGTGCCGGCCCTGACGCTCTGGCTGCCGGAGGCGCTGCGCTAATCGAATTGCTCAAGGAAAGGACCCAGGCATGGGACGTATCGAGCGGGTCGAGATCCGGCCCTTCACCTTCGAGGTGGAGAACCTGGGCCTGGAGAGCAGCGCCGGCGCGACCTACAACATGGTCTGCAAGCCGGGAGAGCGTATCACGGTCGAGCGCTATGCCGTGGCGCTCTTTACCGAGGACGGCGCCTGCGGCGAATATGTGACTCACTGGGTCGGAACGCGTATCGCGCTGGAACAGACCCGCGCCCTTGCGCCTTTCCTGCTCGGCCGCACCACGGGCGAGCGCGAGTGGCTCTTCGACGAGATGAAGCGCGAGCTGCGCCAGTACGACCACATGGGCCACGGCCCGCTGGACATCGCGCTCTGGGACCTGCTGGGAAAGGAGACCGGGCGTTCGGTTTCCGACCTGCTTGGCCGCTACCGCACGCGCCTGCCGGCCTATGCCAGCACCTACCACGGCGACCATTCCGGCAGCCTGGACAGCCCCGCCGCCTTTGCCGATTTCGCCCTGGCCTGTCAGGCGATGGGTTACCCGGCCTTCAAGCTGCACGGCTGGCACGACGGCGATGCGCGGCGCGAGGCGGAGAACGTGCTGGCGGTGCGCAAGGCCGTCGGTGATGGCATGGCCCTGATGCTCGATCCGGCCTGTCAGCTGCGCAATTTTGCCGATGCGCTTTATGTCGGGCGCGCCTGCGACGAGGCCGACTACACCTGGTACGAGGATCCCTTCCGCGACAGCGGCGTCTCGGCCTTTGCGCACAAGCGGCTGCGCGAGCGGCTGAAGACCCCGCTCCTGATGACCGAGCACGTCCGTGGGATCGAGCCCAAGGCCGATTTCCTGATTGCCGGCGGCACCGACATCCTGCGCGCCGACCCGGAGTATGATCTCGGCATCACCGGCACCATGAAGATCGCGCACCTGGCCGAGGCCTTCGGTGTCGACGTGGAAATCCACGCCTGCGGCCCGGCGCACCGGCACTGCATGGCGGCGTTGCGTAACACCAACTATTACGAACTGGCCCTGGTAGGGCCGGGCAGCCCCAATGCCGTGCCGCCGGTCTACACCTGCGGCTACTCCGACCAGCTCGATGCGGTGGGAGCGGACGGCTGCTTCCCGCTGCCCGAAGGCCCGGGCCTGGGTGTGATCTACGATTGGGACTTCATCCGCCGACACCAGACGGCGGAATTCGTCATCAAGGCCTGAGGCAGGCGCGTCACACCTCCGGCTTCAGGTCCTCCGGGAAACGCCGTTTCAGGCGTTCGAAGAGCTGGTCGCGGACCTCGCGATAGGCGGCGAGGCGGGCTTCGCGATTGCCCTCCACCAGGGAGGGATCGAAGGTGTTCCAGAACTCCACGTCGCAGGCCATGGTGCGGGTCATCTCCACCGCCGAGTGCTGTGCCTCGGGCGAAAGCGAGATGATCAGGTCGTAGGAGGTGTCCTCCAGGTCGTCGAAGGTCTTGGAGCGGTGGCTGCTGCGATCGATACCGATCTCCTCCAGCACAGCCACGGCGAAGGGGTCGATGGGGCTGGCGCGCACGCCGCAGGAATCCACGTAGATGCGATGCCCGAGCAGGTGCTTGAGCAGCGCCTCCGCAATGGGCGAGCGGATGGCGTTCTCGGTGCAGGTGAAGAGGACGGCGTCCGGCTGTTCGGCCATCTCAGCCTCGGATGTGCAGGACGCACAGCAGGGTGAAAAGGCGCCGGGCCGTCAATTCGTCGATCTCGATGCGCTCGGCCAGGCGCTCGCGCAGCAGGGCCGCGCCCTCGTTGTGGAGCGAGCGCCGGCCCATGTCGATGGCCTCGATACGCGAGGGACTGGCCGTCTTGATGGCCTCGAAATAGGTTTCGCAGACCATGAAGTAGTCCTTCACGATGCGCCTGAAGGGCTGGAGCGCCAGGGGTACGTTGCCGAGAACCCGGCTTTCCGTGGCATCGCGGATCTCGAACACCAGGCGCTGCGTGCCCTCCATGCGCAGTATCAGGCTGAAGGGGCCTGCACTGTCGCCCTCGCTGGCAATAAGCGGGGCAAAGCGGTTTTCCTCCAATAGATCGTAGATCGCCACCGCCCGCTCGTGCTCGACCTCCGGCGTGCGCCGGACCAGCGTCTTTTCCTCCAGGACGACGTTGACCAGGCGGCGATCGTCCATGGGTGGGAACTCCGGGTCAGTCCGTGGCGGGCGCTTCGAGACGCAGCGAGAGGGACAGCGCGTGGGCGTCCAGGCCCTCGGCACGGGCCAGTGCGATCCCCGCCGGTCCGATGGCGGCCAGGCCGGCCGGGCTGGCGCCGATCAGGGAACTGCGCTTGAGGAAGTCCAGCACCGAGAGACCCGAGGAGAAGCGGGCCGAGCGCGCCGTGGGCAGCACGTGGTTCGGCCCAGCGAGATAGTCGCCGAGCGCTTCCGGGGTGTGGCGGCCCAGGAAGATGGCGCCGGCGTTGCGGATCTGCGGCAGCAGGGCGTCGGGATCGGCCACAGCCAGTTCCAGGTGTTCCGGCGCCACCCGGTTCACCAGCGGCGCGGCGGCGGGAATGTCTTTCACCAGGATGACCGCCCCGTGGTCGCGCCAGCTTGCCGCGGCAATCTCGCTGCGCGGAAGTTTTTGCAGGTGCACCTCGATGGCACGCTGCACGGCCGTCGCGAAGTCCGCATCGTCGGTGATCAGGATCGACTGGGCCGACACGTCGTGCTCGGCCTGGCTCAGCAGGTCGGCGGCGATCCAGGCCGGATCGTTGTCGCCGTCGGCGACCACCAGGATTTCCGAGGGGCCGGCGATCATGTCGATGCCCACGCGCCCGAAGACCTGCTTCTTGGCGGCGGCGACATAGGCATTGCCGGGGCCGGTGATCTTGTCCACCGGCGCGATGGTCTCGGTGCCATAGGCCAGCGCACCCACCGCCTGGGCGCCGCCGATGCGGTAGATTTCACTGACGCCGGCGATATGCGCGGCTGCCAGAACCAGGGGAATGATGCGCCCGTCCGGCGTCGGCACCACCATGGCGATGCGTTCGACCCCGGCCACGCGGGCGGGAATGGCGTTCATCAGCACGGAGGAGGGGTAGGCCGCCGTGCCGCCCGGCACGTAGAGACCCACGGCGCCCACGGCGGTCCAGCGGTGGCCCAGGCGGATGCCGCTGGCATCCTGATAGTCCAGATCCTGCGGCAGTTGCCGGCGATGGTAGTCCTCGATGCGCGCGGCGGCGAGGCGCAGTGCATTGATTGTTTCCGCATCGCAGGCAGCTTCGGCCTCGGCGATTTCTTGCGGGGTGAAGCGTAGCCGATCGGCGCTCAGCTCCATCCGGTCGAAGCGTGCGGTGTAGCGCAGAACGGCCGCGTCGCCCTCCTTGCGCACCGCCTCAAGAATTTCGGCCACGGCCCGGTCCACCTCGGCCGCCTCGTCGCGCCCGGCGTCAAGGAAGGCCCGAAAAGCATCGGGAAAGTCAGGACGACGGGCATCGAGCTCAAGCGGCATTGGCGCACTCCCGGAAGGCTTCGACCCAGCGCCCCACCTCCTCAGGTCGGGTCTTGAGCGCAGCGCGATTGACGATCAGGCGGCTCGTCACCTCGGCGATGGTTTCCACCTCCACCAGATTGTTGGCGGCCAGGGTCGAGCCGGTGGAGACCAGGTCGACGATGCGCCGGCACAGCCCGAGCGTCGGGGCCAGCTCCATGGCGCCGTTCAGCTTGATGCACTCGGCCTGCACCCCGCGCCGCGCGAAGTGGCGCTTGGTCACCTCGGGGTACTTGGTGGCGATGCGAATGTGGCTCCAGCGGCTGGGATCGTCCTGGGCATGCAGGCTGGCCGGCTCGGCCACGGCAAGGCGGCAGTAGCCGATGCCGAGGTCCACTGGGGCGTAGAGTTCGGGATAGTCGAACTCCATCAGCACATCGTTGCCGGCCACGCCGAGTTGCGCCGCCCCGAAGGCGACGAAGGTCGCCACGTCGAAGGAGCGCACCCGCACGACGTCGAGGCCGGGTATGTTGGTGGCAAAGCGGAGCTGGCGCGCGGACTCGTCCCGAAAGGCCGGCTCCGGCTCGATTCCGGCGGCGGCCAGCAGGGGCAGGAGTTCCTTCAGGATGCGCCCCTTGGGCAGGGCGAGCACCAGAGGCTGGCTTTCGGACAAGGGGCCTCACACGCAGGGGTTTGCTCTCGCGGCCCGACAGCCTGACCGCGCCCAGGATTTAGCGCGCCCCGCCGCTTGCGTCCAGCGCAGGAGCTTGCTTCCGCACCATAAGAAAGGGCCCGCACCATTCCAGGTACGGGCCCGAGGTCGAAGCAGCTCGCCGGGTCTAGTTGGAAACCGGGGACGCCTGGCTGTGCGAAAGGCGAACAGCCTTGCCGGGCGCTTCCGGCCTGGCCAGCAGCTTCGGCGCTGGCGTGCGCATCAGACGCATGCCGTTGAGGATGACGACCAAGACCGAGACCTGGTGGATCAACATGCCGCCGGCCATGTGGACCTCGCCCGCGAATACACCGAAGAGGAGTCCGGCGACGGTGACCAGCGCGATCACCAGGTTCTGCCGCATGTTGCGCAGCGTGGCCTTGGCGACCTCGATGGCCTCGTTCACCTTGCCCAGGTCGTCGGTCATCAGCGCGATGTCCGCCGTCTCGATCGCGACGTCGCTGCCGGCGGCGCCCATGGCGATGCTGGTGTCCGAGGCGGCAAGCGCGGGGGCGTCGTTGATGCCGTCACCGATCATGGCGACGTGCAGTCCCTGCCTTTGCAGTTCGCGGATATGCTCCAGCTTCTGGTCGGGCATCAGCCCGGCGTGAACCTCGTCGACGCCCACCTCTGCCGCGATGGCCTGCGCCGCCTGCGGCTGGTCGCCGGTCAGCATGACGACCCGCTTGATGCCCGCCCCGTGCAGCCGCTCGATCATCGGCCGGGCGCTGGGCCGGGCCATGTCGAGCAGACCGAGCATGCCGACGACCTTGCCGTCGAGTGCCACCAGCACCGGCGTGTTGCCCCTTTCGAGCAGAGCGGACAGGGCCTGTTCGGCGGCTTCGTCGAACCTGGCGCCGATGCTGTCCATGAGGCGGCGGTTGCCGGCGACAATCTGCTGTCCTTCGTGCCGGACCGAGAGGCCCATACCGGCAACTTCTTCGAGGTGATCAGGCGTCGGCACCGGTCCGACCTGTTGGGCGGCTTCGATGATCGGTCGCCCCAAGGGGTGATCGGAACCGGCTTCCGCGATTGCTGCCCAGCGCAGGACATCTTCCTGGCTGGCGCCGTTCAGTGCGACCACCTCGGCCAGACGCGGCTTGCCCTCGGTCAGGGTCCCGGTCTTGTCCAGGGCGAGAGCGGTGATGCGTCCCGCGCTTTCGAGATGCTGGCCACCCTTGATCAGGATGCCGGCGCGAGCAGCGCGGCCGATGCCAGCCACGACCGAAACCGGCGTCGAGATGACCAGAGCGCCCGGGCAGCCGACGACCAGCAGCGTGAGCGCGAGCCTTATGTCGTTGGTGAAGGCGAAGGCAGCGATTGCGAGGGCGAAGATGGCAGGCGTGTACCAGCGCGCGAACTTCTCGATCATGCGCTGGGTCGGTGCCTTCTCCTCCTGGGCTTCCTCGACGCGCTGGATGATCTTGGCCAGTGTGGTGTCGGCACCGACGCCGGTGGCCCGGATCTGCAGCAAGCCGTTTTCGGCGAGCGTGCCGGCGTGCACCTGGGAGCCTGGCGCCTTTTCCGCCGGGATCGGCTCGCCGGAAATGGCTGCCTCGTTGACCGCGGCAGTGCCTTCGATGACCTCGCCATCGACCGGGATGCGCTGGCCGGCCTTGACCAGGACCGTTTCCTGAAGCTGTACGGCGCCGGCGGGGACCTCGATGGCCTCGCCATCTCGGATCACGGTTGCCATGGAGGGCGCGGCATCGAGCAGTTGCTTCAGGGCGCCGCGCGTGTGCCGCATGGTGCGACCCTCCAGCCAGGCACCGAGCATGAAGAGGAAGGTGACGGCGGCGGCTTCCCAGTACTCGCCAATGACGATGGCGCCGGCCGCGGCGACGGTGACCAGCAGTTCGATGCTGAGATGGCGCACGCGCAGGGCATGCCAGGCTCGGATTGCGATGTCTTGGCCGGCCAGCAGCCAGGCCATGACCATGAAGCCAACCCAGCCTGCGTTCCAGGCCAGGCCATAGTTCGAAATCAGCGCCAGCACGATGAAAGCGGCGCTGCCGAGCGTGATCCACATCCGGCGCTGGGAGGGGTTCAGCAGTTGGCGCTTGAGTTGAGTGAGCATGATCGGCTCCTTTCCCCCGCTGCCCCATTTCGGGGCAGCGGGTCGCTGACTGGCCTAATTAGAATGCGGCTGGGGATGCCTTGTAGCCGGTGCCCTCAACGGCCTGGACCAGAGCCTCCACAGGCGCGCGTTCCGGGTCGTGGGTGACCTGGATGCGTCCGGTGTTGAAGTGCACTTCCGCCTGCTCGACGCCGGGCAGCGCCTTCAGTGCCTTTTCGATCTTCGGCACACAGGAGGGGCAGGACAGCTCGTCGCTGCGGAGTGTGGTGCGAAGGCTTGTTTGCGGCATGATCGTTTCCTTTCCTGCTGTCCGACGGCCGGATGTGCCGGCCGACGCCTTGCGTTGACTCGGAAGGTATGCTGTTCAGGCGTGCAAAGATATTGGCGAACCACGAAAGGTGTCCTTGCATGAATGCACAGGCAGAGAACTGGGATGACCTGAGGGTTTTTCTTGCGGTCGCCAGGGCGGGCTCGCTGTCGGGCGCGGCACGCATTCTCGGCGTCAACCACTCAACGGTGTTCCGCCGTGTTGGCGCCTTCGAGGATGCGCTTGGCGTGCGCCTCTTCGAGCGCGTGCCTGGTGGCTACCTGCTCACGCCCGCCGGCGAGGAGATGCGCGAGTCAGCCCTGCGCGTCGAGGCGGAGGTGGCGGCGATAGGCCGAAAGGTGCGCGGCCAGGATCTGCGCCTCAGCGGCTCGCTGCGCATCACCACGATCGACATGCTGGCGCTGTGGCTGCTGCCGCGTCACCTGACGCGTTTCCGCACTGACTATCCGGGAATCGAGGTGGAGGTTTCGGTCTCCAACGCGGCGCTCAACCTCACCAAGCGCGAAGCCGACGTTGCGCTGCGCATCGGCAACAGCCCTCCCGAGGCCCTGGTGGGCCGCCGCGTCGGCCGGCTGGTGTTTGCTGTCTATGGCGCCCGGGAGTACCGCCTGCGCCGCCCGGACGGCGAACTGGAAGCCCACGACTGGATCGGCTTTGATAGCGAGCATTCAGCGCTGGCACGGCGCTTTGCCGAGTTTCTGCCCGACGTACAGCCCGCCTACCGGGTCAACTCGGTGGCCGCCGCCATGGGCGCCGCCATGGCCGGGATGGGGCTGGCGCCACTTCCTTGCGGCATTGCCGACCGGGAAGCGAAACTGGAGCGGATCTGCGACCTGCCACCCAGCTTCAGTCTCGACCTCTGGCTGCTCACCCATGAGGACCTGCGCCGCACCGCCCGTATCCGAGCCTTCCTCGACTTCATGGCCGAGGCTCTGGCGGGGGAGGCCGAACTGCTGGAGGGGCGCAAGCCTGAGGCCTGGCGGGAGCTGTAGGCGACCACCAACAGACTGGCGGTCTTTGACTAGCGCCCCGCCGACGGAATGGGCGGGCGTTGGCGGCGGAGCTTGACCACGGCCTCGTCCAGGGCCGAGAGGAAGGTGGAGCGGGCGCGCTTGTCCATGGGCTTCGGCCCACCGGTGATCTCGCCCATGGCGCGCAGGTGCTCCATCAGCGCGCGTGAGGCCATGGCATTGCCGATGGAGGCTTCGGTGAAGGGCCGGCCGGTGGGACCGATCACTGTCGCCTTCGCATCGAGGCAGCGCTTCGCCAGGGGGATGTCGCTGGTGATGACGACCGCGCGATCGTGTGCGTGTTTGGCGATCCAGTCGTCGGCGGCGTCGAAGCCGTCGCTCTCCTGGATGAACTCGAAAGCCGCTTCCTGTGGCACATTGATCCAGGCATTGGCGACGACCTTGACCGGGAGGCCGTAGCGCCGCGCGACGCGGTAGATCTCCTCCTTGACCGGGCAGGCGTCGGCATCGACCAGGATCTCGACCGGCTTCACCGCTCCAGTACCACTCGCTCTGGCACCACCCGCTCCGGCCGCCCCGGCAGGTCGAGACGGGTTTCGCGCGGCGGCGTCTCGGCGATGACTCGGCCAGCGCGCAGCACCAGCAGGCGCGTGGCCTTGAGGCGGATGGCCTCCACCGGGTCTTTCGCCTGCAGCACCACGAGATCGGCGCGGCAGCCCGGCTCCAGGCCGTAGTCTTCGAGCTGCAGGATGCGGGCCGGCGTTTCGGTGACGGCCCGGAAGCAGTCGGCCATGGCATCGAGGCTGGTCATCTGCGCCACGTGCACGCCCATGTGCGCGACCTCGAGCATGTCGGCGGAACCCAAGGAGTACCAGGGGTCCATGACGCAGTCGTGCCCGAAGGCCACCGGCACGCCGGCGGCAAGCAGCTCCGGCACCCGGGTCATGCCGCGGCGCTTGGGGTAGCTGTCGTGGCGGCCCTGGATGGTGATGTTGATCAGCGGGTTGGAGATGGCGTTGAGGCCCGCCTCCGCCATCAGCGGCAGCAGTTTGGAGACGTAGTAGTTGTCCATGGAATGCATTGAGGTGAGGTGCGATCCCGTCACGCGTCCCTGCAGCCCCAGCCGCTGTGCCTCGAAGGCCAGGCTCTCCACGTGGCGGGACAGCGGGTCATCGCTCTCGTCGCAGTGCATGTCGACCAGCAGGCCGCGCTCGGCCGCGATCTCGCAGAGGCGCTTCACCGAGGCGGCGCCCTCGCTCATGGTGCGCTCGAAGTGCGGGATGCCGCCCACGACCTCGACGCCCTTGTCCAGGGCACGCAGCAGGTTGGCTTCGGCCGTGGGGCTGCGGAAGAGGCCGTCCTGCGGAAAGGCCACGAGCTGCAGCGTGAGGTAGGGGGCCACCCGCCGCTTCACCTCCAGCAGTGCGTCCACCGCCAGAAGTCGGTCGTCGCAGATGTCCACATGGCTGCGAATGGCGCCGATGCCCTGGGCCACCGCCAGGTCACAATAGGCCAGCGCCCGCTCCATGATGGCGTCCTGCGTGAGCTGGGGCTTGAGCTCGCCCCAGAGCGCGATGCCTTCCAGCAGAGTGCCGGAACGGTTGAGGCGCGGCAGGCCGAGGCTGAGCGTGGCATCCATGTGGAAGTGCGGGTCGATGAAGGGCGTCGTGACCAGGCGCCCGCTCAGGTCGCGCTCCTCCGTCGCCTCGGCATCGAGCTTCGGCGCGACGGCGGCGATGCGCCCCTCGCTGATGCCAATGTCGACGCCGCTGCGGCCGTCGGGCAGGGTGACGCCGCGTAGAATGAGATCGAGAACCATCAGCGTTCTCCCTTGCGATAGGGGACCAGCAGGGCCTTGGGATAGGCCGCGCGGCGGGACATGACAATGAGCGCCAGGATGGACAGCAGGTAGGGCATCATCAGGAAAAGCTGATAGGGCAGGCCGGCGCCCGCCTGCTGCTGCAGGCGGACCTGGAAGGCATCGAAGGCGCCGAAGAGCAGTGCACCCAGCAGTGCCTTGGCCGGCCGCCAGGAGGCGAAGACCACCAGCGCGATGCAGATCCAGCCGCGCCCGGCCACCATCTCGAAGAAGAAGGCGTTGAAGGCGCTCATGGTCAGGAAGGCGCCGCCGACCGCCATGAAGCCGCTGCCCACCATCACCGCGCCGATGCGCAGGCGATAGACGTCGATGCCCTGTGCCTCCACCGCCGCCGGGTTCTCGCCCACGGTGCGCAGCGCCAGGCCCAGCGGCGTGCGATAGAGCACGTAGGCGACCACGGCGATGGACACGAAGGCGAGATAGGTGAGCGGCGTCTGGGCGAAGAAGGCCGGGCCGATCACCGGTATCTCGGAGAGCAGCGGGATCGGCAGCGGCTGAAAGGCCTCGATGCGCGGCGGGCTGTCGCTGTCCGGTAGCACCATGCGGTAGGTGAAGTAGGCAAGGCTGGTGGCCAGCAGCGTGATGCCGATGCCGGTGACGTGCTGCGACAGGCCAAGCGGCACCGTCAGCAGGCCGTGCAGCAGTCCGAAAAGCATGCCCACCAAGGCGGCCAGGATGACCCCGGTCCAGAGGTCCGCACCCTGGAAGACCGCCATCCAGCCCACCAGTGCGCCCATGGTGAAGATGCCCTCGATCCCGAGGTTCAGCACGCCGGCCCGCTCGCAGATCAACTCGCCCAGCGTGCCGAAGATCAGCGGCGTTGCGATGCGCACCGCCGCGACCCAAAAGCTGGCAGTCAGGAGGATCTCGACTATTTCCACGGCCGCGCGCCTCCGTAGGAAAGGACTGTGGTGGCGCTCGTGGCGTTGCGGCTCGACAGGACTTTTTCCCCGTCATTGCGAGGAGGCGAAGCCGACGCGGCAATCCAGGGCCACAGGCGGCCGCCCTGGATTGCCGCGCTCCCTGCGGTCGCTCGCAATGACGAAGTGAAAGTAAAGCCTCCTCGCAATGACGGGGGAAAGGAGCGACTGCCGCGCAAGGACGGTGCGCAAAGGACTGTGCTCGAATGTGCCGGCAAGGCGTCTGGACCGTGCATCACCATCGCCGACTACCTCCAGTGCACGCGGTAGCGCAGCCAGAGCGTGCCCAGCAGCATGGTCAGCAGCGAGGTGGCGACGATCAGGTGCGCGATGTAGCTGGAGACGCCGAGCGCCCGGCTCATGGAGTCGGCGCCCACGAAGATGGTCGCAACGAAGAGCGCGGCGGCTACGACGGCCAGCGCGTTGAGCTGGGCCAGCATGGCCACCACGATGCCGGAATAGCCGTAACCGGGCGAGAGATCGGTGGTGAGATAGCCACGCACGCCGGCGACCTCGCCGACACCGGCCAGGCCCGCCAGGCCGCCGGAGATCACCGCGACCCGGATCATCACCGCCCCGGTGGACATGCCGGCAAAGCGCGCGGCCGAAGGATTGGCGCCCACCGCGCGCATCTCGAAGCCCCAGCGGGTGCGCGCGATCAGCAGCCAGACCAGCGCCGCGGCCACCAGGGCCACCACGAGGCCCAGATGCACCCGAGTGCGCGGGATCAGCCGTGGCAGGGCGGCCTCATCGGCGATCGGCTCCGACTGCGGCCAGCCCATGGACATGGGATCCTGCAGCGGCCCTTCCACCAGGAGCGAGACGAAGAGCAGGACCACGAAGTTGAGCAGCAGCGTGGTCACAACCTCGTCCACGCCCAGCCGGGTCTTCAGCAGCGTGGGAATGAGCAGCAGGACTGCGCCGGCCAATGCACCGGCGAGCATGATGGCGGGCACCATGATGAAGGGGCTGGAGGCCCAGGCGGTGCTGCCGACCACCACGGCGGCGACTGCGCCCATATAGAGCTGCCCCTCGGCGCCGATGTTCCAGAGCTTGGCGCGGAAGGCGACGGCAGCGGCCAGGCCCGTGAGCACCAGCGGTCCGGCGCGGGCCAGGGTTTCGGTCAGCGCCAGTCGCCCGCCCAGGGCGCCGCGCAGCATCAGCCAGTAGGCTTCGAGCACGGGCGCGCCGGCGATTGACAGCGGCACGGCACAGATCAACAGCGCGATGAAGATAGCGGCGACGGGGGTGGTGATGGACAGCCAGAGCGGAACCTGGCCCCGGGGCTCAAGCCGCATGCCCGGCCTCTCCCTCGTGACCGGCCATCATCAGGCCGAGTTGGCGAATGGTGACCTCCTCCGTGGGCAGGCTGGCGGAGAGCCGGCCGCGATAGAGCACGGCGATCCGGTCGGAGAGGGTGAGCAACTCGTCCAGGTCCTCGGAGATCAGCAGAATGGCCGCCCCGCGTTGGCGGGCGGCCAGCAGCTCGCGGTGTACATAGGTCACCGCCCCCACGTCCAGCCCCCGGGTCGGCTGGTTGGCCAGGATCAGGCTCGGCTCGCGATCCAGCACCCGGCCCAGGATCAGCTTCTGCATGTTGCCGCCCGAGAGCAGCTTGGTGACCGCCTCGGTGCCGGAGCATTTGACCTCGTAGTTGCGGATCACGGCTTCCGCGCGCTGGCGTGCCGCGGTGCGCTGCAGGAGCCCGAAGCGCTGATAGGGCGCCCGGTAGTAGTCCTCCAGCATGACCGTTTCCCAGACCGCCATCTCGCCCACCACGCCGTCGTGGTGCCGGTCCTCGGGAATGCGCCCGACGCCCAGCCGCACCATGCGCGAGGGATTGGCGTCGCGCAGCAATTGGCCGAAGAGCTCCACCTCGCCACTGTCGTGGCGGACAAGGCCGCTGATCAGGTTGGAGAGCGCGGCCTGGCCGTTGCCGGAGACACCGGCGATGCCGAGGATTTCGTGGCGGTGCAGGGTCAGATCGGCTTCGCGCAAGGGGGGGCGTCCGGCATCGGCTGGCACGCTGACCTCATGCAGACGCAGGATGGCCGGGCCCGGTGGCAGCGCTTCCCGTACGGTCTGGGGAATGGCACGGCCCACCATGGTCTCGGCAAGCTGCGCCCGGTCGGTGCCGGCCGTGGGCAGGCTGGCCACCACCTTGCCGCTGCGCAGCACGGTCACCCGCTGGCTGATCGCCAGGACCTCGTGCAGCTTGTGGGAAATGAAAACCACCGCCAGTCCACCGGCGGCCAGGCGGCGCAGGGTCTCGAACAGGCGGTCGGTCTCCTGCGGTGTCAGCACCGCGGTGGGCTCGTCCAGGATCAGTATGCGCGCGCCGCGGTAGAGCGCCTTGAGGATCTCGACCCGCTGACGCTCACCGACGGAGAGGTCGGCAATGCGCGCGGACAGATCGACGGTCAGGCCGCTGTCGGCCATCAGCTGTTCCAGGCGCCCACGCGCGCCGCCCAGCTTCTGCCAGGGGCGCCAGAGCGGTTCGGTGCCCAGCACCAGGTTGTCGAAGGCGGAGAGGTTGTCGGCGAGGGTGAAGTGCTGGTGCACCATGCCGATGCCGGCGGCGAGCGCGGCCGCGGGATTGCCCGGCGGCAACGGCTGCAGCCGACCCTCGGAATCGGCAACCTCGATCTGTCCCTCGTCGGCCGTGTAGTGGCCGAAGAGGATGTTCATCAGCGTGGTCTTGCCCGCGCCGTTCTCGCCCAGCAGCGCTAGCACCTCGCCCGAGGCCAGCTCCAGGTCGATGGCATCATTGGCGACCAGATCGCCAAAGCGCTTGGTGATGCCCTGCAGGCGCAAGACGGGGGTGGGCGTGATAGTGGACACGCGCGCGGCCTTCTTCCCGTTGGGGCTGTTAATAGCGGTAAGTCGGCAGGCCCGCTGCGAAAGCGGACCTGCCGAAAGATGTCACTGACTCGAGGTGGGCTCGGAATCGTTGACGTTGACCCGGAACATGCCGTCCAGGATCTCCTGCTCGCGTTCCGCGACCTCGTCGAGGATCTCCTGCGGCACCAGCTCGGGGTCCATGGGCGCCAGCGAGCCGCCGCCGTAGGACATGTAGCTGTACTGGCCGTAGTCGGCAGCCTCGAAGCTGCCGTTGGCCACCGCCTCGACCGCACGTTCGATGGTCGGCTCCATGTGCCAGAGCGCGGAGGCAACCACGGTGCCCGGATAGTCCTCCTGGGTGTCGATCACGTTGCCGATGGCCTTTACGTCCCGCTCCGCCGCGGCGTCGGAGACGCCGAAGCGCTCCGCGTAGAGAATGTCGGCGCCGCTGTCGATCATGGCGAAAGCCGCCTCCTTGGCCTTGGGCGGGTCGTACCAGGAGCCGATGAAGGTCACCAGGAACTCGACGTCAGGGTTCACGTCGCGCGCGCCGTCCATGAAGGCGTGCATCAGGCGGTTCACCTCGGGAATGGGATAGCCGCCCACCATGCCGATCTTGTTCGACTCGGTCAGGCGACCCGCCACGATCCCGGTGAGATAGGAGGGTTCGTGAATCCAGTTGTCGAACACGGCGAAGTTCTCGCCGGACGGCCCGAAGCTGGAGCCCATCAGGAAGGCGGTGTCGGGATAGTCGGCCGCCACCTGGCGTGCTCCACGCTCGACGCCGAAGACCTCGCCGATGATCAGGTCCTTGCCGGCGTCGGCATACTCGCGCATCACGCGCTCATAGTCGGTGTTGGCGACGTTCTCGGAATAATCGTAGGTGATTTCACCGCGCTCTTCGGCCTCGTTCAGGGCCTTGTGAATGCGGCTGACCCACTGCTGCTCCACCGGCACGGTGTAGACGGCAGCAACATCGACCGGCTCCGCCCAGGCCACCGGCGCCGTTGCCATCATCGTCAGCGCCGCGGCGCCCGCGGCGAAACCCAGCAGCGCCCGACGGCTGCTCGTCATGCTCCAACTCATCCCTCACCCTCCTGTTCATGCAATGAAAAACGGACGCGTCTCGGCCCGTCGACACTGGTGCTCGGCAATCCACTTCCCGATCTTCGGGAGCGGCTTATCCTGCTCACTGGGGCGAAGTCGGTCAACAAAGTCCACAATCTCGCAGCGGCCTTACCGATCGGATGACCGGACTCTTTCCCCAGTTCCTTGTTGACGCCTGCGCGCAAACTTTGTTCAAATGATAAAAAATAAGCACGGCTCGCAAAAGTGCGAGGCGCTGCGAGGCTTCAATTGGCGGGTCGAGGGAGATCGACATGGATAAGGCACGCGCCCCGGGTGTGCGCGCCGGACGACTGTCCGGCGAGGAGATCGCACGCAACTTCACCGACCTGCATCCGCCGCTGGATGCGCACGAGGCCCTGGTCGAGGCCGATCGCTGCTACTTCTGCTATGACGCGCCCTGCGTGAAGGCTTGTCCCACGGAAATCGACATTCCGCTTTTCATTCGCCAGATCCAGACCGCCGATGTGGTCGGTGCCGGCGAGACCATCCTGCAGCAGAACATCATGGGCGGCGCTTGCGCTCGCGTTTGTCCGACGGAGACGCTCTGCGAGGAGGCCTGCGTGCGCAACCTGGCCGAAGACAAGCCGGTGGCCATCGGCCTGCTGCAGCGCCACGCCACCGACAGGCTGATGGAAGAGGGGCGCCAGGTCTTCGAGCGTGCGGCCTCCACGGGCCGGCGGATCGCCGTGGTCGGCGCGGGTCCAGCCGGTCTGGCCTGCGCCCATCGCCTGGCCGTGCACGGCCACGAGGTGACGGTCTTCGAGGCCCGGCCCAAATCGGGCGGGCTCAACGAGTACGGCATCGCCGCCTACAAGGTTCCCGACAACTTCGCCCAGCGCGAAGTGGACTACATCCTGGACATCGGCGGCATCGAGGTGCGCCACGGCCAGCGCCTCGGCAGCGAGATCACCCTGGAGCAGCTGCGTAAGGACTACGACGGCGTCTTTCTGGGCATGGGGCTGGGCAGTACCAACAGCCTTGGGGTGGCCGGAGAGAGCCTGGAGGGCGTGCACGATGCCGTGGACACCATCGCCGAGCTGCGACAGAGCCCGGACCTGACGGGCTTTCCCATCGGCCGCCGCGTGGTCGTGATCGGCGGCGGCATGACCGCCATCGACATCGCGGTGCAGGCGCGCCGTCTGGGCGCCGACGAGGTGACCCTGGTCTATCGCCGCGGGCGGGAGCAGATGAAGGCCTCGCGCTACGAACAGGAACTGGCGCAAACCAACGGCGTGCGCATCGTCACCTGGGCGGTGCCAACCGAGGTGCTGGGCGAGGGCGGGCGTGCGACCGCCGTGCGCTTCGATCATGTGGTCGCGGAGGACGGCCGCCTGGTCTCCACCGGCGAGCATTTCGAAGTGGCGGCCGACCAGGTCTTCAAGGCCATTGGCCAGACCTTCGAGACTGCGGGGCTCGGCGAAGCCGGCTTCAAGCTCGACGGCGGTCGCATCGCCGTTGACGCCGGGCGACGCACCAGCCTGCCCGACGTCTGGGCGGGCGGCGACTGCATCGCCGGCGGACAGGACCTCACGGTCGCGGCGGTCGAAGACGGCAAGCAGGCGGCGGAATCCATTCATCGCGTCCTCGGCGCGGCAGCGGCAGCCTGAGGCAGGGAGCAGAGACCATGGTCGACATTCGTAACGACTTCCTCGGCATCAAGTCGCCGAACCCCTTCTGGCTCGCCTCGGCGCCGCCGACCGACCGGATCGTCAACGTCACCCGTGCCTTCAAGGCGGGCTGGGGCGGTGTGGTCTGGAAGACCCTGGGCGAAGACCCGCCCATCGTGAACGTCAACGGACCGCGCTACGGCGCCATCCACGGCGCCGACCGCCGCCTGATCGGCTTCAACAACATCGAGCTGATTTCCGACCGCACGCTGCAGGACAACCTGCGTGAGATCAAACAGGTCAAGCGGGACTGGCCGGACCGGGCGGTGGTGGTGTCTCTGATGGTGCCCTGCGAGGAGGCCTCCTGGAAGGCGGTGCTGCCGCTGGTGGAGGAAACCGGCGCCGACGGCATCGAGCTCAACTTCGGCTGCCCGCATGGCATGTCGGAGCGCGGCATGGGCTCGGCTGTGGGGCAGGTGCCCGAGTACGTCGAGATGGTGGCGCGCTGGTGCAAGCAAAACACCCGCATGCCGGTGATCGTCAAGCTGACCCCCAATATCACCGACGTGCGCTTCGCCGCCCGTGCCGCGAAACGCGGCGGTGCGGATGCCGTCTCGCTCATCAACACGGTCAACTCCATCATGGGGGTCAATCTCGACATCATGGCGCCGAGCCCGCACACCGACGGCAAGGGCACCCACGGCGGCTACTGCGGCCCGGCGGTCAAGCCGATCGCGCTGCACATGGTCGCCGACATTGCCCGCGATCGCGAAACGGCGGACCTGCCGATCTCGGCCATCGGCGGCATCACCACCTGGAAGGACGCGGCGGAGTTCATGGCCCTGGGGGCGGGCAATGTGCAGGTCTGCACCGCGGCCATGACCTATGGCTTCAAGATCGTCGAGGAGATGAAGGCGGGCCTTGCGCACTGGATGGAGAGCAAGGGCTACGAGCGCCTGGAGGACTTCATCGGCAAGGCGGTGCCCAACCTCACCGACTGGCAGTTCCTTAATCTCAACTACGTGGTCAAGGCGCGCATCGATCAGGACCTCTGCATCAAGTGCGGCCGCTGCCACATCGTTTGCGAGGACACCTCGCACCAGGCGATCACGGCGACCAAGAACGGCGAGCGCTGGTTCGAGGTGCAGGACGATGAGTGTGTCGGCTGCAACCTCTGCGTCTCGGTCTGCCCGGTGGAGAACTGCATCACCATGGAGCAGCTCACCGAGGGCGTGGACCCGCGCACCGGCCGGCCGATCGACCCCGCCTACGCCAACTGGACCACCCACCCGAACAATCCCATGTCGAAGGCGGCGGAGTAGCAGGAGCGCCCGGCGGCAGCTCTGATCTGCCGTTTGTTCTTGATATGTTCTAGACCATGCCTATCCTCCGGCCCGGCAGATGCAGGGCTGGAGGTGTGTTATGGCTCTGGCGGCCTATGCCGAGCTGGCGGCGACGAGCAACTTCTCCTTTCTGCGCGGTGCTTCCCATCCCGATGAGCTGGCCACCACGGCCAAGGCCCTGGGGATCACGGCTTTGGGCGTTGCCGATCGCAACTCCGTGGCCGGGGTGGTGCGCGCGCACACAGCGGCCAAGACGGTGGGGCTGCGCCTGCTGGTGGGGGCGCGGCTGGTGCCGCGCGAGGGGCCCGAAATCCTCTGCTACCCGCGCAATCGCGATGCCTGGGGCCGCCTCTGCCGGCTGCTGACCCTGGGCAAGCGCCGCGCGGCCAAGGGCGGGTGCGACTTCACCCTCGAGGAGCTGCTGGCCCATGCCGAGGGGCAGGAGCTGATCCTCCTGCCGCCGGAGACGGTGGCGCCTTCCGTCGGCTATCTTGCCGCGCTCACCTCCCTGGCCGCAGCCACACCGGGGCGCCTGCATCTGGGGGCGCGTTGGCATCACCGCGGCGACGATGCCAGGCGTTTGCGCACGCTGCAGCGGCTCGCGCAGGAGAGCGGGGTGCCGCTGGTGGCCCTGGGCGATGTCCTGATGCACCACCCGGCCCGCAAGCCCCTGGCGGACGTGCTGCTCTGTATTCGCGAGGGCTGCACCCTGGAGGAGGCCGGCTGGCGGCTGGAGGCCAATGCCGAGCGGCATCTGAAGCCGCCGGCCGAGATGGCGCGGCTTTTCCGGGACTGCCCCGAGGCCCTGACGCGCAGCCTGGAGATCGCCGAGCGCTGCCGCTTCTCCCTGGACGAGCTGCGCTATGAGTACCCGCAGGAAGTGGCGGCGGGCAGCGACCCGCAAAGCCGGCTGGAGGAGTTGGTTCGGGCCGGGGCGCACAAGCGCTATCCGCGCGGCGTGCCGGCCAAGGTGGAAGACGCGCTGCGCCACGAACTGGGCCTGATCGCCCAGCTCGGCTACGCCCCCTATTTCCTGACGGTGCACGACGTGGTGGCCTTTGCCCGCTCCCGCGAGATTCTCTGCCAGGGGCGCGGATCGGCGGCCAACTCTGCCGTCTGCTTCTGCCTGGGCATCACCGCCGTCGATCCCGAGACCAGCGAACTGCTGTTCGAGCGCTTCGTCTCGCCCGAGCGCGGCGAGCCGCCCGACATCGACGTCGACTTCGAGCATGAGCGCCGCGAGGAGGTGATCCAGCACATCTACGAAAAGTACGGCCGCGAGCGCGCGGGCCTCACGGCAATCGTGGTCTGCTACCGCGCCCGAGGCGCTCTGCGCGATGTGGGCAAGGTCATGGGCCTGCCGCAGGACGTGATTTCCGCCCTGGCCGGATCGCTCTGGGGCTGGGGGCGCGAGGCGGTGAAGGAGGAGGGCGTGCGCGCCCTGGGCCTCGACCCGCGGGAGCCGCGGGTGGCCCTGACCCTGAAGCTGGCCGAGGATCTGATGGGCTTTCCCCGCCACCTTTCCCAGCACGTCGGCGGCTTCGTCATGACCCGCGACCGCCTGGACGAGTTGGTGCCGATCGAGAACGCCGCCATGGCCGATCGCACGGTGATCGAGTGGGACAAGGACGACATCGATGCGCTCGGGATCCTCAAGGTCGATGTGCTGGCGCTGGGCATGCTCACCTGCCTGCGCAAGGGCTTCGACCTGATCCGCCGCCATTACGGCCGCAGCTATGGCCTGGCCGAGGTGCCGCAGGAGGACCCGGCGGTCTATGACATGCTCTCGCGCGCCGACTCCCTGGGGGTCTTCCAGGTGGAAAGTCGCGCGCAGATGTCGATGCTGCCGCGCTTGCAGCCCCGCACCTTCTACGACCTGGTGATCGAGGTGGCCATCGTGCGCCCGGGGCCGATCCAGGGTGATATGGTGCATCCCTATCTGCGCCGGCGCCGGGGGCAGGAGGCGGTGGACTACCCCTCCGACGAGCTGCGCCGGGTGCTGGAGCGCACCCTGGGGGTGCCGCTGTTCCAGGAGCAGGCGATGCAGATCGCCATCGTCGCCGCCGGCTTCACCGCAACCGAGGCCGACCAGCTGCGCCGGGCCATGGCCGCCTTCCGGCGCAACGGCGAGATCGAGAAATTCCGCGAGCGCTTCGTCGCGGGCATGGTCGCCCGCGGCTATGAGCAGGGCTTTGCCGAACGCTGTTTCAGGCAGATCGAGGGTTTCAGCACCTACGGCTTTCCCGAAAGCCATGCCGCCTCCTTCGCTTTGCTGGTCTATGTCTCGGCTTGGATGAAGCACCACTATCCCGAAGTCTTCGCCTGCGCCCTGCTCAATTCCCAGCCCATGGGCTTTTACGCCCCGGCACAGATCGTGCGCGACGCCCGCGAGCATGGGGTTGAGGTCCTGCCGGTGGACGTCAATCGCTCGGAGTGGGACTGCACCCTGGAGCCGGGTGGCGCGCGGCCGGCGCTGCGTCTCGGGCTGCGCCAGGTGAAGGGGCTGGGCGAGGCGGCGGGGCGGCAGCTGGTGAGTTCGCGTGGCAACGGCTATCCCGATCCCCTGACCCTTTGGCGGCGCGCCGGGCTGCAGGGCACGGCGTTGGAGGTCTTGGCCCGGGGCGATGCCTTCCGCTCTCAGGGGCTGGACCGCCGCGCGGCGCTCTGGGCGGTGAAGGGCCTGCCGGAAGCAAAGCCTCTGCCGCTCTTCGCCGCTGCGGGCGAGGAGGAAAGCGGTCGGGAGCCGGAGCTCACCCTGCCAGGCTTGAGCGACAGCGCCCAGGTGATGGAGGACTATGCCGCCCTGCGCCTGTCGCTGAAGGCGCACCCGCTCAGCTTCCTGCGCGAGGGGCTGCAGCGGCAGGGCTTCAGCTCCTGCGCCGCCCTGGGGCAGGCCGCCAACGGCGAGAATCTTGCCGTGGCCGGGCTGGTGCTGGTGCGGCAGCGCCCCGGTTCCTCCAACGGCGTGATCTTCGCCACCCTGGAGGATGAAAGCGGCATCGCCAATCTGGTGGTCTGGCCCGACCTCTTCGCCCGCCAGCGCCGGGAACTGCTGGCCGCCTCGCTGCTGGGCGTGCGCGGCCGGGTGCAGCGCGAAGGCGAGGTCATCCACCTCATCAGCCAGCACTTCACCGACCTGACCGCCTGGCTCGACATGCTGCGCGAAGAAGGCGGCCCCCCACCCCCGACCAGCGACCGCAAAGGCCGCCTCTTCCCCAGCCGGGACTTTCATTGAGGGGGGGGTGTCCGTTGCGCCTTTCACGCGCACAGATTGGGGCCTATGCTTCAAATGCAACAACCCTTCGATCTCTCGCCGCAAGCAGCATTCCCAAGACGTTCCAACCCATCCTTCTTCGGGGGCAGTCCAGACCATGAGCGCAATCCAGACTGACTCCCTGGACGCCTTCACGGCAAAGGACTGGGGGCTGCTCGTGGCCGTGGCGTTGATGTGGGGCGGGTCCTTCGTGTTGATGGATCTGGGGCTGAAGGGCCTGCATCCTGCGACCATCACCTGGCTGCGGCTGCTCTTCGGGGCCGCCACGCTCGCCTGTATGCCGGCCGCAAGGCGCGCGCTGCCCAAGGCGGAGTGGCCCATGGTCGCGCTGCTGGGCACGGTGTGGATGGCGGTGCCCTTCCTGCTCTTCCCGGTGGCGCAGCAGTGGATCGCCTCCTCCCTGGCCGGCATGATCAACGGGGCGGCACCGCTTTTCACCGCGGCTGTGGCGGCGCTCTGGTATCGCCGGGCGCCGCGCCGCTGGCAGTTGGCAGGGTTGCTGATCGGATTTGCCGGCGTGCTGACGATCTACTGGCCGACGCTGGACGAGATGCAGGCCACGGCGCTGGGGGCGGGCCTTATCCTCCTGGCGACGCTGTTCTACGGGATCGCCTTCAACCTCGCGGGGCCGCTGCAGAAGCGCAATGGCGCCCTGCCGGTGATCTGGCGCGCCCTGCTGGTCGCCCTGGCGCTTTCCACCCCCTACGGCCTCTACGGTTTGCAGTTCGCCGACGGAAACGCGCTCTGGTTCACCCTGCCGGCCATGGCGGGTCTCGGGGTTTTCGCCACCGGGCTCGCCTTCGTCGCCTTCGTGACCCTCATCGGCCGGGTCGGCGCCCCGCGCGGCTCGGTGACCGTCTATTTCATCCCCGTCGTCGCCATCCTGCTCGGCGTTGCGCTGCTCGGCGAGACGGTGGAGCCGGTTGCGATCGCCGGCACAGCCCTGGTCCTGCTGGGCGCCTACCTCACCAGCAGGCGCCAGGGGTAGTGCGGGGCTACCCACAATCGCGCCATGTCGATGTTTTAAGACAGTTTGTCATACAAAAGTATATGTTTTGATGCATTGTTCTTGCTCTGACGGCAAGAATTTGATATGCTCTCATATATTGAGAAGTGAAGGCATATGTCTGAATCGATCAGAACGACACTCGCCGAGGAGATTGCCGGCACGCTGAAAGCGGCGCGGCGGCGGAAGGGACTCAGTCAGCGTGCGCTGGGAGACCTGGCCGGCTTGCCTCAAAGCCACATCTCTCGGATCGAGAGTGGCGGGGTCAATCTGCAGCTTTCCAGCCTGGTCGAGCTCGCGCGGGTGCTGGAGCTCGAGCTGAAGCTCATACCGCGCAAGGCGCTGCCGGCCGTGGACAGTGCGGTGCGCATGAGCATGCAGGCGGCCAGGGATGCAGACGGCCTGGCAGGGGTGCGGCCGGCCTATGTCCTCGACGAGGAGGATGAGGATGCCTGATGTCTCGATCCTGGAGGTGCAGCTTCATGGCAGCGCGATCGGCTCGCTGACGCATGTCGGTGGGGACCGCACGCTCTTCGCGTTCAACGATGCCTATATCCATGACGCACGGCGGCCCGTGCTGAGTCTATCGTTCAAGGATGCCTTCGGTGGCCTCATCACCGCCCTGCCGGTCACGCAGCGGCGTGTCAGCCCCTTCTTCGCCAATCTGCTCCCGGAAGGCCCTCTTCGCGATTATCTCGCCGAACGTGCCGGGGTGAATCGGGAGCGCGAGTTCTTCCTGCTCCGGGCCCTCGGGCGCGACCTTCCCGGCGCCGTCGCGATTGAACCCGTCGAGGGACCGGTTCGGCCATCGAGGTCGGGAGTAATGGGCGAAGAGAGCAGCACCTATGAGAAAGCCGACGCGCTGCGCTTCTCGCTCGCCGGCGTGCAACTCAAGTTCTCGGCGGTCAGAAATCGCGGCCGGTATGGCGGTCTGACGATTCCGGCCCAGGGAGTCGGTGGCGAGTGGATCGTCAAGCTGCCCTCGACCCGCTTCGAGGGGCTGCCCGAGAACGAATTCGCGATGATGGAGCTGGCGCGCGCCATCGGCATCGAGGTGCCGGAAACGCAGCTTGTCGAACTCAGCGCCATTGAGGGCCTGCCCGAGGGGATAGGCGCGCTGAACGGCCCGGCCTTCGCCATTCGGCGGTTTGACCGCAGCGCCGAGGGGGCGGTCCATACCGAGGATTTTGCCCAGATTTTCGGCGTTTATCCGGAAGAGAAGTACCGGAAGGCCACCTTGCGCAACATCGCCTATGTGCTTGGCATCGAAAGCGACGATAGCAGTGTTGCCGAATTCATCCGGCGGATCGTGTTCAACGTGCTGATCGGCAATGCCGACATGCACCTCAAGAACTGGTCGGTGATCTATCCGGACCGGCGCAGGCCGGTGCTGGCCCCCGCCTATGATTTCGTCTCGACCATTGCCTATCTCGACGACGACAGCTTTGCGCTGAAGTTCGCACGGGCCCGGCGCTTTGCGGATTTCACCTACAGGGAACTCGACGCCCTGGCGGACAAGGCCGGATTGCCGAGGCGCCCACTGGCCGCCGTGGCGCGGGAAACGGTGGATCGTTTCTTGCCGGAATGGCACGCGCGCAAGCGCCACCTATCCCTTCCTGCTTCAGTGGTGGAAACCATCGACAAGCACATCGCCGGGCTTCCGATCGTAAGAGACGCACGTCGGTGAAAGTGGGTGGGACGCAGGGCCGGGCGCGCATCGTATCCCGGATGCTTCGCGCGTGGACAAAGCGCGTGGGTTCCACTAGCCCTTGCCGCCGACCATTGACGTGAAGCGGAGTACCGGGGCGGTGCAGCAAGACCAGCAGGCAGCGGCCGAAGAGGGCTACAGCTATGCCGACCGTCCGTGGTTGCAGCGACTGGCCCTGGCCGCCGCGGTGGTCACGGTGGGCTTTCACCTCTGGGTCGCCTTTTCCGGCCTGATCCCCAATCTCATCACCCGTCCGGCGCATCTGGCGCTGGCGATCCTCTGGGTCTTCTTCCTGGGGATTGCCGCCTCGCGCGGCCCGTTCCAGCGCTGGTCGGGCTGGGTCCTGGGGGCGGCCGGGCTGCTGGCCTGCGGCTACATCATGTTCGAGCGGGGCAGCCTGATACGTCAGTATGGTGCCCTGGAAGGAGCGCTGCAGATCGCGGTGGCGCTGGTGCTGCTCGCCACCGTGCTGGAGATGGCCCGGCGCGCCATCAAGGCGGTCCTGCCCAGCGTGGCTCTCATCGTGCTGCTCTACGGCTATTTCGGTGAGCACATCCCCGGCACCTTCGGCCATGCCGGCATTCCCACCGACTACTACCTCGGCACGCTCACCATCACCGAGGCCGGGCTCTGGGGTTCGCTCACCGGCATTTCGGTGGAAGTCATCTCGCTCTTCATCATTCTCGGTGCCTTTATCTCCGCCGGGCAGGCGGGCACCGGCTTCATGTCGCTGGCGACCCAGCTTGCCGGCCGGCTGCGCGCCGGGGCGGCCAAGGTGGCGGTCGTCTCCTCGGCGCTTTACGGGACCATCTCCGGCGTGGCGGCGGCGAACACGGCCTCAACCGGCATGGTCACCATCCCTGCCATGAAGAAGCGCGGCTACCCCGCACCGCTGGCGGCTGCGGTCGAAGCCGTGGCTTCCACCGGCGGCCAGATCATGCCGCCGATCATGGGCGCGGGCATCTTCGTTATGGCCGAGCTGCTGCGCCGGCCCTACACCGAGATCATGGTGGCGGCGAGCTTGCCGGCAGTGCTCTTCTTCGTCGCGGCCTGGATGGCGGTGCACACCTATGCCCTGCGCTACGACCTGCGCAGCCTGACCCGCGAGGAACTGCCGGGCTGGGCCCTGGTGGTGCGCACCGTGCCCTTCTTCCTGGTGCCCTTCGGCATCCTGATCGGCGCACTGGCCTTCACCGGCTACACCCTTTCCTACGCCGCGGTCTTTGCCACCGCTGCCACCTGGCTGCTGCTCTTCATCCAGGAAGGGGGCGAGATATCCTTGTCCCGCTGGTGGGCGCGGACCGAGAAGGCACTCGTCTCAGGCTCGCAGCAGGTGGCGACCATCGCCGCGGTCATCATCTGCGCCGGGATCATCGTCGGCGTCTTCAACATGACCGGCTTGGGGGTGAAGCTCACCTCCATGATCCTCTCGGTGTCCGGCGGGGAGCTCTGGGCGGTGCTGCTGCTGACCGCGGCCGCCAGCCTGGTGCTGGGCATGGAGCTGCCGACCACCGCGGCCTACATCATCTGCGTCGCGGTGGCCGGGCCGGCGCTGGTCGAGGTGGGACTGCCCGAGCTCTACGCACACCTCTTCGTCTTCTGGTACGCGCTGCTCTGCACCATCACGCCGCCGGTCTGCGGCAATGTCTTCATCGCGGCGGGCATTGCGCGCTGTCCCTGGCTGCCGGTGGCCGGCAAGGCCATGCAGCTTGGCATCGGCCTGTTCCTCGTGCCGCTCGGCTTTGTCTTCAATCCCTCGCTCCTGCAGTTGGGTGTAACGCCGCTGCTGGCCCTGGCTGCAGCGGTGAAGGTGGGCTTGGGGCTGACGCTGCTCGCCTATGCGGTGGTGGGGGAGCCGGGTAAGCTGCTGCGCCGGCTGGTGGCGTTACCGGCCGGGTTGGTCCTGATTCTCATGCTGGGCTTTTGAACGCGCCGGGCAGTTGGCTGTGAGTTCGGCCAATGCCGCGGCCAGGCGGGCTGCCCGCGGGCCCTCTTCGCTGTCCGCATAGTGGGGCAGGGCGAAGCTCACTGTCGGCGCTCGCGTCACCTCTGCCAGGGCGAGTTGCTGCATGACCCGTTGGGGGTCGGCGGGGCCGAAGGCTTCGTCTTGCTCTCCGGCTCCGAAGAGCTCCACCACCACATTCAAGTCGTGCCCTGCCTTTTGCAGACCTTCGGCCAGCGGCGGCAGGTAATAGGGCAGTTCGGTCATCTCCAAATGGCCGGCGCCAATGCCGTCCTGGAAGTAGAGGCGGTCAATGCCGGTCGCTGTCAGCAGATCGGTCCAGAAGGTGGCCCATTCCTGCGGCGGCATCCAGCCCGTGGAAAAGCCAGAGATCGCAATGTCGGCGCCGGGCGCGACTGCGTAGAGCAGGTCCGCCACATCGGCCAGATAGTCGACCAGCACCGCGCGCCTTGCCGGTGAGGTCCAGTTGCGGTCGTCGATCTCGTCGGCGATGTACCAGCCGGCGAAGGCCGGGTGATTGGCGAAGGGCCCCAAGGCCGCCACCAAGGCTTCCTGATCGCGCAGTCGCCGCGCCAGGTAGGTTTCCAGTTCCGAGGGCGGCGCGGTTACGGTGGTGTGGCCATCTGCTGATCGTCCCTCGTCATGGTTGCGCGGATCCCAGAGGCCGGGGTCGTAGCGCAGGCCGAGACGGATGCGGACACCCGCTTGCGCGCCAGCCTCCAGCAGGGCCTGCACGGCACCCCGCTCGATCAAGGCAAAGCGCTCGTCCCCAGGGCTGCCATGGGCGCTCCACTGCAGCACGATCTCCTGCGCCCCCAGCGCCTTCCAGCGCTGCAGCGCCTGTGCGGAGGTGTGCTCCCAGGGTGGGCCCTGGTCGAGGTAGAGCTGCAGAAAGCTGCCTTGTGGCGGTTCCGGGCAGTCGGCGTCTGCGGATGCCTCGGTGGTGAGCAGCAACAGGAGCAGGAGGAGGGAACGCAGCCAGTGCATGGGCTCAGTACCTCACGCCGAGCCCCAGCGTGCCGCGGGTCGCGCTCTTGCCAAGGCTGTCCGTCTCGCGGCCGAGGCGCAAAGTGACGGTCGCTTCGCCCAGGTAGCCATCGTAGAGGTCCGGAACGATGCGCCAGCTTCCGGCCAGCCCCAACCCCGCCTCGACACGGTAGAGGGCGGTTTCTCGGCTCTCCTCCCGACTGCCCGCTACATAGGCAAAGGGCATGTAGGCGAAGTCCTCGCCCCACTGGCCACGCAGCCCGATGCGGGCATCCGCGAAGGCGTTGGTTTCCTGCGCACCGCCGACGTAACGGTCCATCTCGCCGTAGACGCTGGAGAAGAGCCGGTGGCCCTTGTCGGCAATCCGCCAGTCCAGGCCCCGGGCCCAGCGATAGGTGCCAAAGACGCGCCAGTCGTCGCGTCCCTCCGGCCCCAGAGCCTGTAGACGCTCGAACCCGACCCAAAAGTCGCGGCTGGCGGATGGCCGGGCGCGCAGGCCGAAGGCAGCCTGGGCATAACGCGGGCGCGGCGCCAGACTGCCGCTGTCCCGGTCCCAGTTGACACGGGCCGTCAGTTCGAAGCGGCCGAGCTGTGGATTGATGATCGGTTGGTAGCCCACCTCGACCAATCCCTGTCCCAACTGGCTGGCCGTGGAGACGAGGCTGGCCCGCTCGCAATCCGAACTTCCACCGAGACAGAAGCTTTCTTCCCAGCGCAGGCGCCAGCGGCGGGTGAGGGCGGCGTGGCGGGCCTGCAGCTCGGCCACCTTCCTGCGTCGATGGGGCATGGTGGCATGAGGGTGAGCGGAAGCCGCTTCCAAGGCAGCGCGCAGGTGAGGCACGGCTTCGTGCGGCTGGTCGCTGTCGGCGAGCAGTTGGGCGAGATCCTCGCGATACTCCGGCACATCCGGCGCATGGTTTGCCGCCAGGCGCATGAGCGCTTCGGCGCGCTCGCTCTCGCCGGCGGCGCGGTCGAGATGGGCGAGCCGCGCAAGTAAGGCCGGGCGTTCCGTGCCGTCCAGTGCTATGGCCTGCGCCAGGTGGTGGCGCGCCTCCTCCCGACCGGCGGCGGTGTCGGTGGCGAGCAGGGCGTCGGCCAGCAGCTCATGGCGCGCGCCCGTGGGTGCGAGGGTGAGGGCGGCGCGACGTGCCCGAACCTGCAGTTCCAGCGCGTGCGTGCCGCTTGCCGCTTCGGCCAGGAGATCGAAATAGCGCGCGCGGTGCTGAGGCTCCAGGTCATCCGGATCGACGAACAGGAGGCTGGCGCGCGCCCGCTGGAACTGCTGCAGTTTCAGCTGCGCCGCCGCCAGGCGCAGCAGGCGCCCTGGGCTCGCTTCGATATCCGCGGCTTCGGTCAGCGCGGCCAGCGCCTCCCGCAACGCGCCGGACTGCACGAGAATATCGGCGAGCGCCTCCAATGCCGTCAGCCGTTGCTGCTGCGGCAAGTCTCCTTCGAGCGCCTGGCGCAGCAGGTGCGCCGCCATGCCACGCCGACCGCGTTGCAGCAGTGCATAGGCCAGGGCCAGCCTGGCTTGCGGGCCCGCACCCGCATCGACTGCGGCACGAAAGCGGCGCTCCGCACGCGCTTCACGTCCCAGAGCCAGCTCGAGGTGACCCAACTCGAGCAGCCAGTCCGCTACGGCGCGCCGCTCTACCGCCTGCGCGAGGCGTCTTGCGGCCGCTTCGTCATCACCTCGGGCTCGTGCCAGCGAGGCCGCCCGATAGAGCAGTTCCGCCTCCTGCGGCAGGCGCCGAGCCAGCGCCAGGAGACAGCCTTCTTCCTCGGTGGAGCCCAGGCGGCCCAGTGCATCGCAATAGCTGCGCGCTTGATCCGTGTCCTGGGGCAGGCCGTCGGCCGCCCTGGGTTGTCCATGCAGCAGAGTCACAAGGTGCTGCCACGCCCCGGCCTGCTGGGCGGCGTAGATCGCGACCCGGGCGGCGCGCGGCGAGAGCTGTCCCTCAGCATCTTCTGCGCCGGACAGCAAAAGGTGGAGGCCAACGTCGCCCCGTCCGGCGGCAAGATACACTTCCGCTGCCCGGCGGCGTTCGTCGGCGGCCTTGTGCGGGCTGTCGGCAGCTGCGCTCAAGCCGGTCAGGAGGCGCGCTGCGTCCAGCGGCCGGTCTTCCTCCATCACCGCCAGGACCAATGCGGCCAGCAACTCCGCGCCCTGGGAGGCGGCGAATGCGCTGCGCAGCATCTCTCCCAGTTGATCGCTTCGACCGCTGCGCCGAAGTGCCGCGACGGCCAGGCGCAGGCACCGCTGCTGCGCTGCCTCCGGTTGCTTGTGGCACGGCTGTGCGCCGGCACCGGCCAGCACCAGCCAGGCACGCTCGCCGTTGCCGGCTTGGTCTTCGTTCCGGTCGAGCAGGCGCTGTGCCAGTTCCAGTCGCAGCAGCGGGTCCTCGCCCAGTGCCAAGGCCTCGGCCGCGGATGTCATCGCAAGCCCTTGCACGCCGACGCGCTCTGCCAGGCGCGACAGCAGGCGCCGGCGCTGCGGCTCATAAGCATCCGGCAAGGCCCGGCCCAGGATCAGCTGCAGCGCCTCCTCACTGTGACCAGCCAGATCGAGACTGTTGGCGAGTGCCAGCGTCACTCTGGATCCAGCGCCCAACTCAATTGCCTTGCGGAAATGCGCCACTGCCGTCTCGTGGTGGTCCAACGCGTGCGCGGCGTGGCCCAACGCGCGCTCTCTGCCCCGGGACGGCGGTAAGACATCATGCAGCTTGTTGCCCAGCCGCCGCGCAGCTTCGGGTTCGCCCAGGTCGACCAGGATCTGCAACTGCGCCGTCGCTGCCCGCGCGAACTCCGCCGGCGCGAGCGGCTGTTCCAGGGCGCGGGTAAAGTCCGTGTAGGCCTGCAGCTGTTCTCCCAGGCGATAGCGCGCTTCGGCACGGCGCAGGTAGGCCGGGCCGAAACTGGGCAATCGGCGCAGCAGCCTGTCGGCTGCCAGGATGACCGACTGATCGTCACCTTGCGCTGCATGTGCCTCCAACAGCCGCCAGCCGATCAACAGATCCCCGGCGTGGCGCTGGACATGGGTGGCGAAGATCCGGCGCGCCGCGTCGAGGTCGTCGCGCTTCAGCGCCAGTTCAAAATCGCGCAGCACCGGATGCCGCCGCACCCTCTGTCGCAACCCGGCAAGCCAGCCGACGGCGGATGCACGACGAAGCTGGTCTTCATAGGTGCCGGCCTCCTCCGCGTTCAGGCTTCGCACCACGACACCCTGGGCCGTGAGATGCAGCAGGATCGGGCCCTCCGCTTCGCTGTTTCTGGCCTCGGGCGCGAGCAACATCTGAGCCACCAGCAGGCAGGGCAGCACGTGCCGCAGGCCACAGCGTGGGCCCAGTATCATCGTGCCGCTGCCGCCGCTCGCACGGTATTTCCACGCGCTATCGGCGGCGCATTCTTAGGAGGAGGCGACTCGGGCTGGTGCGAAACGCTGCGCGGAAAGTGGTGCCGGGTCTTGTCCCAGCCCAGCGGCTCACCCGTGATCTTGTGCTTGAAGTACTGGAGACTGGCGCGCCCCAGGGCCAGGTAGTTGATTACGGTCCCCACGACATAGCGTAGCAGCACCGGCAATGCCTGGCGCCAGCCGTGGAGCGCCGCAACCCAGAGATGCCGGATGGCCAGCCGGTAGAGCAGGAAGCCCAGGTTGGCGTAGGCCAACAGCCACAGCGGATCCTCGGGCGGCAAGAGCGGCGGTTGGGCATAGGCAGGGGCCGTTCGCGCCACGAAGTCGGCCAATCCGGTGTAGAGGAGTCCCGCGATGCTGAAGAAGGCGGCGGGGCCGCACAGCAGGATCTTGCGATCGCGGTAGAGGAAGTAGCGCTGTGCGATCCTCCCGCGCCAGCCGATGTGCTCCCAGCCTTGGAAGACGTTGCCCAGGATCCAGCGCGTCTTCTGCCGCAAGGAGGCGCTAAAGCTGTGGGGAAAGATCTCGCGCGTGCCCAGAAGGTCCTGGCAGGTGTTGAGGCCGGGTCCGGGGCCGGCCAGCCGCCGCAGGAAAATCTGGCGTGTCCCTTCGTTGGCCAGGCGGTGGGAGAGTTCGTAGTCCTCCGTCAGCATGCCGATGCGGAAGGCATCTCCCTGGTTGGCGCGGGCCACGGTCAGCAGTGCCTCCCGTCCGTAGGCCGTGGCGACGCCGGCGCCCGGAACGACCCCGCTCAGCAGCCCGCGCAACGGCGCCTCCTGCGCGTGCTTTTCCGCGAATTCATCCAGGTAGTGTCCGCCCACTAGGTGGCGTGTGCGTTCCACCATTGGAAAGACCGGGAGCTGTATCAGGTCATAGTCGTGCAGCAGGCTGTCGAAGTGCGCCAGCGCGTCGGCGTGGGAAACGTCTTCAGCATCCTGCAGCACGAAGCCGGCAAAGCGCAGACCGTTGCGCGCTTCCCAGGCCAGGATTTCGGCCAGGACAGCGTTCAGGCAGTGCGCCTTGGAGGTGGGGCCTGGCTCGCCGGTGGAAACGGGAAGGATGCGCTCGTCTTCGACGGCAAGCCCTTCCAGCACCTCCCGGGTCGCAGGATCATTTGGATAGTAGCCCACGAAGACCCGGAAGTGTTCATAGCGGGCCGAGGACAGGAAGTGGCCCAGGGATTGAGGCAGCACCTCCGCTTCATCCCAAGCGGGCACGAGTACGGCCAAAGGGCGTTGTGCAGTGCGAGTGTTCGGCGCGACTGCGGCCGGTGCTGGAAGTCGTCCTTGCAGCCGCGCCAAAAGCCACAAGCCATCCAGCAGGGCGTCTTCCAGCGAGGACAAGAAAATGACGACCGTAGAAGAACAAAAAGCGAACAAAAATAGGAAAAGCAGCGTGTACTGGATTTCGTGGAGAAGCATCGCTGCCCAAACCGACTCGCTCACACGCATCGCCCTTTGTCGTTTATAAAAATACTATTTAGGCGAGATATTATTGTAAAGTGCGTGCCGTGAAGTTTCGCTGGCGTGAGCGGCGCATCATGCCGGACTTCCGAGTGAACCGCCGGGCGAGTAGCCTGTCGTTTCAGGGGGAAGGCGACGCAACCGCGGTGGTTGTGAGTCGCCGAAAAGGCAAAGAATGTCGGCATTCCGACACTTGGGCTTTATGGGCCGCCATACAGTCTGCTAAGCTTCTCATAGTCATGGGGGCTGACGTTGCCCGCTGCCCGTTGCAGCAGATGCTCACAACAGGGATCGGCCGGCGACGATGGGGCAGGGAGCATGCAAAGACGCCGGGCAGGCGCGAGCGCGTGTAGAGGGGCCTGAGCCCGCATAGAGATAACCAAAGGTCCGGCGTCGCCGGGCCATGCGCATGAACGGGGAGACAAGAATGTCGACGAATGGCCGGGAAAAGGCAGTCAAGCGGGTTCACCCCCTTCTGTCGAAGATGAAGGAGCAACTCGAGACGGGCAAATGCGGTCGTCGCGAGTTCTTGCGCACCGCCGTCCTGCTGGGCGTGTCGGTGCCGGCCGCCTACTCCATGGCGGGCAAGATTCTGGGTGAAGACCTCATGCCGCAGGCCGCGGCCCAGGAGCCGCAGCGTGGCGGCACCCTGCGCGTCGGCATGGCGGTGATGGAGGTCGGCGATCCGGCGACGGTGGACTGGTCGGAAAAGGGCAACCTCTTGCGCATGTCCATCGAATCACTGGTGCGCATTGGCACGGACAACCTGTCGCATCCGCTGCTGGCGGAGAGCTGGGAGCCCAATGACGATCTCACACAGTGGACTTTCCACCTGCGCAAGGGCGTGAAGTGGTCGAACGGCGACGACTTCGGCGCCGACGACGTAATCGCCAACTTCGAGCGCTGGCTCGATCCGGCCGTCGGCTCGTCCAACCAAGGGCGCTTCTCCGCCCTGACCATCACGGAAGACGATGTCACCAAGCCGGCGCCTGACGCCATGGTCAAGATTGACGACCACACGGTGCAGTTCAATCTGCAGCGGGCCATGCTGCAGTTCCCGGAAAGCCTGGGCGACTATCCGGCGCTGATCGCGCATCGCTCCCTGGCTGAGACCCTGGCCAGCGGCGGCAACTGGATGACGGATCCCATCGGCACCGGCCCCTGGGCGATGCAGGAAATCCGCGTCGGCGAGATGGCCGAGTTCACCAAGCGCGACGACTACTGGGGCGACGAGGTCTATCTGGACACGATCCGCTACATCGACCTCGGTTCGGATTCCAGCGCCCACTTCGCGGCGCTCGCCTCCAATCAGGTGGACATCCTCTACACCCTGGACATCAATCTGATTCCCCAGGTGGAGGGCATGCCCAACCTGCAGCTCTTCGAGAAGACCACGGCGATCACCGGTCTGGCACGCATGCGCGTCTCCGAGCCGCCCTTCGACAACAAGACGCTGCGCCAGGCCATCCAGGCCGGTCTCGACCGGGCGCGTATCCTGGAAGTGGCCTATCAGGGGCTGGGCGTGCCCGGAGAGGACCATCCGGTCTCGCCGATCCATCCGGAGTACACCTCCCTTCCGCTGCCGCCGCGCGACGTGGAGAGAGCAAAGGAACTGCTGGCCGAGGCCGGGTATCCAGACGGCATCGACATCACCATGCAGACGGTGAACGATCCCGGCTGGGAAAGCTCCATTGCCCTGGCGATGCGCGAACAGCTGGCCGAGTGCAACATCAACCTCAATGTTGAAGTCCTGCCGGGCGGCACCTACTGGGAACGCTGGACCACCTGGCCCTTCTCAATCACCCAGTGGACCACCCGTCCGCTCGGCGTGCAGGTGTTGGGACTGGCTTTCCGCAGCGGTGTGGCCTGGAACGAGACCGACTATAACAACCCGGAGTTCGATGATCTCCTGGACCAGGCTGAAGGTACGGTCGACGTGGAGGAGCGTCGGGAGATCGTCCTCAAGCTCGAAGAGATCATCCAGGATGATGCCATTTCCATCACACCGTTCTGGACCAAGATCTACACTGGGGGCACCGAGAAGGTGCAGGGCTTTGCGTACCACTTCGCACGCGAGTTCCATCTGGAGAAGGTCTGGCTCGCGGCCTGAGGCCAAGGGCTGAACGAGAGGTGGTCGGCGGCACGTCCGTGAAGGGCCACGCCGCCGGCTGCTGCATCCTGCCGGGGCGCCTGGACCTGATGCCGTGGCGGCACACTCGCGAGGCGAAGCGATCATGCTGATCTTCGTCGGCAAGCGGCTGGTCTACATGGTGCTCACCATGTTCGCCATCTCCCTGATCCTCTTCCTGGTCATGGAGATCAACGGCGAAGCGGTGGCGCGGCGTGTACTGGGCCCTTTTACCTCTGCGGAACAGATTCAGGCCTGGCTGGAAGCGAACGGCTACCTGCGGCCCTGGTATGTCCGCTATGTCGAGTGGCTGGGTAACGTCCTTTCGGGCGATTTCGGCCAATCCATTCGATTCCGCGGTCCGGTGGCGGACGTGCTTTGGCCTCGGCTGGGCAACACGGCGATCCTCGCCGGCGTGACTTTCGCCATCATGGTCCCCCTTGCGCTGACGCTGGGCGTCCTGGCGGGCATGCGCGAAGGCAGCAAGACCGATCGCAGCATCACCGTCGCCTCGGTCATCACCACCTCCATCCCCGAGTTCGCCAGCGCGGTGCTGCTCACGGTGCTCTTCAGCACCTGGCTCGGCTGGTTGCCCGGGACTTCCGCCATGTCGGATGGCTGGAATCCGCTGGAACTGGTCCTGCCGGTGATGGTGCTGGTGCTCTACGGCTTTGGCTACATCGCGCGCATGACTCGCGCTTCCATGGCCGAGGTGATGCAGCAGCTCTATATCCGCACCGCGATCCTGAAGGGGCTGCCCTATCGCACCGTGATCATGCGCCATGCCCTGCGCAACGCCATGATCGCGCCCTTCACGGTGATCATGCTGCAGATCAACTGGCTGCTTTCCGGGGTGATCGTGGTGGAGGTGGCCTTCGCCTATAAGGGCTTCGGATCGCTCATTCTCGAAGCCGCGCTCAATCAGGATGTCTACCTGCTGGAGGCGGCAACCATGGTGGCTGTGCTGGTGGCGGTAAGCACCCAGGTCCTGGCGGACGTGGGCTACACCCTGCTCAACCCGCGCATTCGCTTCAAGTAGGGGGGCGAGGGATGGCAGACACTGTCGAAGCCAAGGCGGCCGCTTCGCCCGGAGGGCGGCGCGGCTTCCTGCGTGGCATGATCGGCGGCCTTGGGCTGCTGCGGGAATCCACCATTGGCATGATCGGCTTTGGCCTGGTGCTCGTCTGGGCCCTGGTGGCGCTCTTTGCCCCGCTGATCTCGCCGCTCTCGCCCACGGCACAGATCCAGCCCTTTGCACCACCGGGCACGGTGACGGAAACCGGCCAGACGCTATGGCTGGGCGCCGATCAACTGGGTCGCGACGTGCTCTCGCGCATCATCTACGGCTCGCGCACCGTTCTCTTCTATGCCCCCATCGCCACCTTCTGCGCCTACTTCGTGGGCTGCATCTTCGGGCTGCTGGCGGGCTATCTCGGCGGCTGGGTCGACGACCTGCTGAACCGCGTGGCGGACATCATTCTCGCCTTCCCGGTGCTGGTGCTCTACGTGGTGATCATCGTGCTGATCGGTCCCTCGGGCCTCAACATCATCCTGGCGGTCACCTTCGCCTCGGCACCGGGCATCATGCGCATCGTGCGCGGCCTGACGCTCGATCTGCGTAACCGCGACTACATCGCGGCGGCGCAGACCTCCGGTGCCAGCCTGTCCTGGATCCTTTTCGTCGAACTGCTGCCCAACGCCCGAGGGCCGCTGATCGTCGATGCCTGCCTGCGCATGGGCTACGTCATCATCACCATCGGCGTGCTCGGCTTCCTGGGCCTGGGCCTGCCGCCGCCCACGCCAGATTGGGGCAGCATGGTGGCGCAAAGCCGGGCCATGATCACCTTCGCTCCCTGGATGGCGATCTTCCCAGCCATTGCCATTTCCTCGCTGGTCCTCGGCTTCAATCTGCTGGCCGATGGCATCCGCGAGATCTCGCTGCGCGACTGAGGAAAGGCGCCATGAGCCAAGCCAGTACGCCGAACTCCGATTGGACGCCCGACCAGCCGGTGCTGGAATGCGAAGGGCTGTGCATCAGCTACTTCACCCGTGCCGGCGAGATTCCCGCGGTGCTCGATTTCGACCTGAAGGTGATGCAGGGGCAGTCTGTGGGCCTGGTCGGGGAGTCCGGTTGCGGCAAGTCGACAGTTGCCATGGCGGTGATGTGCTATCTCGGGCGCAACGGCGGCATCGTCGGCGGCACTGTCCGCTACAAGGGGCGCGACATGGCGAGCCTCTCCGCCGAGGAGCTGCGCCACCTGCGCGGCGGCGAGATCGCCATGATCTATCAGGAGCCCATGGCGTCGCTGAACCCCTCCATGACCCTTGGCCGGCAGCTCATGGAGGTGCCGCTCAACCACGAAAGCGGCATCAGCGAGAAAGAGGCGCATGAGCGGGCCGCCCAGATGCTGGCGGACGTGAAGCTGCCCGACCCCGAGCGGGTGATGCGGGCCTATCCGCACCAGATCTCCGGCGGGCAGCAGCAGCGCGTGGTCATCGCCATGGCCCTGCTGTCCCAGCCGTCGCTGCTGTTGCTGGATGAGCCCACGACGGCGCTGGACGTCACTGTGGAGGCGGGCATCGTCGAGCTGATCGGCGAGATCGCCGAGCGCTTCAACACCTCCATGATTTACATCTCCCACAATCTGGGCCTGATCCTGGACACCTGCGATCGCATCAACGTGATGTACTCGGGCGTGGTGGTGGAGGAGGGCAGCGTCGAAGAGGTCTTCGACCGCATGCGCCATCCCTACACCCGCGGCCTGTTCAACTGCATACCCCTGCCGGGCGCGGACAAGAACGCGCGGCCGCTGATCCCCATCGTCGGGCAACTGCCGCTGCCGCACGAGCGGCCGCAGGGCTGCTACTTCGGGCCTCGCTGCGAGTTCTTCGAAGGCGGACGCTGCGACGCCGGACCGATCCCGATGGAAACCATCCCCGATCAGCCGGGCCATCGCACCCGCTGCCTGCGCTGGCAGGAAATCGATTGGGAGGCCAAGGCGCGCGGCAGCGACGCTGGTGAGGAGATCGACGAGGGCGAGGTGGTGCTGCGGGTCGATGGCTTGCGCAAGTACTACGAGGTGCGCGACAGCTCCATCGCCGCGCTGATCAGCGGCAAGCGGTTGCGCCACGTCAAGGCCAATGAGCGCATCACCTTCGACGCCCGGGAGGGGCAGACCGTCGCCATCGTGGGTGAGTCCGGCTGCGGCAAGTCGACCTTCGCCAAGGTGCTCATGGGCCTGGAGACCGCGACCGAGGGCACCATCGCGTTCCGCGACTCCGACCTGGCCGACAAGCCGATCGAAAAGCGTTCGGCGGCGGAAATAGCCTCCATGCAGATGGTCTTCCAGAACCCCTTCGATACGCTCAATCCCAGTCACACCATCGGCGGTCAGCTGGCGCGGGTGATCAAGAAGTTCGGTGTGGAGAAGGATCCAGCCAAGGTGCGCCAGCGGGTGCTGGAGCTGCTCGACCTGGTCAAGCTGCCGCGCGAGTTCGCCCGTCGGCGCCCGCGCCAGCTCTCCGGCGGCCAGAAGCAGCGCGTGGGCATCGCACGCGCCTTTGCCGGCAACCCCAAGATGGTGGTGGCCGACGAGCCGGTTTCGGCATTGGACGTTTCAGTGGCGGCGGCGGTGACCAGCCTGCTGACCGACATCCAGCGCAGCTATCGCACCACCCTGCTGTTCATCAGCCACGACCTCAGCCTGGTGCGCTACCTGGCCGACCGGGTGGTGGTCATGTACTTGGGGCACATCGTGGAGCAGGGGACGACCGACGAGGTCTTCTCGCCCCCCTATCACCCCTATACCGAAGCCCTGTTGTCGGCCGTGCCCATCGCCGACACTTCCATCGAGAAGAAGCGGATCATTCTGGAGGGCGCTCTGCCCTCGGTGCTCAATCCCCCCAAGGGCTGCCCCTTCAACACCCGCTGCCACCGCAAGATCGGCCGTATCTGCGAGACCGAGGTGCCGCCGATGGTGGAGACCGAGCCCGGCCACGTGATCGCCTGTCACATCCCGGAAGAGGAACTGCGGGCCATGGATCCGGTGATCGCCGAGAAGCGGCCGGCGGCCGAGTGACATGGATGCGGCGTGAGGGTCAGCCGCGATCCTCTGCCGGTTCAGCCTCTTCCGGGGCGTCCAGGTCGAAGGGCTCGGTGACCGAAATACCCATTTCCTCGTAGAACCGCCGCGCGCCGGGGTGGAGCGGTACGCCCAGACCGTCCAACGCCGTTTCCAGCCGGATCAGGCGGCCCTTGGGGTGGCCTTCGTCCAGCAGACGCCGATTGTTCGGGTGCCAGAGGGCCGCGGTGATGGCGTAGACCAGATCGTCGCTCAAGGCGCTGGTGGTGAGCCACTGGGCGCCGATCGACAGGCTGGTGATGGGGAAGGTTGAAGGATAGGCCCCGGGCGGGACGTTGGTCCGGGTGAAGAAGGGATAGCGCGTCTGCAGCGCCTGCGCCGGATCGCCGGTGATCGGCACCAGATTGATCGGGGCTTCCCGCGCCAGGTCCTGGATCGAGGGCGTCGGCACCCCGGCCACCATGAAGAAGCCGTCCAGTTCGCCGACCCGAAGCATGCCGGCGGCGATGTTGGCCGGCACGTAGTGAACCTCCAGATCGTCCGGTGCCAGGCCCCAGGCATCGAGAATGAGTTTCGCGTCCACCTGTGTGCCGGAGCCATCGGCGTCGATGGAGATGCGCCGGCCGCGCAGGTCCTCCACCGTGCGGATGTTGCTGCCGGCGCGCACGACGAGTTGCACCACCTCGGGATAGAGGTTGGCGATGGCGCGCAGCTCTTCTTGGGGCGCCTGCCCTTCGAAGGGGCCTTCGCCCTGGAAGGCCCAGTAGGCCACATCTGCCTGGCAGAAGGCGGTTTCCAGTCGACCCTCCGCAAGGCCGGCGACATTGTCCACCGAGCCGTGGGTGGTCTGCACCACCGCCACCAACCCCGGCACGCCGCAGGAGCCGCCGCGTTCGCATTCCCGGCTGCCGGGCGGACTGGATATGGCGCTGGCGAGCAGGCTGCCGATGGGAAAGTAGATGCCGGCGGTGGAGGCAGTGCCGATGCGCAGGAAGTTGGGGTCCTGTGCCTGCAGCGCCGGCGGCAGCAACGACAGGCCGCCGGCTGCGCTCAAGGCGGCGAGCAGATGGCGGCGGGTGAGGCCCTGGCGATCCATGGCGAGCGCGTTCCTTCTTGCAGCCTGCCCAGGATAGGCCGAGGAACGCAGCAAGGCCAAGGCGATCTCGCGGCCATTCTTTGGCAAGTTTGGCGGCGAGCGAGTGAGACAGAGGTTCGTGCGTTGCCAGCCGGGCCGTGACTCTGCCACTCTGGCGATAATCGCTGTTCTGTCTTTCCCCGGCCCATCCCAGCGGTCATCGGCCCAATCAGGAATCATCGCCCATGCAAACGCTGCTCACGGACCTGCTCGCCGTCGATCATCCCCTGCTGCTCGCCCCGATGGGAAACATTGCAGGCGGGAAACTCTGTGCCGCGGTCAGTGATGCCGGTGGGCTGGGCCTGCTTGGCGGTGGCTATGGCGATGCGCAGTGGCTCGCGCGCGAACTAGACCTGCTTGAGGGCAAGCGTTTCGGCGTCGGCTTCATCACCTGGAGCCTGGCGCGCCAGCCCGAACTGTTGGACCTGGCTTTGGAGCGCAGGCCTGAGGCGGTGATGTTCTCCTTCGGCGACGCCTCGGCCTTCGTGGCCAAGGCTGCGGCAAGCGGCGCCAAAACGATCTGCCAGGTGCAGAGCCTTGCCGCGGCGCGCCAGGCCAGGGATTGGGGTGCCGACATCATCGTCGCCCAGGGCACTGAGGCCGGCGGGCACGGTGGCGCGCGCTCCACCTTCACGCTGGTGCCCGCCGTGGTCGATGCGGTGGCGCCGCTGCCGGTGGTGGCGGCTGGCGGGGTGGCGGATGGCCGCGGTCTGGCCGCGGCCCTGATGCTGGGCGCCGCCGGGGTCCTGATCGGCACGCGCTTCTTCGCCTCCGACGAGGCCCTGGCCGCCGAAGGGATCAAGCAGCGCCTTCTGACGGCCGCCGGCGACGAGACCCAGCGCACCCGGGTCTTCGATCTGGTGCGCGGTTATCCCTGGCCCGATCACTTCACCGGCCGGGCGGTTGCCAACAACTTCCTGGAGCGCTGGCACGGGCGAGAGGCGGCGCTGTCCGCTGGCCTGGAGGCGGAGCAGGCGCGCTACTTCGAGGCGGCGGCGCGGGGTGACGGCGACACGGCTGTGGTCTTCGGCGGCGAGTGCGTCGATCTGATCGCCGAGCAGAAGCCGGCGGCGCAGATCGTGGCGGAAATCGTCAGTGAGGCGCAGGCCCGGTTGTCGTGCTTTTGAGTGCTGCGCTTCACCTCGAGAAACTGCAAAGTAAACATCAGCTAAAATCGCTTTTCCGCAAGGCGTTGGCGGGACGATTGTGAGCCGGGATCAGTTCAAGGGACAGGCAATGAGCCAAGAGTCTTCCGCCACCGACACCAGCGCCATGCTGACGCCGCGCTATGCCGAAATCGCGACCTTCCTGCGCGCGCCCCTGGCCGGGGACTGGAGCGCGGTGGACATCGGCCTTTTCGGCATTCCCTACGACGGCGGCATCACCAACCGCGCCGGGGCCCGCCACGGCCCGCGCGCCATCCGCGATGCCTCCTCAATGATGCGCATGATCCACCATGTGACGCGCTTCAACCCTTACGAGGTCTGTCGCGTGGCTGATCTCGGGGACGTGCGCTTCCGGTCGGTCTACGACCACGAGACGGTCATGGAGGACATTGCGGCCTTCGCCGGCCTGGCCCACCAAGCGGGGGTGCGGCCCCTTGCGGTCGGCGGCGATCACAGCGTCACCCTCGGTTTGCTACGGGCCGCAGCCGAGCGGCACGGCCCGCTCGGCCTGGTGCACGTGGACGCGCACACCGACACCTGGGACCAGTTCCACGGCTCCAAGTTCATGCACGCCACGCCCTTCCGCCGCGCGGTCGAGGAGGGGCTGATCGACCCGAAGCGCAGCATCCAGATCGGCATCCGTGGCGCCCAGAATTCACCGGAAGGCTGGGACTATTCCCGCGAGCAGGGCATGCGCGTTATGTTCATCGAGGAGGCACAGGACCTGGGCCCGGCCGCCGTGGCGGCCGAGGCGCGCCGGGTTGTGGGTGAGGGCAAGGTCTATCTCAGTTTCGACATCGACGGCCTCGACCCCGTCTATGCCCCCGGCACCGGCACCCCGGAAGCCGGCGGCCTCTCCATCCATGAGGCCCAGCGCTTCCTGCGCGCCCTCGACGGCCTCGACTTCATCGGCGCCGACCTGGTGGAGGTGGCCCCGCCCTTCGACGTCGGCGACCTCACCTCCCTGACCGCCGCCACACTGATCTACGAAATCCTGTGCATCATGGCTGGGAGGTATGCGCAATGAAGCTGGTTGTTCCCGCAAGAGAAGGACGCGCGGTCGAGGTGGCTCGTGGTCAACGCCTGCGTCTGACAACACCGAAGGGCGCGCAGGCCGCGGACTTCTTTGCCTTCAGCGCAAGAGACCGTGGCGAGTGGCTCTCCGCCAATCACACCTGGGTTTGGACTCGTAACGTGAAGCCCCGCCAGGGCGATACGTTGCAGTCGCGATTCCGGCGCCCCATGATCTACTTCGAAGAAGATGGGGCGGACGGCGTCCATGACATGATGATCGCTGCTTGCGACCAGTTCCGATACGAGCAGCTCGGGCACGAGGGACCGCACCCGAACTGTGCGGACAATATGCACACTGCCCTGCGTCGTGTGGGGCACAGCGTCGACGTCGTGCCTCAGCCCATCAACTTTTTCACCAACACACGGGTGACCCAGCAAGGCGGCTTCGAATCGCCGCCCAACACTGTTGTTCCTGGCGGTTACGTTGTGTTACGGGCGGAGATGGACCTGATCGCTGTAATTTCGGCTTGCCCTTACGACTTGCAGATAGCCGATTGGCCAATCAACTCCGGCGCACACGGCCCCAGCGAGATCATTGTCGAGGTCGAGTGAGGACCGAGCGGGGCGCCCGCCCGCTGCTGTTCCTGTTGATGCTGTCGCCAGTCGATAGGCGTCCTCAAAAGTGCTCCCGGATCAGTTGAATGAGGGCTGTGGCGCTGGGCGGCATGGCGTATCCACGTTTGGTCAGAACGTAGAAGGGGACGCGCCATTTGATCTGCTCGGGCGCCACTCGTTCAAGCTCACCGGAGGTGACCCAAGGCGCGGCGAAGGCCAAGGGCAGGAGCCCGAGAAAACGTCCTGTCAGAATGAGTTCCAACTCGCGTTCCACATCGGACACGGTCGCCCGTGGCGTTGTGCCTGGTAGAAGCCGGGGCCCCCGACGCATCCAGTGCGCCCGCCCGATGAGAGCATGTTTGCGAATCTCTTCCAGAGTCGGCCCGGGCGACGCCCAATCGAATAGTGGGTGACCCCGTCCGCAGTAGAGTCCGTTCTCCTCTTCATGAAGGGCTTCATAGTTGAGGCCGGGCAGCTTCTGCGGTGCGGATGTCAGGGCCAGATGCAAGGTGCCCTGGAGCACCTTCTGTGCCAGATCGACCGGGTTTCCCGTTACCGAAGTCACATGCACCTCGTTCGGCATTGCCAGGAACTCGCGTAGCGCCAGTTCCAGCGGGGCATTAGGGTCGTGCAGTATGTTGTCGAGAACGCCAAGGCGCACTTCTCCTGCCAGGCGGCCTTTCAAGGCGGTGGCCTCGGAGCAGAAGTCTTCGACGCTGCGCAGCAGGCGCCTTCCAGCCTCGTAGGCGACTTGCCCTTGAGGTGTGAGCCGAAAGCCGCTGCGTCCACGGCGGCAGAGACGGTAGCCGAGTTGATTCTCAAGTTTGGACATCTTGGCGCTGATGGTTGAGGCATTCATGCCCAGGGCTGCTTGGGCTGCACTGAAACCATTGCTTTCCACCACCTGGAGGAAAATGCGGATCAGGCCGAGGTCTATATCGAGAAGTTGCTTCATGCCTTGCGGTTCTTTGGCAGGGCGGCGCGCAGCAGATGGAGCAACCGCCGTTCGGCAAGTGATTCGGCAAAAGCCCGTCGCGCGATCAGATAGACAGGATACGGGTGGCTGTATCGGTTCGGCAGCAAGGGGCGCAACTCCTGCGACAGATCGCTTCGCTGCGCGATATGGATGGGCAGAAAGCCAATGTATCGACCTGAGCGTATGAGCGTGAGCTGGGCTTCAATATCGTACACTGTTGCCCCAGATTGCTCCCGGCCGAGGAGGCCAAGGTCTTGCTCGAGCCAGTAGCTGCGGCACACCAGCGCCTGCTGATCGAGCATACGCGGTGAAAGCTTTCGATCCGGGAAATCGAAGAGAGGGTGGCGCTTGGAACAGTAGAGGGATGCCTGTTCCCAATAGAGCATGTGTTTGCGCAACGTGGGCGAGGGATGGGGCAGGATAGTAATAGCCAGATGAAGCGTTCCATTCTCCACCTTCTCCACGAGCACCGCTGGAGAAGCGGTCTCGAGGTGGGGATGGAGCTCCGGGGCCCCCTCCAGCAAGTCCCCCAGCAACTCGTGAGGGTTCAGGGAAGCACCGCCGGCGGCCTGGCTCTGGAGTCCCAAAAAGAGTTCACCGACCAGGTGTCCTTCAGCCGCCGCCGCCTCCGACCGGAACTGCTCTATGGCGGAGAAGAGCTTGCGTGCGCTCTCATAGAGTTTCAGGCCTTCCTGGGTGAGACGAAAGCCGACGCGACCGCGCTGACAGAGGCGATAGCCCAGCCGATCCTCAAGGGCCTTCAGGTGTGTGCTGATGGTCGACTGACCCAGTCCCAACGCCTGCTCAGCGGCTGAGAATCCGTTGCATTCCGCCAGGACCATAAATATCCGGATGAGCCGCAGATCGCTGTTTGAGAGGCTGCGCACGCCAGAATCACATATCGATATTTGAGGGAGTAACCATCGATTATTTCGTATTTTGCGTAAACGAAAGCCTCCTTAGCGTCAATGAGTGCCATCAGATAGCGGTTCAAGGCCGCCGCGAGAGCAGGGAGTAGAAAGAATGCAAAGGCGCAAGTTTCTGACAGGAGCGACCACAGCCGGTGTCGTTGCCGCTTCGAGCGCAGTGGGTGTTCGCGCCTCGGCGGCGCAGGATACGGTCCGGTGGCGCATGCAGCGCTACTATGGAACTGAAACCGACCATATTCATGCTCCGCTGGCGGATGACATCCGAGCAGCCAGCGGCGAGCGCATGGAACTGACACACTTTCGCGGCGGGGAACTGGCGCCGAACGATCAGATCCTTGAATCCCTATCAATGGGGATGCTGGAGATGGCCCAGGGCTTTGGCGCCTACTGGCCGGGCAGGCTGGACCTGGGCAACATCGAGGCCGGCTTGCCGATGGCTTGGTCGAACATCTCGGAGGCCTATCACCTCTGGTATGGTTTGGGCCTGGAAGAGCTTCTGCGTGAAGCCTATGCGGAGCAGGGTGTTCACTACATCTGCCCCATGTTCGGCGGGCCCTATGACCTGCTGACCAAAGAACCGATCAGCAGCCTGGAAGATCTGAAAGGCATGCGTATTCGCGCGACCTCGACGATCTCGGCAGTGCTAGAGCAGTTCGATATCCCCACCGTCTATGCGCCGCCTGAAGAGCTATACCTGGGTCTGAACACCGGTTCGCTCGACGGTGTCATCTACGGTGGCGCACATGACTACAAGCTGCTGAAGCTCGATGAGGTGGCCATCCACTACACTGAACTGTCCTTGCTGCAGCCCGGCTATGCCGATGGCATGCTTGTCAACATGCGTGCCTGGGAATCGCTCGCTCCGGATCTCCAGAAGATCGTGGAACTGGCAACCAAGGAGATGGCGGCGCAGCAGCATTACTGGAACAATACCGAAGCCCAGGCCGCGTTGCAGGATGGTGGTTTCCAGGTTCAGTCATTGCCACAGGATGACGTTATGGCATTGACCGAGGCGGCGCAGCAGGTCTGGGAAGACGAGGCCGAGAAGTCCGAGCGCAATGCCAAAGCCGTCGAGATGATCCGCACAATCGCACGGGGAGCCGGTCGTCTGTGATCTTACTGCTCCGTCGTTGGATCGCTATTCAACGCCAGATCAGCGAAGGCCTGGGCCGACTGGTCTCCTGGGCCTGTCTCGTGATGATCGCTGTGATCCTGTACGAGGTGTCGATGCGGTATCTGTTCATGCGCCCAACCGATTGGGCGCATGAACTTTCCACCATGCTCTACGGCGGATTCTGCCTTCTGGCCGGGGTTTATACTCAGAAGCACAACGCCCACGTTCGCTGTGAGGTCTTTTACCAGATCATGCCGCCGCGCATGAAGGCGGCGGTGGACTGTCTGACCGGGCTGGCGATTCTCGGTGCGCTCCTGATCTTTTTTGTACTTTCCTGGGATTTTGCGGCCCGTTCTTGGGCCATAGGCGAGTTCTCGTCTCGCAGCACCTGGCAACCGCCTGTCTATCCTCTCAAATCCATCATCCCTCTCACGGTAGGCCTGATGTTCCTGCAGCGTTTGGCCGATTGGGTGACCGATCTGCTCGTACTGTTCAAAATTCAAGAGCCCGAAGAGGCCGCTGCCGCATGATGCCCCTCGATCCGCTGACGGTTACGGCCGGCATGTTCCTGTCCATGCTGGTCCTACTTCTGCTGGGTACGCCGCTCACTTGGTCGCTGACAGTGGTGGGGGTGGCCTCGGCCTACTGGCTATGGGGCAGCAATGCCCTCGAGATGTTGGTGGTCAGCACCTACGGTGTGATGGACACCTATGTGCTGGTTGCCTTGCCATTGTTCATCTTCATGGGCCTGGTGCTGCAACGCTCCGGCATCACTGATGCGCTGTTCGATATGGTGCATAAGCTCATGGGTGGTGTGCACGGCGGACTGGGTATCGGCACGGTCGTTATCTGTGCACTCATCGCCGCCATGGCTGGCGTGTCAGGGGCGGCAACCGTCAGTCTTGGTGTGATTGCCCTGCCGGCAATGCTCAAGCGAGGTTATGACAAGCGCTTGGCAACGGGCACGATCATGGCGGGCGGCGCGCTGGGTTTTCTCATTCCGCCCAGCGTGGTGATGATCGTCTATGCTTTCCTGGCGCGTGAATCCGTCGGGCAGCTCTTTGCCGCCGGCCTTGTGCCGGGACTGATGCTGGCTGCGATATACAGCGTCTACATTGCGGTGCGCTGTCGCCTCAATCCCGAGTTGGGTCCGGCTATCGCAGCGGAGGAACGGGTCAACGCCCTGGGCAAGATCAAGGCGCTCAAAGCCCTGATCCTGCCCGGCGGACTGATCACCTTGGTGCTCGGCCTGATCATCGGTGGCGTGACCTCGCCAACCGAGGCGTCGGCTGTGGGCGCCGGCGGTGCGCTCTTGTGCGCCTTCGTGCATCGCAACTTGACGTGGGATGTGCTGCGCTACGCTTTGCTGGAAACCACCAAGATTATGGGCATGATGATGTGGGTCATGCTCGCCGCAGTCTTTTTCAGCAAGATCTACATTGGACTTGGCGCCGGCGCGCTGGTTGCCAATCTGGTGGCTGAAACGGGGCTCAGCCCCATGATGATTCTGCTGGTAATGCTGGCGAGCTACTTCGTTTTGGGCATGTTCCTGGACGACTTTGCCATCATCTTCATCACCATCCCGCTTTATATACCGGTCATCACAGCCTTGGGTTTCGACCCGGTGTGGTTCGCTGTGCTCTTCATTCTGAGCATGCAGTCCGCCTATCTCACACCGCCCTTCGGCTATAACCTGTTCTACATGCGCGCAGTGGCGCCGCCGAGCGTCACGACGAACGATCTCTATCGCGCTGCGCTGCCTTTCATTGCGCTACAACTCATCGGCCTTGCCCTGGTCGTGAGCTTCCCCGGGATCGCGCTCTGGCTGCCCCGTGCGATATTCAACTGATCTGCAGAAGTGGCCTAAGCCCCAACCGAATGCAACTTTCTCGATCACTTTAAAAGATAGATCGGATCGCTGGCGCCACCGCCCTAGCGCACAACCCCCGCCTCGCGAAACCCTGCCACGGCTTCCGCGTCGAGGCCTAGGATTTCCCCCAGTACCTCCTCCGTGTGCTCGCCCAGGTCGGGTGGGGCGATTGCTGGGCGGATTGGGGTGCCGCTGAGTTTCAGGGGGGAGCCGGGCAGGGGCAGGGGGCCGAGGCCGGCCTTGTCGGCCACCTGGCGCAGGCCGCGGGCCAGCACTTCCGGCGCCTCGAAGACCTCCGAGACGCTGCGCACCGTGCCGGCGGGAATGCCGGCGGCGCGCAGGCGCTGTAGGCAGTCGGCGGTGTCGAACTGCTGGAAGGCCTCGTTGAGGGCCGGGATCAGGCTTTGGCGGTTCAGAACCCGGGCGCGGTTGGTGGCATAGCGCGGATCATCGGCCAGTTCCGGGCGCTCGATCACCACCTCGCAGAGCTTGCGGAACTGCGCATCGTTGCCCACGGCCAGCGCGATCTCCCCGTCGCTGGTGGGAAAGAGCTGATAGGGCACGACGGTGGCGTGGGCGTTGCCGTAGCGCTTGGGCTCGCGGCCGGTGCCGAGGTGGCCGCTGGCGACGTTGGCCAGTGCCGCCACGGCGGAATCCAGCAGCGAGATGTCGATGTGCTGCCCCTCGCCGGTGCGGCCGCGGGCAATGAGGGCGGCGAGAATCGCCTGGGTCGCGTTCATGCCCGAAAGCAGGTCGCAGATCGCCACGCCCAGCTTCATGGGCTGGCCATCCGCCTCGCCGGTGATGGCCATCAGGCCGCTTTCCGCCTGGATCACGAAGTCATAGCCGGGTTCGGCCGCGCGCGGGCTTTCCCGGCCGTAGCCGGAGATCGAGCAGTAGACCAGGCGCGGGTTGACCGCGCGCAGGCTCTCCCAATCGAGGCCGTAGCGGGCCAGCGCGCCGAGGCGGAAGTTCTCCACCACCACGTCGGCCTCTGCGGCCAGGCGGCGGACCAGTTCGGCGCCTTCGGGCTTGGCGATGTCGATGGCCAGGCTCTTCTTGCTGCGATTGCAGCAGAGGAAGTAGGTGGAGAGTTCGCCGATCTCCGGCGGCCGCCAGCTCCGGGTGTCGTCGCCGCGTTCGGGATGCTCCACCTTCCAGACCTCGGCGCCGAGATCGGCCAGGGTCTGGGTGCACCAGGGCCCGGCCAGGATGCGCGAGAGGTCGAGGACCTTGATGCCGTCCAGCGCGCCGCTCATGACCGCAGCAGCCGCTTCGCCTTGTGCACCGCCCGGGGCAGGCTGCCGGCTTCGACCACCTCGACGGCGGCGCGTACGGTGAGATGGTCGCGGATGCGCGCTGCCAGATGGGCGCCGAAGTCCTGCGGCGCGTCCGGCTGGGCCTCCACCGTGAGCTTGAGGCCGGTGAGGAAGCCGGTGGCCGGGTCCTTCAGGCTGTCGTCGACGATGATGCGGTACTCGCCCGTGGCGCCGGGGTGGGAGCGAATGACGTCCTCGATGGCAGTGGGAAAGACATTGACCCCGCGCACGATCAGCATGTCGTCGGCCCGGCTCAGCACCCCGCCCGGCAGGCGGGCATGGGTGCGCCCGTCCGGGGCCGGGCGGCTGTCGCGCACCACGATGTCTCCGGTCCACCAGCGCAAGAGCGGGCCTGCCTGCTTGTCCAGGTGGCTGACCACCAGCACGCCGCGCTCGCCGTCGGGCACCGGCTCCATCGTTTCGGGATCGAGGATTTCGGCGTAGATGAAATCCTCGGCCAGCGTCGGCCCGCTCTGCGCCGCCGTGTCCCAGCCGATGGGCTGGCTTTCCAGGCTGCCGTAGCAGTCGAAGGTCTTGGCGCCCCAGGCCTCCTCCAGGCGCGCGCGGGTCGCCGGGATGCTGGCGCCGGGCTCGCCGCCCAGGCAGAGCATGCGCACCGGGGACTGGCGCAGGTCGTGGCCCATTTCCGTCGCCACCTCCACCAGGTGGGCGAGGAAGGAGGGCGTGCCGATCACCGCCGTGGTGCCGAAGCGGAAGATCGATTCCACCTGGCGCTTGCTGTCGCCGCTGCCGCCGGGGATCACCGTGGCGCCAACGGCCGTGGCCGCCGCGGTGGCGCCCAGGCCGCCGACGAACCAGGCGTAGCTGAAGAGGCACTGGAAGACGTCCGTGCGGCGCAGCCCTTGCGCATAGAGGTAGCGGGCGTAGAGGTCCGTCCAGCGGTCCAGGTCATGGGCGGTCCAGCAGGCCGGGGTGGGCTGCGAGGTGGTGCCAGAGGAAAAATGCACCCGCACCACTTCGGCTGGGTCCACGGCCAGCAGTTCGCCCCAGGGCGGGGCGGTTTCCAGGCCCTGGAGGTAGTCCTGCTTGCGGGTGACCGGCAGCTTGCGCAGGTCGTCGAGCGAGCGCAGGTCACCGGGCGCAAAACCGATCTCCCGGAAGCGGCGGGCATAGAAGGGGCTGTCGGTCGCAAGCCGGGCCACCTGGGCCTGCAGCCGCTCGAGCTGATGGGCCTCGATGCGCTCGCGCGGCCAGAGTTCGGCCGCGTCCCAGACCGTTTCGGAATGGGGGCGGGGGGCGTCGGTCATGGCAGCGGCTCTCCCTTGCGCAGGCCCTTGACCACGAAATCCGCGATCATGCGGGCAATGATCTCAATATCTTCCGAGCTTTCACCGCGACGGGGTTGATACCACACGGTGAGCCAGTTGAGTGCCCCCAGAACCGGCTTGGTTGCCAGGCGCGGTGGCTGCACCGCGAAGTCGCCCTCGCGCATGCCCTCGCTCAGCACCTCGGCGAAGAGCTGCTCATAGTCATCGCGCAGTCGCACGATGGCCTGAAGGGTGTGCTGGTGCCGGGCGGTGGCGCCGCGCAGCAGGTGGCGTTCCAGCTTGCCCACCGCCACCTTCTGCTCCGGGCTGCGCGTCATCAGCATGCGCGCATGGGCCATGGCCATGGCGTGGAGCCGTTCGGCCGCTGTGCCCGGTCCTTCCAGCAGCGGCGCGACCGTGGCGATGAGCGTCTCCATGGCGCCCTGATGGATGCCCAGGAAGAGGTCGGCCTTGCTGGGGAAGTAGTGATAGACCCGCCCCTTGGTGGCGCCGAGGCGCTCGGCCACATGGTCCAAGGAAGTGGCGGCGTAGCCGTACTCCATGAAGACCTCGGCCGCGGCCTCGAGGATCTCCCGGCGCGAGGACTCGGGGTCGCGTCCATGGCTTCGGCTGCCGGCACGCGACTCGCTTTTGCGTTTCGCCGAGTTCATGGCAGGCGCAACGCGCTTCCCGTTCCGGACTTCGGCCACGAGGCTGCAGCGGCCGGCGTCACCCTTTGGCCTCCACCTCGCTGCGGATGGCGCGGCCCAGCACCAAGCGCTGAATCTCCGAGGTGCCCTCGTAGATCTCCAGGATGCGCTGGTCGCGGTAGAGGCGCTCCACCTTGGAAGGCTTGCAGTAGCCGTCACCGGCCCAGACCTGCATCGCCACGTCGGCGGCCTTGTGCGCCACCTCGGAGCAGAAGAGCTTCGCCTGGGCGCCGATCACCTGCACGTCCTCGCCGCGGTCGTAGGCCTCGGCGGCGCGGTAGAGCAGCAGGCGTGCGGCGGTGATCTGGGTGGCGACGTCGGCCAGGGGAAAGGCGATGCCCTGGTTGTCGATGATCGCCTTGCCGAAGGTCTGCCGGCTGACGGCCCGGGCTGCGGCTTCGCGGAAGGCGCCGATCGCGAGACCCAGGGACTGCGCCGAGACCATGATGCGGCCGACGTTGAGGGTCTTCAGCGCCAGGCGCAGGGCCCGGCCGCGCTCGCCCACCTGGGCGTTTTGTGGCACCAGGGTGTCGAGGCGCAGGTTGGAGGTCTGGGTGCCGCGGATGCCCATCTTGTCGGAGAGGTGGTCGACGCTGACGCCCTCGGCTTCCTTGTCCACCATGAAGGCGGTGATGCCGCGCCCGCCGGCCTCAGGGTCGGTCTTCACGAAGGCCACGTAGTAGCGCGAGGCACCGCCGTTGCCGATCCAGAACTTCTCGCCGCGCAGGCGCCAGCCCTCGCCTTCCTCGACGCCGGTGGTGGCCATGGCCGCCGGGTCCGAGCCGGCGGTGCGCTCGCTCAGCGCAAAGCTGGTGGCGGTGCCTTCGGCCATGGCGCGGAGGTAGAGATCCTTCTGCTCCGGCGTGCCGGCGAGCAGCAGCGGGAAGGCTCCGAGCTGGTAGGCGCAGAGGATGGCGGCGGTGGAGGCGCAGTCTTCCGCGATGCGCTCGACCACCGACACGGTTGCGGTGAGGCTGGCGCCCTGGCCGCCATGCTCCCGGGGCAGGAACAATCCGGCCAGCCCGCTGTCCACCAGGCGCGGGATCGTCTCCCAGGGGTAGCGCTGCTCGCGATCCAGCTCCTCAGCCAGGGGGGCGCAGTGCTCCCGGCTGAGGTCATCGGCCACTGCACGCCACTTCTGTGCCTCGGCATTGAGCTCCGGTTCCCAGATTACCGCCATGGGGGCGTCTCCCGCGTCAGGATTGTGTCTCGGGACGATTAGGAATTCCTACCCACAGGTATGTCAAGCATTCTGTCTCTTGGGACGGTTTGTGATTTCTAATATATTGAAATTACATATATAAAATGGATTGTGAAGGCAGGATCACTTTTGCTGTTGCGAAACATCCCAATGGGTATGTAGCCTTCTCCGCAACAGGCACGGCCGACAAGCGGGAGGGCCAGGTGACAGAGGCGGCATTCGAAGGTCCTGGACCGGACGTCCGGTTTCGGGAGTTCCTGGCGGCAGGGGAACTGCAGCTGCAGCACTGCACGGCCTGCTCCGCCGTGACGGCCCAGATGGTTGTGCTCTGCCCGGGCTGCGGCGCGCCGGACCTGACCTGGCGCCGTGCCAGCGGGCGGGGCACGGTCTACTCGGTGACCGTGGTTCGCAGCGGCCCGGGGCGTGACGCCCCCTACTGCGTGGCCTTGGTCGACCTGGAGGAGGGCGCGCGGGTGATGAGCCGGGTCGAGGGCGTGGCGCCCGACGCGGTGTGCATCGGCATGGCGGTCGTCGCCGAGGTGGTGCAGCCGGCCGAAGGCGAAGCCCATCACATCTTCCGACCTGCGGGGGTGCAGGCATGAGCGCGCCCACGAGCACAGGCGAGAGCGGACGCCACCTCCGCGGCAAGGTGGCCGTCGCCGGCATCGGCAACACCAAGCGCTGGGATGCACCGGGGCGCAGCGCCTTCGACCAACTGGGCGAGGCGGTGCATCTGGCGCTGGGCGACGCCGGGCTGCGCAAGCAGGATGTGGACGGCCTTTTCTGCACGCTTTCGGTGAGTGGTTTTCCGCTGCTGAACGTCGCCGAGCGGCTGGGCCTGCGGCCGCGCTACTTCGACGGCTCCATGGTCGGCGGCTCCTCCTTCTTCGGGCATGTGCGCTCGGCACTGCTGGCCATCGAGGCCGGGCTCTGCTCCGTGGCCTTGATCTGCTACGGCAGCAATCAGCGCAGTGCCGGCGGCAAGCTGGTCTCGCTGCCCGACCCGCAGCCGGCGGAAGCCCCTTACAAGCCGCTCTATCCCATCAGCTCCTACGCCCTGGCGGCGGCGCGCCACATGCATGAGTACGGCACAACGCGCGAGCAGCTGGCCGAGGTGGCCCTGGCGGCGCGGGCCTGGGCTCAGCGCAACCCCGCGGCCTTCAAGCGCGAGCCCTTGACCCGCGAGGAGGTGCTGGCCTCGCGCCCGGTCAGCGATCCGCTCACCCGTGCCGACTGCTGCCTGGTGACCGATGGCGGTGGGGCCCTGATCCTGGTCTCCGCGGAGCGTGCCAAGGACCTGCCGGCACCGCCGGTCTATCTGCTGGGGGTCGGCGCGGCGCTCAGCCACCGGCAGATCGCCAACATGCCCGATCTCACGACGACCTGTGCGGTGGACTCGGGGCAGCAGGCCTATGCCATGGCCGGGCTGGGGCCGAAGGACATCCCCATGGCCCAGCTCTATGACGCCTTCACCATCAACACGCTGCTCTTCCTCGAGGACCTGGGCTTTTGCCCCAAGGGCGAGGGCGGGCGCTTCGTCGAGGAGGGGGGTATCGCGCCGGGCGGGCGCCTGGCGGTCAACACCAATGGCGGCGGCCTCTCCTGCAATCATCCAGGCATGTATGGCCTCTTCCCGATGATCGAGGCGGTGGAGCAGCTGCGCGGCCAGGCGGGCGAGCGCCAGGTGATGGACGTGGAGGTCGCGCTGGCGCATGGCAACGGCGGTGTGCTGTCCTCGCAGGCGACGGCGATCTTCGGCACAGCCGCCGCGCTATAACCGAGACGTAAGGAGATTCCATCGATGGGCATGCTCGACGGCAAGGTGGCATTGGTGACCGGTGCCGGGCAGGGGGTCGGCCGGGCGCTGGCCATGGGGCTGGCGCAGGCCGGTGCTGCCGTGGTGGTCAACGACATCGGCGTCAGCCTGACCGGTGCCAGCGAGAACGAGGGCGCGGCTGCGGCCGTGGTGGCCGAGATCGAGGCGGCCGGCGGCAAGGCCCTGGCGAACAGCGACAGCGTTGCCGAGCCCGAGGGTGCGGCGCGGCTCGTGGCCGCGGCACGCGACACCTTCGGCCGGCTCGACCTGGTGGTGAACAATGCCGGCATCCTGCGCGACCGCATCTTCCACAAGATGACCCAGGAAGACTGGACATCGGTCATCGCGGTTCACCTCAACGGCTCCTTCAATGTGTCGAGCGCCGCCGCGCCAATCTTCCGCGAGCAGGGCAGCGGCAGCTACGTGCACATGACCTCCACCTCCGGGCTGATCGGCAACTTCGGTCAGGCCAATTACATGGCGGCGAAGATGGGCATCGTCGGCCTGTCGCGCGGTATCGCCATGGACATGCAGCGCTTCGGCGTGCGGTCCAACTGCATTGCGCCCTTCGCCTGGAGCCGGATGATCTCCTCCATCCCGACCGAGACGGAAGCCGACAAGGTGCGCGTCGAGAAGCTCAAGCGCATGACGCCGGAGAAGATCGCGCCGCTGGTGGTCTTCCTCGGCTCCGATGCGGCCAAGGAGGTGAGCGGGCAGATCTTCGCGGTGCGCAACAACGAGATCTTCCTGATGAGCCAGCCGCGGCCGCTGCGTGTGATTCACCGCGGCGAGGGCTGGACCCCGGAAGGGGTGGCCGAAATGCTGCCCGGCGCCATCGGGCCCTCGCTTGTGCCATTGGAGCGCTCGGCCGAAGTCTTCACCTGGGATCCGGTCTGAGCCATGGCCATCGACCGCGATCACCTCCTCGCCCTGGACATTCCCGAGGTTCGGCAGAGCTACGGGCCGGACCAGGCGATCCTCTATGCGCTGGGCTGCGGCGCCGGGCTGGACCCGCTGGACGAGGCCGATCTGCCCTTCGTCTACGAGGAAGGGGGCTTCGCCGTGCTGCCGTCCTTCGGCACGGTGCTCGGCCATCCCGGCTTCTGGGCCCGCGATCTGGACAGTGGCATCGACTGGGTGCGGGTGGTGCACGGGGAGCAGGGCTTGCGCCTGCATCGTCCGCTGCCGGCCAGCGGCGAGGTGCGCGGCAAGAGCCGCGTGGTCGAGGTGATCGACAAGGGCGAGGGCCGTGGTGCGCTGGTCTATGTGGAGCGGCGCCTGACCGATCCCGCCGGCGACCTGCTGGCCACGGCGACCCAGACCCTTTTCTGTCGCGGCGATGGCGGCTTCGGCGGTCCCAGCGTGACTGCGGCCAAGCCCGCGCCGCTCCCGGAGCGTGCGCCCGATGAAACGGTTGCCTTGGCCACCTCCCCCCAGTCCGCCTTGATCTATCGCCTTTCCGGCGACCGGAACCCGCTGCACGCTGATCCCGCCGTGGCGCGCAAGGCGGGCTTCGAGAAGCCGATCCTGCATGGCCTGGCGACCTTCGGCATCGTCTGCCGCGCGCTGGTGCGCAGCCTCTGCCCGGAGCGTCCGCAGGCGCTTTCGGCCATGAATGGACGCTTTTCGAAACCGGTCTATCCGGGAGAGACCATCGAGACCGACATCTGGCGGCTCGACGAGGCGGGCACATACGCTTTCCGGGCCCGGGTCGGGGAGCGGGTGGTGCTGGACAACGGCCGTGCGGCCGTGGCGACAGGAGACTAGCCAGTGGATTTCACCCTGAACGACACGCAGCGCATGCTGCAGGACACCGCCCGCCGCTTCGCGCGGGAGGAACTGCCGGCGCTGGCCCGCCAGGTGGAGGAGGCGGCGGAGCCGGTGCCGTCCGACTGGCTGAAGCGCTATGCCGAGCTGGGTTTCCTTGGGCTGAACACAGGTGAGGCCTTTGGCGGCGCCGGGGCCGGGCATCTGGATGCGCTGATCGTGCTGGAGGAGTTTGCCAAGGTCTCGGCCGCGGTTGCCTTCCCGGTTTTCGAGGCCTGCACCGGGCCGGTGCGCATTGTCGAGCGTTTCGGCAGCCCCGAGCTGCGCGAACGGGTGGTGCCCAAGGTGGTGGCCGGGAAGATGATCGTGGCCATCTCCATGTCCGAACCGGACGCCGGCACGGCGCTCACTGACCTGCGCACCCGCGCACGGATTGAGGGTGACGAGATCGTCATCAACGGCAGCAAGCGCTGGTGCAGCGGCGCCGGGCACTCCCAGGGCTATGTCGTCTTCTGTCGCCTCTCCGACGCGCCGGGCGCCAAGGGGGTTGGCGCGGTCTTTGTCGACCGCGAGACGCCGGGCCTAAGCTTCGGGCCGCAGGAGCGGTTGATGGGCTTCCGCGGCATTCCCAGCGCCGACATGACCCTGGAGGAGGTGCGGGTGCCGCGCAGTCATCTGCTGGCCGACGCCGGAGAGTTCGGCAAGCTGATGCAGGCCTTCAACCTGGAGCGCTGCGGCAACGCCACCATGTCGCTGGGTCTCGCCGCCGGGGCGCTGGAGCAGGTTCTGGACTACGTTCAGGATCGCGAGCAGTTCGGCAAGCCCATCGTGGACTTCCAGGCGGTGCAGCTCCGCCTGGCCGAGATGGCGACCAGAGTGGAAGCCAGCCGGCTCCTGATTCACCGCGCCGCGGCCGTGCCGCCCGGCAGCTTTCCCGAGGCGCAGCAGGCGGCCGTTGCCAAGTGCTTCGCCAACGAGATGGTGCGTGAGGTGGCCGGTGCCGGGGTGCAGCTCATGGGTGGCTACGGCTATGCCAAGGAGTACGGCATGGAGCAGCGCCTGCGCGACGCCTGGGGCTGGGGCATCGCCGGCGGCACCGTCGACATCCAGAAGATCAACATCGCTGCCGGCCTGGTCGGCCGCCGCTTCGATCAGCGACGCTGATGCTGTCGTGGGGGGTAGGATGACGACACTGTTCCCGCACCGGTCTGCAGCTGCCTGGTCCGCGCGTGCCTGTTTTGGCCGAGGCCGTGCGGCTGGCTCGGCGCTGTTGACAGCCGACCTACCCGGCGATGTGATGCATCACACATCAGAACCAAAAGATTCTGTGTCGAAGAGGGGGGAGGCAGCGTGAGACGTCCTGCGGAAGTTGTCGCCCTGACGATACCAGCAGTCCTGGGATGCGCCCTGTCCCGGCCCGCCCTGTCTGAGCCCACCCTCTCTCAGTCCCACGGCCAAGCCTTGCCGTATTCATCCCTTTCCCGACAGCGCATCGCTTCACGATGCCGGACACAGGCGGCCGGAGAAGCCGTCCTTTGACCCCAAACAATCGCAACTGCACTGGAGGAACGAGTTATGAGACGTGAATTGCTTGGACTGGCAGCAGCCAGTCTGGTGGCCTTCGCCGCCGCGGACAGCCGTGCCGAGGATCCGGAAAAGTTCACCATTGGCGCCATCCTGGCGATGAGCGGCAGCGGTGACTGGTACGGCAAGGTCATGAGCGCCGGCATCGAACTGGCGGTCGAGGAGATCAACGCCGAGGGCGGCATCGACGGCATCCCCCTGGAAGCGGTCTTCGAGGACCACAAGAGCGGCATCGCCCGCGAGGGCGTGAATGCGATCAACCGCCTGATCAACATGCACGACGTGCAGGCGGTCTTCTCATCCTTCTCGCCGCCCACCATCGCCATCGCCCCCATCGCCGACGAGCAGGGCATTCTTGTGGTCAACGGCGGCGGTGTCAGCACCGCCATGGTCGGTATCTCCGATAACCTCTTCCACAACCGCTCGCTGGCCTCGGATCTGGGACGTGCCGCGGTGAGCTTCGCCGACGATGAGGGTTGGAGTCGCATGGCGCAGATCGCATGGCGCACTGACGCCGGCGAAAGCATCATTTCCGAGGTCGAGCCCTATTGGGAAGAGCTGGGCGGCGAAGTGGTCGCGACCGAGTGGATGGACCAGGGTGCGACCAACATCGACACCCAGATCGCCAAGATGCGCTCCGCCGATCCGGACTTCCTGGCGCTCTGGCTCTTCAGCCCGGATCCCGGCATGGCCATGCGCCGCGCGCGGGAGTTCGGCATCGACGTGCCGGTGGTCGGCGTGGAGTACACCGCCGACGTTGCCGAGATCGGCGGCGATCACATGGAGGGTTACTACTACACCTCCGACTACTTCACCCCGACCGACGACTGGTCGCAGCGCTTCCAGGAAGCCTATCGCGAGCGCTACGGCGAAGATCCGGAGTTCTACGCAGCCAACTACTATGAAGGCGTCTACCTGATTGCGGAAGCGATCCGCCGCGCCCGGGCCCAAGGCGGCGACTACTACGATGGTGCCAACCTTGCGCGCATCATCCACGAGCAGCCGACCTATCCTAGCGTCTACGGCGGCGAGATGACCTTCCAGGATAACGGCGTCGCCCAGAAGCGCGTTGCCCTTTTCCAGATCCAGGACGGTGAGAGCGAGTTCCAGCGGTACCTGGACCTCGAATAAACCCCTCTGCTTGACCGCACCCGGAGCGGCCAAAGGCTGCTCCGGGTGCCTCCTACCTCGGAGCCTGCGCGATGGATCTCGCCCTGCAGCTTCTCGTCAACGGAGTCATCACCGGCAGCCATTACGCGCTGCTCGGCGTCGGCTTCGGCATCATCTTCGCCACCACACGGATCGTGCACTTCGCCTACGGCCCGATTTTCACGGTGGCGGCCTATATGGCCTGGTACTCGGCAGCGATGCTGGGCTTGCCGATCCCGGTGGCTCTGCTGATCGCCATACTGGCGGCCGTGCTGCTGGGTGTGGGCAGCTACGTGCTGCTCTACGAGCCCTTCGAGAAGCGCCAGGCGCCCCACCTCGTGCCGCTGATCGCCTCACTCGGCCTCTACATCGTGCTGGAGAACCTGGTCGGCATCATCTTCGGCTCCGGCGTTCGGGTGGTGCGGGAATTCAGTAACGGCATCCACTTCATGGGCCCGGTCTTCTTCACCACCATTCACATTTGGCAAGTGGTGGTCCTGGTGGTGCTCGGCGGGGCGCTGGCCGTCTTCCTGCGCTGGACCAGCTATGGCAAGGCCGTGCTGGCCATGACCGACAATCCCGAAATGGCCCGGGTCATCGGCATCGACACCCGCAAGGTGGCGATCCTGGTCTTCGCCATCGGCTCGGCCATCTCCGCCCCCTCGGCCGTGTTGATCCTGCTCAAGGACGGCGCCACCACGCACATGGGCTTCCTTGCCGTCTTCATGGCCTTCGTCGCCGTCATCGTCGGCGGCATCGGATCCATCAAGGGCGCGGTGCTCGGCGGGTTTGCTCTGGGCATGGTGGAGAGTCTGGGCATGCTGCGCATTCCCACGGAATGGCAGAGTTCCATCGCCTTCATGCTGCTCTTCCTGGTGGTGCTGTTGCGGCCCCAGGGCCTCTTCGGCGCAGCGATGCGACGGTAAGGGGGAACGCCGCAGCAATGGACTATATCCTACACATTCTCGTCATGGCGTCGCTCTATGTGATCCTGGCGACATCCTTCAATCTGTTGATTGGTTTTGCGGGGCTTTTTGCCCTGTCCCATGCCGCCTTCTATGCTCTGGGTGCCTATGTCACGGCGATCTTGACCACCAGCCTGGGGGTGCCCTTTCCCATCCCGTTGATCGCGGGTGTGGCCTTCGTGGCCGCAGTTGGCGTTCTGGTCGCGTTGCCGGCGATCCGCGTGTCGGGCGAGTATCTTGTCATCATATCCCTGGCGCTGCAGATCATCGTGGTCGAGGTGATCCTGAACTGGCGCGGCCTGACCGGGGGCGGCGACGGCATCGCGGGCATTCCCAACATCACGATCTTCGGCGGACGCTTGTCCTCTCCGGGGACCTTCCTGCCGCTGGCCATTGTTTTTGCCGCGGGCTGCTTCTGGATCGCCTGGCGGCTGGCTCACTCGCCTTTCGGGCGGGCCTTGCGGGCGATGCGCGAAAACGCCTCCGCCGCCCAGGCCTGCGGCAAGGACCTCGTCTACATGAAGCTGACCGTTTTCGCGTTTGCCGCCGGGCTGGCGTCGATCGCGGGCGGCCTCTACGCCCACTACTTCAACTATGTGGGCCCCGACGGCTTCACCATCGACGAGACGATCTACATCCTGGCCATGGTGATCCTTGGCGGCACCGGAAATCTCTGGGGTTCCGTTGTGGGCGCCCTGGTGCTGGTGGGACTGCCCGAGGCCCTGAAGTTCATCAACATGCCGGTGGACATCGCGGACAAGGCGCGGCTGGTGATCTATGGCGCCCTGCTGATCCTGATCCTGCGCATCCGTCCCGAAGGCATCCTGCCGGAGCCGCAATCGCGCAGCGTCACGGCCACGGCCACGGCCGGCGGGTCTCAAGGCATGGCGCAGAAAACCCTGCTGAGCGCCGAAGGCAGCGCGGATGCCCAGCCCATCCTGGAAGGCCGCGGCCTGCACAAGTCCTTCGGCGGCATCACGGCGGTTTCGGGCTTCGACATCGTCATGCGGCGCGGTCAGGTGACCGGCCTGATCGGGCCGAACGGTGCCGGCAAGACCACCGCCTTCAATCTCCTGACCGGCTTCCTCAAGCCGGACAGGGGCGAGATCCGCTACAAGGACAAGTCGATCGCCGGGCTCAAGCCGCATCAGATCGTTGGCGCCGGCGTCGCTCGCTCCTTCCAGGACCTGCGGCTTTTCACCAAGATGACGGTGCTGGAGAACGTGGTGGTGGCCCTGCCGCGCCAGTCCGGGGACAATGTGTTCAAGGCCTACTTCGCACCGCGCCAGGTGGCGCGCGAGGAACGCGAGAACGCCGAACGGGCCATGGAGGTGCTGCGCTTCGTCGGGCTGGAGGACAAGGCCGACGAGCGGGCGGAGAACCTCTCCTACGCCGAGGAGAAGCTGCTGGTGGTGGCGCGTCTCTTGGCCACGGGGGCGGAAGTGCTGCTGTTCGACGAACCGCTCTCCGGCCTCGACGGCAATGCGCTGCAGGAGATCTTCCCGGTGATCCGCCGCCTGGCGGAAGAGGGCAAGACGATTTGCATCATCGAGCACAATCTGGACGTCATCAAATCGCTCTGCGACACCGTCTACTTCCTCGATGAGGGGCACACCATGGCGGTGGGCACGCCCAACGAACTGATGAACGATCCGGAACTCGCCGAGAGGTACTTCAAATGAGCACGGCGATCCTGGAAGCGCGCGATCTCTGTGCCGGCTACGGCAAAAAGCAGATCGTCAACGGCGTCAGCCTGACCCTCAACAAGGGCGAGGTGTTGCTGATCCTCGGGCACAACGGGGCGGGCAAGACCACCTTCGTGCGGGCGCTCTTCGGCCTGATGACGCCGATGTCCGGCCAGGTCTTCTACGAGGGCACGGAGATCACCGGGCGCAAGCCCGCCGCCAACGTGGCCAACGGCATTGCCTTCGTGCCGCAGGGCCACGGCATTTTCCGCAGCCTGTCGGTGCGCGACAATCTGGAACTTGGCGGCTTCGTCGAGCCCGACAAGTCGGTGCTGCCGCAGCGCCTGGAGCAGATCAACGGCCTCTTTCCGATCCTCAAGGAGCGGGCGAGCCAGACCGCGGGCACCCTGTCCGGCGGCCAGCAGCAGATGCTGGCCATCGGCATGGCGCTGATGCACGAGCCGCGGGTGTTGATCCTGGACGAGCCCTCGATCGGGCTGGCGCCCAATCTGGTGGAGCGGGTGATGAGCAGCATCACCGAGATCAACCAGCGCTTCGGCACCTCGATCCTGATCATTGAGCAGAATGTGCCCCTGTCCCTGCCCATCGCGCACCGTGCCGCGGTGATCAAGACCGGGGAGGTGGTCTACGAGGGCGCGCCGGAGCCGCTGCAGGACCACGTCAAGCTGATGCAGCTCTTCTGAGCCGAGAGGAAGGAAGCAAATCATGACCCAACGTTGGAAGAATCGTCCGGAGGGTTCGAACTGGGGTGACTTCGGCCCGGACGACGAACTGGGCCGCCTCAACCTGCTCACGCCCGAGCGGGTGAAGCGCGCGGTCGGCGAGGTCCGGGAGGGGCGGACCTTCTGCCTGTCGCTGCCGCTGGACTATCCCGGTGGCAATCTGCTCAACCCGCGCCGCCATCCGCCACGGCGCTTCGCGACGGTGCGCGAGGGCAAGCCGAACTACAACTACCCCCTGACCTGGGAAGAGGCGCCCTTCACCGACGTCATCAGCGACGATGCGGTGCTGCTCCACACCCAGTATTCCAGCCAGTGGGACGCGCTCAGCCACGTCGGCGCGCTCTTCGACGCTGATGGCGACGGCGAGGCGGAGGTCGTCTACTACAACGGCTGGCGTGGCGGCGAGGACGTGATCGGCCCGGCCAATGCCCATGAGCATGCCGAATCGGGCGCCTGTTCGCCCTTTGAAGGCGTTGAAGCCAAGCGTTTGGGCATCGACAAGATGGCCGCCAAGGTGGTGCAGGGCCGCGGTGTGCTGGTCGATCTGCGTCACCATCTCGGCGATGAGCGCACCAGGGTTGACTACGACACGCTCATGCGCGTCATGGAGGCCGACGGCGTGAGCGTGGAGGAGGGCGACCTGCTCTGCCTGCACACCGGCTTCGCCGACGTCATCCTGGGCATGCAGCGCAAGCCTGACCTGGAGCGGCTGAACCGCTCCTGTGCGGCCCTGGACGGGCGGGACAAGCGGCTGCAGCAGTGGATCGCCGACAGCGGTGTCGCCTGCATCATCGCCGACAACTATGCGGTGGAGGACTACCCCTCCGCGCCGGGCGAGGGGCGGCACGCCGCCTTGCCGCTGCATGAGCTCTGCCTCTTCAAGCTGGGCATCCACCTGGGCGAGCTCTGGTACCTGAGCGAGCTTGCCGCCTGGCTGCGTGACAACCAGCGCAACCGCTTCTTCTTGACCGCACCGCCGCTGCGCCTGCCCGGCGCGGTGGGCTCGCCGGCCCAGCCGGTCGCCACGGTGTGATCGCGAACACTGCGAGGAAGGGAGCCAAAGGATGAGCCGCAAGACCGTTCTGGTGGCCGGTGCGCTGGGCCTGCTCGGCCGAGCCGCTGTCGAGCACTTCGAGAGCCTGGGCGAGTGGGACGTCATCAGCGTGTCGCGCCGCGCGCCCAACTTCCCCACCAAGGCGCGCTTTCTCTCCGTCGACCTGACCGACCGGGCCGCCTGCGAGGCGGCCTTCGGGTCGCTGTCGGACGTGACCCATGTGGTCTATGCCGCACTTTACGAGAAGCCGGACCTGATCGCCGGCTGGCGCGACAAGGAGCAGATGGCGGTCAATCTGATCATGCTGCAGAACCTGCTGGAACCGCTCGAGGCCGCTGCGCCGAAGCTGCAGCACGTCTCCCTGCTGCAGGGGGCCAAGGCCTATGGTGTGCACATCGAGCCGGCGCCGGTGCCCACCAAGGAACGCTGGCCGCGCCATCCGCACGAGAACTTCTACTGGCTGCAGGAGGACTGGATCCGCGCGCGCCAGCAGGGCAAGGACTGGAGCTTCACGATCTTCCGGCCGCAGGCGGTGCTGGGCTTTGCCCACGGCAGCCCGATGAACGCGGTTGCGGCCATCGGCGCCTACGCCGCACTGCGCCGCAAGCAGGGCCTGCCGCTGGCCTTCCCCGGCGGCACGGGCGAGCGGGTCAATGAGGCCACGGACTCCCGCCTCGTCGCCCGGGCCATGGCCTGGGCCGCCGAAGCGCCGGTGGCGGCCAATGAGACCTACAACCTCCACAACGGCGATGCCCTGGTCTGGCAGCACCTCTTCCCGCGCGTGGCCGAGGTTTTCGGCATGGAGTACGCGCCCGTGCCCGAGGCCCAGCGCCTGGAAACCGAAATGCCCAAGCAGGAAGGCCTCTGGGCGGAGATCGCGGCCGAACACGGGCTTGTGGAGCCCTCGCTGCAGCGTCTGGTCGGCAGTTCCTGGGCCTTCACCGACCGCACCTTCGGCCACGGTCATGCCAACCCGACGCCGCAGTCACTGAGCACCATCAAGATCCGCAGCCACGGCTTCCATGACTGCCTGGACACCGAAGACGCTTTGGCCTGGTGGCTGCAACGCATGCAGCGCGAGCGCCTGCTGCCGGGGTGATGCAGCTGAGTCAGAAAGTATCGAGATACGATACTTTTTGACTCACTCTAAGATCCCTGTGGAATTTTGTTGAGCTAATCACGCTTCTTCCCTAGCGTGATGTCTCGACAGGCGAGACAGGGTGGTGCTGAGGGTGTCGTCGGAAACCATACAGAGCATCGGACGAGCGATGGCCGTTGTGCGAGCGGTGGCCAGCGCTGGAGAGTCCGGATTGCGCCTGTCCGACGTTGCCGTCTCGCTCGATCTGCACAAAGCGTCTGCGGCCCGCCTGCTGAACTGTCTCGTGGGAGAAGCAGTCCTCGAGCGCCGCTCTGATCGACGCTATCGCGTGCATGAGGGCTTTCGCAGATTGCTCGGCGCGCCGGCCAGTTCGGTTCGGCTGCGTGCGGTCGCCCGGCCCGCCCTGTCCCAGCTTTCCGACGTTCTGGGCGAAGTCGCCTTCCTATCCGTGCGCAGCGGTTTCGACTCGCTTTGTCTCGATCGACAGGTGGGTTGGTACGCGATCCAGGCCCTGTCGCTGGATGTGGGCAGCCGGCGCCCGTTGGGCATCGGTGCGGGGAGTCTTGCGCTGCTGTCCTGGCTGCCGGATGCGGAAGTGGAACTGGCCCTGGATGCCACGCAGGCACGCCGCGCCGCCTATCCAGACTATGACGAAGCGAGCCTGCGCGCGTTGATGGCCGCGGCGCGGCGGGATGGCTTCACCGAAGTCAGGGATCTCGTCGTCTCGGGCATGACGGGGATCGGTATTCCCTGCTTCAACCGTGATGGCTTGCCGGTCGCCGCACTCAGCGTCGCGGCATTGAGCGAGCGCCTGGCCGGCGAACGCCGGCAGTTGGCGATTGCGACTCTACAGGAATGCCGCAGCCGGGTGGAAGCCGGGTTGCGTGCAGCCGGGCAGGACGGCCACAGCGTTCCCGTGCCCCAGGAAACATCATCCACCAGAACCCTAAATGTGGGAGGAACACATCATGGTTAAGCATTCAACAGGACTGCGCATGGGGGTTGCCGCGGCAGCCTTGGCGGCATCGGCCTTCATGGCCCAGGCGGCTGCGGCGCAGCAGATCACCTTTGCATCGGGTCCGTCAGGCGGCACCTGGTATCCGCTGGCGACCGCGGTGGCGAATATCATCGAACGGGAAGTCGAAGGCACGCGCGTCAACGTCGTCAACGGCGTGACCGTCGCCAACATTATCGGCACCAATTCCGGGCAGTACGACATTGCCATGTCGCTTTCCACGACCAATGCGGAAGCGCTGGAAGGCGTGGGCGAGGCCTTCAATGGCCCGCAGGAAAACTTCCGCAGCATCATGAACTTCTACCCCTCGCCCTATCAGATGGCGGTGCGGGCTGACAGCGACATTGAGACCGTCGAGGACTTCGCCGACAAGGTCATCAATCCCGGTGTCGTTGGCGGCTCCACGGATGTCATGACCCAGACGGTCCTGGAACTCTATGGCCTCAGCTATGAGGACATGGGGCGGGTCGAACGCCTCTCTTATGCCGATGCGTCCATGCAGATGAAGGACGGCCATCTGGACGTCTTCACGGCGATCATTTCCGTACCTGCTGCAGCCATCGCGGAAGTGGCCCTGGGTTCGGGCGTGCGCATGATTCCTGTGGATCAAGAGATCATCGATACCTTGCAGGAGCGCAACTCCGGTTACGTGTCCTACAACATTCCTGCCGGGACCTATCAGGGGCAGGAAGAGGACGCCCTCGCTATCAGCCTTAATGCCGTTTTGATCGCCAACTCCGAGATGCCCGACGATCTGGTCGAGGCGATCACGCGCGCGGTTGTCGAGAACGCGGATGAACTGCATGCGGTCAATGCTGCCCTGCGCGGCTTCGGGCCGGACAGTGCCGGCAGCGGTCTCGGTGCACCGCTCCATCCCGGTGCGAAGGCCTTCTACGAAGGTGCCGATCTGCCGCACGACGAGTGATCGTATCTGACTGAAAGGCGCCCCGGCGGCAACGCCGGGGCGTTCACTCCATGATTCTTCGCGGCTTTCTGGTGGTGGCGAGCCTGACGCTTGCGGCCTTTCATCTCTACTCCGGATTCTTCGGAGTGTTCGAAAGCTTCACGCAGCGCAGCGGTCACCTGCTGCTCGTCACCGTGGTGCTTTTTGCCGCGACACTGCTGGACCGTGGCATGAGCCGCGCCTGGCGCTGGAGCCTGCTGGGCGCCTGCGTGGTGCTGGTCGGCGTCTTGGCCCACAATGTCTGGCAGGGCGCGCACTATGCCAGCCGCATGGCCTACGTGACGCCGCTTGACGAGGTCTCGATCATTCTGGCTCTGCTGGGAATCATCGCTTTGCTGGTGATCGCCTTCAGGACCCTGGGCGTGGCATTCGGACTGATTGTCATCGCCTTTCTTGCCTATGCGGCCTTCGGCCAGTACCTGCCGGGCATGCTGGGCCATCGCGGCTTCGGCCTGAGCTGGACTCTGGACCATCTCTTCTACACCAAGGAAGGTGTGTTCGGCATTCCGCTGGGGGTTTCCGCCACATACATCTTCCTCTTCGTCTTCTTCGGCTCCGTGCTGGATCGCTGCGGCGGCGGCAAGTTCTTCATCGATCTTGCAATGGCCCTGACGGGCCGTTTGCGCGGCGGACCTGCCAAGGCGGCAGTCGTTGGCTCCGCGATGATGGGCACGATCAGTGGATCGGCGGTGGCCAACGTGGTCACCTCCGGCGCCATCACAATTCCCCTGATGAAGCGCAACGGCTACCGGCCGCACTTTGCCGGCGCCGTGGAGGCAGCCGCTTCTTCGGGCGGGCAGCTCATGCCGCCGGTCATGGGCGCAACGGCCTTTGTCATCGCCGAGTTCGTGGGGCGCCCTTATGGCGAGATCGCGCTCTCGGCGCTGGTCCCGGCCTTGCTGTTCTATATTGGTATCTTCATGGCCGTGCACCTTGAAGCGGTGCGTACGGGCATTGCCGGTGGCACTCCAGCCATGCGGGTTGCCGGGGCTTTGCGCGAAGGGGGGCTCTATCTGCTTCCCATCGCTGTCATTGCCTATTCGGTCTTCGTCTTCTCGCCGATGCGCGCCGGACTCTACGGCGTGGGAGCGGTGCTGGTCGTGGCGGTCTTCTATGCCCTGTTCCGGCGAGGCGCGCTCGCGCTGCCGCGCTGGATCATCGACGGTTCAGTGGCGGCGGGCAAAGCGATCGGACCGGTCGCGGTGGCTTGTGCCGCGTCCGGCCTGATCGTCGGGGTGCTCAGCCTTACCGGCCTGGGAATCACGATCAACAGCACCATCATCAATGTGGCCGGTGCCTCGGTGGCAGGCGCGCTGGTGCTGACCATGTTTTCCTCGCTGATCCTCGGCATGGGCCTGCCCACGGTGGCCGCTTATCTCGTCCAGGTAGGGGTGACGATTCCGGCGCTGGTGCGACTTGGCGTCGATCCGGTTGCCGCTCACCTCTTCGTCTTCTACTTCGCCATCCTTGGCAACGTGACGCCGCCGGTTGCGGTGGCCGCCTATGCGGCTTCGGCCATTGCCGACAGCAACCCTGCGCAGACAGGTTGGAAGGCGCTGGCGATCGCCTTGCCCGCCTTCATCGTGCCCTTCATGTTCGTGACCGACCCGGTTCTGCTGCTGCGGGGTGGCATCGGCGAGATTCTGCTCTCCCTGAGCACGGCGATCATCGGCGTGATGGCACTGGCATCGGCGATCATCGGCTACGCGATGGCCCGACTGGGATGGCTGTCGCGGCTCATGCTCGCGGCCGGCGCTCTGATGACCCTGTATCCCGAGGCCAGTAGCGATCTCATCGGTCTCGCACTGATTGGATCTGCGTTGCTGATCGCCTGGCTGAGTGACCGCCGCAGCAAGAATGCAAAGTCCGTTAAAGGAGCCAATCCATGAAGCAGGCCTGGATCGCCGGGGTCGGCGATACGCCTTTTGGCCATCTCGAGGGGCGGGACAGTCTCGATCTCATGTCGCAGGCGGCGGCCGCGGCGCTTGCCGATGGCGGTTTCGAGCGCGGTGAGATAGACGGCTTGTTGACCGGCTACTCCACCGCCATGCCGCATCTCATGCTGGCGACACTGTTTGCCGAACACTTTGGGCTTTCGCCGCGCTACTGCCACGCTATCCAGCTCGGCGGGGCGACGGGCTGTGCCCTGGTGATGCTGGCCAAACTGCTGGTGGAAAGCGGGCAGTGCCGCAACGTGCTGGTGGTGGCGGGGGAGAACCGGCTGACCAACCCCGGCGGCCGTGACAGCGCCATTCAGACCCTGGCCCAGGTCGGTCATGCCGAGTTCGAGGTGCCTTTCGGCGCGACGATACCGGGCTACTACGGCCTCCTGGCGTCTGCCTACATGGGTGCCTACGACATCAGCGAGGAAGACCTGGCGGAGATGGCGGTGCTGATGCGCCGCAATGCCGGCCGGCATCCCGGCGCGCAGCTGCGCGATCCCATCACGGTGGCCGATGTCATGGCCTCCCGCCCTATCGCTTCGCCGCTGAAGCTGATGGACTGCTGCCCCATCTCAGATGGTGGCGTTGCGGTCCTGGTCACGGCGGACGAAGGCCGTGCCAAAGGCGTGCGCCTCGCCGGCGCCGGACAGGCCCACACACACCAGCACATCAGCGCTGCCCCGAGCCTGGACGCCTTCGGCGGGGCGACCGCGGCACAGCAGGCCTTCGAGCAGGCTGGTCTCTCGGTCTCCGACGTACAGGTGGCCGGCGTCTATGACTCCTTCACCATCACGGTGACCATCCTCTTGGAGGAGATCGGCTTCGCCGCGCGCGGGCAGGCTGCGGCGTTGGCGCGGCAGGGGCATTTCGAGCCCGACGGCCCCCTCCCGCTCAACACCCACGGCGGGCTGCTCTCCTTCGGGCACTCTGGTGTGGCTGGCGGGATGGCGCATCTTGCGGAGGTGGTGCGCCAGATGAGCGGCGGCGCCGGGGAGCGTCAGATCGACCGCCCGCTGGAGGTGGGTTTCGTTCATGGTGACGGCGGCGTGCTTTCTTCGCACGTCAGCCTGGTTCTGACCCGGGAGTGAGGCCATGCAAGAGCTGATTGAACGCCATCGCCAGGACGCCGCCGACGGCACGCTGGCCTATGAATCCTGCCGCAACTGCGGCCATCACCAGGCCTTCGTGCGCGGTTTCTGCAGCCGCTGCGGCAGTGAGGATCTTGATTGGAAGACGGTAGCCGGGGGCGGGCGCGTCGCCGCTCACAGCGTGCTGCACCGTGCGCCCACGCCTGACTATCGCGAGAAGGTGCCTTACGCCATCGCCCTCGTCGATCTCGACGAGGGCATGCGGGTGATGGGCCACGCTGCCCTTGACCTCAAGCCGGGCGAACGCGTGAGTCTGTCCTTCGCGCCCCATGGAGAGCGCAGCCTGCTTCGTTTCGATCGTTCCAGCCGGGAAGAATAAATGAGCCTTGAAGCCTTACTGGCGCCGCGCAGCGTCGCCATCATCGGTGCCTCCGACAATGCCGACAAGATCGGCGGGCGTCCGATCCGCTACCTGCAGGAATTCGGGTTCACCGGCCGCATCCTGCCGGTGAACCCCAGCCGCGAGACCGTGCAGGGGCTGCCGGCCTATCCCTCCATCGCCGACCTGCCGGAAGTGCCCGATGCGGCCATCATCGCGGTTGCCGGTCAGACGGCTGTGGAGGCTATCGAGGCCTGTGCGGCGAAGGGTGTGAAAGCCGCCGTCATCATGGCCAGCGGCTTCGGCGAGACCGGACCGGAGGGCAAGGCTGAGGAGGCGCGCTTGCGCGCGCTCGCCAATGCGGCAGGCATGCGCCTCGTCGGTCCGAACAGTCAGGGCCTGGCCAACTTCGGCACGGGCGCCATCCTCTCCTTCTCCACCATGTTCATCGAGGCCCAGCCCCAGGATGGGCCGGTGGCCTGCATCAGCCAGAGCGGCGCCATGAGCGTCGTGCCCTATGGCCTGTTGCGCGAGCGCGGCATCGGCGTGCGCCACGTCCACGCCACCGGCAATGACTGCGACGTGACGGTGTCCGAGCTTGCCGCCGCAGTGATCCAGGACCCGGACGTCAAGCTGCTGCTGCTCTATCTTGAGACCCTGACCGATCCGGAGCATCTGGCCCGGGCGGCCGCCATCGGGCGGGAGCGGGGTGTGCCGATCATCGCGCTCAAGTCCGGCCGCTCCCAGGACGGGCAGCGTGCCGCCGCCTCGCACACCGGGGCCATCGCCACCGCCGACCGGGTGGTGGACGCCTTCCTGGAAAAGCACGGCATCTGGCGCGCCGACGGTGTGCTCGACCTGGTCCAGGCGGCGGAACTTTACCTGCAGGGCTGGAAGCCCGCAGGTCGCAATCTGGCGGTGATCAGCAACAGCGGCGCCACCTGCGTGCTGGCGGCCGATGCCGCCGACCGGGCAGGCCTGCCACTGGCCCAGTTGGCGGAGCAGACCGAGGCCGACCTGCGGTCCATCCTGCCTTCCTTCGCCTCGGCCCGGAATCCCATCGACATCACCGCGGCTCTGCTGACCGACAGCGGCCTCTTCAGCCGGGTGCTGCCCGTGGTCGGCGCCGACCCGGCGGTGGACATGTTCCTCATCGGCATTCCCGTGAGCGGGCGCGGTTATGACTACCCGCGCTTTGCCTCCGATACGGCCGACTTCCTGAAGCAGAGCGGCAAGCCCGTGGTGCTGGCGGCGCCGCAGCCCAAGGTGCGCGCCGCCTTCACCGAACTTGGCGTGCCGGCCTTCGAGACCGAGGACGAGGCCGTGGCCGCACTCGCCCAGTTCGCGGCGCATCACGAAGTGATGGAGGCCAGCCGCGGCGGCGCGCTCAGCCGACCGGCGTTGGCGATGGTGGAGAAGACCGCCTTCCTCGACGAGCATCGCTCGCTTTCGATGCTGGAGGCCGAGGGGCTGACAGGTGTCGAGCGACGGCTGTGCCAGACAGCCGAGGAGGCGGTGGCCTTCCTGAACGCGGCTGCCTCACCGCTGGTCCTCAAGGCCTGCTCGGCGGCCCTGCCGCACAAGAGCGAGTACGGGTTGGTGCGCCTGCGCCTATCAGAGCCGGCTGCAGTCGAGGCTGCCTTCGCCGAGATAAAGGCCGGCGTGGAAGACCTGGGCCATGCCTTCGAGGGCGTGCTGGCAGCGCGCATGACGTCGGGCGAGCGGGAACTGGTCGTGGGCGGGCGCATCGACCCGGTGTTCGGGCCGGTGGTGATGCTCGGCGACGGCGGCATCCTGGTCGAGGCCATGCCGGACACGGCTCTGCTGCTGCCGCCGTTCGACGAGGCCGATGTGCGCCGGGCCCTGGCCGGCCTGCGGATCGCGCCGCTCTTCGAGGGCGTGCGCGGCAAGCCGCCGCTGGATGCCGCGGCCGTCGCCCGGGCGGCGCAGGCCGTGGGCGCCGTGCTCGCGGCAGGCGACGGGCAGGTGCGGTCCATCGACATCAACCCGCTGCTGGTCTCGGCCGAGGGGGCGGTGGCCCTGGATGCCCTGGTGGAGGTGGCGCAGGGAGAGTGAGACTCACCCTGCGGTGCGTGATTACAGGTAGGCACCCACCAGCGTTTCGGCGATCTGCACCGCGTTGAGGGCGGCGCCCTTGCGCAGGTTGTCTGCGACGACCCAGAAGGCGAGCCCGTTCTCGACCGTGGGGTCGGTGCGCAGGCGGCTGATAAAGACCGCATCCTCGCCGGCGCATTCCGCCGGGGTGACGTAGCCTTCGTCCGCCCGGTGGTCGACCACCGTCACCCCCGGCGCCTTGCGAAGGACGGAGCGGGCCTCGTCTTCGTCCAGCGGCGTGCCGAACTCCACGTTGACCGCCTCGGCGTGGCCGATGAAGACTGGCACCCGCACGCAGGTGGCATGGAGACGGATCTGCGGGTCCAGGATCTTCTTGGTCTCCGCCATCATCTTCCACTCCTCGCGAGTGGCGCCGTCCTCCATGAAGCTGTCGATATGGGGGATGACGTTGAAGGCGATCTGCTTGGTGAAGTGCTCGCGCTTCATCTGGTCGTTGACGAAGATGCCCCGGGTCTGGGTGAAGAGCTCGTCCATGGCCTCGCGGCCCGCACCGGATGTGGACTGATAGGTCGAGACGATGACCCGCTCGATGGGCGCCAGGTCGTGCAGCGGCTTGAGTGCCATCACAAGCTGGATCGTCGAGCAGTTCGGGTTGGCGATGATGTGTTTGCGCGCATAGCCGGGCAGGGCGTCGGGATTGACCTCAGGCACCACCAGCGGAACGTCCGGGTCCATGCGGAAGTGGGAGCTGTTGTCGATCACCACCGTTCCCGCCCGCGCTGCTCGGGGGGCGAACTCCTCAGAGACCTTGGCACCCGGGGAGAAGAGCGCGATGTCGACGCCGGAGAAATCGAAGTGGCTGAGGTCCTGGACCTTCAGCACATCGTCATCGCCGAATGAGACCTCGGCCCCGGCCGAACGCTCGGAGGCGACCGCGTAGACCTCGTCGGCCGGAAACTCTCGCTCCGCCAGCGTGGTCAGCATCTCGCGTCCGACGTTTCCGGTGGCTCCGACCACCGCCACCTTATAGCCCATTGCTCTGATCCAATCCTGTGGCTGTCGCTGTGTTTCGGATGTGGTGCCGGACGGAGTACTGAAGGCTGGTCTCGGCTCCCATCAAGGTCCGGCAATCTAGGTGCTGTCGGGGCTTTTGCAAGGCATGGCGAGAGTCGGGTTGGGCGTGGCGGAAGCGTGACAATCTGCTGCTGTGCTATTGCTTTGACGCGGGCTCGCCTTGTCCTCGCCAGGATTCGGGGGTATCTGCGACTCTTGAAAGAGGCAATGCGCCTTTGCCTTTCTGTCACAGTTGGAGAGATGCGAGGCATGCCGTCAAGAGTAACACTCGACCGTCGCCGGCTTCTCGCCCTGGTGTCAGCCGGAGTGGGCACCGGGCTTCTCGCCGGTTCCCTGCCCTTGCGGAGCGCCACTGCCGAGGAGCGGGCGCGCAAGGTGGTGGGGCAAATGCAGAGCTACCGCGCGCGCGCCGAGGACACGGTGGTGGACATCGCGCGACGCAATCACCTGGGCTTCGTCGAGGTGAAGGCCGCGAACCCCGGCGTGGACGTCTGGCTGCCGGGCGAGGGCACGGAAATCCTGCTGCCGACCCAGCGGCTGCTGCCCGACGCGCCGCAGCGCGGTGTGGTGATCAATCTCTGTGAAATGTGTCTCTACTACTATCCGTCGGACGGCGGTGAACCGATGACCTTCGCCATCGGCATCGGGCGCGAAGGGCGCGGCACGCCCATGGGTTCCACCAGCATCGTGCGCAAAGCGGAGCACCCCACCTGGTATCCGCCGGAATCGATTCGGGCGGAAAAGCCGGAGCTGCCGAGCGTGTTCCCGCCGGGACCGGACAATCCCCTGGGTACCCGTGCGCTCTATCTCGGCTGGCCCGCCTATCTCATCCACGGCACGGCCCTGCCCGAGGGCGTGGGCAGGCGGGTGAGCGCGGGCTGCATCCGCATGTACAATGAAGAGGTCGAACGGCTCTATCCGCTCTGCGGCGTGGGGACGCCGGTTTCCGTGGTGGATCAGGAGGTCAAGCTCGCCTGGCTCGATGATGGCGAACTCTACCTGGAGGTCAGCCCGTCCCAAGAGCAGGCCGATCGCATCGAGGTCTCCGGCTATTTCGAGCCCGAGATGCCGGCGGACCTGATCGATCGGGTGCTGGAAATGGTGGGATCCCAGTCCGGGCGCCTGAACTGGGCCGCTATCGAGCGGGCCGGTCTCGAACGGCGCGGCTACCCGATCCGCATTACGACTTGAGGCGAGACTCAAAGACCCGGCACGGTTTCCGCCGTGCCGGGTCTCTAGACACTTAGGGCCTGGCGGAGCATCGGGGCGCTCCGCCAGGCCGCTGTGAGCTCTATTACTTGCGCATGGACTGCCCGTAGGAGCGCTCGGCCCGGGAGGCCGCGCTTTCGGCGCGCTGTGCCGAGGCTTCAGCGGAGCGGGCGGCCTGCTCCGCGCTGCGCGAAGCAGATTCGGCGCGCTCAGCGGAGGAGCGGACCTGCTCGAGCATGGCGCGGTCTTCGTCATTGAGTGAGGACTGGCACGCTGCAAGGCCCAGCGCAGACGCAGTCACTAGACCAAGGATACCCATACGACGTGCAACTTTGTTCATGACGACCCCCTTTTAGGGTTGGTTGATCTGTTGCTCGCCGGCGATTTAGCGGTACGTCTTTTGGCGCGAACGCTCTCCATACCCCAAACGAAGTGCCGACGATCAGTTCAATCTGCGGCTTCTTCTGGCAGAATTGCAAGGGGCGTCTTGCAATCGCCTCAAGAATATCACCGCGATCAACTCTCGGCTGGCCCTGCCGCTACCCCTGCCAGTCCTGCAGCGCGGCAGGGAAAAGTGCAGGTGGAAGCCGTTGCGCGACGGCCGCCAATGGTGGTCACAGGGCACCCTGCTTCCGGCCACCCCATCGAACCGGAGCGGCCAGGACCCGTCGACCCTCAGACAGAGAGTGCCAGTGCACCTTCTCTGGCCAGCGCCTCGGCGATCTGCACGGCGTTCAGGGCCGCGCCCTTGCGCAGCTGATCGCCCACCAGGAAGAAGTCGAGGCCCAGTGCCCCGAAGACGAGGCTCTGGCGCACGCGGCCGATCTCCACGGGGTCCTTGCCGCTGGCGGTCAGCGGCATGGGGTAGCGCAGGCTCTCCGGTTCATCCACCAGCACCAGCCCCGGTGTATCGGCAAAGAGGCGACGCCCTTCCTCGGGGGTGCAGGGGCGCTCCAGCTCCACCGTCACGGCCTCGCCATGGGCGCGCAGGGTCGGCACCCGTACCGCGGTGCAGCTCAGCGGCAGGTCGGGCAGGTCCAGGATCTTGCGGCTTTCCCAGACCACCTTCATTTCCTCGCGGGTGTAGCCGTTGTCCTGAAAGGCATCGATCTGGGGGATGATGTTGAAGGCCAGCGGGTGGGCGAAAGCCTCCGCCGGCACCGGCTCACCGGCGAGGTCCCGGGCGACGCCGACGCGCAGTTCCTCCATGCCGGCGGCCCCGGCCCCACTGGCAGCCTGATAGGTCGAGACGATGACCCGCTTCAGCCCGCAGGCGGCGTGGAGTGCCGCCAGCGCCGGCACAAGGATTGCCGTGGTGCAGTTGGGATTGGCGATGAGGCGGGCCTTGCCGATGGCCTTCGCATTGACCTCGGGCACCACCAGGGGCACGGCCGGGTCGTAGCGGAAGGCTGAAGAGTTGTCGATCACCAGGGCACCGGCCTCGACCAGCGCCGGGCCCTCCGTCTTGGCGAACTCGCCGGAAACCGCCATGAAGATCAGGGTGCCGGGGCGGATCGCCTCCCGGCTGTACGGCTCGACCGTGACCTCCCGCTCGCCGACCGTCAGGGTCCGCCGTCCGCCGCCGGCGGAGGCAAAGCAGGTCAGGGACCGCAGATCGGGGGCACGTTCCGCCAGGACGGCGATCAGCTCGCGCCCCACGGCGCCCGTGGCGCCAAGGATGGCAACATCGATTCCGGCAAGCGGGGAAACGGACATGATACGAACTTTCCTTCGGTCTGCACTCTGGCTGCGGACAGCATCTCAGCGCCGCGCGATCTGCACTATCTCTTTGGTGTAGACCGGATTCACGCTTTGAATCTGAACCCTTGTGGTTCGGATTCGACGCGATCCGGTCTACGCCCTTGTGTCCGGTCTCGGACCGGGGCTTGCAAGAGCGAAGGGCGGATGCCTGCTATGCCTAACGCGCGAGTTTGTTTATCGCCTGCGATAGAACTCCACCCCTGCTGCAGCGGCATTCCAGTAGATGTCCGGTTTGCGCAGGGCCACGCGGCAGGCCTCGATGCGCGGGTCGGTCAGGCAGGCGTCGGCCAACTCCTGCGCCAGAGTTTCCAGCAGGTCGGTGTGCGGGCGTTCCTGCCAGTCCTGCAGCAGGCGGTAGAGGCGGTCGTAATCGATCACACTGTCGAGCGTTTCGCCCTCGTGGCGCTCCTGGCGCAGGAAGCACTCCACCGTGGCCAGGACCTTCATGCGCTTGTCGGGGTGGCGCTCCCACTCCGTGGCGCCGATCTTGAGGTTGAGCGCCACCTCCTCCAGGAAGACGCGGGTGTAGCCGGCGCTGCCGTCGAACCAGGGGGCGGTCATAGGGGCTCCTTAACTGTCCAGCGGTTGGCTGAGGAAGCGCTCACCGCCATCCACGTAGAGAATCTGGCCGGTCACCGGGTCTGATGCCAGCAGATAGCGCAGCGCGCGCTGGATGTCCGCGATCTGCGCGCCGTAGCCCAGCGGTGCGGCGGCCTGGGCGGCGGCGAACTCCGCGTCGTTCTGGCCGTTGCTGGGCAGCGTCAGCCCCGGGGCAATGGCATTGACCCGCACCTGCGGCGCCAGTTCCACGGCCAGCATTCGGGTCAGGGTCGCTAGCGCGCACTTGCTGAGCGTATAGGACAGGAAGTCTCCGGCGCGTGGCGCGGCCACGCGGGTGTCCAGCATGTTGACGATGCTGCCGCTCTGCCCGGCGGGCAACCGCTTGAGGAAACCCTGGCACAACAGGGTGGGCGCACGCAGGTTGATTGCGAAATTCCGCTCCCAGGTTTCCGGCGCGAAATCGCGCAGCCGATCCTCCTCGTAGATCGAGGCGTTGTTGACCAGGACGTCCAGGGATCCCAGCAGCGCGGCGGCGCGCGCCGGCAGCTCTTCTGCCGCTGCGGGGTCCGAGAGGTCGGCCTGCAGCGTCACCGCCTCCCCACCGGCCGCCCGGATGCGCTCGGCCAGGGCCTCGCAGGCCTCCCGCGAACTATTGTAGTGCAGGCAGAGGCTGTGGCCGTCGGCTGCTAGCGCCTCGGCCATGGCCAGGCCCAGCCGTTGTCCCGCGCCGGTGATCAGAACGCAGCTCACGAATTGCCCTCCCGGAACAGCCAGGCGGCACGCCCGTTTTCGGTCCGGTCCAGGAAGTCCTCCAGGCTCGTGCAGCGCCCCTCGGCCAGCCAACGGGCGAAGACGGCGTTGCTCTGGCGGTTGCGGGTGAACTCGGCTTGCGCGGCGGCGCGGATGTCGTCCGCCAGGGGGAAGGCCGGATCCGCCAGCAGGTCGAGAATGGCGCCATAGCCCGCATCCGCCAGGCCTGCGGTGCCGGCGTCATGGGTCATGGAGCCGGGCGTCTTGTAGTAGTGGTAGAGCGGCTCGGGGTGGCAGAGCAGGGCGCCGCCGGCCCGGCGCGTCCGGTCGAGCAGCCCGAGGCTGAAGAGCACATCGGAGCAGAAGGGCACGGCCGGCCAGCCGGCTCCGGCCAGTTCGCGCCGGAAAACGGGGAAAAAGGGCGAGCGCGGCGAGAGGATATCCTCTGCCGTCATCGCGAAGGGCGCGCGGGCCTCGGGAAAGGGACGCTTGTAGGCGCGGCCGCTTTCGTCGTGGGTCAGGGTGTTGCAGACGGCGGCCCCCGATTGCTCCGCCAGGGGCAGCAGCTTGGCCAGCCGCTCCGGCGCCCAGGCATCATCGGCATCCAGCGTGGCGATGTAGGGAGCATCTCCCACCGCCCGCAGCGCCGCGTTGCGCGCGCCGTGATCGCAGCTGCCGTTCCGGCCCGTGGAGACCTGTTGCAGGCGCGGATCGCTGAGCCCCTGTGCGGCCAGGAGGTCCAGATAGTCACAGCCGTCGTCGCTGGCGATGATCGCCGTCCAGTCCTCGCGGCTTTGCGCCAGGAGACTGGCCACCGCCCGCGGCAGAGTGGCCGCGGCGCGATAGGCCGGCAAGAGGATGGCGACGCTGGCGGTCACGGGACTCCCTTTCCCCGATTCCCGAATGGGCTGGAGACCTTATAACTTGCAGAAGGGGAGGGGGCCAGAACAGCCGGGCCAGAAGCCGGTGAGCTGCGGGTCCCGTGACGACGCAAGATCGTCCGCACCTTTGCCCGCCAGCCCCGAAGAGCCAGCGGTCGCCGCCACGGGATCACCGTCCTTACGCCAGAATGGCCAGCAAGGGCCAGAGGCATGGCCGTGACCACTTTGTGGCGAGGCGCTGGCGCCACCTCCCGTAACAGCGTCTCGGCCCTCACCGGGCAGCAGCCATAAGTGCAAAAAATTGCGCATGATCACGCTTGCCATGCCGGGGCCCCGGTGGCATGTTCCGCCCGCTTGCCCGGGGCGCTCACGCGCCCCCTTCGTGCCGCCGTAGCTCAGGGGTAGAGCACACCCTTGGTAAGGGTGGGGTCGCGTGTTCAATTCACGCCGGCGGCACCATTAGCTCTCTAGAATAATTGAGTTTTTTTGAGGCGGTCCGCCCCTTGGCCGTAGAACCGATTTGTCTGGGCAGCACCGACATATATTTTTGCTATTGTGGCTTTGCGCTTGCTTTGGAGTGTTCTCTCTGTCTGCTGGGGCCGGACGCCTGCAATGATCTAGGCGGCACACTCCCGACAAACACGGCGGCGAACAGCAGATATTTCACCATGCGTAACGCCAGCGCTGTACAGTATTCAATTGGGCCCCGCAACGGGAACCATGGGCACGACACCATGATCAGCGACAACTAGAAAGAGTAAGAGAAGTTATCTCCATGCTAGGTTTGATCTTCCCAACGGAAGCGATCAACCGAAGCCGCTAGATGGCCTCCTTTACCTGCATCCCATCCCAGCCCCGGGTCTTCGGTGCAGAGTTATCTTCCCTTCTCCCAGCGGAACGGCAGTGTGGCACAGTTCGTGCTAACCGTGTTGTGCAGAACGCGCAGCCAGTCGGGCGAACACAAAATGCTTGACGCTAACATTGGGCCCTCCTCATACTCACCGGTACATCGCGCCAGTACCTAGCAGCGCGCGCAAGAATAATACCGTGATCAAGCGCTCGGTTCACTATAGGTGGGAGGATAGATTATGATAAAATCCAAGAAAATATACGCATTGGGCGCAGCATCGATAGCTGCGTTTTTGGTTGCAGGTGCGTCTTCTGTTTCCGCTCAGTCAACAACCCTGGTGGCGACGACCATCTCTCCGCCGGACAACCTGTGGTCACTTGCTGGTGAGCGCTTTGCGGAAAATGTCGCAGAACGAACAAATGGCGAAGTCGAGATCCGCTGGTCGTATTCAGGCGATCTTGGCGGAGCGCGGGAGACAATCGAACAGCTTCAGTTTGGTACCGTAGATATTGTTGTTCAGCAGATTGACCAGCTGAGCCGCTACGATGATATTGCGAGCCTCGGCGCGTACCCCTATCTCATTCGCGATATCGACCATTTCCGCGCTATTTTCGACGAAACCGATGTGGGCGATGAATTCTTCGACGAGGTGGAAGAGCGCACAGGCTATCGGCTGATTGGTGCTGGCTTCCGTGGACCACGCCAGACCGCTTCGGCACGCGCCTTCACCAATCCTGAAGAGCTTGAGGGACTGAGCATCCGCGTTCCTGAGATGGACATTTATGTCGATACCTGGGAAGCCCTGGGCGCCAGTCCCACGCCGATGCCGAGCCTTGAAGTGTATACTGCTTTGCAGCAGGGCATCATTGAGGCCGCAGAGAACCCCTTGGAAGCACACGTCCGCTCTCGCTACTACGAGGCCGTGCCATACATCGTAGAGACAGCCCACGTAAATCCCTTCTATTCCTGGATATTCTGGGGTGAGCGTTTTGATTCACTGCCCGAGGACGTGCAGCAGATCCTTCGCGAAGAAGGTGAAGAAGCCATGCAGTGGGGTACCGAACAGACGCTGGAGATGATTGACGGATATCGCGAGCAGCTGGAAGGCGAGGGGGCGGAGTTCATTCAGCCGGATCTCGCCAGCCTGCGCGAGAAGCTTGAACCGCTCACCGAGAAGTACGCGGAGTACGCAGACTGGATTGAGCGCTTCCAATCCGCTGGTAACTAAACCCCTCGTCTTGCTTATAGAAAGGCGTCTGTGATGCGACTTGCACGTAGAGTATGCGCTCGCGTTGAGCACTTTGCGGACGCCTTTCTGGTAAGCGCTCTTGTGGTGCTGCTCCTCGCAATATCCTGGCAGGTATTCACGCGTTACGTACTTGGGAGTCCCACGCGCTGGGCACCCGAGCTGGCGCGCTATCTGGTGGCTTGGATCACGATGGTTGGCGCAGCAGTGGCCATCAGAACTGAAGGACATGTGGCGGTCACAATATTCGTTGACATGCTACCTGCAAAATGGCGCAAGATTGCGGATACCATTAGATACAGTATAGCAGTCATCGCTGCTGGATTTCTCGGGTGGTATGGCTATGAGCTTGCAGTTGTCGGCGGAGGGCAGAGAGCGCCGGGACTTGGTATGTCTATGACATTACCTTATTTAGCTGTTCCTGTAGGCTGTATCGCGATTCTATTTTTCTTTATGGCGAGATATGTGCCAAAAGATGATTAGCACCGTCGTCATACTCGCGACCTCACGGAAAATGTGTATTTAAGGCAGGGCAGATAGATATGCTTTTGACAATCGCAATCACGCTGCCTTTGTTTATTATTCTCGGGGTGCCGTTAGGGTTCGCAATCCTGGCGTCGTCTTTATCCGCGCTGTTAATCGACGGCAATCTCAACATGATGGTTGCCGCTCAGCGGGTATTCTCGGGGTTTGATAGTTTTTCTCTTCTTGCAATTCCACTTTTCCTGCTTGCGGGATCCATTATGGCTGCGGGCGGTTTGAGCGATCGCCTGGTGACATTTGCAAACGCACTGGTTGGACGATTTCGCGGCGGCCTGGGAATTAGCAACATCCTGGCGTCCGTGATGTTTGGTGGGATATCTGGCTCTGCAGTGGCCGATACCAGCGCAATTGGCCGCACCTTCATACCGGCAATGACGCAGTCGGGTTATCCGGCAAGGTTTGCTGTAGCGACTACAGTTGCATCGGCCCCTCTCTCACCAATAATCCCTCCTTCTATTGCCTGGATTCTTTATGGGTATCTGACTGACACATCCATACTGCAATTATTTATAGCAGGTATAGTGCCAGCCTTCCTGTGGGCTTTGACCATGATTGGCGTAGTCGTTTGGAAGGCAAAGAAGGAAAATTATCCAGTTCACGGCCGAGTTAACAGGGCGGTACTGCTGTCGACCATGAAGGCTGCGGTTTTCGCGTTGCTGCTGCCCGTTTTTGTGATTGTCGGCATACGTATGGCCGTATTTACAGTAACAGAAGCATCCGCGATCGCCGTATTATATGCACTTTTTGTCGGTGCCTTAATTTACCGTGAGCTCACGTGGCTGAAGTTATGGAATTGTTTTAAGTATACCGTCCAAGCGACAGCAGTAGTGATGATCATCATCGGGGCGGCTAACCTCTTTGCATGGGTGCTCGCTTACGAGCAGGCACCAGCGCGAGTGGCTAGTTGGGCAATGGGTTTGTCCGATAATCCCATAATATTCCTTCTCATTATCAACGTTGTATTGCTGGTTATTGGCACGTTCATGGAAGTGAATGCCGCGAAAATAATGACTTTGCCAATTTTGTTTCCGTTAGTTATGCAATTTGGCATAGACCCAGTGCATTTCGGTGTGATTATCACGGCTAATCTTTGTCTTGCACTTATGACGCCACCGGTGGGCATCGTCCTAGCTTTAGCGTGCAAGATAGGAGATGTGCCACTTGAGCAAGGGACGGTGGCGGTAATGCCTTTCTTCCTGGCTGGTGTTTTTGTTGTGCTGGCGTTGACCTTGTTCCCAGGGCTCTCTCTTTGGTTGCCTTCTCTGATCATCGGTTAAATACAGCGCTCGAAAAGGATAAACCTATGTCTCGGTTCACAATTGATAACATTGGGGTCATCAGGGAGGAGGGCAACTCGTACATCGTTGACTCTGATGCATTCGCTGAGTTTCTGAGAGTTTTGCTCAACCAGGCGGGCGTCCCAGAGGCCGACGCTCGTGTTGTTTCCGACTCACTTGTCGAAGCCGATCTCAGAGGGATGAACTCGCATGGGATCATTCGGCTCCCAGTGTATATACGGCGTTTGCGTGCGGGTGGGTTCAAGGCCGACGCGGTTCCAGAGGTCATAAGAGAAAGCGACGGTGTGGCGCTTCTCGACGGCAAGAATGGTCTCGGCTCGGTGATGACCATGAGGGCGATGTCGATCGCCATCGAGAAGGCGAAGACACAGGGAATAGCGGCTTGCGGCGTTACGAATAGCAACCACAACGGAGAAGGTGCCTTCTATGTTCAGGAGGCCATCCGTCATGACATGATCGGAATGTCCTTCACGACGGGGTCGCCGATCATGCCGGTGTGGGGAGGGACAACGCCCCTCACCGGGCCGCTGCCGATCACGGTCGGGGTGCCTGCTGACAAAGAGCATCCGATCGTTCTGGACGCAGCCCTTGGCATGAGTTCCAGGGGCAAAATCTTGGACTATCTGGCCCAGGGCAAGGAGTTGCCGCCTGGCTGGATAGTTGACGCTAATGGCGAACCGACCACCGATCCCAAGTGGGTCAATGAAGGCGGTTGGATTCTGCCTATCGGAGGACATAAGGGCTGGGGGCTGATCGTCATTTGCGAGATGCTTGCCGCGGTCCTAACTGGGAGCGGCGTGGGGAAAGAACTGGTCAATCTGTACGACGATGTTGATACGCCGCAAGGTAATGGGCAGTTCGTTATTGCGATTGATGTCTCTCATTTCATGCCGGTTAACATGTTTAAAAGCCGGGTGGATAATTACATTAAAATGGTAAAGAGCTCCGATAAGGCTGAAGGCGTGGAAGAGATAATTCTACCCGGCGAAAAAGAATTTAAAAATCGCGAACGGGCGAAGTTGGATGGAATGAAATTAACAAAATCTGTTCTCGATGAGGTTATATCAGAAGCTCGGATAGTTGGGGTGTTTCAGTAGGGTTTGAAAAGAGAGGCAGTGCAATGGTTAACGTGGCGGATGCTTTGGAAAGACTACGAAAACTCGAAACAGGAATTGTCAGCGACGTCCTGGATGAAGCGGGCGTTCCCAGACATAGCTTAAGTCCTTCAATAAAACCGCTTCAGGGAAATGGTTGTATTGCAGGTAAGATACTCACTGTGAGAGGGCGAAAGGCTGTAAAGGGGGCGCATGCCAAGAAAGTAATTTCGGTCGATGACATAGAGAGAGATATTGACAACAATACAATTGTTTTGATGGACACGGGGCAGTTTAACGAAGGTGCCGCATTGGGCGGATTTGTTGCGGACGAGTTCAAGAAACGCGGATGTCACGGTATAATTCTAGATGGTTGCATTCGAGATATTGAGGAGATTCGCCATCTGGGTTTGCCTTTGTATGCTGCAGGTGTGACTCCGGTGAATGGCTCACGCCGCTGGCAATGGGTAGAAGTGGGTGAAACCATATCCATGCCAGGCCAAGACGGAACCCCCCTTTTGGTGAATTCTGGGGATTATGTGATTGCTGATCAAGACGGTGTGGTTGTAATCCCGCAAGCGCACATTCAGCAGATTATGGAGGACTCAGAAGAACTATATGAGATAGAGGGGCGAATAAGGACGGCAATGGCGAGCGGTGCTTCACGGTCTGAAGCGTTTAAAAAGAATCCCCGTTTTTCGCACGTACGAAAAGTATCCTAATATTAGTAAGGAGGCGCTTCAATGTATGTAATTCTTGTACAGTTTGATATCAAAGAAGGTTACGTGGAAAGTTTTCGCGACTTAATCGTTGAGAACGCAATTTCCTCTCGCACGGATGAACCGGGTTGTCTCCAGTTCGACGTATGCGAAGCGCCAGGTGGAACATTTCATCTTTACGAAATTTATGAGAACGAAGCGCGCTTCAATGAGCACAAAGCAACACCCCATTTTAATAAATTCAACGAGGCCACCTCCAGCATGGTGGCGGCTAAGAATGTGGTTGCATGCCACCTGATATCTGGCGGTCCGATTCCGGGCAACGAGATCTGAGGGTATCATGGCGGAGCAGAAGAACAGCCTCCGGATAGTGGCCCATGGGATGCTTGGGTATGGCTTTCCAAAGGCTTCGCTGGACGAAGCAGTACGCCGAGGAATCGATCTGATTGCCGTTGATTCAGGCAGCACTGACCCTGGCCCCTACTACCTTGGCAGTGGCCGACCGTTTGTTAGCGATACCATGGTCGAGCGGGATCTGCGATTGCTGCTTCAAGCGGCCGACGAGTCTGGGGCGCTGCTTGTCATTGGTTCCGCGGGAGGAGCTGGAACGCGTTCTCAGCTCCAACATATCTATGCCTTGGTCGAATCGGTTGTGCAGGAACTCGGTACAACCAAGCGGATTGCCGTGATCGACAGTGAGATAGATCCGAACCAACTCAAGGCGGATCTCCTTGCAGGACGCGTCCGGACTTTTGAGAGTGGGAGGGATCTCACCGAGAAGGACATCGATGAGGCGCAACACATCGTAGCCCAGATTGGCCTGGAGCCGATGATGTCGGCGCTTCGCCATGAACCGGACATCATTCTCGCAGGCCGCGCCTGGGATGTTGCCAATGTGGCTGCATATCCTGTCTACCGCGGGCTTCCTTGGGGGCCATCTCTGCACATGGGCAAGATATTGGAATGTGGCGGCCAAGCAGCAGTTCCCGTGGAAGGTTCCGACCTGTTGATAGCTGAGATCGATCATGACGGCTTTACCGTGGAGACACCGAATCCAGGTAAGCGTTGCACGGTCGAGTCCATAGCGGCCCACACGCTCTATGAGAAAATCAATCCTGTTCGGCTTCCAGGCCCAGGTGGCGTGGTGAACTTGGAATCCGCACATTTTACTCAGGAAGACGAGGGGCGGGTTCGGGTGATGGGGAGCCGCTTCGAAAGAACACCGGATTATTTCATTAAGCTAGAGGGCGCCCGTTTGACAGGACACCGCCACATCGCTTTGGGAGGTGTTCGCGATCCGATTATGATCGAAAACATTGATGCTATACAAAATGATATACTGGAAAGAATTAGGCAGAATACGGCTGGTGATATCGACACCCAATCATATCAGATTGTCTTCCACCGGTATGGAATTGATGGCGTTATGGGACGATGGGAGCCCTCTCGTTCGACAAGTCATGAAATAGGGTTGTTGATTGATGTAATCGCGAAAACCCCAGAAATTGCGGAATCGATTTGTGCAATGGCGCGCTCCCTGATGCTTCATTGGGGGTATGCTGGAAGGAAGGCTACAGCAGGCAACCTGGCATTCCCGTTCTCACCAGCTGATCTGCCTGCAGGACCGGTTTATGAGTTCAATATATATCATCTGCTGAAGCTTGATGAACCCTCTGACCGGTTCCCGATCTCGATAAGGGAGGTGTAGCAAAAGTGCTGCTCAAAGAGTGCGCGACAGTTATCAGGAGCAAGAACGCCGGTCCGTTTATCGTGACGTTTGATTTGCTTTTTGAAGAAAGCGAATTTGTAAAAGTTACGGAATCTGGCTTGGTCAATCCCGCCACTGTTGCGGCCGCATTTGGAATTTCCGAGAATGAAGTCTTTGAATTTGGTGTATACGATTTCGCTAAAGCTATAAAATTTTGTATCCGTCGATCTATCTCGGCCGGTTCGCCCGGGGATAGCGATGTGTATGGTGCGCAGCAGCACGCCCCGCTACTGCATATAGAGGCATATTAATTATTTAAACTACAGTGATTACGCACTTTCTCTTTTTTTGATTTGGTATCCAACATCGATAACGTTTTTGGGTTCATTTCCAGATCTGCGCGCAAGGATGCTTTTGGCGGCAGATACTCCCATCTCGTATCGATTCACCTGAACAGTTGTCAGGCTCGGTACTATTTCTTGTGCAATTTCTTGATTATTAAAGCCACAAATCGCGATGTCTTTTGGGATCGATATGCCTTTACGGTGGCACTCAAAGATCATTCCTGCTGCCCAGATGTCTGACGTACAAAAGACGCCATCAAGCGATCGGTCTCGGTTTAGTAGCTCAATTAGTGCCTGGCGGCCCTCAGTCATGCCAAACTCGCACCTTATGTGCAGGCGAGGATCGTACTGGAGGCTGGCAGCGGACAGTGCCCTGCGATAGCCCTGTACACGCTGGTCTGCTCTGTCGTGTACCACAGTGTCAGCGCTCACAATGGCGATCTTCTGGCACCCTCGATTGCTTAGGATCTGGGTCATGCGGTGGGCAGCGGAAACATTCGAATACCCAACAACCATATCAATCGGCTCGTCTGGAAACACTCCAACCTCGACTGTTGGTACAGCAGATTGCCTTAGAAGCGTTCTTGTATTGTCGGTGTGTGTTCCGCCGTGTAAGACAATACCTGCAGGTTTATGCCCGAGAAGATGTTTTACAATTCGTTCTTCTTCTTCCATACAGGCGCCACTACTTCCAAGTAGAACGGATATATTTTCTTTTTGCGCTGCATCATTTATTCCTTGTACAGTATCCGAAAATATTCCATCCCGTATAAATGGCACAACAATAGCAATTGTAGAATAGTGATTTGAGGCTAGGCCGCTGGCAATTAAATTAGGTACATATCCGAGCGCAATCATAGCCTGCTCTATTTTTTCCTTCGTTGGGCTAGATACTTTGTTGGGGGATTTAATTGCTCGTGATACAGTAATAGCCGAGAATCCGGCTTTCTGCGCAACATCTTGCATTCGGATCTTGCTGGTGGAAGGCCGATTCTTCTTGCGAGTCATCAACTGGCATCCGGGGGCGGTGGAAAAATTAATAAAAATAAGATATCAAACATATAACTCTATAGTAAGGGGAGGGTTGGTGCAAGATAGTTCGGAGAAAGCATGCAGTGGCGACTTGAATGCCGAAACCAAAGCATTTCATGGGTATAGAAAGGCCTTCATAATTGGCGGCCCTCCAGTTCATGCGCGAAGCAGTGGGATCGTTCCGTAAGCTTCGCTCCGAGAGGCGTTTTCATCGGAACATGGGCGGTAGGTAGCGCGAGCTGCCTTAAGGCGACTTGAGCAGGGATTGACTTTGCGCTACCTCAGGTTCGAGCGAGAGGGGTGGGCGGTCGCTACATCATAGACCTCGCCGCGTCCAAGCGTCAGACTGGGGCCAGTTTCCGTAAAACGGGAGGCGGGTCATGGGTTGGCGTTTGGCAAGTGTGGTGGCAGGTCTTTTCGTGCTGCTCTCCCTCTCACCCGCCGAGGCCGAGAGCGAGCGGCGCATCGTCACCATCGAGGGCAGCGATTACTTCGGCTTCGATCTCGAGACGGTGCGTGACGTAACTCTCGACGACTGCTCGCAGATCTGCCTGGCGGAGTCCGAGTGCCGCGCCTTCACCTACAACCTCAACGCCGGCTGGTGCTTCCTGAAGAGCGACTATGGCGAACTGCGCAGCTTTGACGGCGCGGTGGCCGGCCGCGTGGTGGAAGCGCCGGCGCCGCGGGAGGTGCTGGCGCGTCCGGACCTCTCCTTCCTGCCCGAGTGGGTGGTCGACGACGCTGAGCGCTATCAGGGCGAGGTGCGCTCCGCTCGGGAAAAGGGCAGAGATCCGCTCACCTTGGCGGCCGAGGGCGACAGCGCGCTGCAGGCGGGCGATGCGAACAGGGCCAGCGACTTCTTCCGCCGCGCCTTGACCCTGGACCCGGAGGATGGCGCGGTCTGGGCCAAGCATGCGCGCGCCCTGCTCGCGGCCGAACCGACGCAGCAGGTGGATGCCTATGAGCTGCAGATGGCGGCGACGGGGGCTGCGCTCGGCGCCGTGGTCCAGGCACCCAACCGGAGCGCACGGGCTGCGGCCTATGCGCTGCTCGCCGAGGCTCTGGTCGAGCGGGGCCTGTTCCGGCCGGCGCTGGAATCCTACAAGGCGGGCCTGGCGCTCCAGGACGATACTGAGATGCGCGCCGCCTTCGAGCGCCTGCGGGCCGAGCACGGCTTTCGCGTGGTCGATCACACCGTGGACGCCGACGCTGCGAGCCCGCGCATCTGCGTCCAGTTCTCCGAGAACCTGATGCGCGGCCGGGTCGATTTTACGCCCTATGTGACCCTGGATGGCGCACCGCCCGCCGCGGTGACGCCGCAAGGCCAGCAGCTCTGTGTGGAAGGCGTCGAACACGGCGGGCGCTACCGGCTCGCCCTGCGGCCCGGCCTGCCATCTGCCGTCGATGAGCCCCTGGAGCGGCAGGTCAATCTCGACATCTACGTGCGCGACCGCGCGCCGACCGTGCGCTTCTCCGGCAATGCATACGTGCTGCCACGCGTCGGCACCAAGGGCATTCCGGTCATTTCCGTCAACACGGAGGAGGTTGAGCTCGAGCTTTATCGCATCGGTGCGCGCGGCCTCTCCGGCGCCTTCAGCGACAACAGCTTTCTGGCCCAACTCGGCGACTATCAGGCCAACCGGATTGCCGAGGAGACCGGCGAGAAGCTGTGGGAAGGCACGCTGGACGTCCGCACCGAACTTAACGGGGAGGTGACGAGCGCCATCCCGATCGATGAGGCGTTGCCCGAGCGGGAGCCTGGCGTCTACGTGCTTCGTGCCCGCGCGCAGGAGGCGCACACGGAGAGCTGGCGACCGCAGGCGACCCAGTGGTTCGTCGTCTCGGACATCGGCCTGTCCACGCTCATGGGCGGCGACGGGCTCCACGTGTTCACCCGCTCCCTGTCGACCGCTGGCCCCAAGGCGGATGTGAAGGTCACGCTCGTCGCGCGCAACAACGAGATTCTCGGCGAGGCGACCGCGGATGCCGACGGCCATGTTTACTTCGCGGCCGGTCTGATCAGGGGCGCCGGTGGCCTTGCGCCCGGCCATCTGGAAGCGCGGGCGGATGGGTCTGACTTCGCCCTGCTCGACCTGTCGCGCGCGGGCTTCGACCTCACCGACCGTGGCGTGGAGGGGCGCGCCGCACCCGGCCCCGTCGACCTCTTCCTCTATGCCGAGCGCGGCGTCTACCGGCCGGGCGAGACGGTTCACCTGACGGCGCTTGTGCGCGACGATGCTGCGCGGGCGATCGAGGACCTGCCCCTCACTTTCGTCATGACCCGGCCCGATGGGCTGGAGGATCGACGGCTCCTCTCCACCGAAGCCGCTCCCGGAGCCCATGTGCTGGAGCTGCCGCTGGTCGACAGCGCCATGCGCGGCCCGTGGCGGGTCGCGTTGCATGCCGACCCGGAAGAGGCGCCGATCGCGCAAACGGAGTTCCTGGTGGAGGACTTCGTGCCCGATCGCACCGAGTTCGACCTCACGGTCGCGGCGGAAGAGCTGCCACGCGAGGGATCAGTGGAGGTTTCGCTCGACGGGCGCTTTCTCTACGGCGCACCGGCCGCCGATCTCGCACTCGAGGGCGAACTGCGCATTGCCGCGACCGACCGGCGGCCAGAGTTGCCGGGCTATCGCTTCGGCCTGGCGGACGAGGAGACACTTGCGCTTCGCGAGCCGCTGCTTGACCTGCCGCGTACGGACGAAGCGGGTCGGGCAAGTTTCGAAGTGGCGGTGCGTGACCTGCCTGCCACGACGAGGCCGCTGGAGGCGACGCTTGTAGTCGCCCTGCGCGAAGCGGGGGGCCGGGCCGTCGAGGAAACGATCACGCTGCCCATCGCGCCGGCCGGCGAGATGATCGGTATTCGCCCGGCCTTTCCAGGCGATGCGGTGGATGAGGGCGGCACCGCCGCCTTCGACCTCATTGCCCTCGATGCAGCGGGGCAACGCAGTGCGCTCTCCGGCGTGCGCTGGGAGTTGTTCCGCATCGAAAGGAACTTCCAATGGTACCGGGCCGACGGCCGCTGGTCCTACGAGCCGGTCGAGTACACCAGCCGGGTTGCGGATGGCACGCTGGATCTGACTTCCGCCGATCCGGCGCGGATCACCGCCCCCGTGAGTTGGGGGCGCTACCGGCTTGAAGTGTCTTCGCCCAGCGATGCCGGTGCCGCCTCCAGCATCGACTTCACCGCGGGCTGGTACGTGGAAACCGCCGACGCCGACAGCCCCGACGTGCTCGACGTCTCCCTCGACCGCGCCGCATACGAAATCGGCGAGACGGCCCGCGTGACCCTGTCCTCGCGCTTTGCCGGCACGGCACTCGTCAACGTCGTGGGTGAAGGTCTGCTCGAAAGCCGGGAGGTGGAGGTCAGCGAAGGCGATACCACCATAGAGCTGGAGGTGGATGAGGCCTGGTCGCCGGGTGCCTATGTGACAGCGACGGTCTTCCGCTCGTCCGACGCTGAGGCGCAGCGCATGCCCGCCAGGGCCGTGGGCCTTGCCTGGCTGACGGTCGATTCCGCGGATCGCACGCTCTCTGTCTCCTTCGAGCTGCCGGATATCGCCGCGCCGCGGGAAAGCCTGGCCGTGCCGCTGCAGGTCGACAACCTGCCGCCAGGGGAGACCGCCTGGCTCACGGTGGCGGCGGTCGATGTCGGCATCTTGAACCTGACCAGCTACGAACCACCGGAGCCCGAGGCCTGGTATTTCGGGCAGCGCGCGCTCTCCATGGAGATGCGCGATCTTTACGGCAGCCTCATCGAGGGGATGCTGGGGGAGACGGGGCGATTGCGCTTTGGCGGTGGTGCGCCGTCGGGTGGGTTGATCGGCAGCCCGCCGACCCAGGAGCCGGTGTCGCTCTTCACCGGCCCGGTTCGCGCGGACGCCGATGGTGCGGCGAGCGTCGATTTCGACATTCCCGAATTCAACGGGACGCTGCGGCTCATGGCGGTGGCCTGGTCGCACAGCGCCGTCGGCCAGGGAACCGCGGATCTGACGGTGCGCGACCCGGTCGTCATCACCGCCGCTCTGCCACGCGTCCTGACGCCAGGCGATGAATCGCGTCTGCGGCTCGACCTCCACAACATGGAGGGTCCGGCGGGCCGCTACACCGTTGCTGTGGAGACCGGCGATCAGGTGGCGACAGGGGAAGCCTCCCCGGCGCAACTTGAACTCGGCGCGGATGCCCGCGCCGCCGTGGAGATACCGCTGACCGGCGTCGAGGTCGGTCACGGACGCCTGACGGTTACGCTCACTCATGAAGACGGCCTGGAGATCTCGCAGCAGCTCAACATCACCGTGCGCCCGGCCCAGCCGCCCGTGACGGAGCGGCGGGTGGTGGCGCTGGAGCCCGGAGAAAGCCTCACCTTGGATGGCAACCTGCTTGCGGGGACGGTGCCCGGCACGACCAGCGTGAGCCTGTCGGTGACGAATGCCGGGCGGCTGGACCTGCCGGGCCTCGTCGGCGCCCTCGAGCGCTTTCCCTACGGCTGCTCGGAGCAGATGGCGAGCCGGGCGATGCCGCTGCTCTATCTGCCTGAAATTGCCCGGGAAGCGGGGGTCGTGACGGACGGCGGGATCGAGGAGCGGATCGTCGATGCCGTTCGCACGGTCACCGCCAACCAGTCCTCCGGCGGCAGCTTCGGCCTCTGGGGCCCGGGTTCCGGGGATCTTTGGCTGGACGCCTATATCACCGACTTCCTCACACGGGCGCGCGCCGCGGGACAGGAGGTGCCGCGTCTGCCGATCCGGCTCGCCCTCGACAACCTCGCCAACCAGCTCGCCTATGCCGGCGACGCCGCCGACGAGGGCGACGCCATCGCCTATGCGCTCTACATGCTGGCGCGCAACCAGCGCGCTGCCATATCGGATCTGCGCTACTACGCCGATACGGGGCTTAGCCAGTTTCCCACGCCGCTCGCCAAGGCGCAGCTCGGGGCGGCGCTCGCGCTCTATGGTGAAGGGCGCCGTGCCGACGATGCCTTCGCCGCGGCCCTGGCCGACCTGCAGGCCGAGGCACCGCAGGCGTGGGACCGGGGCGACTATGGCTCGCGCCTGCGCGATGCGGCAGCGACTCTGGCACTGGCTGCGGAAGCGGGGTCCGAAGCGGCTCCGCTGTCGGCGCTGCTGGAGATCGTCGAGAGGGAGCGTGAGCAAAGGGGCAGCGCCAGCACGCAGGAGAACGCCTGGATGCTGCTCGCAGCCCATGCGCTGTTAGCTGAAGGTTCGGACGTCTCTCTCGAGATTAACGGGGAGCCGGTCACCGGGCCCGTGACCCGGCGCTTCGAGGGAGAGGTCCTCGCTGCGTCCCCGGTCACGCTCACCAACCGCGCCGAACGCCCCGTCGAGGCCCTGGTGGGGATTACGGGCGTTCCCGACGCTCCGCGGCCTGCGGACGCGACAGGCTTCACCATCGAGCGCGACTACTACAGTCTCGAGGGTGAAGCCGTGGAGCCTTCCGCCGTCTCCCAGAACGAGCGGATGGTTGTGGTCCTCAGGGTCTCCGAGGACCGCGCCTGGACATCCAACCTGCTTGTGGTGGACATGCTGCCGGCAGGCTTCGAGATTGACAGCCCGCGCCTGGTGGACAGCGCCGACATTGCCGGCCTGCCGTGGCTGGGTGACGAGACGACGGCCGCCCACACGGAGTTCCGCGATGATCGCTTCGTGGCAGCCTATGAGCGCGATGCGCGCAGCCCGCGCTCCTTCACCCTTGCCTACGTGGTGCGCGCGGTGTCGCCCGGATCCTTTGCCCATCCGCCGGCAATGGTCGAGGACATGTACCGGCCATACCTCTCGGCGCGTACGCAAAGCGGCCGTGTCGAGGTGATGGGTGTCGATGCGTCGGGAGCGCGGTGACCGGGCCACGGCCATGAAGCGACGTTTTTTTCGGCGGACAGCGTTGGGAGTGGTGGCGGCCATCGTGATCGCCACTGCGGCTCCAATCGCGCTCGCCCTACTGTTCCTCTTCAACAAGGCGGGGGACGCTGCCGTGGAACGCGCGCGGGCGGTGGAGACGTCCCGACAGGTGGTTGATCGTTCCGAAGTCCTGCTTCGCCCCTTTCCCATCACCGATGGCCGCTGGCGGCTGCCGGTGGCGCTCGACGAAGTCGATCCGCGCTTCATCGAGATGCTCATCGCCTATGAGGATTCGCGCTTCCACAGCCATGCCGGCGTCGACCCGCTGGCCGTCCTGCGCGCGGCCTGGCAGTGGGTCAAGCATGGCGAGGTCGTTTCGGGCGCCTCGACGCTGAGCATGCAGGTGGCGCGGCTCCTGGCCCAGCCGAGCGGGCGCGGCCTGAGCACGAAGTTGGTCCAGATGCGTGATGCGCTTCGGCTCGAGCTTGCCTTCTCCAAGTCCGAGATTCTGGAGCTTTACCTAACCCTTGCGCCCTACGGCGGGAACGTTGAGGGCATCCGCGCCGCTTCGCTCGCCTGGTTCGGCAAGGAGCCGCGGCGGCTGACCCCGGCAGAGACGGCGCTGCTGGTCGCTCTGCCGCAATCGCCTGAAAGACGACGCCCGGACCGCTTTCCCGCAGAGGCACAGGTGGCGCGCGACCGGGTGATCGCGCGCCTTGCCGCAGCCGGAACCATTACAGAGGCGGAAGCCGCGCTTGCGCTGGTCGGTCCGGTGCCGCAAGCACGCCTTGCCCTGCCGGCCCAGGCCCCGCATCTCGCCCGGCGCATCGCGGCCGGCGCCCCGGACGAAGCCGTGCTGCGCGTGACGCTGGATGCCGGTCTTCAGGCCCGGCTCGAGGCGCTGGCGCGCGAGCGGGTGACGGCGCTGGGCCCGCGTGCCTCGCTGGCCATCCTTGTGGCGGACCACCAAAGCGGTGAGGCGCTTGCCGAGGTCGGCTCCGCGGGTCTGTTTGCCGACGCCCGGGCGGGCCATGTCGACATGGTGCATGCGGTGCGCTCGCCGGGCTCGGCCCTGAAGCCGCTGATCTACGGCCTTGCCTTCGAGACCGGCGTTGCCCACCCGGAAACGCTGATTGAAGACCGCCCGGTTAGTTTTTCCGGCTATCGTCCCCGGAACTTTGAACTCGCTCACCAGGGCACCGTGAGCGTGCGCCACGCGCTGCAGGCCTCGCTCAATGTGCCGGCAGTCCGCCTTCTGGAAGCGGTCGGCCCCAGCCGCCTCACTGCCCGTCTGCGCCGCGCGGGCCTTGCGCCGGTGCTGCCGCGCCAGGGCACTGCCGGTCTGCCCGTGGGCCTTGGCGGCGTCGGGCTGACCCTGGACGACCTGGTGCGGCTCTATGCCGGCATGGCCCGCGGCGGTGAACCCGTGGCGCTGCGCCGTGCGCCGGAGGAGGGCTCGCCATTGGTGGGAGAGTTTCTCGACAGCCGTGCCGCCTGGTTGGTGTCCGATGTTCTCTCCGGCACCCCTGCGCCGCCCGGCCGGGGGCGGGAAGCCATCGCCTACAAGACCGGCACCTCCTATGGCTACCGCGATGCCTGGGCGATCGGCTTCGACGGGCAGCACGTGATCGGTGTCTGGGTCGGCCGTCCGGATGGAGCGCCGGTGCCGGGCATGACCGGGCGGACCGCGGCCGCCCCGATCCTGTTCGACGCCTTCCGCCGCGTGTCGCCCATACGCACAGCGCTGCCTCCACCACCACCCGATACGCTCGTGGCACGTAATGGTGCTCTGCCGGCTGCCCTGCGCCGCTTTGCCGGAGATCGGTCCATGGAAGGCGTACCAGGGTCACGCTCGGAGGCGCCGCCGGTCATCGTGCACCCGCCGGACGGGGCGCGGGTCGATCTGGCACTGGGCGAGGGCATGGCCGGGCCGTTGGTGATCAAGCTCGACGGCGGACGTCCGCCCTTCCGCTGGTTTGCAGACGGTCGGCCGGTCGGCGGCAGCGAACGCCGGCGGGCCACGACCTGGACGCCGCCAGGCCCCGGCTTCTCCACCATCTCTGTCGTGGACGCCAGGGGCGAAGCGGCCAGCGTTACCATCTTTCTGGAATGAGTGGTCGGTCTCCGGCGACCCGCTGGCGCCGAATTGCGATGTCCGCTCGCAGGCAAGCAGGAGGCCCTTTGCGACGGGCGCGCAGGCAGGATGGAAAAGCCTGTGACCCCTCTCTCGACAGCGTTTGGCCGGTGGATTCGGCCCAGGCGGGCTTTTGCTTTGTACCGCTGCCTTGTGCCACAAACATTCCTGAGATGGTCGGCAGCCTTGCAATTGAGGGAAAGGAAGAGCGGCGCGTGGATGGCAAGGATCAAGAGGTGCACAGCCTGCGTGATCTCGTTGAACAGATCGAGGATGCGGGACAGGGCAGGGAGGTTTCGGTCGAGAGCGTTCTGCAATCGATCGGGGAGCGCAGCTTCGCACCTTTGCTGCTCGTGGTCAGTGTTCTGCTGGTGACGCCGCTGGGCGCCGTTCCCGGGGCGCCGACCTTCGGGGCTGTCATCATCGCCTTGATCGGCTTGCAGATGCTGCTGGGACGCCGGGAACTCTGGTTGCCGCAGGTGCTGCTGCGCCGCAAGATCAGCGGCGAAAAGCTCACGCGGACTGTGCGCTATATAGAGCCGGTGGCGCGGACGGTCGACAAGCTGGTCCATCCGCGGCTTCCACGCCTGGCGCGGGCGCCCTTTTCACGCATCATCGGGGCGGCCTGTGCCCTGATTGCGTTAACCATGCCGCCGTTGGAAGTTGTGCCGATGGCCAATGCCGCGACGGGCGCAACCGTGGCGCTTTTTGCGCTCGCGCTCACCGTGCGGGATGGCCTTCTCGTCCTGGTGGCCCTCGCGGCGAGTGCCGGCGTGGCCTACCTGGTGGGTGGCGCACTGCTGTAGAGCAAGCCGACTCTCACTCAGGTGCTTGGGTTGGAGATCGGTGCATCCGGATCGCCAATCCTCCTTGATGGGTAGCCTTGTGGTTCAGGTGGCGCCGGATCAAGAATACCCGCTCTGGGCTCCTGCTGTCCTCTGCTTCTCCCAGACCGAGCCGCTCTGCAGCGCGTCATCGAAGGTCGAGTAGTGGCGGTCTTCCAGGCGCACCCCGCGCAGGGTGATGTCCTCGACGATTGCGGCGGCGGCCTCGTTGGCATCGCCGACAGCGACCGCGCGGCAGACGCGCAGGTGGTCATGGGTGGCCGGGTCCACAGCCGGGTGCTTGAGGTAGAGACTGTGTTGATAGGGGCCGCTGCGCGCCCAGAGGGTCTTCACCATGGCGCAGGCCTGGGGCAGGTCCGCCTTTTCATAGAGCGTGAAGTGGAAGCGCCGGTTCTCGATCATCACAGTGCGGAAGTCGCCGGCCTGCTTGGCGGCGATCAGGCGGTTGTGAATGGCGTCCAGCGTGTCGGCCAGGGTCGGGTCAGGCCGCTGTACCGCTTCCAGGGTCAGGAGATGCTCAAGCGCAGAGCGGATTTTGCGGATCTCCAGGAACTCCTCCTTGGTCAGCACCGGTATGGAAAAGCTGCGCGGCTCGAGCCGCAAAGTCTGCTCTGCGGCGAGCTGCAACATGGCTTCGCGCACCGGGGTCACGCTGATGCAGAAGCGCTCGGCTTGCTGGCGAATGCTGATCTTTTCGCCGGGCTTCCAGAGGCCGCTGATGATCTCGTCGCGCAGCTGGTTGTAGGCGAGCCGGGCGAGGCTATCGCGTTGCGAGAGGTCGACGGTGTCCCGTGCCATGGGGGTGTCCTTCGGGTGCTCTACCTCATTGAAATCAGACCGGATTCACGCATTTGAACTGAAACCGTGTCGTTTAGATCAAGTGCGATCCGGTCTGGGCGGGTGCAGTCAGCGGTAGCATGCACAGCGACTGCTTGACAGTGGTCATCCATTCAAGGTGATATATCACGTATCATACACGGCGCAGACGCATCTGCGATAGGGAGGAAAAAGATCCATGACGCTCAGAATCGGATCCGGCTCGGCCTGGTGGGGCGATCGGATTTCGCCTGCGGAGGCCAACGCGGCGCGCGGCGATCTCGACTACCTCTGCTTCGAGACCATGGCCGAGGCGACCATCTCCACGGCGCAGGTGCGCACGCGCCGCGATCCGGACTTTCAAGGCTACGACACCTATCTCGATGACCGCTTTCGCGCCGTGCTGCCGCATTGCCTGAAGCGCGGCACCAAGATCGTCAGCAACCAGGGCTGGATCAATCCGGTGGGTGCGGCGCGCCACGTCAAGGCCATTGCCCGCGAACTGGGCTATCCGGACCTCAAGGTGGCGGCCGTCTCGGGCTCGCTGATCACCGACAAGATGGACCAGTTGACCGGTACGGTAATCGAGACCGGCGGCTCCCTGGATGACATTCGCGGCGAGATCGTCTCGGCCGAGGCCTATATGGGCGCCGAGCCCATCGTCGAGGCGCTGGCCGCCGGGGCCGATGTGGTGATCACCGGGCGCGTGGCCGACCCTTCGCTCTTCCTTGCGCCGATGATGTACGAATTCGGCTGGACCCGGGAGCAGGCGGAGTTGATCGCCCGCGGCTCGGGCATCGGTCACCTCCTGGAGTGCGGCGCCCAGGTCACCGGCGGCTACTTCGTCGATCCGGGCTACAAGGACGTGCCCAATCCCTGGGATCTGGCCTTCCCGATCGCCGAAGTTGAGAGCAACGGCGACTGCGTCATTACCAAGCTCGACGGCACTGGCGGTGCTGTGAACCGGCGCACCGTGCTGGAACAGATGTTCTACGAGGTGCACGACCCGGCCAACTACATCACGCCGGACAGCGTCGTCGACTTCACCACCTCCGATGTGGAGGAGCTGGGTGATGATCGGGTGCGGGTGCGCAACATCGGCGGGCGCGATCGCACGCCCACCCTCAAGGTCTCCGTGGCCGTGAAAGAGGGCTTCGTGGGCGAGGACATGTTCTTCTATGCCGGCCCTGGCTGCCTGGAGAAGGCGAAGCTGGCCGAGCGCGTGCTGCGCGAGCGCTTCAAGATCGTCAACCTGCAGGCCGAGGAACTGCGGATCGACTTCCTGGGCGTCAACGCGATCCACGGTTCCGCGTCGCCGCCCATCGACTACGAACCCAACGAGGTGGCCGTGCGGGTGGCCGTGCGAGCGAAAACCCGCGCGGAGGCCGAAAAGGCCGGGCGCGAGGTGGACGGCATGGCCGTCTCCGGCCTGGGCTCCACCGGCAAGCGCGTGCCGCACGGCGAGCGGGTGCGCGAGGTGATCGGCGTCTGGTCGATGCTGGTCGACCGCGACCTGGTTCGCCCACAGATCGATTTTGTGTGAGAGGGGACGCCATCATGAGAGTTCCGGTCCGGGCCATTGCCCACAGCCGCTCCGGCGACAAGGGCAATACCTGCAACATAACCGTCATCGCCTATGAGCAGGACTTCTACGAGGTGCTCAAGGAACAGGTGACCGAGGAGGCGCTGAAGGCGCACTACGCCGGCGTCATCACCGGCAAGGTCACCCGCTATGCCGTCGATCGCCTCGGCGTGCTCAACTTCGTGTGCGAAGGCGCACTGGGCGGCGGCGTGTCCCGCAGCCTCTGCCTCGACAACTACGGCAAGTCGCTGGCCTCGCGCATCCTCAGCCTCGAAGTCGAGGTGCCGGAGCGTTTCGCCAATCGCCTGCGCCGCGGCCAGGCGGCTTGAGCCCAGCTTCGCTGCACAAACCCCACGCCCCTGCGTGCAAGGCGCCCGCAAGAAGGCCCGATTTCGTTTTCACAGACCCCATTCCTGGGAGGATGCCATGAAGAAACTCGCTTACTCACTCGCCCTGGGACTCGCGGCCCCGATCGCCGCTGCTGCGCCGGCCCTGGCCGAGTACCCTGAAGGCCCCGTCACCATCGTCGTGCCCTATCCGGCCGGTGGCACCACCGACGTGCTGGCACGCATCGTCGCCGAAGAACTCTCCGAACGCCTCGGCGAGCCCTTCGTGATCGAGAACCGTGGCGGCGGCGGTGGGTCCGTTGGCATGGCCATGCTGGCTCAGGCCGAGCCGGACGGCTACACCCTGGGCGCAGCCAGCATCCTCACCCACGGCATCCACCCGGCGCTGCGCGACGACCTGCCCTACGACGCGCTCGAGGACTTCACGCCGGTGTCGCTGCTGGCCGACACCCCGAACGTCCTGCTGGCCAACGTGGACAGCGACTTCCATAGCGTTCAGGACGTGATCGCCTATGCCAAGGAGAACCCGGGCGAGCTGGACTTCGGCTCCACCTCGGTGACCGGCAGCCCGCACATGAGCGGCGAGATGCTGAAGGCCCTGGCCGGGATCGACATGGTCCATGTGCCCTATCAGGGTGGCGGTCCGCTGCTGGCGGCGGTGATGGGCGGCGAGATTCCGCTCGGCTTCGACAACCTGCCCTCGGCCTCCGGGCATATCCGGGGGGAAAGCGTGCGCGCGCTGGCGGTCACCACCACCGAGCGCTCGGAAGAGCACCCGGATATTCCCACTTTCCAGGAAGAGGGTGTTGAGGGCTACGACGTGACGGCCTGGTTCGGCATCGTTGCGCCGGCCGGCGTTCCCGAAGATGTGATCGCTGTCCTCGAGACCCACATCGCCGAGGCGCTGTCCGAAGAGGACACGCGCCAGCGGCTCGCCGACATCGGCGCCTCGGCCGTTGGCAGCACCTCCGCGGAGTTCGCTCAGCGTATGGAAGAAGAGGTTGCTCGCTGGCAGAATGTGGTCAAGCAGGTCGATATCGACCTCGATAACTAAGCGCGCAGCGTCACGGGTGGCCGGTCTCGCTGGAGCGTGATCGGCCACCGCTATTCCCGGTTCCTGTTGGACCTGCCCATGAGTCTCCGCCATCGCCTGCACTGGTGGTACTGGCTGCCCGGCCTTGTGCTGATCGGCTTCGGGCTCTTTTTCTTGCTTCATGCGCAAGGCTTTTCCATGGGCAGCCCGCGCCGGATCGGCCCGGGCTTCTTTCCCACCGGCATCAGTTGGCTGCTGATCGTGCTGGGTGCGGCTGTGGTCGGAGAAAGCCTGCTGCTGCGCGATGCCAGGCCGGAACTGCGCTTTCGCCCGCTGGTGATGGTCGTGGCCGCGATCCTGATCTGGGCGCTCGCGCTGGAGCGCCTGGGTCTCTATCCGGCAACATTCCTGCTGGTCCTGGTATCGGGCTTGTCGGAACGCGGTTTCCGTCTCTGGCCAAGCCTCGGGCTCGCCCTCGGGCTTTCCGTCATGAGTCACGCCGTGTTCGTCTACGGCTTGCGACTGCCTTTCCAACCTTTCGCCTGGTGACCGCGTGGAAGTTCTGACCAATCTCGCTCTGGGGTTCCAGACGGCGCTCTCCTGGGAAGCGTTGCTCTTCTGCTTTATCGGCGTGACGGTTGGCATGCTGGTGGGAGTGCTGCCAGGCATCGGCGCGCTGGCCGCCATTTCGATGACCTTGCCGCTCACCTTCTACCTGGAGCCGACAGTCGCGCTGATCATGCTGGCCGGCATCTTCTACGGTGCCCAGTACGGCAGTTCGACGGCGGCCATTCTGCTCAACATTCCGGGCACCGCGACGGCTGCGGCCACCTGCCTGGACGGCTATCCCATGACCCGCCAGGGCAAGGCGGGGGTCGCGCTTTTTATCACCACGATCAGTTCCTTCATCGGCGGTACCTTTGCCATCCTGGTGATGATCGGCTTCGCTCCAGCGCTGGCGGCCTTTGCCGTGCGCTTCACCTCGGCCGACTACTTCTCCATCATGCTCCTGGGACTCGTGGCGGCCTCGACACTGTCCATCGGCTCGCCGCTCAAGGGCATCGCCATGGTGGTCGTTGGCTTGGCGCTGGGCACCGTGGGGATGGACCGGAACACCGGCCAGATGCGCTTCACCTTCGGCCAGTTCGAACTGGCGGAGGGCATCAGCCTGGTTGCCGTAGCCATGGGCATCTTCGGCATTGCCGAGATTCTCAAGAACATCGGCTCGAAGCATAAGTTGGTCGTCGATCGCAAGTCGATCACGCTGCGCAGCCTTCTGCCGAGCCGCGCCGAGTTCAAACGCTCGCTTCTGCCCGCGGGGCGCTCCTCGATCCTGGGCTCGGCCATCGGCATCCTGCCCGGCGCCGGCCCCAGCCTGGCCGCCTTCATGGGCTACGCGCTGGAGAAGAAAATCTCGCGCGATCCCTCGAAGTTCGGCAAGGGGGCGATCGAGGGCGTTGCCGCCCCGGAAGCGGCCAACAACGCCTCGGTGCAGGCGGCTTTTATTCCGACACTCAGCCTCGGCATTCCCGGTGATGCGGTGATGGCCGTGCTGATCGGGGCCCTGATGATCCATGGCATCGCGCCCGGGCCGCTTTTCGTCAGCGAACAGCCGGCCATGTTCTGGGGCCTGATCGCCAGCTTCTGGATCGGCAACCTGCTTCTGCTGGTCCTCAACATCCCGATGATCGGGCTTTGGGTGCGCCTGCTGACGATCCCCTATCACATCCTCTTTCCGGCCATGCTGCTGTTCATCTGCATCGGCGTCTACAGCGTGAACAACAACGTCTTCGACGTTTACATCGCCCTGGGCTTCGGGGTGGTGGGCTACTTCATGCTGATGTTCGGCTTTCCGGCCGCGCCGCTGCTGCTGGGTTTCATCCTCGGGCCCTTGATGGAGGAGAACCTGCGCCGCACGCTGACCCTCTCCAGGGGTGATCCTATGATCTTCCTGGAGCGGCCCTTCTCGGCGGTCTTCCTTGGGGTCGCTCTGCTGCTGCTGATTCTCACCCTGCGCAGCGTCTATCGCAGTCTTCCGAGCCGGCAGCGCTCTGCCTGATCGCTTGAGGCCCTCGCTTCAGTTTGACTTGCGCGCAGCCCAGAAGCGGCTGTCGGGAAAGCGGGTCTCGGCGGCGTAGAAGCGCGCCTGCTGTCGGTCGAAATCGGCAATGCCTTCGGTGAGCGCGGCGGCATAGCGCTCCAGCTTGCTGCGGTCGCCGGTCAGCGCCGCGGCCACGGTTTCGCCGGCCTTCCAGCCGCCCCAGAGCGCGGTCGTCATGCCGTGGGAGGACAGCGGGTCAAAGGCCGCCGCCGCATCGCCGACGGCCATCCAGGGCGGCAGCCCGCTGTCGTATCCGATGGGTCCGGCAAGACGGGTGGTGCCGGCGCTGTAGAGGCGGGGCGGGCGCTCCAAAACGAAGCCGGCGTCGGCGATCCAGCGCGCGATGTGGCGGCTCTGCTCCAGGACTGTGGCGAGCACCCGCGGGTCGCGCGAGATTCCGGCCGGCATCAGGTCGGGGTCGGTGAAGTAGGCCAGCGAGAGTGCTTCATCGGGCAGTAGCGCCGCGTAGAGCCAGCCGTCCGGCAGTGCCTCGATGAGCGTGGCCCGGGTCGGCTCGACGGAAAGGTCGCGCTGCCTCAGCAACGCGGCTGCGGCGATCAGGCGGTCTTGGCGCAGCAGACGGCTATGCTGGCGGGCGAAGACGGCAGCACGGCCGCTTGCGTCCACCACGGCGGAGGCCGTGCAGCTTGCCCCACTTGAAAGGCGTAACCGCCAGACTTGGCCTTCACGCTGCGCGCTGCCCAGGCGATGGGGGAGCCGTTCCGCAACGGCTGCGGCCCGGGCAAGAAGATCGGCTTCGAAGCGCGGACGGTCGAGCACGTAGCCTGACAGCCCCGCTTGAAAGGCGGCGTGGCGGGCGGTGAGGCGATCGCTGCCCCAGGCGGAGAAGCTGGCGTTGGCCGAGCGATGCGCGCCGGTGGCGAGCAGGTCTTCCAAGCCCAGGGCCTTGAGGATAGGCGTGGCGCCCGGCCCCAGGGATTCGCCAAAGGCCTGCGCCTCCTCTTCCGCCGGCAGGGCGAGCCAGAGCGGCGAACAGCCTTGCCGGGCCAGGGACACACAGGTGGCCGCGCCGGCGATGCCCCCGCCGATGACCGCAACGGGATGCCGCGCTGTCAAACCGGGCTCAGAGCGTCTGCCCGTCCGAGGGTGTCCAATCGGTCCGCCGTTCCATGGAGCCGCGGCCGGTCTCGACAAAGAGAGTTTCGGGCAGTCCGTCCGGGCGCTGTGCATCCTGCGGGCCCGGACGCTTCACCACGAAGCCCATGCGCTCCCACAGCTTGATCATGCTGACGATGCCGTCGGTGTAGCTGGCTTCGGCGTGATAGCCGACGCCGGCCACCCCGCGGGTCCAGGCGACGCGGTGCTGGAAGAAACGCTGGCGCTGCTCCGGGTCTAGGTCGTCGCGCATGACCTGCTCGTAGAACTCCTCCGGCAGCACGTCCACCGGGATCAGCGCCGGCCACCAGACAGGGGTCGGAAAGTCGCTCTGGAGGGCCACCTGCTGGCAACTGAAGACGTCGCACTGCCAGGGCAGGCCCATCCAGCGGGTCAGGTCGCCCGGCATCTGCGGGCCGATCGGCGGCGGCGCGCCGTTGCCGCCCGAGAAGGCGATCTCGGGCGTGAGCAGCCGGCCGATGTCCTGGATCAGGCTCTCGCGCTTGCCCCGGGCGATGCGGAAGGGCTCTTGGCTCTGGCCGTGGGCGATGGCGTACATTTCCCGGTGGCGCAGGTAGTAGGTGAGCTCGACGCCGGGATGGAAGGCGCCGCCGGAGCAGGGCTCCAGGGCCGCGCGGGTGAGGGCTTCCGGCTGGCGGGCGAGGGGGATGTCCTCCAGGGTCGCAATTGCTTCTGCCTCGGGCGCGTGCAGATCGTCCAGGAAGTCGCCGGCGGCCCAGGCTTCCAGGAAGCCGTACTGCCGTTCGGGGAACTGGAACCAGAAGAGCGGGCTGCCGCTGTAGTTGATGCCGTCGCCCAGCATATAGGGCAGCTTGTGCTGCTCCTCGCGGAAGGCGTCCTCGCCCTGGGCCCGGGGGTTGCGGAACTTCTCGAAGACCGACCGCCGGAAGGCGGCGTTGTCTTCGCCGGGGTCGGCCAGGCGCGCCAGGTAGTCGGGATCTGAAAAGTCGCCGATGTCGAGCCAGCCCTGGCGCAGATGCGCGGCGGCGGAGACCCACTCCATCAGCGCGAGCCGGTGGAAGATGGGATAGATATGCTCGCGGAAAGACAGTGGCAGCGCCGGCGCTTTGCGCCAGCCCTCGCGTAGATTCAGGTCCTCGATGGTGTCGTAGAGCGTGGTGATCGGCGGGATTTCCGGCGCGAAGTTGGGTCCTGCACAGGCGACCCAGGCATGCTCCGCCTCCAGGCTGCGCCCGTTGGGCAGGCGCACCCGGGCCGAGACCGGTCCGTCGCACCAGTCGTCGTGCCAGCCGTCGTTGTCGGCGAAGTTGGTGATCGGGCTGCCGTTGGGGCTGTCGGAGCGGCCGTCCGGCGGCACCACGAGTAGCCGTCCTCTGTCGTCCGTGCGCAGGTGGCCCAGCCCCACGTCCGCCAGGTCGAAGAAGCGGTCACCCATGGCATAGGCCGGGTCGTCGCCTTGCGGGTTCGTTCCCGCGCCGGCGATGCGGGTGGCGCCGCCGTCGATGACCAGCATGCGCTCGCGCTCCGCGTTGGGCACGATGTAGTCGTTGCGCTTCCGGCCCGGGATGCCGGGTGCCAGCGCGCCGTTGTCCAGCGGATTGGTGAAGCCGTACCAGGCCGCCTTGGTGTTGGCGACATGCACCTCCCACTCGATCTCCGCCTCCTCGGCGGTGATCTCGCCGATCACCCGGTCCTCGGCGTCGAAGGCGTAGAGGCGGAAGCGCTGGACCTGCTTCTTGATCGCCTGATCGCCGTCCTTGAAGCCGCCTTCGGGCTGCGGCGGCAGACCGGGCACTTCCGGGGCCAGAAACCACTGATCGCTGCCTCCGACACGGCAGATGCCGATGGGCGGATAGATGCCGATGCGCGCGATCTCCGCGCCGGCCGGCGCGCTTTCGCCGCTGCCGGCGGCAATGGCCGCGCGGGGGAAGAAGGGCAGGGACGACGCCAGGGCGCCGGCACCGACGCCGGCAAGAAAATCGCGCCGTCGAATTCCTGGTTTGGTCGTGCCTGAATTGCGCCCGCGCGTCTCGCCCGCCGCTTCTGCCATGCCCCTGTCCCCCCGGCTTGGTTTTACTCTGCGATGCAGAGTGACCAGAGGTTCGGACGGAATCAATCTCCCAGTTGCAGCGGTCGAGCGATCGCCCGGCGGCGCCTCAGACCGGCAGTTCCTCGTCCAGGGACATGAGCGATGCGTTGCCGCCGGCGGCCGTGGTGTCGATGGAGATCACGCGCTCCGTGGCGAAGCGATGCAGATAGCGCGGCCCGCCGGCCTTGGGGCCGGTGCCCGAGAGGCCCTCGCCGCCAAAGGGCTGCACCCCCACCACGGCGCCGATCATGTTGCGGTTGACGTAATGGTTGCCGGCGCGCACGCGATGCCGGAGATATTCGACCGTGGAATCGATCCGGGTGTGCAGGCCGAAGGTCAGGCCGAAGCCGGTGCCGTTGATCGCCTCGACCACCTGGTCCAGTCGGTCGGCCTTGTAGCGCACGACGTGCAGCATCGGACCGAAGACCTCGCCCTGCAGGCGCGACAGCGAGTCGATCTCGAAGGCGGCCGGCGCCACGAAAGTGCCGTTGGCGCAGTCGGGACCCAGGGCGGTGCGGGCGATGAGGCGGGCTTCCTGGTTCATGCGTTTGGCATGGCCGTTGAGCATGTCCCGGGCCTCCTCGTCGATCACCGGGCCCACGTCGGTCGCCAGGTCCGCCGGGTCGCCGACGCGCAACTCCTGCATCGCGCCTTCCAGCATGGTGAGCGTGCGTTCCGCCACGTCGTCCTGCACGAAGAGGACGCGCAGTGCCGAGCAGCGTTGACCTGCCGACTGGAAGGAGGAGATGAGGATGTCGTTCACCACCTGCTCCGGCAGGGCGGTGGAATCGACGATCATGGCGTTCTGCCCGCCGGTCTCGGCGATCAGCGGCACGATGGCACCGTCCCGTGCGGCCAGGGTGCGGTTGATCAGCTTGGCGGTGGCCGTGGAGCCGGTGAAGGCCACGCCGGCCACCCGCTCGTCGGGCAGCAGGGTCTTGCCCAGAGCGGCGCCGTCGCCGGGCAGCAGCTGCAACACATCGCCGGGTATGCCCGCGCGGTGCAACAGCCGCGTTGCCGCGCCCGCGATCAGGGAGGTCTGCTCCGCCGGCTTGGCCAGCACGCAGTTGCCCGCGACCAGGGCGGCGGCCACCTGTCCCGTGAAGATGGCCAGCGGGAAATTCCAGGGGCTGATGCACAGGAAGACGCCGCGGCCTTCGAGCTGGATCTCGTCGCGCTCGCCGGTCGGGCCGGGCAGCGACTGGGGGCCGGCGAAGTCCTTGCGCGCGCGCACCGCGTAGTAGCGGCAGAAGTCGACGGCCTCGCGCACCTCGGCGATGCCGTCGGCAACCGACTTGCCGGCCTCGCGAGTGCAGAGCGCCATCAGCTCGGCGCAATTCTCTTCCATGAGGTCGGCGTAGCGTTCCAGGCAGCGGGCGCGTTCCTCCGCAGGCGTGGCGTTCCAGTCGAACCAGGCGCGCTGGGCTCGGGCCAGCGCCTGCTCCGCCTGTTCGGGTGTGGCGTCGACCACATGGCCCACCAGTTGCTTGCGGTTGGCGGGGTTGCGCACCTCGCGCTTCGGCCCGTCGAGGGCACGGCCGCCAACCAGCGGTGCTGCCTCCCAGCCGCTTTCGGCCGCCTTGGCCATGGCCTTGCCCAGCGGCACCAGTTCCTCGGTAGCCCAGAGATCCAGACCGGCGGAATTGCGCCGGCCCTCGCCGAAGAGCCTTTCCGGCAGGGGAATGTGCGGATGGGGGATCTGTGTCAGGCCGCGCACCCGGCCGACGGGGTCGGCGACGATCTCCTCGATGGGCAGCGCCTCGTCCTGGATGCGGTTGACGAAGGAGGTGTTGGCGCCGTTCTCCAGCAGACGCCGGACCAGATAGGCCAGCAGGTCCTCGTGGCTGCCCACCGGCGCATAGATGCGGCAGGGGCGGTTCAGCTTGTCCGCGCCGACAATCTCCTCGTAGAGCGCTTCGCCCATGCCGTGCAGGCGCTGGAACTCGTAGTCATCCCGGTCGCCCGCCATTTCCAGCACGGCGGCCAGGGTGTGGGCATTGTGGGTGGCGAACTGCGGGTAAAAGGCTTCGCGCTCGGCCAGCAACTTCCGGGCACAGGCCAGATAGGACACGTCAGTGGAGGCCTTGCGGGTGAAGACCGGATAGCCTGCGTGCCCGCGCTCCTGGGCGCGCTTGATCTCGGTGTCCCAGTAGGCCCCCTTGACCAGGCGCACCATCAGGCGTCGCTCGTGGCGGTGGGCCATGTCGGCCAACCAGTCGATGAGCCGCGAGGCGCGCTTTTGATAGGCCTGTACCGCCAGCCCGAAGCCGTTCCAGCCCTTGAGTTCCGGGTCGCCGGAGACTGCCTCGAGCACATCCAGCGAGAGGTCCAGGCGCTCGGCCTCCTCGGCATCGACGCAGAGATTGATGTCGTGGGTCTTGGCGTCGAGACAGAGCGTCTTCAGGCGCGGCACCAGTTCGTTCATCACCCGGTCGCGCTGGGCAAATTCGTAGCGCGGATGCAGGGCGGAGAGTTTGACCGAGATGCCCGGTGCCTCCACCGGTCCCTTGCCCGCCGCCGCCTTGCCGATGGCGGCGATGGCATCGCGGTAGGCTTTGAAGTAGCGCTCGGCATCGGCCATGGTTCGCGCGGCTTCGCCCAGCATGTCGTAGGAGTAGCGATAACCCTTGGCCTCCAGGCTGCGCGCGCGCTCGGTGGCCTCCTTGATGGTCCGGCCCATGACGAACTGGCGGCCGAGGATGCGCATGGCCTGGCGCACGGCACTGCGGATGACCGGTTCGCCGGAGCGATGGATCAGGCGGCGCAGGACGCCTCGGGCGTCGCGGCGTTCCTCTTCCTCCAGGCGCACCACCCGGCCGGTGAGCATCAGCGCCCAGGTCGAGGCATTCACGAAGAGCGACTCGCTATGCCCCAGATGGCGCTCCCATTCCGCCGCGCCGATCTTGTCCTCGATCAGCTTGTCCACGGTGTAGGAATCGGGCACGCGCAGCATGGCCTCGGCCAGGCACATCAGCACGATGCCCTCCTTGGAGGAGAGTTCGTACTCGTGCATGAAGGCGTCGATTCCGCCCTGTCCGACGCGCGAGCGCCGCACCGCCACCACCAGGGCGCGCGCCTGGGTGCCGATGCGGTCGACGGTGGCGCTGGGCAACTCCACCTCCGAAAGCAGGCGCCGCACCACCCGGCTCTCGTCGGCGCGGGTGTCGGTCCGCAGGGCCTCGCGTAAGGGGCCCACCTGGGCGAGAGCGGGGTCGAGGATCATGGCAGCGCCTCCCGGGTTCGACTTGCTGTCGGTGTCTTGGCAACGACCCCCGCAGTCGCCAGGACGCGGGCTTCGCAGTGGCTTGAATATAGCCGGCACCGGGCGGAATATCTGCTCGTTCTTCGGGAAACAGCCGGATATGACGCTGGGGGATGGGGTTTTGGCAGAACATGATACTGGGCAGGAAACGCGGCTGCTCGACCGCATCGACCGGCGCATTCTGCGCGCCTTGCAGGAGGAAGGGCGGCTCACCAACGTGGAGCTGGCCCGTCGGGTGGGCCTGAGTCCGACGCCCTGTCTGGAGCGGGTGAGGCGGCTGGAGCGCGCCGGCTACATCACCGGCTATCGCGCGGTCCTGGCGCCGGCAAAGCTGGACGCGGCGCTGCTGGCCTTCGTGCAGGTCACCCTCGACCGCACCACACCGGATGCCTTCGAGCAATTCCGCGCGGCCGCCGCGGCCCGCCCCGAGGTGCTGGAGTGCCACATGGTGGCGGGCGGTTTCGACTATCTGCTGAAGGTGCGGGTGCGCGACATGGCCGCCTATCGCCACTTCCTCGGCGAAACCCTCACCGCCATCGGCGGCATCGCCCAGACCCACACCTATGTGGTGATGGAAGAGGTGAAGTCCGACGGACCCTTGCCGATAGCCCGGGGATAGCCGCGGGCCCGGAGGCGGTCCCCCAGGCCCGCAGCGCACCGCCGCATCCATTGCACCGTGTCAGAAGCTGAGCGTGGCAGCGCCGTCCTTGATGCGCTCGTGCATCGCCGAGGCGCCGGTGATGATGACGCCGTCGATCAGATCGCTCTGCTCATAGCCTCGTGCCTTGGCGCAGGGTGTGCAGGCCCAGAGCGTGCCGCCGCGGGCGAGGAAGTCCCGCACAAGGTCAGCCAGGGGCTCCAGTGGCTGGGCGTGCGCGTGATCGGCGGCGCGGCGGCGCACGATGTCGACGGCGGCACTGGTCAGGAAGATGGCCACATCGAGACCGGCGGTCATTCCGCCATTGGCGATGGTGAAGGCCACGGAGGCCAGTTCCTCTTCGGGTCCGTGGGTCATCACCACGACAAGTTGGCGTTGCTCGGGCATCGTTTCCTCCCATGACAAACAGGTGTCCGGAAAGATTGCGGCAGTTGTCTACGCCTCGCTTGGAGAGGCCGCGACCAAAACGTGGATTCTGTCTCGCGCTCCCGAAATCGACAGTTTGTTGCCGTTTTCCGAAAAGCGGAATCCATGCGCTCTCCATGCTTCCTCCACCCGGACGTCAAGCATCCGCGCGGGACCAGGCGCATGCTGGTGATGAAGCGAAATGGGAGGATCACCATGGCACAGACACACCAAGCCAGCACGGCTACCGTTACACCCGCCGACGATTCCGAGTTTGTCCAGTTCTGGAACGAAGTGCTCGGGCCGAAGTTCAACCGCTTCCGCCACATTCTGGTCGGAGGCCTGACCCGGCACAGCGAAGCGGTTTTTCCCAAGCTGCCGGTGCGCGCGGGCGACCAGGTGGTGGACGTTGGCTGCGGCTGGGGCGACACGGCCATCAAGCTCGGCCACATGGTCGGCCCGCAAGGCTCGGTGGTCGGGATCGACTGCTGCGACCTCTTCCTGGACATTGCCCGGGAGGAGTTGGCGGAAAACGGGCTCGACAATGTGAGCTTCGTGCGCGGCGACGCAGAGGTCGCCCTGCCGGAAGCCGCCTTCGACTTTGCCTTTGCGCGCTTCGGAACGATGTTCTTCGCCAATCCCGTGGCCGGATTGCGCAACATGCGCCGCGCGCTGAAGCCCGGCGGGCGCATGGTCCACATCGTCTGGCGCGACCCCAAGGACAATCCCTGGCTGTCCATGGCCAAGCAGGAGGTGCTGCGCTTCCTGCCGCCCCCGGGGGAGAACGCCCGCACCTGTGGTCCCGGGCCCTTTTCCATGGCGGACGAGTCGACGGTGCGCAAGATGATGGAGGTGGCCGGCTATGAGGAGATCACCTTCGAGCGCATCGACGCCCCGGTCATGATCGGCCATGACGTCAAGGATGCCATCAATTTCCAACTGGCCATCGGCCCAGCCGGCGAGGTTTTCCGCGAGGCGGGCGAGGAGGCCGAGCGGAAACGCCCGGAGATCGAGGCCGCGCTGGCCGAGGCGATCAATCGCCAGAAGCGCGAGGCCGGTGGCATCGTCATGGACAGCTCTTCCTGGATGATCGCGGCCCGCAATCCTGCGGCGTGACAGCGCTCGATCAGCAGTCTGTTTCGGGCCGGGGCAGCTTTCCCGGCCCGAAGCACTGCCGTTGCTCGGGGCCATTGGCATTCGGAATGACCTCAACAAGATAGCAGGCGCACGATTTCGCTTCTCGGTAGGGCAAGCAAGCGGCATAACATGCAACTCCGCGCAACCCGGTGCACAGCCCGGTGGCGACCCGCTCTCAGGAGGAATGCATGTTCCGTGGTCTTGGTCTGGTAACCCTCTTGACGCTGGTGGTCGCCACCACGCCGCCCGACGCGGCGGCTTCATCTCAGGAAGAGGGAGCGGTCGCAGTGACGTCTGGAGTGAGCTACGAGCTTGTCGCCACCTGGGATGCCGACCGCCTGAACCAGATTCTCCAGGTCGACACGCCCGAGTTCTTCAGCGTGGACGTGGACTACACGCCGGCGAGCAACGGGTTGAACCTCTACCGGATCACCTACGACTCTGTGGTGCCGGAGCGCGGCAATGCACCCATCGTCGCCAGCGGACTGTTGGCCATTCCCGATACCGAAGCCGGCAGCTATCCCATGCTGTCCTACCAGCACGGCACGGTCTATGAGCGCCAGCAGGTGCCCTCCTTCCCGGAACAGTCGCCCGAGACGCAACTCGCCTTGGCCCAGTTCGGCGGCCAGGGCTATGTGGTGATCGGCGCGGACTACTTCGGCATGGGCATTTCCAGCGAGCCGGAAGGCTACATGGTCAAGGGCAGCCACCAGCAGGCGACCTACGACATGCTGATGGCGAGCCGCGCGGTCCTGGCAGACATGGGGATCGACACACCGCAGCTTTTCCTGGGCGGCTGGTCCCAGGGCGGCTTCGTCACCATGGCGATGCTGGAGAAGCTGGAGAGCGCGGGCGTGGCCGTGGATGCCGCGGCGACCGCCAGCGCCCCCGTCGACGTCTTCGCGGCTCTCAGCGGCTTTCTCGACTTTCCCCGTCCCAACGATGCGGACTGGGTGACCTCGCTCTTCATCCTCTCGTCCTTCTCCTTCGAGAACTACTATGGTGTGCCCGGCCTGGCCCGCTCGTTGATCAACGACGACTACTATGAGGTGTCGCGCAAGGCCTATGAGCGGGAGCCCTTCGATGCGGCCGATGTGCCGACCGACGTGCGTGCCCTGGTGCGCGAGGAGTACTTCGATCCGCAGTTCTTCGCCAACTCGGCCTACGGCCGTCTGGTGCGCGAGCAGGCCCACGCCTATCGCTGGGTGATCGAAACACCGGTGGCCAACCACTACGGCGAGGCCGATGAGGCCATCAGTGTCGGAATTGGCCAATTGGCTGCCACCTATCAACACGCCATCGGGGCCGGAAACGAGAAGGTGCAGGCCATCTCCGCCGGCCAGACCAGCCACCGCGGCACCTACGCAACCTCCGTGCCGGCATGGAAGGAATGGTTCGACAGCCTGCTTGTGCAGTAGGGGCCCAGCGCGCTTCGTGTTGAAGTCGTTTCGATTTTCCGTAATGATGGACCTGTAAAGCCAGCCTGGCGCAGCGGCCTGAGACGAGGCCGCTGCGTGAGTGCGCGCGTTGAATCGACCCCGTCAGAGGCTGGCACAGCTGCTGTCCGGGAGTTGCGATGTCGGCACAGGCCACAGCAGTTGCATACCTTGCACTTTCCGGCGCCGCGCCGGGAAGACAGCGCTCCGCGTGCGCCAGGGACGGGGCAGAGCACTACCGAACCCTGATCGAACCCTTGGCCCGGGCCCATGGTGGCAGGCTCACGGCCATGCGCCCGCGCGGGTTGGCCCTCAGGTTCGACACCCCCGACAGCGCCCTGGTCTGCTGCCTCGACATTCTGCAGCGTATCGAGGCAGAGGCGTCCCTGCAGAGCCTGCCGGGCATTGCACTGGATGTGCTCCAGGGTGCAGATGACGAGAGGAACACGAGCCCGCTTGCCGAGGCCCTCGCGAGCAGCGCCGACCCCGGCGACCTTCTGCTTTCGGCATCGGCCCGCTCGGTGATGGCTGCGGACAACGTGGTTTCGCTGCAGCCAGTCGCTGCAGGGGCCGAGCAAGGCCAGTCTGTTACGGCTTTTCGTGTGGTGGTTTCGAACGGAATTGCGGGGCCGACGGCGGCGGAGCGCTACCGTTTCGCCGGGTTCGACCTGGATGCGGGGCGGTTCGAACTGCAGCGGGATGGGCAGCCGGTTCCGCTGGAGCCTCTCACCTTCGACCTGCTGCTCCTTTTGGTCAGGAATGCCCATCGCACGATCACGCGCGACGAGCTTTTCAGTCGCCTGTGGGGTGGACGCATCGTCTCCGATACGGCGCTGAGCAGTCAGGTCAAGCTGCTGCGACGCGCGCTGGGCGATTGCGGCCGGGAGCAGCGGTTGATCCGCACGGTGCAGCGGCGGGGCTTTCAGTTCCTGCCGGCGGTTACGCTGCTCGGCAGCGATAGTGGTAGTGACCGTGACAGTGCCGTGCCTGCTTCCCCACCGGCACCGGCATCTACAGAAGCGCCGTCGCGCCCCGTCGTTGCCGTCCTGCCCTTCGAGAACCTCTCCAGCGACAACAGCGGCCTCTTCTTCGCTGATTGGCTGACGGAGGACATTCTCAATGCCTTGAGCAAGCATCGTTGGATCAACGTGGTTGCCCGCAATCCGGCCTTTGCCTTCAGGCATTCGACGGAACGCCTGGACGTGATCGCCGGGCAACTGGGCGCATCCCACGTGGTGACCGGCAGTGTGCGCAAGACCGTCGATCGGATGCGTATCACCGCCGAAGCGGTCGAGATCCGGTCGCTGCGCCGACTCTGGTCCGACAGCTTCGATGTGGAGATCTCGGAGATCTTCGATTTTCAGGACGAAGTCTGCGGCATGATCGCCTCGCGCCTGGCCAACGAACTCGGGGTCTCGGAACTTCAGCGCGCCAGCCGGGTCGGGCGGGAGAACCGGGGCGCCTGGGAGCTCTATCATCTGGGTATGGCAGAGTTTTACGGTTTCTCCGCCGAGCGCAATCTCCGTGCCCAGGACTTCCTGCGCATGGCGATCCGGACGCAGCCGGACTTCGCCGAACCCTATTCCCGCCTCGCCTATGCCATCGCCCTCGAGATGGTCTACTTCGATGGCGCGGTGAGCCAGGCCCGAATGGACGACGCTCTGGAACTGGCGCTGCGCGGCCTGGAACTGGATGACCGCGACGCCCAGGCGCACTTTGCCCTGGGTCGCCTGCGGCTGGTGCGCCAGGAGTACGATCTGGCCATCGATGCGCTGGAGCATGCTTTGGACTTGAACCCCTTCCTCGCGGTGTCCCACTGTGGCCTGGGGGATTCGCTGGCCTACGAGGGGCGAATCGAGGAGTCGGTAGAGCACTTCGAACGCGCCATAGCGCTCAGTCCCCACGATCCCTTCCGCTGGGCGTTCTACGCCTATCGCTCCCTGGCGCATCTCTTCGGCGGCGACCACGAGACCGCAGCCCGGGTGGCGCGCCGCGCGGTCCAGGTGCCCAATGCCCACTTCTCGGCGCATGCCAATCTGCTGTCGGCGCTGGGCCACCTGGGCGACACCAGCCAGGTTGACGCCGCCCGCAACGCGCTGCAGCGGGTCCGACCTGATTTCAGCATCGAAAAGGCGCGGGCGCGTCTCTTCTACATCAAGCGCCCCGAGCACCTGGACACCTACCTGGAAGGCCTGCGCCGCGCCGGCCTGCGGTGAGTGGTTCTTTTGCGCACTGGCGGATTGTTGCCGCCCCGGATGCGAGGGAACTTGCGGGCGGGCGGCAATGACGATGCTATAAGGGGGTCGCCAGAACACAAGGAGAGGCATTCATGACCCAACCCCCGATGCTGCGCGCCGACGTCACCGGCCAGCGCGTGATCCTGACCGCCGGTGCATCCGGCATTGGCCGCGCCATGGCCGAGACCTTCATCGCCAATGGCGCCCGTGTCGAACTGTGCGATGTGGACGAGAACGCGCTGGCGGACACGGCGGCCGCCTTGCCGCAGGCGGGCGTGCATCGTTGCGATGTTTCGGACTCCGCGGCGCTGGACGGCTTCTTTGCGAATGCCCTGGAGTCCCTGGGCGGCCTCGACGTCCTGATCAACAACGCAGGCATTGCCGGACCGACCAGCCCGGTGGAGGAGATCACCGAGGAGGAGTGGCGACGCACGCTGGATATCGACATCACCGGTCAGTTCCTTTGTGCCAAGCGCGCCGTTCCGCACCTGCGCCGGACCGGGGGAGGGGCGATCATCAATCTCTCCTCGGCTGCCGGAATTTTCGCCTTTCCGATGCGCTCGCCCTATTCGGCCAGCAAGTGGGGGGCGGTCGGCTTCACCAAGACGCTGGCGGCGGAATTGGGTGACGCGAACATCCGCGTGAACGCGCTCTGCCCAGGAGCAGTGGAGGGGCCGCGCATTCGCGCCGTGATCGCGGCAAAGGCCAAGCAGCGCGGCATCTCCGAGGCCGAGATGGAGGAAAGCCTGCTGACCGACGTCTCGCTCAAGTGCTTCGTTTCGCCCTACGACATCGCCAACATGGCGCTTTATCTCTGCAGTCCGCTGGGCGCGACGATCAGCGGCCAGGCGCTTTCCATCGACGGGCACATGGTGGCCATGCGCTGACGCGCCTTTGCCACGCCTGCGACCTGCACCAGCAGCGCGCCCGCTCTTGCCCTCCGGGGAGTGGGCCGCGCATGCTGTGGCCGGTTAGATCCAGTAAGAGAGCCTGTCCGATCCATGACCCGCATCCGCACCACACTGTCCACGCGCGGCGATGAGTTCGAGCGCAATCGGGAGGCCATGGAGGCGCTGGTCGGCGACCTGCGCGCCAAGGTCGCCACGGTCAAGGAGGGCGGGGGTGAACGCGCGCGCGCGCGTCACCTGGACCGCGGCAAGTTGCTGCCGCGCGAGCGGGTGCGCAATCTGCTGGACCCCGGCGCGCCCTTCCTGGAGTTCTCCCAGCTTGCCGCCTGGGAGATGTACGGCGAATCGATCCCGGCCGCCGGCATCATCACCGGCGTGGGGCGCGTCGCCGGACGGGAATGCGTCATCGTCGCCAACGACGCCACGGTCAAAGGCGGCACCTACTACCCCATGACAGTGAAGAAGCACCTGCGCGCCCAGGAGATCGCCGAGCAGAACCATCTGCCCTGCCTCTATCTGGTGGATTCCGGTGGCGCCAATCTGCCCAGCCAGGACGAGGTCTTCCCCGACCGCGATCACTTCGGCCGCATCTTCTTCAATCAGGCGAACATGTCGGCCAAGGGCATCCCGCAGATCGCGCTGGTCATGGGCTCCTGCACCGCCGGCGGCGCCTACGTGCCTGCGATGTCCGACGAATCGGTGATCGTGCGCAATCAGGGCACCATTTTCCTCGGCGGTCCGCCGCTGGTGAAGGCGGCGACGGGTGAGGAGGTGAGCGCGGAGGACCTGGGCGGCGCCGAGGTGCACAGCCGCGTGTCCGGCGTCGCCGACCATCTGGCGGAGAACGACGATCATGCGCTGGCCATTGCCCGGCGCATCGTCGGCAACCTGAACCGGCAGAAGCCTTCCTGGCTCGAACTCAGCGAACCGCGCCCGCCGGCGCACGACCCCGAGGAACTGCTGGGGATCGTGCCCACGGACCTGCGCAAGCCCTACGACGTGCGCGAGGTGATCGCGCGCATCGTCGACGGTAGCGAACTGGATGAGTTCAAGGCGCTTTACGGCACCTCACTGGTCTGCGGCTTCGCGCGCATCTGGGGCTATCCGGTGGGCATCGTTGCCAACAACGGCATCCTCTTCAGCGAGTCGGCCCTCAAGGGCGCCCACTTCATCGAGCTTTGCGCCCAGCGCGGCATCCCCCTGGTCTTCCTGCAGAACATTTCCGGCTTCATGGTGGGTCGAAAGTACGAGGCGGGCGGCATCGCGCGCGATGGCGCCAAGCTGGTGACCGCCGTGGCCACGGCGAAGGTGCCGAAGTTCACGGTGATCATCGGCGGCAGCTTCGGCGCCGGCAACTACGGCATGTGCGGGCGTGCCTATGCCCCGCGCTTCCTGTGGATGTGGCCCAATGCCCGCATTTCGGTGATGGGGGGCGAGCAGGCCGCCAACGTGCTGGCCACGGTGCGCCGCGACGCCCTTGCCGCCTGCGGGCAGGACTGGCCCGAGGCCGAGGAAGAGGCCTTCAAGGCGCCGATCCGCAACCAATACGAGGAGCAGGGGCATCCCTACTACGCCACAGCGCGCCTCTGGGATGATGGCATCATCGATCCCCGCGACACGCGGCGCTGCCTGGGCCTGGGACTCTCGGCGGCGCTGAACGCCCCGCTCGAGCCGACGCGCTTCGGCCTCTTCCGCATGTAGGATCGCAGAAGGATCACGCCATGAGCGAGCCGCAGGATGACAAGCCGCTGTTCCGGGAAAGCTACGATGCGCATGGCATCGCGCGCATCGTCCTCGACCGCCCGGAAGTCCACAACGCCTTCAATGATCGCCTTGTCTCCGACCTGACGGCGACGCTGCACGGAATTGATGGCGACGAGACGGTTCGCGCGGTGGTGCTTACGGCAGAGGGGCGCTCCTTTTCCGCCGGGGGCGATCTCAACTGGATGCGCGCCACCGCGGACTTTACGGCCGAGGAGAATCTGCGCGACGCCGAGGCACTGGCGGAACTGATGCGCGCGCTCAACAACCTCAGCAAACCGACAATGGCGCTGGTGCAGGGGCCGGCCTATGGCGGGGGCGTGGGCCTGCTGGCCTGCTGCGATATCGTGCTGGCGGTGGAAACGGCGAGCTTTGCGCTCAGCGAGGTGCGCCTCGGGCTCATTCCTGCGGCGATCTCGCCCTATGTGGTCGCGGCGATCGGCGCGCGGGCGGCCCGCCGCTATTTCCTCACCGGCGAGCGCTTTTCCGCCGGTGAGGCACACCGCATCGGGCTGGTGCATAAGGTGGTGGCGCCCGATCGCCTGGAGGATGCCGGCCGCCGTCTTCTGGAGGAGTTGCTGGCCGGTGGGCCCCAGGCGCAGATCGAGGCCAAGCGCGTAATCTTCGACGTGGCCGGCGCCCCGGCCGACGCCGCCCTGAAGCGGGAAACGGCCGAGCGCATCGCGCGCATTCGCGCCTCGGAGGAGGGCCGCGAAGGGCTCAACGCCTTCCTGGAGAAACGCACGCCGGCCTGGCGCAGGTAAGGCCCTGCGCCCGCAGGCGGCACAGGTCCCTTAGAGAGCGTCCTCTTCCAGCGCCAGCGTGCTGGCCGAGCCGCGGATGGCGGCTGCCGCTGCGGCCACGGCCTCCGGCAGGATGCTGTCGGCATAGAAGCGCGCGGTGGCGATCTTGGCCTCCAGGAACTCCGTGTCGCTGTCGGGGTCGTCGATCTGCTCGGCCGCGGCCAGCGCACCGCGCGCCAGGAGCCAGCCGCCGGCCAGCGTGCCGGTCAGGCGCAGATAGGGCGTGGCACCGGCGGCGGCTTCCTGCGGCCGCTCCGGGAAGGTCTCCATCAACCAGCCCGTCGCCTGCTCGAAGGCATCCGCGGCCTCGTCCAGGCCGCGACGCAGGGCCGAGAAGGCGGCACCCTTGGCCTGACCTACCTTGGCCTGGGTGGCGCGCACCTCTTCCAGCAGGCGCAGCGCCGGCTTGCCCTCGTGGCGCATGATCTTGCGGGCGATCAGGTCCAGGGCCTGGATGCCGTTGGTGCCCTCGTAGATCGGCGTGATGCGGGCGTCGCGGTAGTGCTGTGCGGCGCCCGTCTCCTCGATGAAGCCCATGCCGCCGTGGATCTGGATGCCGATGGAGGCGACCTCGCAGCCGATGTCGGTGCACCAGGCCTTCACCACCGGGGTCAGCAGTTCGAGCACGTCAACCGACTGGTGCTGGCGCTCCTCCGGGTCAGGATGCGCCTTGGCCCGGTCCAGGGCCGCGGTGGTGAAGTAGGCCAGCGCCCGCGCGGCCTCGGTCTGCGCGCGCATGGTCATCAGCATGCGGCGCACATCGGGGTGGCGGATGATGGGCACGGAATCCGGGTCGCGGCTTCCCATTTCCCGGCCCTGCAAGCGGTCCCGGGCGTAGCCCAGTGCCTGCTGATAGGCGCGCTCGGCGATGGCAACGCCCTGGATTCCCACGGAAAGCCGGGCGTTGTTCATCATGGTGAACATGTACTCCATGCCTCGGTTTTCCTCACCGATCAGGAAACCGATGGCGCCCTCGCTGTCGCCGAAGGACATGACGCAGGTGGGCGAGGCCTTGATGCCCAGCTTGTGCTCCAGCGAGACGCAACGCAGGTCGTTGCGCTCGGCCGGATTGCCCTCGGCGTCGGGCAGGAGCTTCGGCACCAGGAAGAGGCTGAGGCCCTTGGTCCCGACCGGGGCGTCGGGCGTGCGGGCCAACACCATGTGGATCACGTTCTCCGACATGTCGTGCTCGCCGTAGGTGATGTAGATCTTCTGGCCGCGGATGCGCCAGCCACCTCCATCGGGCTCCGCCCGGGTGCGCACGGCGCCCACGTCTGAGCCGGCCTGGGGCTCGGTCAGGTTCATGGTGCCGCTCCACTGGCCGCTGATCATCTTGCTCAGGTAGCGGTCCTTCTGTTCCGGCGAGCCGTGCGCCTGAAGCAGTTCCACTGCCCCCTGGTTCAGCAGCGGGCAGAGGGCAAAGGACATGTTGGCGGCGTTCCACATCTCCTGTACCGCCACGGCCAGCGACCAGGGCAGGCCCTGACCGCCATGATCCTTGTCGAAGGGGAGGGCGTTCCAGCCGCCGTCCACGTAGTGGCGATAGGCCTCCGCAAATCCGGCCGGGGTGCGAACCACCCCGTTCTCGATCTGCGAGCCGGCGATGTCCCCGGGCTGGTTCAGCGGCGCCAGTTCCTCCGCCGCCAGTTTTCCGGCCTCGTCCAGGATGGCATCGACAAGATCCGGCGTCGCTTCCTCGAAGCCCGGCAGCTTCGCGATGTCGGACAGGCCGGCAATCTGCTGCAGTACGAAGCGCATCTCGTCGATCGGGGCGCGATAGTCGCTCATGGCTCGGCTTTCCCTACGGAGTACAAAGTCGGTGGCTGCCCGGTCGGATGTTGCCCGGGGCACCGGGTCTAGATAACCACCCAGCCCGCCCCTGTCCATGAAGCGGGCGAGCGGCGCGGCCTGAGGCGTGTCGCACTGGCGCGCAAGCTGTATTATGGTAGGCACGTGACGGCGTTTGGGGTCGCTTGCGGGCAGAGAGAGCATATCTCCGCGCGTATGCGGCACAGGCGTCAAACGAACGAAGAAGCAAAGAACAACTCGGAACCGGGAGAACACCGATGAGACTTGCGAAAACCATGCCCGTCCTGGCGGCGGCCGGGGTGATGTCGCTGCTTGCCGCGCCGGCGAAGGCGGTCGACCTGACGGTCACGCATTGGGGCGTCCTGATGTACGGCGTGCCCTTCGCCGTGGCCTGGGATCAGGGCTACTTCGAGGAGGAGGGCATTGAAGTCGATGGCTTCATCACCTCGCAAGGCGGCGGCACGACGCTGCGCAACGCGCTGGCTTCCGAGGTCCCCTACGGCGAAACGGCGCTGGCCGCGGTGGTGGCGGCGGCGCAGGAAGGCCTCGACCTCACCATCGTGCACGCCGGTGTGCGCAGTGTGGGCGACCTGCTCTGGGCGACCCGCAGCGATGCCGAAGACGTCAACGAAATCGACGACCTGAAGGGCCGGCCGGTGGGATATACCAGTCCGCGCTCCGTCTCCCAGTCGGTGCTCTTCATGTCCATGGATGCCGCCGGCATCGCCACCGACGAATACGATCCCCGTTCGCTCGGCGGCGTCGGCTCCGGCCTGACGGCGCTCGACGAGGGGGTGGTGGATGCGGCGCTGGTGCTCGAACCCGTCTGGACCCGGCTGCAGGACAAGTACAAGCCGGTCTTCTTCGCCGGCGACCTGCTGCCGCCGATGACCCAGACGGTGGGCGTGGTGCGCACGGACTATCTGGAAGAGAACGGCGACACCGTCCGCGGCATCATCGAGGCGCGTCGTCGCGGCGTCGAGTTCATCTACGACAATCCGCGCGAAGCCGGCGAGATCCTGGCACGGGTCTACGACATGGACGAGGAAATCGCGATCACAGCGGTCGAGAACGTGGCCGCCATCGACTACTGGAGTCGCGGCGATTTCGAGATCGAGGCCATGAACAACATGCTCGATGGCCTGCGCCTCGTGGATGCCATCGACGACGGGCCCTTCGATTGGTCGGGCCTGATCGACGAGAGCTATCTGCCGGAGGAGCTGCGCAGCGAATAGGGGGCCGCCTCCTGTTTCGCCTGATCCAGCCAGGGAGTTGAGTATGTCGGACAGCGCGGCTCTGCACGCGTCTGAAACCGCGCGAGCGGAGCCGCAAGCGCATGTCGAGGTCCAGGGCATCACCCGGGTCTATCCCCCGGTGGCCGGCAATCCAGCGGTCCACGCGCTGGGACCGCTGGATCTGACCCTGCGCCAGGGGGAGTTCTTCTCCGTGGTGGGGCCGTCCGGCTGTGGCAAATCCACCCTGCTGGACGTGGTGGCCGGACTTGCTTCGCCCTCGGAGGGGACGGTTCGCTTCGAGAGCAAGCCGGTCGCGGGCCATGTGCCAGACGGGATCGGCGTCGTCTTCCAGGAGGATGCCTCCTTCCCCTGGCTCACGGTCTACGACAATGTCGCCTTCGGGCTGCGGCGCCAGGGGTTGAACCGGGGCGAGTTGGCGGCGCGGGTGGACTATGCCGTGGAGTTCATGGGTCTCAAGGACTTCGCTCGCGTCTATCCGGCGCAGCTCTCCGGTGGTATGCGTCAGCGGGTGTGCATCGCGCGCACCCTGGTGCTCAAGCCCCGGCTTCTGCTGCTGGACGAACCCTTCGGGGCGCTCGACCAGCAGACGCGCCTGCTGATGGGCGATGAGGTGCTGCGGCTCTGGCGGGAAACCGGGGCCACCATCATGCTGATCACCCATGCGCTGGACGAGGCGGCGATGCTCTCGGACCGTGTCGGGGTCATGTCCTCGCGGCCCGGGCGCTTCATCGAAGTGCTGGAGACCGGCTGGCCGCGGGAGCGTGACAGCCGCATCGTCTCGGAGGAAGCCTTCGGGCGCATCACCAGCCGGCTCTGGTCACTGCTCCGCGAGGAGTCGCTGGCGGCGATTGGCGGCAGAGGGACACAGGCCTGATGCCCGTCTGGCTGATCCGCCTGATCGTCGTCTTCGCCGCCTTCGGGTTGCTCGAGATCGCGTGTCGCAGTGGCTGGATCGACGCCTACACCATGCCGCCGCCCAGCCTGATGCTGGTCTACTCCTGGCAGGTGCTTGCGTCCGGTCGGATGACCGAAGACATCCTGCTCACCTTGCAGAACGTCGCCACCGCTTTCGTGTTTGCCGTGGTCATCGGCTTTCTGGTCGGCGTCCTGCTGCACCGCTGGCCCCGGTTGCGGCGCGCGGTCGATCCGCTGCTGGCCAGCTATTACGCCGTGCCGGTTTTCATCTTCTATCCGCTGTTCATCGTCATCTTCGGACTGAACAACTGGCCGCTCATCGCCATCGGCTTCCTCTTTGCCGTGGTGGCGATGGTGATCAACACGCTCAACGGCTTCGACCGGGTGCCGCGCGTGTTCTTCAAGACCGCCCGGGTGCAGGGTCTGAGCCGGCCGGCCGAGGTCTGGTTCATCACCCTGCCGGCCGCCGCGCCCTATCTCTTCACCGGGGTGAAGCTCTGCGTCGCCTATTCCTTCATCGGCGTGGTGGCTGGGGAGTTCATCCTGGCCGGCGCGGGGCTGGGCTATGAGATCGCCTTTGCCTACAACAACTTCGACAACCGGACCATGTACGGGCTCATGGTCTTCCTGCTGGTCTTCGTCACGGCGGTGAATATGGCGCTGCACGTCTGGGAGCGGAAGCTGCACGCCCGCCGCAGCCGGGGAAGCTGAGCGATGGCGCAATCACATCAGGTGGCGGACAGCGCAGCGACCGAACGTGCGCGCGGGCTGCAGGATGCCTTGCTGGTCGTCCTCGCCATCCTGGCGGCCTGGCAGGGACTGCACTGGCTGGCCGGGGATGTGGCGGTCAGTTCGCCCTGGGCCACGATTTCGCGCCTGGTGGAACTGCTGCTCGACCCCGGCTTCTGGCCCAATGTCTGGGAGACGCTGCAGGCCTTCGGCCTGGCGCTGATCTACGCGCTGCTCGGCGGCTTGATCATCGGCGTGACCCTGGGCGGGCACCGCCTGTCCGGCGAGGTGGCCGAGCCCATCCTGGTGGCGCTCTATTCGATCCCCAAGATCACGCTCTATCCCGTGATCCTGCTGCTCTTCGGGCTGGGGATGTCGGCCAAGGTTGCCTTCGGCACCATCCACGGCATCATCCCGGTGATCATCTTCACCATGAACGCCGTGCGCAACGTGGCGCCGGTCTATCTGCGCACGGCCCGGGCCTTGCGCATGGGGCCGCTGTCCACCGGCTGGCGCGTGCTGCTGCCCGCCACGGTGCCGGAAATCGTCTCGGGCTTTCGCGTCGGCTTCGCGCTCACCCTGCTGGGCACACTGATCGGCGAGCTTTTCGCCTCGCAGCGGGGCCTGGGCTTCATGATCATCCGCTCCATGGAGCGGCACGACGTCCCGACGCTGCTGGCAGTCTCCCTGCTGCTCTTCCTCTTCGCGACCCTGTGCAGCTGGGCGCTGCTGATCGTGGACCGCCGCCTGAATCGGCGGCTGTAAGGCTCCTCAGGACTTCTTGTCCTCGGCGTGGCGCCGTTCGAAGTCCCAGACAGCCTCGAAGCCCATCAGGCGGCTGAAATCCATGAAGTCATAGAGCTCCCCGCTGTAGCGGCGGCTGTCACCGGTGTTCAGCAGTGTGCCATAGGCTTCGCGCAGGGCGGACCCGGCAGCAAGAAAACCGAGGGCGGGAAAAATCGCGAGGCTGTAGCCCAATGCCTGCAACTCCGTGCCGCTCAGCACCGGCGTGCGGCCGCCTTCCACCATGTTGGCGAGCAGCGGCTGATCGAAGCTGCGGCAGACCCGCTCCATTTCCTCCACACTTTCCGGCGATTCGATGAAGAGCACGTCGGCGCCGGCCTCGGCAAAGGCCTCGCCACGGCGCAAGGCCTCGTCGAGACCGAGCGAGGTGCGGGCATCGGTGCGCGCGACGATCAGGAAGTCCTGGCTGTCGCGTGATTCCACGGCCACCCGGATCTTGCGCAGCATGTCCTCCAGCGGCACCACGCGGCGGCCGGGAGTGTGGCCGCACTTTTTAGGAAACTCCTGGTCCTCGATCTGGATCGCCGCCGCGCCGGCGCGCTCATAGCCGCGCACCGTGTGCTCGACGTTCAACAACCCGCCATAGCCGGTGTCTCCGTCGGCAATCAGGGGCACCTTGGAGGCTGTCGTGAAGGCACTGACGCGCGAGACCATGTCGCTGTAGGTGGCCAGACCGGCGTCCGGCAACCCCATGTGTGAGGCAACCGTGCCATAGCCGGTCATGTAGTGGGCCTCGAACCCCAGGGAGTCGGCGATCTTCACCGAGATCATGTCGAAGACGCCGGGGGCGATCAGGATCTCGGGTTGCGCAAGGCGCTGCTTCAAGCTGGGCACGGGGATCCCCCTCTCGTCATTCGATGTGTCAGAGCAGCTTGCCCGGGTTCATCAGGCCCTGCGGGTCGAAGGCCGCCTTGACCCGACGCATCATCTCCAGCTCCAGCGGCGACTTGAAGCGCGCATTCTCCTCCCGCTTCATCCGGCCGATGCCGTGTTCGGCGGAGATCGAGCCGCCGAAGCGATGCACGATGTCGTGGACCAGGCTGTTGAGCTCGTCCCAGCGCTCCAGGTAGGCGGCGGTGTCGGCGCCTTCCGGCTGGCTGAGGTTGAAGTGGATGTTGCCGTCGCCGACGTGCCCGAAGGCCACCGGGCGAATGCCCGCGCAGGCCTGCGCCACCGCCGCGCTCGCTTCGGCGATGAACTCCGGCACGTGGGAGACCGGGACCGAGACGTCGTGCTTGATCGAGCCGCCCTCGTGCCGCTGCGCCTCGACCACGCCTTCGCGCAGGCGCCAGAAGGCGGCGCGCTGCGCTTCCGTCTCCGCCAGCGAAGCGTCGCCGACCAACCCTTCCTCGTAGGCGGTCATCAGCGTTTCCTCCAGCGCCTCGCGCAGGCCGCCGTTCTCCCGCCCGCCGAAAAGCTCGATCAGCACGTACCACTCGTGCGGGGCCTCCAGCGGATCCTGGCAGCCCTCCACGTGGCGGCAGGCGAAGTCGAGCGCGATGCGTGGCAACAGCTCGAAGGAGGTCACACTTTCGCCGGAAGCGGCGCGGCAGCGCCCGAGCAGGGAGACCGCTGCCTCGGGATCGCGCACGGCGGCGAAGGCCGTCACCACCTCGCGCGGCCGGGCGTAGAGCTTGAGCACGGCGGCGGTGATTATGCCCAGCGTGCCCTCGGCGCCGATGAAGAGCTGCTTCAGGTCATAGCCGGTGTTGTCTTTGCGCAGGCTGCGCAGTCCGTCCCAGATCTGCCCGTCCGGCAGCACCACCTCGAGTCCCAGAACCAGGTCGCGGGCGTTGCCGTAGCGCAGCACCTGCACGCCGCCGGCGTTGGTGGAGAGATTGCCGCCAATCTGGCAACTTCCCTCTGCGCCCAGGCTCAGCGGGAAGAGCCGGTCCACCTCCTCGGCGGCCTGCTGGATCTGCTGCAGGATGCAGCCGGCCTCGACCGTGATGGCGAAGTTCTCGGCGTCCACGGCGCGCACGCGGTTCATGCGGCCGAGATTGAGGACGATCTCGTCTCCACTCTCGAAGGGAATCGAGCCGGCCACCAGGCCGGTGTTCCCGCCCTGGGGCACCAGCGGCACTTCGGCCTCGGCGCAGAGGCGCACCACCTGGGCGACCTCCTCTGTGCTGGCCGGGCGCACCACCAGGGGGGCGTTGCCCACATAGCGGCCACGCTGGTCCCGCAGGTAGGGCAGCTTCTCGTCCTGGTCCTCGATCAGCCCGCGCTCACCGACGATCTCGGCCAGGCGACTGCGCAGTTCGGCCAAGCGGCCGTTCGGTTTGGTCTCTGTGCTCATGGGGCGAAGCTTACCGCCCCGTAGGGTATGACGCCAGACGTGCCATCACCTCGGGCCAGGGGGCAAACAGCCGGCACGACCTGCCCCTACAGCGGCCAGACCAACAGGATCATCGGCACGGCCACTGCCAGTACCAGCAGCTGCAGCGGCAAGCCCATGCGCCAGAAATCTCCGAACCGATAGCCGCCGGGGCCGAGGATCAGGGTGTTGTTCTGGTGGCCGATGGGGGTGAGGAAGGCACAGGAGGCGCCCACGGCCACCGCCATCAGGAAGGGATCGGCCGCTGCATCGAGACTGCGGGAGACGCCGATGGCGATGGGCGCCATCACCGCTGCGGTGGCTGCGTTGTTCATCACGTCGGTGAGCCACATGGTGACCAGCAGCATCACCGCGAGTGCCACGACCGGGATGCCGCGCGCCACGTGTTCCACCAGATTGCTGGCAACCAGTTCCGCTGCGCCGGTTGCCGATACGGCATTGGCCACCGGGATCAAGGCCGCCAGAAGCACGATCACCGAGCCGTCGATCGCGGTGTAGACTTCGCGCAGCGGCAGGACACGCAACAGCACAGCCAGCAGAGCGGCGCCCACGAAGGTCAGCGCCGGCGGGGCGATGCCCAGAGCTGCCGTTGCCGCACCCCCGATGAGCAGTGCGCCGGCGATGGCGGCCTGGCGCGGCTGCATCAGTCGCAGGCCACGGCTACCCAGCGGGGCGCAGCCGAAAACGCTGATGAAGTTGCTGATCCGCTCCTCTTCGCCCTGCAGCAGCAGCACGTCGCCCGGCGCGAAGCGGAGCTGGTTCAGCCGCTGGCCGCGCGAGCGGCCCTGGCGTGACACGGCAATGAGGTTGAGGCCGAAGCGAGTCCGCAGGCGCATTTCCAGGGCGCTGTTACCGATCAGGCGGGAATCCGGCAGGATCACCACTTCCTGAAGCTGCACGTCGTCGGACTGCAGGCGCTTTTCCTGATTGCCGTTCTCGTCGTCGCGCCCCACCAGTTCCAGGCCGAGGCTTGAGGCAGCGCCGGAGAGGCCCTCGGGATCGGCCTCGATGATCACCACGTCGTTCTCGGTCAGCCGTCTGTTGCGGTGGGGGACAAGGATGCGCCGCTTGTCCCGGGCAAGCGCCAGGATGACCGCGTCGTGGTCCTTCAGCTTGTCCTCCAGTTCCCCCACGGTCCACTCTTCCAGCGCGGCTTCCGGCGTGAGGCGGACTTCGCTCAGATAGGCGCCCACGTCGAAGAGCTTGCCTTCCTGCGCCGTGCCTTCACGGGCCCGCGGCACCAGGCGCCAGCCGATGAAGGCGATGAAGGCGATGCCCACCAGGGCGACCGGCAGGCCGACCGGTGTGAAGGCGAACATGCCGAAGGACCCTTCGTCCAGATTGTTGCGAAAGCCTGCAACGATCAGATTGGGCGGCGTGCCGATCAGGGTGGTCATGCCGCCGAGAATCGAGCCGAAGGACAGGGGCATGAGCACCAGCGCCGGATTGATGCCGTTGCGGTCCGCGGCCTGGATCGCCACCGGCATCAGCAGCGCCAGCGCGCCGACATTGTTCATGAAGGCCGAAAGCACCGCCGCCAGCAGACAAGAGGAGAGAATCAAAAGCGTCGGCCCCGCCTTCTGGGGCAGGGCGCGGTTGGCGATCACGTCCACCGCCCCGGTGATGGTCAGGGCGCGAGAGAGCACAAGGACCGCAGCCACCGTGATGACCGCCGGGTGGCCCAAACCGGCAAAAGCGCCGTCGGCCGGGACCAGCCCCAGCGCCACAGCCGCGAGCAGCAGGCAAAGTGCAACAACGTCATGGCGCAGCCTTCCCCAGACGAAGAGGCCCAGCGCTGCGACGATCAGTGCCAGGATCAGGCTTTGGTCCAAGGTTGGTGCCAAGTTCGCTCCTCCTAGAGGGCGACCTCCGGCCTCGTTCAGCCCAGAAGTCGTGCTGGGCGAAAGGCGAAGTGGTGTGCCGCCAAAGTCCCCTTTAACGATAGCGCAGGGGTTGCTGTCCAGCAGACGGTTCGTGTCGGTGCAAAGGTCCTTGGTCTCTTGTCGGCGGCGGCGCCTGGTGCGGACCTGGGGCAAAAATTGGCAAAGCTTGTGTCAAAGGAGGTAACGAACAGCCAGTAGATTGCTACCAATGTGCGTGATCGGGTCCTTTGCGCACGCCGACGATCGCCCGGACCCCGATGACGCTCCAAGAAGGCGTACCGGAAAATCCGGCCTCACCGGGGGCATAAGGCCATTTGGTCGAATTTGAGTAAAATGAAGCGAACGCTCCTCCTGTTTAGCGGGTGGTGCTGCGGAGGAAGTTCGATCGTGCGCCCGGTCCCGGTCGATGTATACTCACTATGGCTTTATCGGGGCATGACAGAGGCTTGACGCTCTCCTTTGGGAGTGGACTCTATAATGCAGGCTTCCCACAAAAGCCATAATTACCCGTTTTCTACGGCCGCGCGCTTATCAGGGACAGGAACTTGGACGACACTCGTGTGAATGCAGAACTAGGTGGAGCACCGCAACCGAAGAATCGCGGCGGTCGTCTTGTGTTGGCAGCAGTGGTGTTGCCGTTCCTGTTGCTGATTGGCTGTGAAACGACCAGCGAGGAGAGCGTCGAGGTTGAACTGGGAGAGGTTCTGGAGCCCGATCAGCAGGTTTCGGAAGCGGCTGAGGGCCGGCGCGGACGGCCCACGACCGCGGGCCCGCGCAAGCCCATGCCGCCCCTGACCCTCACCACTATTGTTGGTCGCGATGAAGCCGGCACGGTTGAGATGCTGGGGCAGCCTGCCCAAGTACGGGTAGAATCCCCGGCAACCATTTGGACCTATAGCCGTGGTGAATGTTATCTCGAAATATACTTCTATCCCTCGCTGCGGGAGCGTCGTTTGCAGTCCCTGACCTACGAGATCGACGGTCCCGACGATCAAACCGATTGTCTTCAGCAATTTGGATTAGCGGAAAATGGTACTAGCTGAGGCGGCCACCTTCCCGGCCAACGAAAAGGTGCGGATCGCGATCGTCGATGACGATCCCCTGTTCCGCGAAACCCTGACCGAGAATCTGACCGAGGCGGATTTCGCCGTGCAGGCCTTCGACGGCGGCCAGCCCTTCTTCGACTGGCTGGAGGACGGCGGCGAAGCCGACCTGGTGCTGCTGGACTGGCGCATGCCGGACATCAACGGCATCGAGGTGCTGCGCCGGCTGCGCGATGATGGCATCGAGGTGCCGGTCATTTTCCTGACCGCGCTCAGCGAGCAGATCTACGAGGAGGCGGCCCTGCACAGCGGCGCCGTCGACTTCGTCGAAAAGTCGCGGAGTTTTGCGATCCTGCGCAAGCGGATCGATCTCATCCTCGATGGAGCGAAAGCGCCTGGTGCCACGGCTGGCGGTGAGGAAGGTCAAACCCGGCGCCTCGGCGAGCTTGAGTTGAAACTGGACAGCAGCCGCGCCCTCTGGAAGACCAAGCGCGTCAATCTCAGCCTGACCGAATTCAAGCTGGTTCAGCTCATGGTCGAGCGTGCGGGACAGGACGTGACCTACCGGGAGCTCTACGACCTGGTGCACGGGCGCGGTTTTGTCGCCGGCTCCGGCCCAGACGGCTATCGGGCGAATGTCCGGACCTTCATGAAGCGCATACGACAGAAGTTCCGTGAACTTGATTCCGAGTTCGACGAGATCGAGAACTACCCGGGCTTTGGATACCGTTGGCGTAAGGGGCAGTCGTAGCGTCGCTCATGGTGCGAACCGCAGGTCGGATATGGCGCTCTCTCGGGGCGAAGTTTTTCGTCATCCTGGTGATTTTTGTCGCCGTGCCCGTAGTGCTCTACGGGCCATTCCGCCTTGCGGATAAGGAGCGCAACACCCTGCTGCTGCAAAGCGTTCAGCAGCAGGGCTGGCTCATTGGTCATAGCCTGAAGCCCTACCTGGAGCGCTTTCAGGGCACCGATGCAGCGGTGCTGCAGGAAACCATCGCCGACCTCGGGCAGCAGGGCGTCAAGGTGCGCCTGCTCCTACGCCCCCTGGAAGCGGCGGGCAGCAGTTCCTTCTTCCTGGTGGCCTCTACCGACCAACTCGGCACCGATGAGATGGAGCAGGAACTGGAACAGCTCATCGAGACTGATGTGCTGGTCACCCTGGAAGAGACCTGCCAGGGACAGCAGCCCCTGGCGACCCGTTACGTCTCTCCGGATGGTGAAGAGGAGGTCCTGACCTCCATTACCCCGGTGAACGGGCCACGCGGCTGCTGGGCCGTGGTCACCGCCCATCCGACCTCGGATCTGCTGAGCGCCACGCTGGGACAGCCCTACTGGCAGCTGCCGGAGGTGCGGCTGGCAGCGGCCATCTACCTGCTGATGGCGGTGGTGGTCATCCTGCTGTTCCTGGGCTTCTGGGTGAGCCTGCGCCGCTTTGCCGGATTGGCCGAGCGTATTCGGGCGCGCTCGGTGGTCGACGGTGCCTCCTTCGCCAAGCTCAATCGCATGCCCGAACTGGCAGGTGTCGCGGAGGAGTTCGACCGCATGGTGGCCACGCTGGAAGACTCCTCCCGTGAGATCCGCTACGCCGCCGAGGAGAACGCCCACGCCCTGAAGGCGCCCCTGGCGGTGATCAGCCAGTCGGTCGAACTGCTGCGCCGCGCGGTGTCGCCGGAGCATGAGCGCGGCCAGCGCGCGCTTCACCTGGTCGAGCAGTCGGTGGCCAGGCTCGACGGTCTGGTGGCTGCGGCGCGGCGCATGGAGGAGACCGTGGCCGAGCTGATGAACCCGCCGCGCGAACGCATCGACCTCTCCGCGCTGCTGGGTCAGTTGATCGCTCCCTATGCCATCGGCGCACCCGGCAATGCCACCGTGCGCGTGGTTTCCCACCTGGAACCCGGTGTCGAGATTCTTGCCAGCGACGAACTGGTGGAGACTGTTGTCGAGAACCTTCTGGACAACGCCGTCAGCTTCTCCCCACCCGGCGGCGAGGTACGCATAACCCTGGTGCGTGAAGGCAACAAAGCGGTGCTTTCAGTGGAGGATCGCGGTCCCGGCGTGGTGGACGACGATGTGGAGCGCATCTTCGAGCGCAACTACACCAAGCGGCCCAGGAGCGCTTCGGACGGCGAGCTGGGGCACCCAGGGGGCATCAAGCTGCCGAATTTCGGCATCGGTCTTTGGGTGGTCCGCCGCAACATCGAGGCCATCGGCGGCTCGGTGCGCGCGGCCAACCGGGAGGGCGGGGGGCTGCGCGTGCGCGCAGAAATGCCACGCAGCGACTGATCTGCGGATCTGCTGGTCGGTTTGACCCGCTCGGTGCTGCCGTCTATCAAGACCTTCCCCGAGCGATGGACTCCCCACCTTGCCGCAAGAATCGGACACTCCTGACCAGCAGCCTGCGCTAAGCAATTCGCTGGATGCAGACCCGCCCAAGGTCTGGCTGATGATGGGCCATCGGGCCGGGGACAACACCCAGGTGCTGGCTCTGGCCGAGGCTTTGGGCTGGCCTTATGAAATCCGGCGTTTCGTCTACAAGCCCTATGAACTGCTGGTGAACCTGACCCACGGGCCGACGCTGCGCGGGGTGGTGCGGGAAAAGTCGTCTGCGCTGCATCCGCCTTGGCCCGATCTGGTGATCTCGGCCGGGCGGCGCAACGAGCCGATCTGCCGCTGGGTCCAGGCCCAGGCCCGGCCGGAAAAGCGGGTGCGCCTGGTCCATCTCGGCCGGCCCTGGGCGGCCTTCCACCGCTGGGACCTCGTGGTCACCACGCCGCAGTATCGCCTGCGCGACCACCCGGCCATCCTCCAGAACAAGACACCCCTCCACCGGGTCAAGTCCGAGCGGCTGGAAGCCGATGCCGCGGCCTGGAAGGACCGCCTGGCTCATCTGCCGGGGCCCTACATTGCAGTGGTCATTGGCGGCAACAGCGGGCCCTACAGCTATGACACGGCAGCCGCCGAGCGGCTCGGGCGCGAAGCCTCGGCGCTGGCCAAACGTCACGGCGCCTCCTTGCTGATCACCACCAGTGCGAGGACCGGGCCCGAGACACTGGCGCCGCTGGAAGCGGCGCTGGATGTGCCGCACCTGCTCTATCGTTGGCAACCCCACGACCCCGACAATCCCTACTTTGCCTTCCTGGGCCTGGCCGAGCGCATTGTGGTGACCGGCGACAGCGTCTCCATGGCCACCGAGGCCTGTGCCACGGGCAAGCCGGTCTATCTGTTCGACCTGGGAACCGGATGGCGCTCCATGCGCGAGGCGCGGGGGCGCGGGCGCTGGCCCTTCTTAAACGGCGGCGACCGCTTCGACTTCCGGGCCTTCGTCTACCTCATGGGCATGCGCCTGGGGCCCAAGCGTATCACGCGCGACATTCGCATCATCCATGACTATCTGCTACGCAGCGGTCGCGCCGCCTGGCTGGATGAGGGCGATCCCCCGCCCAATCCGCCGCCGTTGGAAGATATTTCACGGGCGGTGGCGCGGGTGCGAGCCCTTTTCGCTGCACCAACGACATAAAGCAAAGGGCGCCCGGCAGGAGGATGGGGCACTCCTGCCGGGCGCTGAGACCCCGCCAGAGAGGGTGCTCCGCACCAGGGGCGTGGTGCGGAGCAGGGCGGGGGGAGGAAAGCCGTGCGGCTTATTCCTCAGGCGGAAGCAGCACCGTGTCGATCACGTGGATCACGCCGTTGGATGCGGTGATATCGGCCGAGATCACGGTCGCATCGCCAATCATGACGGTGTCGCCGGAGACCGTGATCTCGAGCATGTCGCCGTTAAGGGCTTCGGCTTCGTCGAGTTCGACCACGTCGGCCGCCATCACTTCACCGGCAACCACGTGATAGGTGAGGATGTCGACAAGCTGGTCGCGGTTCTCGGGCTGTAGCAGGGACTCAACGGTGCCCTCGGGCAGTGCGGCGAAGGCTTCGTCGGTGGGGGCGAAAACGGTGAAGGGGCCTTCGCCCTTCAAGGTGTCCACGAGGTCCGCTGCCTGCAGGGCCGCAGCCAGGGTCTCGAACTGACCGGCCTCCACCGCCGTGTCGACGATGTCCATCTTTTTGCCGTGATGATCGGCCAGGGCGGTGCCGGCAAGCAGCGTCATGCCAAGGGCGGCGGCGGTCAGGCTGAGCTTCGATGTCATAGTGCGCATGGTGATGTTTCTTTCCTCGTCTTTGATCTCTCTAGGGTTCGCAGCGGCCCGTGAGCCGGTCTGCGGCGCGCCAAACTGGCGGCGTGGGTTGTCATCTAGAGAGAAGATATTTGATTACGAGGGGAAAAGTGCAGAGTATTAAAAATCGTTTTCATAGAACGAAAAACTTCACGCATCCTTTGCAACTGAGGAAAAGAAGGCCGAATTCATGCTCTCGGAGACCCTGAGCAAGGAGTTGAAGCGCTACCGCATCGGCCCGCGGGTGCGCGCCCTGCGCCTGCGCAAGAAGCTTGGACTGGTGCAGCTGGGCGAGCACACCGGACTCTCGCCGGCAATGCTGTCCAAGATCGAGCGGGGGCAGGTCTTTCCCACGCTGCCCACCCTCCTGCGCGTCGCCATGGTCTTCGGCGTCGGCCTCGAGCACTTCTTCATCGAGGAAGGCGAGGGGCCACTCATGGAGGTGGTGCGCAAAGGACAGCGGCTGCGTCTGCCTGACCGGCCCGAGAGCGAGGCGCCGGCCTACTTCTTCGAAAGCCTCGACTATCCGGTGGCCGACCGGATGATGGAGTCCTTCCTGGCCGAATTTCCCCCCGACAGCAGCACCTCCCGACCCCATGCCCACGGCAGCGCGGAACTGGTTTTTGTCATCGGCGGCCGCCTGGCGATCACCATCGGAGAAGGCGAGCAGGTGGTGCTGGAGCCTGAAGACGCGCTCTACTTCGATTCGGGCGTGCCCCACAGCTATCGTTGCGCCGGCAGTGAAACGGCGCGGGCGTTGGTGGTAACGGTGGAGTAGGGTCGCGCAGACGGAGCGGCGGTCAGCCGAAGATCAGGTTCGGTAGGAAGAGCACTGCGCCCGGCAGGAAGACCAATGCCAGGATCACCAGGGCAACGGCGCCCAGGAAGGGCAGGGACTCCCGGGTGTACTCTCCGACCGGGCAGCGCAGGATGGAGCAGACCGCATACATGGCGGCCCCCACGGGCGGCGTGAAGTTGCCGATCGTGGCTGCGAGGATGAAGATGATGCCGAAGTGCACGGGATCGGCGCCGAGCTGACGCATCATCGGCAGGAAGATCGGCGTCAGCATGATGATCAGCACCGTCGCATCCACGAAGAAGCCGATGGCCAGCACGAGGAGCGCGATGAGGATCATCACCAGCCACGGCGTTTGGGTGATTCCCGTCACCCAGCCGGCTGCTGCCTCGGGAAGCCGCTCCATGACGATGCCGTAGCTGAATATGGCCGAAAGCGCGATGAGGAACATGACGGCGCCCACGTCGGCGAGGCTGCTCTCGAGGCCTTCCACGAAGCCGCGGAGCTTCAGGCGCCGATAGACCAGCACGCCGATAACCAGAGCGTAGACCACGGCAAAGGCCCCGATCTCCGACGGCGTGAAGATCCCCATGCGCAGGCCGACCAGCAGGAACACAGGGAAGAGCAGCGCCCAGATGCCGGCGAAGAGCGCCCGGCCGACTTCCGCGGCTGCTGGTGCCTTTTCGCGCTCTGGCTTGTAGCCGCGCTTTGCCGCCGTCCACCAGACGGCCGTGGCCAGTGCGGCCCAGAGCAGCAGGGCAGGGATGAAGCCGGCGGCGAAGAGCCGGCCGATCGAAACCTGGCCGATGGTGCCGTAGAGGATCATCCCGATCCCTGGCGGGATGATTGGGGTCAGGGTGGCACCGAAGGCGAGAATGCCGCCGGTGAAGCCTCGGGTGAAGCCGCGGCGCACCATCTCGTGTCCCAGCATCCGGGTCTGCATGGCTGCATCGGCGATGGCTGAGCCGGAAACACCGCCCATCAGGGCCGAAAGTGCCAGGGAAACCTGCGCCAGGCCGCCGCGCAGGCGGCCAGTCAGGATCGATGCCAGGTCGAGCAGGCGCTCCGTGATGCCGGAGCGGTTCATGAAGTTGCCGGCCATGATGAACAGCGGCACGGCCAGCAGGGCGAAGTTCTGCGTTTGGGAAACGGTGACCTGCACCGGGATGGTGAAGGGCAGTTCCGGGTGCTGCACGAAGAAGAGTGCGCCGGAGATGCCGATCGCGAAGGCGACGGGCATGCCCATCAACAGCAGGACGGCGAAGGCGGCGATGACCAGAAGCATGGCGGCTAGGAACTTCTGCTCACGCGCGCGGCGTCCGGCCCCTCCCGCACCAGGCCCAGCATTCGTTGAAGCGTGGTGACCAGCAGCAGCGCGCCGCCCACGACGATGCTGGCGGTCACCCAGGAATAGCTGACGCCAGGGATGCCCTGGAAGCTGCGGGCGCGGCTGGTCCAGGAGAGCAGGGTGCCGGCATAGATAACGTATCCGAGGAAGCCGGCGATGATGGTGTGGTTGATCAGGGCAAGGGCCTGCGCTGCGCGTGGCGGCAGGCTGTTCGGCACCAGGTTGATCGACATCAGCGCATCGCGCCGCCAGGCGATATCGGCACAGAGAAAGCAGCCCCAGGCAAAGAAGCAGGTGGCCAAATCGATCGTCCAGTTGAGGGGATGGCCCAGCATGCGGGCGATTCCGCCCGTGAAGATCAGCGCCACCATGAGCAGTAGGAAAGTCCCCGCCAGAATGGCTTCAACACGTCTGAGCAGCGAAGCGAGTTTCGCCATTCTATGCCTTCACGTCCGGTTCTTGGGGTGGGCCAGCAAGCATGGGCCCAAAGATTAATCGCTGTTGGCGCAGGCAGCGACAGAAGAAGGCGGAAAGCCTGCGCCCGATTGGCTCGAAGCAAAGGGCCAATCGGGCGCGACCATCATATCAGTCTTGGATTTCTCCCTGGACCAGGTCGCGGGCTTCCAGCAGGTCCAGCGCTTCATAGGCCGCATCACCAGCGGCGCGGAAGGCCTCGAGGTCGACGTCCTCCACGATGGTCATGCCGGCCTCCTGGAGCTGCGCCTTGGCTTCCTGAGTGGCCTGCTCGATCACCCGCGAGGTCTCCTGGCCAGCCGCGCGGCATTCTTCCACCAGGGCCGTCTGGTAGTCCTCGGGCAGGCCGTTGAACCACTCGGCACTGACCACCTGGAAGTTGATCAGGAGGATGTGCGCGGTCTCGTTGGCGTGGCTGAGCACCTCGTTCAGGTTGGCGGCCGTGATGTTCGGGTAAACCAGCTCGGCCCCGTCGACGGCGCGCTGCTGCAGACCTGGATAGATGTCGCCGAAGTTCATGGCCGTGGGCGTGGCGCCCAGTGCGCGGATCGATTCCTGCCAGATCGGCGCCGGGGGCGTGCGGATGCGCAGACCATCCAGATCCTCGGGCGTGCGCACGGGCTCGTTGGTGAAGAAGTGCCTGAAGCCCTGCACCCAGTCGAAGCACACCACCTGGATGCCGTGGTCACTCGCCAGTTCGTCCATCCACTCCTGCATGGTCGGCGAGTCCGCCAGGGCGAAGGCCTCGTCCAGTGAGCCTACGAAGTAGGGACCGTTCACCACCGCGATGCCGGGCACGTAGTTGCCCATGCGCGCTGCGTCGGTGTTCTGGCCGATGTTGGCGCCCTGGCGGATCTGCTCGATGATGTCCTCCTCAACGCCGAGCTGCGAGCTGTGGTAGACATCCATCTGCAAGCCGCCATCGGTCCGCTCCTCGACCCACTCGGCCCATTTCTGGAAGCCTTCGTGGAAGGGCTCGCCTGGCCCGAGGACGTGGTTGAATCGCAGGCTGTACTCCTGTGCCGTGGCGGTCCCGGGGGCTGCCAGGGCCAGGACGGCGCCGGCGCAGGCGAAGGTCAGGCTCTTAGAAAGGCTTGTCATTGGTCTCCTCCTCTGAACGACCCCTTGTGTTATGGGGCTAGGGTTTCTGCACAATTTGCTTCCAGCGGCCCGGCGGCCGCCTAGGTCTCGCGGTTCGCCTCCTTCCGGGGCACCGACAGTCGATAGCGCTCAGCCAGTCGTTCGAAGTTCTCAAGTGTCGTGGGGTCGATTGGAATGCCATGCTGGCGTCGCTGTTCTGCCTCGGCCCATTCACGGTCGCCGGGGGCCATGACCTGCCCGTTTGTGCGCGCCGGCGAGGCGCGCAGCGCCTCTAGATAGCGCTCCATCCCCGCCTGGAAGACATCACGTGAGACAAAGGCATCTGGACACATAGCCAGGACGAAGGCGCCCAGTTTGCGCGGGGTGCTAAAATCGGGGCCGCCCATGGGCAACAGTTCGAAGCTGAGCCGCATGCCGGTGATGACAGCACTGAGGATCTCGGCCAGGCCGGCGAGGCCCGCGCCTTTGAAGCCGAAAGCGCCGCCCAAGGGAGCGAGCATGGCCACCGCCTCGGGGTTCGCCGTGTCCTCGCCTCGCTCATCCGAGGCAACATCCGGGGGCAAGTCCTGGCCCAGGCTCTTGTAGAGCTGGACGCGATTGAAGGGCACGGCGCTGGTTGCCATGTCCAGCAGCCAGGGTTTCTGTCCGGCCACCGGAACCGCGCAGGCGATAGGGTTGGTGCCGTGAAAGCGCTCCGCTCCCTCGTGCAACCGCACGAAGCTGTCGGCGTTGCAGGTGACCAGGCCGATCATGTCCGCTTCCGCCGCTGCCAGGGCGTAGGCGCCCGCCGGCCCGAAGTGGGAGCTGTTGACGATACCGACGGCGGCCAGCCCGCAGTCTTGTGCCAGGGTGACCGCTTCCTCCATGGCGCGATAGCCGGCAAGCGAGCCGTGCCCATCGTCTGCGTCAAGCAAGGTGGTGGCGCGCGCGGTTCGCTTGAGCGTCACCTCTGGGGCGGGGTTGACGCGGCCGCTCTCGAGAACGGTGGCGTAGTGATCCAGCAGCCGAATCCCATGACTGTCCACGCCGTGCAGCGATCCGTGCATCATGGCGCGCGTGGCCGCATCCGCCGTGGGCTCATCGGCGCCGGCGGCCGCCAGAACCTGTCGGCTGAAAGCAGCCAGGTTCTCCGGTGCCACCCGGTAGGCGGCGGGCGGCGGCGCGCCGTCGGTCACAGCGTCTGACCTCCATCCACCACCAGGGTGATGCCGGTGGTGAAGGCAGACTCATCGCCGGCCAAATAGAGGGCGGCGGCCGCCATCTCCTCGGCGGTGCCGAGCCGACCCATGGGCTGGCGTGCCAGGAAGGCCCTGCGGGTGGCTTCGGGGTCTTCCGAGGCCTCGATCCGCTCCTCCAATGAGGGGGAAAGCGTGGTGCCAGGGCAGAGAGCATTGATCCGCACGCCGGAGCGGATGATATCGCGCGCGGCGGCCTTGGTGAGACCGATCATCGCAGCCTTGCTGGCCCCATAGGCCGCGCGACTGGCGACACCGGTGACCGAGGATGCGACGGAAGCCACGTTGATGATTGATCCGCGGCCCCGCTCAATCATGCCCGGCAGCACCGCGCGCATCATGCGAAAGGCCGAGGTCGCGTTCTGGTCAAGGCTTCTGGCCCAGTCCTCCTCCGAGCAATCAAGGATCGAGCCGTTGTGCACCCAGCCTGCGCAGTTCACCAGGACATCCACCCGGCCGAATACGGAAACTAGGTGCTCGATGCCTGCAGGGTCGGTGACATCGAGTTCATAGGGCGTGATGCCCGGATGAATGCTGGGCAGATCCGCCATCTTCGAACGCGTTCGGCTGGCCGCCGCAACGTCCGCGCCCTCACGGGCGAAGGCGAGGGCGATGGCTTGACCGATCCCCTGACCGGCGCCGGTCACGATGGCGCGTTTGCCTGCCAGTCTTGATGTCATTTTTCGCGTCCCCTCCTTGTAAGGGCCGACTTCACGCTGGCGCCTCTCTGTCTACTGTGTACACTATACATTCATGATTTTGGAGAGCAACCGGCTTTGTGAGATAAGGGGCGAAAGGAGAGGCGCATGTTTTCACCGGAGGACTTTTCCCTGCAGGGCCGTCGGGCCCTGGTGATCGGCGGGTCCGGCGGTATCGGCCTGGCGTTGGCGCGCGGCTTCGTGGCGTCGGGCGCGACGGTGCTGCTTGCCGGGCGTGACCAGGCCAAGCTGCAGCGCGCCGAGAGCGAGCTGGGCCAGGCAGTGGCGGGATCCTTCGTCTACACAGTCGATGCGCGCAGCGTCTCCGCACTCGAGACGCTGGCCGAGACCGTGGAGCGCGAGCATGGCGGGCTCGACATCCTGATCAACTGCCAGGGAACGACGGCCATCAAGCCCGCTCTGGAGCTGAGCGAGAGCGAGTGGGACGCGATCATCGACACCAACTTGAAAAGCGCCTTCTTCGCTTGCCTGGCGTTTGGACGCAGAATGTTGGCGCATCAGCGTGGCGCGATCATCAACATTACGTCACTGGCGGCGCACTACGGCTGGGCCAATGCTGCGGCCTACAGCGCCAGCAAGATGGGCTTGAGCGGGATCACCCAATCCCTGGCCGCCGAGTGGGGCGAGCAGGGCGTGCGGGTGAACGCGATTGCGCCCGGTTTCTTCATGACCGACCTGAACCGGGAGCGGATGCCCGAAGCCCGCAAGGAGGAGGCCCGCAAGCGCGCCGCCATGAAGCGCATGGGCGAGCTGGATGAACTGGTGGGCGCAGCCGTCTATCTGGCGTCCGATGCTTCGGCCTTCGTGAATGGTTCTACCTTGCGGGTGGATGGCGGCTATCTCTCCTCGGGCATCTGAAGCCCGCGAGCGCAGTGAGGAGGCCGTGAGCGCTTATCCGCCCGTCGCGCATCTCTATCAGCGTGCCCGCGCCATCCTCGCGGCCCAGATTGGCGCCGGGCAACTTGCCCAGGGTATGCGGCTGACCGAGTCTGCGGTGGCAGCGCAGTTCGGCATCAGCCGCGCACCGGCCAGGCGTGCACTCAAGGAACTGGTGCGCGACGGCCTGCTGGTGCGTGCGCAAGGGCGGGGATACGAGATCGCCGGCCGGCCGGGGGAGCAGGCGCCGCCCCCAGCCGATGCGGCAGCCGTGGCGACGACCCAACTGCTATCGCCGCCGCGCTGGGAAGCCATCTACACCGAGGTGGAGGAGGAGATCATCGGCCGCATCTCCTTTGCCCGCTGGCGGGTGAACGAGGCCAAGCTGGCGCGCCACTATGCCGTCAGCCGCACGGTCGCTCGCGAAGTGGTGGCGCGGCTGCAGCAGCGCGGCCTGGTCCTGAAGGACGAGCGCTCGCGCTGGTTCGCCCCCGCCCTGACCCCTAAGCACGTGGGAGAACTCTACGAATTGCGCGCGGTGCTCGAGCCCGTGGCTCTGGCTAAGGCGGTGCCTCACCTGCCGCCGGCCTTGCTGCCGGCCATGCGCTCAGCGCTCGAGAGCGCCCTGGAAGTGGCGGAGCCGGTGGAGGGGCCGGTTCTGGATCGCTTGGAAGAGGAAATGCACGTCACGCTGCTGGGCCACTGCGGCAACCGCGCGCTGATGCAGGCGATCACCATGCCGCAGTCTCTACTGATCGCTCACCGCTTCCTCTATCGCTGGACGCCCCGCCTCTTCGAGACTGAGCCCTTCCTGCCGGAGCATCTGGCCGTGGTGGAGCACCTGCAGGCCGGAAAGGTGGAGGAAGCCGCTGCGGCCCTGGAACGGCACCTCCAGGACTCGCGCGACCGGGCGCTGGCCCGGGTCAAGGCCATCCGCGACGAGTTTCAGCCGGAAGACCTCTCCTATCTCGAACGGCTGTGAGCGCAGCGGATGGGGTGCTCGGCTCAACGATGCGTGAGCACGTTGCGGATGGAGAAGCTGGAGTGGACGCGTGAGACGCCGGGCAGGACCGAGAGGATGTCCTTGTGGATGCGCTCGAAGTCGTCGGGGTGTTCCACGTTCACGCGGAGCAGATAGTCGGCGACGCCGGTCATGAGATAGCATTCCCGGATCTCCGCATGGCGGCGCACCGCTGCCTCGAAGCGATGGAAGTAGTCTTCCGTCTGGCGGTCCAGGGTGATCTGGATGATCACGGCGATGCCGTCATCGGCTGAGGCCCCGCCGATCAGCGCCGTGTAGCCGCGGATCACCCCCTCCTGCTCCAGGATGGAGACCCGGCGCAGACAGGCCGACGGAGAGAGCCCCACCTCGGCGGCCAGGCGCGCATTGCTCACTCGGGCATTGCGACGGAGGACGCGCAGAATGTTCCGGTCGACCGCGTCCAACTGCTTCATGGCATTTCCTTCATCGTCTTGATCGAACCTGCGATAAAGTGTGGAAAGAAGGCATTTTCTGCACCTGTTTCGCCAGACATTTCGCACATCCTTCCAATAGCCTGCAAGCCGGAGCCGTTGGTTTTTCTTCTTGAGAATGGATTGTTGCGGGTATGCGGATCGTGATTCTGGGGGCCGGGGTGATCGGCATCACCTCGGCCTATTTCCTGGCGAAAGCCGGGCATGAGGTGACTGTAGTGGATCGGCAGGAGGGGCCGGCACTGGACACCAGCTTTGCCAATGCAGGGCAGATCTCGCCCGGCTACTCCTCCCCCTGGGCGGCGCCTGGCATCCCGCAGAAGGCGGTGAAGTGGCTGTTCCAGAAGCACGCGCCGCTGGTCATCCGCCCGCGGCTCGACCCCACCGCCTGGCGCTGGCTCTGCCAGATGCTGGGCAACTGCACCGCCGCCCGTTATGCGGTGAACAAGGGCCGCATGGTGCGCGTGGCGGAATACAGCCGAGACGTGTTGCGGGGCCTGCGCGCGGCCGAGGGCATCGAGTACGATCACGGCACCCGCGGCACCCTGCAGCTCTTCCGTAGGCAGGAACAGCTCGATGCCATCGACAAGGATGTCGAGGTGCTTCGCAAGGATGGCGTGCCCTTTGAGGTGCTGGACCGAGAAGGCTGCGTGGCGGCGGAGCCGGGGCTTGCCGGCGCGCGCGCGCCGCTGGTCGGCGGTCTGCGCCTGCCCAACGACGAGACCGGCGACTGCTACAAGTTCACCACGGCGCTGGCTGAGCGCTGCGCCGCCCTGGGCGTGAGTTTCCGCTATGGTGTGGAGATTCAGGGCCTGCGGCGCGAAGGGGACGCGATCACCGGGGTGGAAACCAGTGCTGGCCCGCTCGAGGCCGAGCGTTTCGTGGTGGCGCTGGGCAGCTACACTCCCGGCCTGCTCCGGGAACTGGGAATAAAGGTGCCGGTCTATCCGGTGAAGGGCTACTCCATCACCCTGCCCATCGTGGAGGAGAGCCGTGCGCCGCTCTCCACCCTGATGGACGAGACCTTCAAGGTCGCCATCACCCGTCTGGGCGATCGCATTCGCGTCGGGGGGATGGCCGAGATTGCCGGCTTCAGCGACGATCTGCCCCCGGCGCGGCGCGAAACCCTGGCCTTGTCGGTGGAGGATCTGTTCGGTGGCGCGGGCGACCATTCCCGCTCGCTCTTCTGGAGCGGCCTGCGGCCCATGACCCCGGACAGCACGCCGATCATCGGCCCGACCCGCTATCGCAACCTCTTCCTCAACAGTGGGCACGGCACGCTGGGCTGGACCATGTCCTGCGGCTCGGCGCGGGTGCTGGCGGATCTGATCAGCGATCGAAAACCGGAGATCGAAGCGGGAGACCTGGCGCTGTCGCGCTACGCCTGAACCCGTGGATCAGACGCCGAGATAGCGTTCCTGCACGCCCTTGTCGGCGAGCAGCTGCGCGCTGCTGCCGCTCCAGACGTTGCGGCCGCGCTCGATGATGTAGTGGCGGTCGGCCAGGCGGGTCAGCGCCGCCACGGACTTGTCGATCACCAGGATGGCCTGCCCCTCGGCTTTCAGGCGCGCGAGGCACTCCCAGATTTCGTGGCGGATCAGGGGGGCCAGGCCCTCGGTCGCCTCGTCCAGGATCAGCAGCGCCGGGTTGGTCATCAGCGCGCGGCCGACGGCCAGCATCTGCTGCTCCCCGCCGGAAAGCTGATTGCCCATGGAGCCGGCGCGTTCCTGCAGGCGGGGGAAGAGTTCGAAGACCCGTTGCAGCGTCCAGGGGTTGGCGCGGCCATCGCGGTTCGCGGCCGTGGCCAGCAGGTTCTCGCGCACCGAGAGGTTGGGGAAGACCTGGCGCCCTTCCGGCACCAGGCCCAGACCCTGCTTGGCGATGCGGTGAGAGGGCAGGCTGCGCACCTCGCGGTCGCGAAAGCGGATGCTGCCGGCGGTCGCCGGGGTCAGGCCGGTGATGGAGCGCACGGTGGTGGTCTTGCCCATGCCGTTGCGGCCCATCAGCGTGACCACCTCACCGGCGCCGACCTCCAGTGACAGGCCGAAGAGCACCTGGCTGGCGCCGTAGTAGGTCTCGATGCCTTCGAGCTTCAGCATCAGCGCCTCCTCATACCGCCAGGCTCTCGTCGCCGAGGTAGGCGCGTCGCACCTCCGCGTCGGCGCGAATGGCGTCCGGCGTGCCCGAGGCGATGGCGCGGCCGTAGACCAGGACTGTGATGCGTTCGGCCAGGGCAAATACGGCGTCCATGTCATGCTCGATCAGGAGGATGGTGATGCTGCCGCGCAGGGCGCGGAGCAGCTCCACCATGCGCGCGGAATCCTCCGGCCCCATGCCGGCCATGGGCTCGTCCAGCAGCAGCAGCTTGGGCCGGGTGGCAAGCGCCATGGCGATCTCGAGCTGGCGATGCTCGCCGTGGGCCAGCGCTGCGGCCGGCACGTCGGCGCGGGCCTCCAGCCCGACCTGGCGCAGGGCCTCCATCGCCGGGCCGGTCAGGCCCGGGTCGCTGTCGGCGGGGCGCCAGAAGCGGAAGGAGTGACCGGCGTGGGCCTGCACTGCCAGGGCCGTGTTCTGCAGCGCCGTCATGTCGTGAAAAATCGAGGTGATCTGGAAGGAGCGCGCCAGGCCCAGGTGCGGCCGCTTCCAGCCCGGGACATGGGAGATGTCCTGGCCGGCGAAGAGAATGCGCCCGGAATCCTGGCGCAGTTCGCCGGAGAGCTGGGCGATCAGGGTCGTCTTGCCGGCGCCATTGGGGCCGATGACGGCATGAAGCTCGCCGGGCGCAACCGAGAAAAAGAGGTCATCGGTGGCTGTCAGGCCACCGAAGCGCTTGACCAGGCCCTCGACGGCCAGCAGTGGCTCACCCATGCGAGCCTCCTGCCGTATGGCTGCGTTTGCGCCGCGGGGTCAGCAGGCCGAAGAGGCCCTGGCGGGCGAAGATCACCACGAGAATGAGGATCGGGCCCAGGAAGAGCTGCCAGTGGCGGGTGAAGTGGGCGATCACGTCCTCGAGGAGCAGCAGGGCGATGGCGCCCAGCACCGGTCCGAAGAGGCTGCCCAGCCCGCCCAGGATCACCATGATCAGAAGCTCGCCCGAACGTGTCCAGTGGGTGTAGGCCGGCGAGACATAGAGCGTGAGATTGGCCAGAAGCGCTCCGGCGATGGCGCAGATAACGGCCGAGATCACATAGGCGATCAGGCGGTAGCGGTAGGTCGGGAAGCCCAGGGCGGCCATGCGCTGCTCGTTGGAGCGCGCGCCGCGGATCACCATGCCGAAGCGGGCATTCACCAGGCGCCAGCTCACCAGCAGCGCACCGCAGAGCAGCAGGAAGGTGGCGTAATAGAGGGTGGCGTCGTTGGAGAGGTCCAGTGGTCCCAGCCGCGTGCCGCCCTCGATGCGCATGCCGTCGTCGCCGCCGTACTGCTCCTGGCTGATGAAGAAGAAGTAGGTCATCTGCGCGAAGGCCAGCGTGATCATGATGAAGTAGATGCCGGCGGTGCGCAGGCAGATTGCCCCGATGATCAGCGCCACCAGCGCCCCGGCACCGACGGCAAGCAGGAGGTCGGGCAGGCCGCCTTCCACACCATGAAAGCGCAGCGCGCCCACGGCGTAGGCGCCGATGGCGATGTACATGGCGTGGCCGAAGCTCACCATGCCGCCGAAGCCCAGGATGAGGTTCACGCCGACGGCGGCGAGCGCCAGGATCATGACCCGCGACCAGAACCGCAGCCAGTAGGGCTCGTCCACCGCCCAGGCAAGCAGCGGCATCAAGGCGAGCCCGGCCAGGACGACGATCACGGTGATGGTCCGCAGATCAAGGCGCATGGCTCAGCGCCCCTTCGGCGGGAAGAGCCCGCGCGGCCGGAAGAAGAGCACCGCGGCCATGAGGATGTAGATCAGCATGGAGGCGAGCGCCGCCCCGATGGTGTTGGCTGATTGCGTTTGGAAGAGTTCGCGCAGCAGGGCCGGGAGGAAGGAGCGGCCGACCGTGTCGATCAGGCCGACCAGCAGCGAAGCGATGAAGGCGCCGCGGATCGAGCCGATGCCGCCGATGACGATGACCACGAAGGTCAGGATCAGGATCGGGTCGCCCATGCCCGGCTCCACCGAAAGCAGTGGCGCCACCATGGCCCCGGCCAGGCCGGCGAGTGCTGCGCCCAGTCCGAAAACCAGGGTGAAGAGCAGGGAGATGTTCACGCCCAGCGCCCCGACCATGGGCCGGTTGCTGGCCCCGGCGCGGATCAGCATGCCCAGGCGGGTGTGGGAGATCAGCAGATAGAGCAGCAGCGCCACCAGCAGGCCCACCAGAATGATTGCCAGGCGCCACTTGGGATAGATCAGCCCCGGGATGATGGTGACGAAGCCGGTGAGTGCCTCGGGAATGGCCATGGGGATGGCGGCCGACCCCCAGAGCACCCGCGCCAACTCGTTGAAGAAGAGAATGAGACCGAAGGTGCAGAGCACCTGGTCCAGATGGTCGCGCTGATAGAGCGTGCGCAGGGTGACGAACTCCACCACCACGCCCAGCAGCAGCGTCGCCGGAATGGCGAAGAGGATGCCCAGCAGCGGACTGCCGGTCCAGGCGGTGGCTGCGGCGGCGAAGTAGGCGCCCATCATGTAGAGCGAGCCGTGCGCAAGATTGACGAGGTTCATGATGCCGAAGACCAGAGTCAGCCCGGCGGCCATCAGGAACAGCATCACGCCGAACTGAAGGCCGTTGAGCGTCTGGATCAGCAGCAGCGTGGTGGACATCGCAGCAGCGGCTCACGCGAAAGGAAGAGAAAGGCCGCACGGGCGAAGGATCGGAGCGGATCCTTCGCCCGTGGCGCTACGAGAGGCCGAGCGGCATACGCCGCCCGAAGCCTTACCACTGCATTGCGCAGTCCTGGTGGTAGGCGTCCTGGAAGTCTTCGGCCACGATGTCACCCAAAGCGATGGTGGCGCGGCCCTGGTCGTCGGAGACCACCGTGCCGGCGTACCAGTCCTGGACCGGGAAGTGGTTGTTGCCGAACTGGAAGTCGCCACGGATCGAGTCGAAGTCCGCCTGGCGCATGGCGTCGCGCATGCCCTCCTTGTTGGAGAGGTCGCCATCCACCGCACGGATCGCGGAGTCGATGAGCGCGGCTGCGTCGTAACCCTGAGCCGCGTAGACCGAGGGGATGTAGCCGAAGCGCTCCTCGAAGTCGGCCATGAAGCGCTGATTGACCGGCGTGTCCATGTCCGGGGCCCAGAAGTTGGGGCTGGAGTAGCCGCCCATCATCTCCTCGCCGATCGCCGGCAGGGTGGTGCCGTCCACGGTGGAGCCGGAATAGAGCGGCAGGTCGATGCCCGAGGAGGCATACTGCTTGATGAAATTCACCCCCATGCCGCCGGGCAGGAAGATGAAGACTGCATCGGCGTCGGCTGCAGCGATCTGGGCGATCTCGGCCGAGTAGTCCGGCTGGTTGATCTGGGTGAGGATCTCGCCGGCGATGGTGCCGTGGCCCTCGAACTCGCGCTTGAAGCCGGCCATGGCGTCGCGTCCGGCCTGATAGTTCGGCGCGATGAGGAAGGCGGACTCGACGCCGTCGTTCACCGCCTGCAAGCCGGCGGCGCCATGCAATTGATCGTTCTGCCAGGAGGTGGAGAAGAAGTACTCCGAGCAGCTCTCCCCGGCGATGGGCGAGGGGCCCGCATTGGTGGAGATCAGGAAGGTCTCGCTGCCGACCACGTCCTCGTAGACCGCCATCATCACGTTGGAGAAGATGATTCCGACCACGAAGTCGACCCGGTCGGACTGAATGTAGCGGTCGATGATCTGCTTGCCGACGTCGGGCTTGAGCTGATCGTCGGCCTCGATGATCTCGACGTCGAGGTCGCCGAGCGTGCCGCCCAGATGCTCGATGCCGAGCTGGAAACCGTCGCGGTTGTGCTCGCCGAGTACGCCCGGCGGGCCGGAGAAGGTGGCCATATAGCCGATCTTGACCGACTCGGCCTGGGCCGCGCCCGCCGCAAAAGCGGCAGCGGCCACACCGCCAGCCAGCATGGAAAGGTGCTTCTTCATATCTCGTCCCCCTGTTCGTTTGCCTTGCTTAACCTAGCCTCACCCACCGCTTCGGCGAAAGCCTCCGAAACGCAGACAGCGCCATTCTGCTGTTTTGAAGAATTTAGCAGGGATTGGAAAGAGGTTGCGACCATGGATGTGTGCTTCCCGTTGGGCCGGATCTCTGCCGTCCACTGATTATTATTTTAAGCTTAAAATTTCTTGCGCGACACTGTCCAGCGATCTTTGCGACGAGTCGTACTCTTACAGCCCCTCTTCGCGCCGCTGCGATTCCGCCAGGAGATGCTCCAGGGGCAGGGGGCCGGCGCGCTTGATGGGCTTGGTGACCACATAGGTGAAGTAGCGGCCGATGCCGATGTCGGCGGCCAGCAGCCGGTCGATCAGTTCCTGGTAGTGGGCGATATCCAGCGCCAGCACCTTCATCAGGTAATCGCTGCCGCCGCCGATGGCATGGCACTCCACCACTTCGGGCGTGTCGCGCACCGCGGCTTCGAAGCGCGCGAAGTCCTGGGCCTCGTGGCGCTTGAGCGTCACCTCGACATAGACGGTGGAGCAGCGCAGCACGCGCTCCAGCGCCACCTCGCCGCGAAAGCCGGTGACGATGCCGGCCTTCTCCAGCCTCTTCAGCCGCTCCAGGCAGGCGCTGGGCGAGAGGTGGATGCGCTCGGCGAGGCGCTGGTTGGTGATCCGGCCCTCGCGCTGCAGCACGGAGAGGATCGCCAGGTCGCGGTCGTCGAGGCGCGCGGACATGATAGCGCGGGTCAGCTCTGGGGATAGTCGCTGGCGATCACGGCGACGCAGTCGCCCCGGGCCACCAGCCCCGGCACGTGCCGACACCAGAACATCCCGCTGATCGCGCTGTGGTAGACCGAGGGCGGACGATCCACGTCCTCGAAGTGATGCACCTGACAGATCGCCTGGCCGGCCGCGACCTCGTCGCCCAGGTCCACCAGCATCTCCAGGACCCCGGCGTCGCGGGCGATGACGAAGGCGCTGCCTTCGGGCGTGTGCAGCACCCGCCCGGGCTCGGAAGCGCCACCTGTGCCGGGCTGCCTGTCTTCCTGCAGCACGTCGAAGTGGCGCAGCAGGTTGCGCACCCCGCGCTCGGCGACGGCGACGGTGCTGGCGGTCGCGGTTCCGGCGCCGCCCAACTCGGTGGAGATGAAGACCTTGCCAAGGCTTTCCACCGCGGTGTCCAGCATGCCTTCGCTGTCGAGTTCCGTCAGGATCGCCGCTGCCGGCGCATCGAAGGCCTTGAGCGCGGCCAGGGTGCGGGCGTGCAGTTCAGGGTCGGGCAGGGCGTGCATGATCACGCTCGGCACGAACTCCAGCGTGTTGCCGCCGGAATGCAAATCCACCACCACATCGGCCAAGGGCAGAAGCTCGCTGAAGACATAGTGGGCGATCATCTGCGTGACCGTCCCGTCGCGCTGCCCCGGGAAGACCCGGTTCATGTTGAGACCGTCGATGGGCGAGAGGCGGGTTGCCGAGCGCACTGCGGGATGATTGAGCGAGGGCAGCAGGATGACCCGCCCGCGGATCATCTCGGGCTCCAGCCACTGCGCCGCCTTCATGAGCGCGATCTGCCCCTCGTACTCGTCGCCATGGCTGCCGGCGGTGAAGAGCAGCGTCGGCCCCTCGCCGTTGGCGATGGAGACGATCGGCATCTGAATCGAGCCCCAGGCGGACTCGTTGCGCGAATGCGGAACGGTGAGGAAGCCCCGATGCTTGCCCGGTGTCCCCACCGGGATGGAGGCGCTGACGCGCGCCGGCGCCGTTGAGGTGGACGATCCGTCCATGATGCTTTGCTCCCGAAACCTGCCTTCAACTCACCACAGCGAGGAAGGCCTTCATGTCTACATTGCAGCCGCTGACGACAGTGGCTGTCGTTCGGCCCTGGCCTCCGGCCTTGCCGGCCAGCAGGGCCGCCACCCCGACCGCAGCACCACCTTCGCTCACCAGGCGTTCCTCGTGGAAGAGGTGGCGCATGCCGGCGGCGATCTCGACCTCGCTCAGCAGCACCACGTCATCCACAAGATCACGCACCAGCGGGAAGGTATAGCGGTTGTCCATGCCGATGCCGCCGCCCAGGCTGTCGGCCAGGCTTTCCTCTTCGGTGACGGCCACCGGCTTTCCGGCCTGCAGGCTATGATACATGGCCGGACCCTGCTCCATCGAGAGTCCGACCACCCGTGTATCCGGCAGCGACCCCTTGATCGCGAGCGCAATCCCGGCAATCAGGCCGCCGCCCGAAAGCGGCACCAGCACCTCCTCCACCTCGGGGAGGTCCTCCACGATCTCCAGCCCCAGCGTGCCCTGACCGCTAACGATGTGCGGGTCGTCAAACGGAGGGACGTAAACCATGCCTTCCTCTTGGACCAGTCGCTTGGCCTCCACTTCCGCCTCGTCCTGGCTGCGGCCGATGATGCGCAGTTCGGCGCCCAGGGCCCGGATGGCGGCGCGCTTGTTCTCGGGCACGAGTTCCGAGAGGCAGACCACCGCGCGCAGGCCCAGGCGCCGCGCGGCAAAGGCCACGGCGCGCCCGTGATTGCCGGTGGACACGGTGACCACGCCGCGCGGACGCTCCTCCTCGCTGAGGCATAGCAGCCGATTGGTGGCGCCGCGCAGCTTGAAGGCCCCGGTTTCCTGCAGGCTCTCCAGCTTGAGATGCACCGGCGCCCCATTTGTTTCGCTGAGCGTCTCGCTCTGCACCAGGGGCGTGCGGCGCAGCAGGCCGGCAGTGCGCCGGCGCGCGAGGTGGACGTCGCGCAGGGAGGGCAGTGCCGTCATATCAATCGGCCTCCGTTTCGGGGTCATGCCGGTCGCGGATGATCCGGTAGTAGCTGTTGGCGATGTGGTTGCGCCGATGGAAAGCAACGGCGCGCAGGTCGCTGCGCTCCAGAGCCGTCAGGATCTCCGCCATCTCGCCCCGGAATATCTCGATCTCCTCGGGGAAGTCCATGCCCGGCAGGGCATAGAGGAAGAAGCGCGAGGAGCGGTAATAGAGCTGTTCGGTGACGTCGCGCAGTGCCGAGTTGCCGATGAGCGTGATCAGCAGCTGGTTGAAGGCCATGTTTATGCGGCAGAACTCCGGTTCGCTGGGGGCGTCGCGCAGCGCTTCACAGCGGTCTATCAAGCCGCGCAGCGTCGCCAACTCCTCCGCCGTGGCGCAGCGGGGGTCGAGCTCGCCCATCAGTTCGGCAAGACGCATGCGCAGGGTATAGACCTGCTCCAGCTCCACCTGGTCGATCACCGTGACCATGGTGCCCACGCCATGCCGGCTTTCCACCAGTCCGGCCGCCTCCAGACGCCCCAGAACCCGGCGGATCGGGGTGCGGCTGACACCGAACTCCCGTGCCAGGGCCTCCTCGCTCAAGGCCTCGCCGGGTGGATATTGTAGCAGGCAGATGCGCTCGCGCAGCTCCTGGAACATGAAATCGAAGCGCTCGCGCGCCGAGTGGGCCTTGGCGGTCAGGCGGGCGGAGGCAGAGGCGCGGCGGCTGCGTGCCATCAGCAGCCGGGAGTCCCGGCACACTGACTCTGGCTCGCAGCGACATCACCTCGAAGCACTTTCATCATCATGGCCGGTCTCGCTAATGCGCAGAAAAGTGCCGTCAACGGCACCCTCAAGGGTCGATCCGTCAGCAGCGATGTCCCTGGAAAATACGGACGCTTGCATCCCTGCGCAATAGTTGGATACATCTCCGGCAACACCCTCTCGTCAATGGTGCGAAAATTCTTGATTGCTCTGCAAACGAGAGCAGGTGTAGCAAGAGATGTATCCAACTCAATGCGACCTCGCGCCGCAAGCTCGGGCGGGTCGGCAGTTTCAAGGGAAGGCCAAGATGCGGCAGCGCGAGGATCTGGTTTTCACGATGGCCGAGTACGTCCGGCGTTTGGCGACCTTGCGGCGGGCGATGGCCCGGCGCGAGCTCGATGCGCTGATTGTCACGACGCCGGAAAACCTTTGCTATCTCACCGGCTATCACACGCCGGGCTACTACTGGTTCCAGGCCCTGGTGGTGCCGCTGGAGGGCGAGGTCTTCTTCGTGACGCGCCGCCTCGAGGATTCGAACGTCCAGACCTACACCTGGGTCTCCTCGTCCTTCCCCTACGATGACTTCGAAAGCCCGGCCCTGGAACTGGCCAGGCGCATCGACGAGCAGGGGCTGGGCGAAGGGCGCCTCGGCTACGAGCGGCACAGCTACTTCTTCCGTGCCAGCGAGCAGGATGTCTGCTGTGAGGCCCTGCCGAACGCGACCTTTGTCGATGCCTACGGGATCGTCGAGGACCTGCGCCTGGTCAAATCCGACGATGAGATCGAGGTCATGCGGCAGTCGGCGCGCACCACCGAAGCCGGCATGCAGGCCGGCATCGACGCCATTTCGGCCGGTGCGACCGAGAATGATGTTGCGGCCGAGATCCAGTGGGCCATGACCAAGGCGGGCAGCGAGTATCCGGCGATTGCGCCCTTCGTTGCCTCGGGCTGGCGCGGTTCCATCGGCCATGCCACCTGGATGGGCCGGCGCATCGAGCCCAACGAGGCTGTGTTTCTCGAAGTCGGCGGCTGCATCGCCCGCTATCACACCGCCATGATGCGCACCGTCTTTGTCGGCGATGCGCCGGATGCAGTGCGGCGAGCGGAGGGCGTGGTGCGCGATGCCATGCGGGCCACCATGGAGACGATCAAGCCGGGGGTGGCGGCCCAGGAGGTGGACCGCGTTGCCAGAGCCGTGATCCGTGAAGGTGCGCCGGACAGCGCCCAGTCCTCGCGCACCGGCTACTCCATCGGCCTCGCCTTCGCACCCGACTGGGGCGAGGGGCATATCCTCTCCTTGCTGGAGGGACAGGAGCGGCTGCTGGAAGAGAACATGACCTTCCATCTGATCCCCTGGGTCCAGGTGCCCGGCATGGCCGGCGTCGGCTTGTCCGAGACCGTGCGGGTGACCGCAGACGGCTGCGAATCGCTCTTCGACTTCCCCCGCCAGGTTTTCGTGAAGTAGCGTTCAGCAGCCTGCTAGCCTGAACCAGGCGGCGGAGCGCGCCGTGGCAAGTTAGGATTTGCCTTCCGCGTCCCGCCGCCCGAAAGTGCGGCGGCCCGGCACCGGCGATCGGGGCTGGGAGTGAGGGGTTCTTCGCCGCGATGCTCGTGTTCCGCCCGGTGCTGCATCTGCTCAGCCTGCTGCTGCTCACGCTGGGCGCGGCCATGCTGCTGCCTGCGTCGGTCGATCTGGCGGAAGGCTCGGATGGCTGGCAGGTTTTCGCGGCCGCCTCGGCGCTGACCATCACCTTCGCCGGCGCACTCTATTTGAGCAGCCGCGGCGAGGAGACGAGGCTCAACATCCGGCAGGCCTTTCTGCTGACGGTGCTGGCCTGGGCGTTGGCGTCTGCCTTTGCGTCCCTGCCTTTCCTTCTGGCCGGGCTCCAGGGCGTGGACGTCGCCGATGCACTGTTCGAGGCCACTTCCGGCCTGACCACCACCGGCGCAACCGTGCTCTATGGACTGGACGAACTTCCGCGCAGCCTGCTGCTCTGGCGCGGCATCCTGCAGTGGCTGGGTGGAGCGGCCGTGATCATCATGGCGGTGGCCATCCTGCCCTTCCTGCAGGTCGGTGGCATGCAGCTCTTTCGGTCCGAGCGCCCGGAACGTCACCATGTCAGCCTGCGGGTCAGCGATTTCAGCATCCTGATCGTCGAGTGCTACCTGTCGCTGACGTTTCTGTGCTTGTTGGCCTACTGGGCCGCCGGCATGAGCTTGTTCGACGCGCTGGTGCATGCCATGGCCACCATCTCCACCGGCGGCTTCTCCACTATGGATGCCTCGCTGGGCCACTGGCCGCAGCCGGCGGTGCAGTGGACTGCGGTGGTCTTCATGCTCGCCGGGGCAATGCCCTTCGTGCTCTACGTCCAGGCATTACGCGGACGCCCGCTGGCACTGTGGCGCGATCCGCAGGTCCGCTGGCTGCTGGCGCTGCTCTGCGCCCTGGTGCTCTATGCGGCGCTGCGGCTTTGGCTGGAGAATGGACGCGCGCCCGGAGACGCCTTGACGGCGGCGGCGGTCAACGTGGTTTCGGTGGTCACCACCACCGGCTTCTTCTCGGAAAACTACAGTCGCTGGGGAAACTGGGCGGTCGTCACCTTCTTCTTCCTCATGTTCCTCGGCGGCTGCTCGGGTTCCACCTCGGGCTCGATCAAGACCTACCGGCTCTACGTCCTGACGCAATCGGCCCTGATGCAGCTCAAGCGTCTCACCCATCCCAATGCCGTGCTGCTGGTGCTCTACAACCGCCGGCAGATTGACGAGCCGGTGCGCTCCTCAGTCGCCGCCTTTGTGCTGCTGTTTTTCGTTACCGTCGCAGCTCTGGCCCTGGCCCTGGCGGCGCTGGGCCTGGATTTCGTGACCGCGATCAGCGCCTCGGCCAGTGCGGTCACCAATGTCGGGCCGGGCCTGGGAGACGTGGTTGGCCCCACCGGGACCTACCGCGCCTTGCCCGATACCGCGAAATGGCTGCTCTGTCTGGGCATGCTGCTGGGTCGCCTGGAGCTCTTCACCCTGCTGGTCCTGGTGATGCCGCGCTTCTGGCGCGGATAGGAGTTCAGGAGAGGCGTCAGGGACGGCGAATGCAGCGCAGTCCGCGGCCGGACTCGGCCTGGACGCGGGCATTGATCGCCGCGAAGGGTTCTTCGACCACGAGCATCGGCCCACCCGTGGCGTGCAGCACGCGCTCCGCGTCCAGCGCCAGCGCCACGTGGCCGGGCCAGTAGAGCAGGTCGCCACGCTGTCGCGGCGCGTCGGGAGGCAGTTGGCGGCCGGCGGCTTCGCAGGTCTCCTGCTGGTCGCTGTCCCGCGGCAGCGCGAGGCCGGCGGCGCCCAGTGCGAGTTGGACCAGGGCCGAACAGTCCAGCCCCAGGCTGCTGCGACCGCCCCAGAGGTAGGGCAGGCCCAGGAAGCGCCAGGCGGTGGCGATATAGTCGCTATCGGCTTTGTCGCTCTGGACCAGATGTGCCACAAAGACCCAGCCGCCGCCCTCGATCTCCGCATAGGGCCCGCTGTAGTGCGTGACCCGCAGGACGGAGGCGAAGGGCAAGAGGTCAAGCGGCGGCGCCTTGACGTTCGGTTCCGGCAGCTGCGGCGTGCGCAGAGCCGCGACGCGATGATCCGGTGCCGTGCGCAGCGGGCCGAGAGCGCTTTCCCGCACCCAGCCGACATAGCCGTCGCCGTCGTTCTGCACCCAGGCCCAGCCGTCCTTGCGGTCGAACACCCGCAGCCTTTCCCCGAAGAGCAACTGGCTGTCGTTGCTGGCCTGGGCCGAGGGCGTGCGCTTCAGATCGGCACAACCGACACAGAGGGTCGCCGGGCTGCCCTCCGTGAAGCGCTGCGCCTCGACCCGTCCGCGCAGCCGGGCGTCCGCCAGGTCTGCGCGGTAGACGTAGTTGCGTGGGTCCAGCGGCGCGTCGGTCACGAATCGGACGAGCCGTTGTTCCTGCCCGTTTCCGCCAGACGCTGCTTGGCGCGATCCAGTTCGCGTTCGCGCAGGTCGTCTTCGGTGGTGCGCATGGCAGGGCGTTCACCGTAGGAGATGGCGGCCGTGCTGGCCTCAAACTCCGTGACCACGCGGCAGTCGTCGCACATCATGATGCGCTCGACCCGGCCGCTGTCCTGGAACATGGAGTGGGCACCGGCCAGCCGATCGACAATGCGCTCGATGGAGGCGCCCACGCCGAAGGGTTTGCCGCAGCGGATGCAGTTGAAGGGCGTGGCACGGTTGAGTTCCCGCGCGGTGCGCGCCTCTTCCTGGAAGTTCAGGCGTGGCTCCAGAGCGATCACCTTCTCCGGACAGGTCACCTTGCACAGGCCGCACTGCACGCAATTTTCCTCGATGAAGCCGAGCCAGGGCATCTCCGGATCGTCGATCAGCGCGCCGGCCGGGCAGGCGGTGACGCAGGCCTGGCACAGCGTGCAGCCGCTGGTGTCCACGTGGATGGTGCCGAAGGGCGCACCCTGTGGCAGCGGCAGTTGATCCACCGGCTGCGGCGCCTTGGCATGGAGGTGGTGCAGGCCCAGGAAGGCGCGGGCGCGCTTGCCCCCCATGGGCAGGAAGAGGCCGGCTTCGGCCCCGGCGGTCGACGGCAGCGCACGCAGCGCCGCTTCCACCGCATCGGGATCCTGCTGGTCGAGGAGGTGGATGCGCCCGCCGCCGTAGCCCAGGCCATCCATTACCGTTTCCACCAGCCCAAGAGTGCCTGCCAGGGCCGGCACGTCATCGCGCTTCTCGGGCGCAACCAGCAGGGCGATCTGCGCTGCGCCCCAGGCCAGAGCGTCGAAGTAGAAGTCGAAGCCCAGTTCCGTCACCTCGTTGACGGGCAGCGGCAGCACCCGCGCCGGCAGTCCGCCGCCGTGCCGCGCCATCAGCGAAATGACTTCCGCGCCATAGCGCTCGTCGTGCAGCAGCAGGACCGGGGCTTCGCCGCCAGCCTTGCGGTAGGACTCCAGGAGGCTGCGGGTCTGCTCGAACAGGCTGGTGGCAGCGGGGAACTGGTATTCGATGGCCCCCGTCGGGCAGAGCGCGGCGCAGAGTCCGCAGCCGCCGCAGACATGCGGGTCGATCTCGACGCTTTCGCCGAGCGACGTGATGGCCGAGAGCGGGCAGTTGTCCAGGCACAGGCGACAGCCGGTCTTGCGGTTGCGGCCATGGGCGCAGATCTCGGCATCGTAGCGCACGTAGCGCGGCTTCTCGAACTCGCCCACCAGATCGCTGGCGGCCAGCGCCGCGCGCTGCACCGCCACGGGGTCGGCGGGGTCGGCGCGCAGATAGCCATCCAGCCGCTCGCCGGCCGGGAAGAGCGGCGTGCCGCCGGTCAGGTCGAGGATCAGGTCGCACTCGCTGTAGGCGCCGTCGCGCGGCGCGTCGAAGGCCAGCCGCTCGCGCGACGAGGGCGAGGCCGGGGCGTAGCCGTCCACGGTCACGCCGAAGCCCCCGAGGTAGCCCTTGGCAGCGACGATGCGGCCGAGGAACACCGGTACATCCATGATCCGTGGCGGCGCGATCTCCTCGGCCTCGCGCAGCAGCACGGTGACGTCCAGGCGGCCCTTGAGCTGGGCCGCGACCTCGAGCGCCCGCTCGTCCTTGCCGTAGATCAGGCAGACGCCTTCGGATTTCAGCGAGATCAGCGGCGCCGGCTTCGCCTCCTGGGTTGCGGCAGCCAGCAGCGCGGCCATCTTGGCGGTCGCGGCCGCCCCTTCCTCTCCCCAGCCTGCGGTTTCGCGGATGTTGGCAAAGCGCAGGTCGGCGTCGGGCCGTTCCTCTTCGGCCAGTTCCGAGAAGAGGGGGGCTTCCTGGGTGCAGGCGACCAGCAAGGGCTCGCCGCTGTTGAGCGCCGCCTCATAGTTCTGCAACTGAGCCCGGCAGAGCTGGGTGTGAAGCGGCAACTCTCCCTCGGCGCCGAGGGCGCGCAAGGCGTCCGCAAGACGCTCGCCGCTCAGCGGCATGGTCTTTTCGCAGTCGCAGACAAGCAGCTTTCGGCCACGCAGTTTCATGGGGCCATCCTTCTCCTGATCCCGTCTGACGCTTCGCATGCCGCGTGCGCCTTGCCGGTTCTTCTTGAGTGCTCACTCGTATCCGGCGCAGTCTTGGCGTCTTCCCTTGCCCGCCAAATCTGCCCCTCCCGGGGTCGACATCGGGGTATTTGCGATCAGACTATCAGGACGGCCAGCGCTTGCAGCCCCAAAATAACTGGGTTTATCTCTGCGGCCGGGTTGCGGCCGGGTTGCGGCGGCTGCGGGGGCGGGCGCCCCCGCGCTGCAGGCGGGGCAAAACAGCTTCAGGGAGACGATCATGGCGAAACGCCAGGCTGGCGATCAGGCTTTCGTGGCGACGGACAACAAGGGCGCGGTGCAGGAGCACACCTTTGCCGGTGCGCTTTCCTTTCTGCGGCGGCGCTACTCCAAGGACCTGAGCGATGTCGATCTGGCGGTGATGGGGGTGCCCTTCGATCTGGCGACCACCAATCGCCCGGGCGCCCGCTTCGGGCCCCAGGCGGTGCGTGCGGCCTCGGCCATCATGGCCTGGGCCCGGCCGCATGGACTGGCGTTCGATCCGCGCGATGTTCTGTCCATCGTGGACAGCGGCGATTGCGTCTTCGATCCCTTCCATCCGGCCACGGTTCCAGATGCCATCGAGGCGGCGGCACGACAGGTGCTGGATGCCGGGGCTGCCCTGCTGTCCATCGGCGGCGATCACTTCGTCAGCTACCCGCTGCTCAAGGCGCATGCCGCCAAGCATGGCCCGCTGGCGCTGCTGCACTTCGATGCGCACAGTGACACCTGGACCGGCGAAGAGGATGACATCAACCACGGCACCATGTTCTGGCATGCCCAGCGCGAGGGGCTGATCGATCCGGCCTGCTCGGTGCAGGTGGGCATTCGCACCTACAACGCCGAAACCCATGGCTTCACCATCCTGGATGCGCCCTGGGTGCATCGGCATGGCATCGACGACGTGATTGCCCGCATTCGTGAAACCGTGGGCGATCGCAAAATCTACCTGACCTTCGACATCGACGGCCTGGACCCGGCCTTTGCGCCCGGCACCGGCACGCCGGTGGTCGGCGGCCTCAGCACGGCTCAGGCGCTGGGCATCCTGCGCGGCTTGCAGGGACTGAACTTTATTGGTTTTGACGTGGTGGAGGTGGCGCCGGCCTATGACAGCGCCCAGATCACGGCCCTGGCGGCGGCGCAGATCGGTTTCGAATTCCTGGCGCTCTATGCCACGCGGCCGGGTGGTCCCCAGGCTGTGGCGTAGGCTTGCAAGAACACAGCCTCCAAACAGAAGAGGCGGCCACGCATCAGCAGGCCGCCCCTTCTCTGTCGCTACGGAAAGCTGCGTAAATACTCAGGCGTGGCGCGCGGCGCTGCCCAGGCTCTTGCTCTGCTCGCCGGACTTCAGCCAGGCGATGAACTGTGCGGCGTAGTGGCGCATGGCCTGCGCACGCAGCCGACGGGCCTCGGCGTCCATCTGCGCGCTGTCGGCATAGCCCTGTTCGCGAAGCTGGGTGAGGAGAACGTCGAATTCAGAAGTGCGCGGCATGGTATATCTCCGGGTATCAGGTTTGGGGCGGGTCGATCCCGCCTCTTTGTGTGCAAGTGCGATATTGCATCGCACAAAACAAAGGTAGGGCAGTATTTCTGTCTCAACAACCGGGCACGCCGCCTCATCTTTCGGAGGCAGCCATGCAGGAATGTCGGATGTGTGCCGTCATGACTCGGCCCTTGTGGCCGAACCGTGCAGCGCCCTATAGGTGGATAAGGGAGATTGATATGCCGGAAACGAGCGTTGCGCAGCCGAGAAGCCTGCGAAAGGGCACCGCGAAGCTGGAAGCAGCCGAACTGGCGGAGTTCCTGCTGCGTCCGGACCCGCAGGACCCGCGCCTGACCAGCCGGGTCGAGGGAGTGGATGAGCAGGGTCGGCCGGTGGAAACCGCGGTGGTAACCGAACGGCCGCTGACCCTTTATCTGAACCGGCAGGAGATCGTCACCATGATGACGATCGGCGACTATCCCGACTACCTGGCGGTGGGCTATCTGCTCAATCAGAACATGCTGCGCCCCGACGACGAGATCGAGGGCGTCGACTACGACGAGGAACTGGACGTCGTCGTGGTCCGCACGCAGCGCGAGACGAACTACGAAGAGAAACTCAAGAAGAAGATCCGCACCTCGGGCTGCGCCCAGGGAACCGTTTTCGGCGACCTGATGGAGCGCTTCGATGAGGTTCACCTCTCCAAGAGCGCGCGCCTGCACACCAGTTCGCTCTACGCCCTGACCCGCAAGATCAACACGGCGCCCAGCCTCTATCTCGAGGCCGGGGCGATCCATGGCTGCGTGCTCTGCCAGGGCGACCGGCCGCTGCTCTACATGGAAGACGTCGGTCGCCACAATGCCGTGGACAAGATTGCCGGCTACATGCTGCTGCACGGGCTCACGCCAGACGACAAGATCTTCTACACCACCGGCCGTCTGACCTCGGAAATGGTGATCAAGACGGTGCAGATGGGCATACCCATCCTGGTTTCGCGCTCGGGCTTCACTGCCTGGGGTGTCGATCTCGCGCGTCAGGCCGGACTCACACTGATTGGCCGGGCCAAGGGGCGACGCTTCATCGCGCTCTCCGGCGCTGAGCGGATCGTCTATGACGCCGAAGCCCGGGATGAGGATGAAGCACCGCGCCACGGGCGCAAGGGGGCACGCGATGGCGAGTAAACTCTCCAACCTCTGCGGTGTGCTGCTGGCCGGCGGCCAATCGCGGCGCATGGGTGGCGGTGACAAGTGCCTCCGGCCGCTGGGCGGTCGGCCCCTGCTGGCCCGGATCATCGAGCGGGCGCGCCCTCAGGTGGGGCCGCTGGTGATCAACGCCAACGGCGACCCCACACGCTTTGAGGCCTTCGGGCTGCCGGTGGTGCCGGACAGCATCGGCGGCTTCGCCGGGCCGCTGGCCGGTGTGCTGACCGGCATGGAATGGGCGCGCGAGCATGCACCCGACTGTCCCTGGATCGTGACCTTCGCCGGCGATGCGCCCTTCTTTCCGCAGGATCTGGTGGCACGTCTGGCTCAGGCGCGCGAGGATGAGGGTGCCGACATTGTCTGCGCAGCCTCCGGCGGGCGTGACCATCCCGTCTTCGCGCTTTGGCCTGTGGCTCTCGCAGACAGCCTGCGCGCGGCGATGGAGGCCGATGTGCGAAAAGTGGATGTCTTCACGGCGGACTATCGGCTCGTCCGAGTCGACTGGCCTGTGGAGCCCTACGACCCCTTCTTCAACGCGAACCGTCCCGAAGATTGGGCGGAGGCCGAGCGCCTGTTTGGCAGCGAGGCCGGGGAGGGCGCGGCGCCAAGTGCTGCTCAGCGCGGAGGTGAGGCATGACGGACGCGACCGAGGAACTGAAGCGCATCGAGACCCTGCCCCTGGGCGTGGTGCTGGAACAGCGTCGCAGCAAGCACCCCTGGCAGGACTACAGCTGGCGACCGGTGGACGTGCTGGTCGGCGCGCCGGAGCGCGATCCGCGCGGTGAGTGGCTGACCCTGCGTGAGGAAGGCGAGGGGGAGGCTGCATTGTTTCATGCCGGCACCCTGTCCCTGGAGCTCCACCGCAAGGACACGCCGGAACTGAAGATGAACCTGCAGCAGCGCCAGCCCCTGGTCTACGTGGTGCTGCGCAAGGGAGTGGACGCCGGCAGCCGCCATCCCTGGGTGCCGCTGCTGGTCACGGCCAATGTGATGGAGGCGGAGTTCTACAGCGTCAGTGGCGAGGAGCTCGTCGAAGGGGTGCCCATGCCGGTTCCGGTGCATGCCTTCATCGAGGCCTTCGTGGCGCAGCACCATGTCGAGGTGCCCTTCTACAAGCGCAAGCGCAAGCCCCACGATCCGCGCAAAGGCGGGCCGCCGCCCGGCAAGGGGCGCGCGGCGGATGTTGGCACCAGGCCGGGGAAAAGTGGTCCAAGCGGTAACGATCAGAGCGGTTCCGAGGGAGACGCCTGATGGCTCGATCAGAAGACGAAGGCTTCCTGTCGCGCTGGGCTCGGCGCAAGGCCCAGCAAGAAGAGGCGGCGGAAGAACGCGTACGCGAGCCAGGAGGCGACCACGTCGAGCCGACCCAAGGCAAGCAGAACGAGATCACTGTCGACGCAGCCGAGGCCGAGCCGGCGGTCGAGGAGCCGGTTGCGGCCGAGGACCTGCCGGATCCTGAAACGCTCGGTCGGGACGACGACTGGACGCCCTATCTGAAGCGCAACGTGCCGAGCGAACTGCGCGTGAAGGCTCTGCGGCGGCTGTGGCGGTTGGACCCCGTCTACGCCAACCTCGACGGCCTGGTGGACTATGCCGAGGACTACAACGGCCCCGCCTTCACCGGAGAACCTGTGAAGACGCTCTTCCAGGTGGGCCGTGGCATGGTGCTTCCTGAAAAGCAGGAGGCGGCAGAAGAAGGCGCAACGGAATCCACCGCTGCGCCGGCGCAAGAGCTGCCCGGCACGGCCGAAACCGTGCCCGCCGCGGATGAAGAACAGCAGGACGCTGAGGCCGCCACTGACTCTGAGGATCCGCGCGCCGCGCCCCAGGCGTCGGGCGACTCCGTGTCAAAGGCTCCCGTATCGGTGGATTTGCCTGCTGGTCAGGGTGAACCTGCGGAAGGCCATCAAAGGCGGCCACGCCGCGCACTGGCCCGACGCTGGGGCAGTCAGTGAATGCACAATCGTAAGGGGCATTAACGGAGTGGCTCGCGCCTCGCATCCGGCCGGATTTGGTTGACCTCGTTCGCATTCTGACGTTTAATTTCTGCAATGAACTGAAAACGATCCCTGAACAGCAGGGAGAAGCACCGTGTTCAGGCAGCATCCGACTCTCATCAAGCGGTCGGGGCTGTGCTGGCCGGGCAAGGCAGGAGAGAAGGGCGCGCCCTTGGTTGAGGTGGCTGAAGAAGACCGCCTTCGGTTGGGTTGGTATACATTACTGGCACGCCTGTTGAGTGGTGCGCCGGATCGCGATTTTCTTGCGTCCCTGGCTTCCCTTGAAGGCGATGAGACCGAGTTGGGCCAGGCGGTTCAGACGCTGGCCCAGGTCGCCCGCCGCAGCGAGCCGAAAGAGATCGAGCAGGAGCATTTCACGCTCTTCATCGGTGTCGGCCAGGCTGAGCTTCTGCCCTACGCCTCCTATTACCTGACGGGTTTCCTGCATGACCGGCCCCTGGCGCGACTGCGCGGGGAGATGGCCGAACTTGGCATTGCGCGTCAGGAAAACGTCAGCGAGCCCGAGGACCACATCGCCTCCCTGTGCGAGATGATGGCCGGGCTGATTGGCGGCTCCTTCGGTGAGCCGGCCGACCTGGCCACACAGCAACGCTTCTACGACACGCATATCGGCTGCTGGGCGCCGCGGTTCTTCGAGGACCTGCAGGCATCGCCCTCGGCCCGTTTTTTCATGCCCGTCGGCACGATCGGCAGTCTGTTCCTGCAGATCGAAGCCCAGGGGTTCGAGATGGCGGCCTAGCGCCAAACGTGGAGTCCGCGACCCGGAGGGCGGGAGCTAGGTGCAGGCCCGTCCGGAGCGGATCGCCATTGGAGGAGGGGTGAGTGACATGAAGGATGAGAAGGTGACCTCGACAGCGCGGCGCGACTTCTTCCGCACGGCGGGTCTGGGCGTCGGTGCGCTGGGTGCCGCCGCAGTGACCCTGGCTGCCGGAGGCGAGGCCGAAGCCGCCGAGGAGCGCAAGCCGAAGGGCTATCAGGAAAGCGCGCATATAAAGCGCTACTACGAGCTCGCCAGGTTCTGACCGCCTCGCTGGCTGGAACGGCATAAGAAATACAGGAGAGGTCGATGCTTACCAAAAAGGCGAATGGGGCGACGTCAGGCCCCCGTTTGTCCAAGGCGTTTGCCGGAGTGATCGGCGGCGCCGTGGATCGCCGAACCTTCCTCAAGCGCTCTGGTCTGGCCGCGGGCGGCGTTGCTGCTGCCTCGGCCATGTCACTGGGCCGCGTGCGGAAGGCCGAGGCGCAGTCCTCGAACGGCTCGGCGGAAATCCGCAAGTCGGTCTGCACCCACTGCTCGGTGGGCTGCACGGTGCTTGCGGAAGTGAAGAACGGCGTCTGGGTCGGGCAGGAGCCCGGCTGGGACAGCCCCTTCAACCTGGGCGCCCACTGCGCCAAGGGCGCGGCGGTGCGCGAGCACGCGCACGGCGAACGCCGCCTCAAACACCCGGTCAAGCTGGTCAATGGCCAGTGGGAGCGGATTTCCTGGGATCAGGCGATCAACGAGATCGGCGATCAGATGCTGGACATCCGCGAGACCTCCGGCCCGGACTCGGTCTATTGGCTGGGCTCCGCAAAGCACAACAACGAGCAGTCCTACCTGATCCGGAAGTTCGCGGCCTACTGGGGCACGAACAACATCGATCATCAGGCGCGTATCTGCCACTCGACCACGGTCGCAGGTGTTGCCAACACCTGGGGCTATGGCGCGATGACCAACAGCTACAACGACCTGCATAACGCGCGGGCCATTTTCCAGATCGGAGGCAATCCGGCGGAAGCGCACCCGGTGGCGATGCAGCACATGTTGAAGGCGAAGGAAGAGAATTCCGCACCCTTCATCGTTTGTGATCCGCGCTTCACGCGTACGGCCGCCCACGCCAGCGAGTACGTCCGCTTCCGTCCCGGTACGGACGTGGCACTCATCTGGGGCATCCTCTGGCATGTCTTCGAGAACGGCTGGGAGGATCGCGAGTACATCCGGCAGCGCGTCTACGGCATGAACGAGATCCGTTCCGAGGTGGCGAAGTGGACTCCGGAGGAGGTCGAGCGGGTAACCGGCGTTCCCGGCTCGCAGCTTGAGCGAGTTGCCCGGACCCTGGCCAACAACCGGCCTTTTTCCATCGTCTGGTGCATGGGTTCGACCCAGCACTCCACCGGCAACGCCAACGTCCGTGCCTACTGCGTGATGGGTCTGGCGATGGGCATCATCGGCAAGGCCGGTGGCGGTGCGAACATCTACCGTGGCCACGACAACGTGCAGGGCGCCACCGATCTTGGCGTCACCCAGGACACCCTGCCCGGCTACTACGGCCTGGCGACTGGCTCCTGGAAGCATTGGGCGCGGGTGTGGGAGACCGACTACGACTACCTGCTGTCGCGCTTCGGCTCGCAGGAGCTGATGGAGAAGGCGGGTGTTCCGGTGTCACGCTGGTTCGACCTGGCGCTCGAATCAAAGGAGAACATCGACCAGCCGGACAACCTTCGGGCCATGGTGTTCTGGGGTCATGCCCCGAACTCCCAGACCCGCATGCCGGACATGCGTCGAGCCATGTCGAAGCTCGACATGCTGGTCGTGATCGATCCCTTCCCGAGCGTGACCGCCGTCATGCATGATCGCACGGACGGCGTCTATCTGTTGCCGGCGACCACCCAGTTCGAGACGGTGGGGTCGGTGACCGCCTCCAACCGCTCCCTGCAGTGGCGCGAGAAGGTGATGGACCCGCTCTTCGACTCGAAGGTCGACCACGAGATCATGTATCTTTTCGCCGAGAAGTTCGGTTTTGCCGACGAGATGTTCAAGAACATCGAGATCAACGGCACCGAACCACTGGTCGAGGACATTCTGCGCGAACTCAACCGCGGTGTGTGGACGATCGGCTACACCGGTCAGTCGCCGGAGCGTCTCAAGGCCCACATGGCCAACCAGTACACCTTCGACAAGACCACGCTGCGGGCGCTTGGTGGCCCCTGCGACGGTGACTACTACGGTCTGCCCTGGCCCTGTTGGGGGACGGCCGAGTTCAACCACCCGGGTTCGCCGGTGCTTTACAACGCAGAGCAGGCGGTGGCCGACGGTGGCATGGGCTTCCGCGCCCGCTTCGGTGTGGAGCGGGACGGGGTCAACCTGCTCGCCGACGGCAGCTACAATCCGGGCTCGGAGATCGAGGACGGTTATCCTGAGTTCACCATGGCCATGCTCAAGTCCCTGGGATGGGATTCCGAACTCACCGAGGAGGAGATGGCCGCGATCGAGCACGCCGCCGACGGCGGCGACATCGATGCGGTGAACTGGAAGATCGACAACTCCGGCGGCATCCAACGTGTCGCGATCGAGCATGGCTGCGCCCCTTACGGCAACGCCAAGGCCCGAGCGGTGGTGTGGAACTTCCCGGATCCGGTGCCGCTGCACCGCGAGCCGCTCTACACGCCACGGCGCGATCTCGTGGCGGACTATCCGACCCACGAGGACCGCACCAGCATGCGCCTGCCGCTGCTGTTCAAGTCCATCCAGGATCAGGACTTCTCGGAAAACTTCCCGATCGTTCTCACCTCCGGCCGTCTGGTGGAGTACGAGGGCGGCGGCGACGAGACCCGATCCAATCCCTGGCTGGCAGAACTGCAGCAGGACATGTTCGTGGAGATCAATCCTCGCGATGCCAACAATCGCGGCATTCGCGATGGGGATGACGTCTGGGTCTATGGCCCGGACAACTCCGACGACAATCCTGTGCGGATCAGGGTGAAGGCTCTGGTGACCGAACGTGTCGGGAATGGCGTGGCCTTCATGCCTTTCCACTTCGGCGGCCACTGGATGGGCGAGGACCTGCGGTCCAAGTATCCCCAGGGCTCCGATCCCTATGTCTTGGGTGAGAGCAGCAACACCGTTCAGACATACGGTTACGACGTCGTCACGCAGATGCAGGAGACGAAGTCGACCCTGTGTCAGATCGAGCGTGCTTGAACCCGGATTGAGAGAGGAGAACTGAGATGGCACGCATGAAGTTCCTCTGTGACGCTGAGCGTTGCATCGAGTGCAACGCCTGTGTCACGGCGTGCAAGAACGAGAACGAGGTTCCTTGGGGGATCAACCGTCGCCGGGTGGTGACGATCAATGACGGCAAGCCGGGTGAGCGTTCGATCTCCGTGGCCTGCATGCATTGCTCCGACGCGCCCTGCATGGCGGTGTGCCCGGTGGACTGCTTCTACCAGACCGACGACGGTGTGGTGCTGCACTCCAAGGACCTCTGCATCGGTTGCGGCTACTGCTTCTACGCCTGCCCCTTCGGGGCACCGCAGTTCCCGCAGGCCGGCAACTTTGGCAGCCGCGGCAAGATGGACAAGTGCACCTTCTGCGCTGGCGGTCCGGAAGAAGACGGCTCCCAGGCCGAATTCTCGAAGTACGGCGGCAACCGCCTGGCCGAGGGCAAGCTCCCGCTTTGTGCGGAGATGTGCTCGACCAAGGCACTGCTGGCCGGCGATGGCGACAGCGTTTCGGACATCTTCCGCGAGCGCATCGTCGGACGTGGCTTCGGGTCCGGCGCCTGGGGATGGGGCACGGCCTACGAAAGCAAGGCCGGTTCCTGAGCCGGTTCATCCGGAGTTCGAGGACAGCAGCGGGGCGGCGGTCATTCCGCCGCCCTCTGCGCCTTGAGCGCGGCTCGCAGTGCCGCGCGCCTTACTTTCTTGCACAAGGTTTAGAGGCGACATGATGCAAAGTGTCCGGACGTTCGCCGTCCTTATGTCGCTGGTTGCAGCAGGGGCCCTTCTCTCCGCTTGCGATCCGGAAGAACAGGACCGCGTGCTGCTCTACGAAAAGGGAACCTATCTGGGGCAGGCTGACGAGGAGCTGTCACCTGAAACACGCCAGGAGTTGCGCAATCGGGCGCGCTATCAACGTGGCCTCTAGGCTTGGCCACGCGGTTGATCCCAGGAGCGAAGAAGTGGGAAGGGAACGTTCCATGACCCGGCAAGGCATCCAGTCCTGGAGACAGGTGATCCTGACGATCGGTCTCGGCTTGGCAATTCTGCTGTCGGCTTTCGTTGTCGATGCCGGTTCGGCAACAGCACAGTCCACCGGGGGTCGCGATGTTCCCGGTTTCTCGCCAGAAGGCGGCGAGGTGCCCGGCGGTGCCCTTGGCAGCGATGCGACCTCCGATATGTGGCGCGCCATCCGTCAGGGCGATGCCGGCAGCGTGGTACAGCGAGATGGCCAGAGCGCCGTGATGATCCAGTCGGAGGGAGACAACTGGCGAGCCCTGCGCAATGGTCCGCTCAAGCTCTACAGCACCTGGATCATGCTGGGCATGCTTGGCCTGCTGGCGCTCTTCTTCCTGTTGCGCGGGCGCGTGCGCATCGAGGCCGGACCAGCCGGACGAACCATCGAGCGATTCAGTGGCTTGGACCGCTTTGCCCACTGGCTGACGGCGACCACCTTCGTGGTGCTCGCATTGACCGGCCTGAACCTGATGTTCGGGCGCTATTTCCTCCTGCCGCTGGTGGGACCCGAGTTCTTCGGCACCCTGACTTTGGCGGGTAAGTACGCCCACAACTATCTGGCTTTCCCCTTCATGCTGGGGCTGGTGCTGATGTTCGTGCTCTGGGTGAAGCACAACATTCCCAACCGTCACGATTTCGTCTGGGTTGCGAAGGCCGGGGGACTCTTCAGCAAGCATTCCCACCCGCCGGCGCGCAAGTTCAATGCCGGCCAGAAGGTTCTGTTCTGGCTGGTGATCATCGGCGGCCTGTCGCTCTCGCTGTCCGGCGTCGCGCTCATGTTTCCCTTCGAGACCGACCTCTGGGGCAAGACGCTCGGCTTCCTGGCGGCCCTCGGCCTGGATGTTCCCACGAACATCAGCCCGATGATGGAGATGCAGCTCAACAGCATCTGGCATGCGGCGGTTGCGGTTGTTATGATCGCCATAATCTTGGGGCACATCTATATCGGCACTCTGGGTATGGAGGGCGCCTTTGCAGCCATGGGTTCCGGCAAGGTGGATCTTAATTGGGCGCGCGAGCACCACAACCTCTGGGTTGAGGAAGAGGAGCGCAAAGGCCAGGTGCGTTCGCAGCAACGGCGCAAGGCCGCCGCTCCGGCTGAGTAGGGTCGGGACCGCACCGGCGCATGCCGTGGTCCGCCCTGCCTGCTGGCGCGTCTTGCGCCGCGCCGCTTCCGCCGCAGTGGTCCTGGCAGCGCTGGGATCACTGGGGCCACTGGCACCTGGGCCGGTCCAGGCCGAACTGCGGGGACATGGCGGTTTCGTCAAGGACGTCGCGCTCTCGCAGGATGGCCGTTTCGCGCTGACAGCCTCCTTTGACTATACGGTGATCTACTGGGATGCCGATCGCCAGGAGGCGCTGGCTGTGCTGGACGCCCACGAAGCAGCGGTGAATGCCGTCGCCTTCCTGCCGGGCAAGCGGGCGCTTTCGGCCAGCGATGACGGCACGCTGCGCGTCTGGGATCTGGAAGCGCAGAACACCCAGCGCATCCTGCGGGGCCATGAGGGCCGGGTGCCGACGCTGGCAATCTCACCGGATGGGCGCCAGGCGGCCTCCGGCGGATGGGATCACAGTGTGCGTCTCTGGGACGTCGAGAGTGGCGAGGCGCTGCACCTCCTGGAGGGCCACGAGAACAACGTCAACGTGGTCCAGTTTTCTCCCGACGGCACGCGGCTTCTGAGCGGGGGATACGACGGCCGGCTGCTGCTCTGGGACGCGCAGAATGGCGATCTGCTGCAAAGCCTGGAGGGCAACGGCTTTCCCATCAATGCTGTCGCCTTCGTGGACGACGGCCGCCAGGCGGTGAGCGCCGGGGTGGATGAGAGCCTGCACCTGTGGGACCTGGAGACGGGAAGGCGGCTCGACGAACTGGGCCGGCACGAGGGGGCGGTCCTGGCGCTGGCGCTTTCGCCCGACGGCCGGACCCTCGCCAGCGCCGGACTCGACCGGAGCATCCGCTTCTGGGACCTGGAGCGCCGCGAGGAGATCATCAGCCTGCCGGGCCACCTGGCACCGGTATGGTCGCTCGCTTTTTCGCCCGACGGTGCGCGACTCTTCTCAGCCGGCTCGGACGAGGTGGTGCGGGTCTGGGACCTGGAAAGCGGCGAGGAGATCGGGGTTTCCCTGGCTGAACGCGAAACGCCACCGATCGAGCTCTCGGGCGACCCTGAGCTGGAGCGAGGCGAGAAGGTCTTTCGCACCTGCGCCGTCTGTCACTCCGTGACACCGGGCAGCGGTCGCCGCGCCGGCCCGACGCTCTACGAGGTGTTCGGGCGCCCGGCCGGCAGCGTGGAAGACTACAACTATTCAAGCGCGCTTGATGGGGCCGACATCATCTGGACGGCGGAGACCATCTCCGATCTCTTCCGCCTTGGACCCGATCTCTACACCCCCGGTTCAAAGATGCCTGTGCAAAGAATCGGCGGCGAGCAAGACCTGGCGGCCCTGATGCGCTACCTTGAGGAAGTGACCGGGCCGCAGGACTAGAGCCGATCATCTCTATCTCTTTGATGGTCTAGTGATGGATTTCGGCCTGGCAGGTGCCGGGCTGTCAGTGAAAGTGGAGAGACCGCATGAAAGCCTTTGTTGCCGCCGTTGTCGTCGCCGTGGTCATGGCTGTCGGCGCCCACTACGGCCTGCATGGCCTCGGCCTGACCTCGGCCAATGTCTTCGCCGGAGAAAACGTCCGGCTGTAGCAGACAGGGCGCGCGCCGCGCCGCAAGCAGGCCCGGCCTCCTTCTTCGTCATCGCGAGGAGGCCGTCAGGCCGACGCGGCGATCCAGGGCAGGTGCCCGTGGCCCTGGATTGCCACGCTTCCGTTGGTCGCTCGCAATGACGAGGGAAAGGCTGGTCTCTCCCCCTTGAGGAGAGCCCCTTATTCCGCCGCCACGGCCTCTTCCGATTCCAGCCGCACCGCCGCGAACTTGAACTCCGGAATCTTGCCGAAGGGGTCGAGCTGCGGGTTGGTCAGTACGTTGGCCGCGGCCTCGTTGAAGCAGAAAGGCACGAAGACCATACCCGGCGGCACGTCGCGATCCTCGCGCACGCGCAGGCTGATGCTGCCGCGCCGGGTCGTGAGCCGCACCCGGTCGCCCGCTTGCAGACCACGCTCGCCGAGCTCCCTGGGATTCAGGCAGGCGATGGGCTCCGGCTCCAGGCTGTTCAGCACTGAGGCGCGGCGGGTCATGGCGCCGGTGTGCCAGTGCTCCAGCAGGCGCCCGGTCGTGAGCACCAGGGGATAGTCCGAATCCGGAAGCTCGGCCGGCGGAACAAGGCCGGTCGGCACGATGCGTCCGCGGCCATCGGCCGTGGGGAAGCCTGCGGCAAAGATGATCTCGTTGCCCGGCTGGTCGGGGGCGTCTGCGGGGTAGGTAACCGACTCCTCTCGCTCCACCCGTTCCCAGGTGATGTTGTTCAGCGAGGGCATCACCTGCGCCATCTCGGCGAAGACATCGCGCGGATGGCTGTAGGTCCAGTTCAGGCCGAGGCGATTGGCCATCTCCTGGATCAATTCCCAGTCCTGGCGGGCCTGGCCCGGCGGCGGCACCGCCGGGCGGCCGATCTGCACCTGGCGGTTGGTGTTGGTGTAGGTGCCCCACTTCTCCGCATGGGCGGAGGCAGGCAGCACGACGTCCGCATGCCAGGCGGTCTCGGTCAGGAAGATATCCTGCACCACCAGGTGTTCCAGCTTGGCCAGGGCCTTGCGGGCATGGATCTGGTCGGGGTCGGACATGGCCGGGTTCTCGCCCTGGACATACATGCCCTTGATGCGCCCTTCCCCGACTGCGTCGATAATCTCGACCACGGTCAAGCCCCGGGCGGGGTCGAGGCTGCGGCCCCAGAGTTCCTCGTACATCTGGCGCACGCCCTCGTCCTCCACTGACTTGTAGTCGGGGAAGACCATGGGGATGAGTCCGGCGTCGGACGCGCCCTGGACGTTGTTCTGGCCGCGCAGGGGATGCAGGCCGGTGCCCGGACGCCCGATCTGGCCGGTGGTCAGCGCCAGGGAGATCAGGCAGCGGGCGTTGTCGGTGCCGTGGACATGCTGGCTGACGCCCATGCCCCAGAAGATGATCGAGCGCTGCGAGCGGGCATAAAGCCGGGCCACCTCGCGGATTGTCTCCGCCGGGATGCCGCAGACCTCGGCCATCTTCTCCGGCGGGAAGTCCTGCACGCTGACCTTGAGCTCCTCAAAGCCCTTGGTGTGCGCCTGGATGTACTGCTCGTCGTAGAGGCCTTCCTCGATGATGGTGTGCAGCATGGCATTGAGCAGGGCGACGTCCTGGCCCGGCTTGAACTGCAGCATGTGGCTGGCATAGCGCGCCAGGCCCTGGCGGCGCGGGTCCATAATGACCAGCTTGGCCCCGGCCTTGGCCGCCTGCTTCAGGTAGGTGGCGGCCACGGGATGGTTCTGCGCCGGGCGCGCACCGATCAGGATGATGCAGTCGGCCTCGAGCGCCGCGGTGAAGGGGGCGGAGACCGCTCCGGAGCCGATGCCTTCCATCAGCGCTGCCACCGAGGAGGCGTGGCACAGGCGGGTGCAGTGGTCGACGTTGTTGGTGCCGAAACCCTGGCGCACCAGCTTCTGGAAGAGATAGGCCTCCTCGTTCGAACCCTTGGCCGAACCGAACCCGGCGAGCGCCTGGCTGCCGTCGCGCTCCAGAATGGTCTTGAGCCCGCCGGCGGCACGCTCCAGCGCCTCCTCCCAGGTCGCTTCGCGGAAGTGCGTCCAGGGATTGTTGGAATCGATCTTGTCGTCCCAGCGCTTGGGCGCATCCTCGCGGCGGACCAGGGGCACGGTGAGCCGCTCGGGGCTATGGATGTAGTCCCAGCCAAAGCGGCCCTTGACGCAGAGCCGCTGCTCGTTTGCCGGACCGTCGCGCCCGTCGATCTGCACGATCTTCTCGTCCTTGACGAAGACCTTGGTCTGGCAGCCGACGCCGCAGAAGGGGCAGAGGCTGTCCACAGACTCGTCGGCCCAGACCGTGCGGCTGTCGTTGGCCTCATCGAGCAGGGTCTTCTCCATGAGTGCCCCGGTGGGGCAGGCCTGCACGCATTCCCCGCAGGCCACGCAGGTGCTCTCGCCCATGGGATCGTCGAAGTCGAAGATCACCTTGGCGTCGGCGCCGCGATAGGCCATGCCGATCACGTCATTGACCTGGACCTCGCGGCAGGCGCGCACGCAGAGCCCGCAGTGGATGCAGGCATCCAGGTTGACCGCCATCGCCGGGTGGGTGACGTCGGGCACCGGGCTCTCGTCCGCCGGAAAGCGGCTGTCGGCCAGTTCGAGCTTCTCGGCCCATTGCCAGAACTTGGAATCGGGGTCGTGGCTGGTTTCGCGCGCCGGCTGGTCGGCCAGCAGCAGTTCGAAGACCATCTTGCGCGCGGCTTTGGACCGCTCGTCGGCGGTGGTCACCACCATGCCTTCCGTGGGCTGGCGGATGCAGGACGCGGCCAGCACCCGCTCGCCTTCGATCTCCACCATGCAGGCGCGGCAGTTGCCGTCGGCCCGGTAGCCGGGGTCGGGGCTGTAGCAGAGGTGGGGGATCTCGGTGCCCTCGCGCGCGGCCACCTGCCAGATGGTCTCTTCCGGCGCGGCCTCGACCGTGCGGCCGTCGAGGGAGAAGCGGATGGTCTGGCTCATCACTGAACCTCCTCGGGGAAGTACTTGAAGGCACAGAGCAGCGGATTGGGCGCCGCCTGGCCGAGGCCGCAGATCGAGGCCTCCATCATCACCTTCGACAGCTCATCGAGCAGTGGCTTGTCCCACTGCGGCGCGTCCAGCAGCTTGACTGCCTTCTCCGTACCAACGCGGCAGGGGGTGCACTGTCCGCAGGACTCGTCCTCGAAGAAGCGCATCAGGTTGCGCACCACAGTCTTGATGTCGTCCTTGTCCGAGAGCACCACCACCGCGGCCGAGCCGATGAAGCAGCCGTGCTCCTGCAGCGTGTCGAAGTCGAGCGGTACAGCGTCCATGCTGGCCGGCAGGATGCCGCCCGAGGCGCCGCCGGGCAGATAACCCTTGAAGCTGTGCCCCTCGGCCATGCCGCCACAGTATTCCTCGATCAGCTCGCGGACGGTGATGCCGGCTGGCGCCAGCTTGACGCCCGGCTCCTTGACCCGGCCCGAGACCGAGAAGGAGCGCAGGCCCTTGCGGCCGTGGCGGCCTTCACCGGCAAACCACTCGGCGCCCTTCTCCAGGATGTCACGCACCCAGTAGAGGGTTTCCACATTGTGGATCAGTGTCGGTCGGCCCCAGAGGCCCTTTTGCGTGGGGTAGGGAGGCTTGTGCCGCGGGTAGCCGCGCCGGCCCTCGATGGACTCCAGCATGGCGGATTCTTCGCCGCAGATGTAGGCGCCGGCACCGCGGCGCAGCTCCAGGCGGCAGTGGTGTGTCAGGCCTGCCTCCTCGAGAGCCGCGATCTCGCGCAGCAGCACCTCGCGCAGCTCGGGGTACTCGTCGCGCAGATAGATCCAGCAGGTCTCGCAGCCGGCCACCGATGCAGCGATCAGGGTGCCTTCCAGGAAACGGTGCGGGTCGCGCTCCAGGTACCAGCGGTCCTTGAAGGTTCCGGGCTCGCCCTCGTCGGCGTTGACCGCCATCAGCCGCGGCCCCGTCTCCTGGCGTACGAACTTCCACTTGAGTCCTGAGCGGAAACCGGCGCCACCCAGGCCGCGCAGGCCGGAGGCTTCCAGCGTCTCGATCGCCGTCTCCGGAGCCAGGCTGCCGTCCAGCACCTTGGCCAGCAACGCATAACCGCCCTCGGCGCGATAGGCCTCGAGAGGGCGGTAGTCGGGCAGGCGCGGATGGGTTTCCTGCTTGTCGACCAGTTCGGCGATAGTCTCGGCTCGCGCCTGGCCGATGTGGTGATGGCCCACCTCGGCAACCGGCGCCACCTCGCAGCGCCCCATGCAGGGTGCGCGCACGACGCGCACCTCGCGGCCGAGATTGTCCGGCAGTGCGGCCAGCAGGGCCTCGGCGCCCATCATTTCGCAGGTCAGCGAATCACAGACCCGCACGGTGAGCGGCGGCGGCGGGGTTTCCTCGTCCATCACCAGGTCGAAATGGGCATAGAAGGAAGCGGTCTCGAAGACCGCTGCCAGCGGCAGGCTCATCTCCTCCGCCAGGGCCGCCATATGGCGCGCCGAGAGGTGGCCGTAGTGATCCTGGATCAGATGCAAATGCTCGATCAGCAGGTCGGCCCGCCGCTCCCGCGCGCCCAGCAGCGCGCGCACCTCCTCCAGGGCCTCGGGCTCGACGCCGCGGCCCTTGGGGGCGTAGATGCCGCCGCGTCGACCGCGCCCGCCGCGCTGGGGAGAGGACGGGGGTGTGAGCGTTCCATCGGGCATCTCTGTAACCTGCTTTCTCTGTTGTCTCTATCGTTTGGGGGCGTTTTCTGTCGATTGCCAAGGCTGCGAGAAGTTGCGTGCGCTCTAGCTGGCCGGCGGCTCGACGATCTCCAGGGTGACGGTGGCGGTGTCGATCAGGAGCTTGCCGGCATGCTCGAAGTTCACCGTCACCCGCGTGCCGACGGCCGACTGTACCTGCCCCAGGCCCCAGTCGGGCTGCTGCGGGTGGCGGACGAACTGTCCCGGTACATGGTCGATCCCGTCGGTCATTCTACATAAATTGTAACTTGTCAGAGCCATGGAGGAGTCTACAAAGACGCCCTGGGGCACACCAAGATCAAGAGCGACGTTTGCAGCCCGTGGAGCGACACGGCCGTGGCATCCATGGATGCTTATGGGAATGGGGCGAGATGGGGCAAAGTGATGTGAGGTTGGCCGAGCTGCTTGCGGCTCGGCTGTGCCATGATCTGGCCAGTCCGCTTGCGGCCATCGACAATGGCCTGGAGCTGATGACCGATCCCGATTTCGGCGACGCGGCGCAGGCCGGCGAGCTGGTGGGCGAGAGCGTGCGCCAGGCCGTGGCCAGTCTCAATTTCCTGCGCGCGGCTTTCGGCAGTGCGGGAGCGACGCTGGGCGACCCCCACTATCTGCGGGAAGTGGCGGAAAGCTGGCTGACGCGCCGCGGCATTGCGCTCAACTGGAACATCGGCTCCGCCGGCCTGCGTCCGGAACTGGGCCGACTGCTGCTCAACCTGCTGGCCCTGGGTGGCGAAAGCCTGCCGCGCGGCGGCGCGCTCACTCTCAGTGCGGCACAGGCGCCGGCGGCGCAGCGCTTCGGTCTGACGGCTGAGGGGCCGCACGCGGGCCTGCGCCCGGAGATGCAGCGGGGTCTCGACGCCCTGACGGCCAAAAGCCTCGATCCCCGGGGCGCACAGGCCTTCTATCTGCGTCGTCTGGCCGAGCATCTTGGTGGCACCATCGAGGCCGCGCAGGAGACCCCCGACCGCCTGGCGCTCGACCTGATCCTGCGCGGCTGAGCGCGGGCGTTCCGACGCCCCGTCACTGGGAGCGGCAGGCGGGCGTGTTGAAGTCCGGTGCCGCAGCCGGCCGCCCTGGTGACCTCGTACCACGGCAGCCCTCCCAACTCATCACTGCGAGCGACAGCAGGGAGCGCGGCAGTCCAGGGCCGGATGCGCCAGCGGGGAGGTGGTTCCTGAACTTCACCCCTGTTGACGATAAGAATGATTTGCATTAACTCTGCAATTGCGTCGCAACACGCTGCGCTCGGCGCCGGCATAGGCGGGCGCGCCGCAGTTGCCCATGCAGAACCGCTTCATCGACGGGAGTTTCCGACACATGACCCTTTCTCGCCGCCATCTGGCCAGCACGGCCGCCCTTGCCGGGCTCGTCGGTGGACTCGCTTTCCTCGCCATGGCGCCCGCTGCCCAGGCCGAGGGAGAGCTCAACATTTATTCCGCGCGTCACTACGATTCCGATGCCGCCTTGTACCGAGACTTCACCGAGCAGACCGGCATCGAGATCAACCTGATCGAGGGCAGCGGCGAAGAGCTGGTGGCCCGCATCCTGAATGAGGGCGCCAACAGCCCGGCCGACGTCTTCATCACGGTGGATGCCGGCCGCCTCTGGCGCGCCGAGCAGGAAGGCATCTTCCAGGCGGTCTCGTCGGAGACCCTGGAGGAGCGCATTCCGGACTATCTGCGCCATCCTGAGGACCTCTGGTACGGCTTCTCCACCCGGGCGCGCACCCTCTACTACAATCCGGAGATCGTCGAGGAGCCGCCGACAAGCTATGAGGATCTGGCCGACCCGCGCTTCGAGGGCCTGGTCTGCATCCGCTCCAGCTCCAACATCTATAATCTTTCGCTCATGGCCTCGCTGATCGACGTGCATGGCGAAGAGGGTGCGACCGAGTGGGCCGAGGCCGTGGTGAACAACTTCGCCCGCGATCCCCAGGGCGGCGACACCGACCAGATCAAGGGCGTGGCCTCCGGCGAGTGCGGCGTGGCCGTGGCCAACCACTACTACTATCTGCGCCTCGTCCGCTCCGACGATCCCGACGACCAGGCCGTGGTGGAGAAGGCCGAGCTGGTCTGGCCGAACCAGGATGGCCGCGGCGTGCACGTCAATGTGTCCGGCGCCGGCGTTGCCGCCAATGCGCCCAATCCCGATGCAGCGCTGACCTTCCTCGAGTACCTGACCACGGACTCGGCCCAGACCTACTTCACCGAGGGCAACAACGAGTACCCGGTGGTCGAGGGCGTGCTGGACAACCCGGTGCTGGAAGAGTTCGGGGTGCCCAAGGCCCACGAGATCAATGTCGCGGTCTACGGCGAAAACCAGCCGCTGGCCCAGATGATCTTCGATCGCGTCGGCTGGCGCTGAGGTAACGCGGGCCGCCTGATCGGCGGCCTGCCTTTCCTTCTCACATCGGACGCAATGAGACGCGGTGTTCCGGGGCCATCAGCCAAAGGCCTTGGAGCGCCGCGTCGGCCGTTCTGTCTCCTTGCGTTGACGAGGAACGGGACATCCACTGCGGTGACCTCGTACCACCGCAGCCCTCCCCACTCGTCACTGCGAGCGACCAACGGCAGCGCGGCAGTCCAGGGCCACAGGCTAACCGCCCTGGATCGCCGCGTCGGCTTCGCCTCCTCGCGATGACGTGGGTTGAAGGGCGTCAGCACGATCGGTTGTGGTTCAGCTTTCCCCGCCCCACGGCATCACCCCTTGCCCCCGGCCGGCTCGTCTTCCAGAGTCCATGACGGAAAATTAATGCAACGGACAGCGGCAATTTAGGGCTTCGTGCTTATCTCTTGCCGTGAAGCAACTTTCCACTTTGGAAACGGAGGCCGTAGCTGATGTCACTTCTTTCCCTTCAACCCCGCAGGGCCGCGGCCGCCGCGGTGGTCGCCGGCGGGGCGCTGCTCTGGTCGGGCGTGGCGCTCGCCCAGGAGATGCCGGGCAGCTTTGCCGACCTGGCCGATCGGGTCAGCCCGGCGGTGGTCAACATCACCGCCAGCCAGAGCGCCGAGCCCGAGGAGCGCAGGCGCGGCTTTGGCGGACCCTCTCCCTTCCCGGAGGGCTCGCCCTTCGAGGAGTTTTTCCGTCAGTTCGAGGACCGCTTCGGCGACCTGCTGCCCGGTCCGCGCGATCAGCAGTTCCGCGGTCCCGGCGCGCCACGCCAGGGTGTGGGCTCGGGCTTCATCATCGATGCAGAGGGTTACGTGGTCACCAACAACCACGTGATCGATCAGGCCGACGACATTCGCGTGCGCCTCTCCGACGGGCGTGACTTGGCGGCGGAACTCGTGGGCAGCGATTCCCAGACCGACGTGGCGCTGCTCAAGGTCGAGACCGACAAGGACCTGCCCGCGGTCGAGTGGGGCGATTCCGATGATGTGCGGGTCGGCGACTGGGTTCTGGCCGTGGGCAACCCCTTCGGCCTGGGCGGCTCGGTAACCGCCGGCATCGTCTCGGCGCGTGGCCGCGACATTCAGGCCGGTCCCTACGATGATTTCATTCAGACCGATGCGGCGATCAACCGCGGCAACTCCGGCGGTCCGATGTTCAACCTCGACGGTGAGGTGATCGGCATCAACACCGCGATCTATTCGCCCTCCGGCGGCTCCGTGGGCATCGGCTTCGCCATCCCCTCCAGCATGGCGCAGGATGTCGTCGAGCAGCTGCGCGACGGCGGCCAGGTGGAGCGCGGCTGGCTCGGTGTGCGCATCCAGGAGGTGACGCCCGAACTGGCCGACGGCCTGGGCCTCGATGGTGCCATGGGTGCGCTGGTTGCCAGCGTGCAGCCCGACAGCCCGGCCGAAGCCGCCGGCGTGCGGGCCGGCGACGTGATCACCGCCTTCGACGGCCAGGAGGTCAAGCGCATGCGTGACCTGCCGCGTCTGGTTGCGGCGGTGCGTGCCGGCAGCACGGTCGAGATGGAGATCTGGCGTGAGGGCGACAGCGAGACCCTTGATGTGACCATCGACCGCCAGACTCCGGAGGTGCTGGCCGCCATGTCCGGGCAGCAGCAGGCACCGGCCGAGGCCGAGGAGCAGCCTTCGGAGCGTCTCGGCGCGCGGCTGTCCAGCCTGGGCGAGGAGGAGCGCGAGGCCTTCGGCATCGACGGCGAGCAGGTCGGCGTGGTGATCGCCGAGATCGACCCGGCCGGTCGCGCCGCGGCCCAGGGCCTGCGCGTCGGCGACGTGATCGAGGAGGTTGACGGCAACCCGGTCAGCAAGCCGGGCGAGGTCGACAGCCGCCTGGCCACGGCGGAGGAGCAGGGCCGCAAGGCCGTGGTTCTCCTGCTCAAGCGCGGCGGTGAACCCCTCTACCTGGGGCTCAAGCTCGCGGCCTGACGCAGAGTTTCATGTCCCTAAAAGGGGAGGCGGTACGACCGTCTCCCCTTTTTTATTTGCCAATCGGAAGAGGTCACGAGGTCCCTTTTCTCTCGTCATCGCGAGGAGGCCGCCAGGCCGACGCGACGATCCAGGGCGGGTGCCCGTGGCCCTGGATTGCCGCGCTCCCTGCGGTCGCTCGCAATGACGGGGAAGAAATCGTGAGGCACGCGATAACGGGAAAAGGGTAGGCCCGCCTCAGCGGATCTCCACGCCGGGCTCGCCCCGGACCCGCGCACGGCGGGTGGCGGCGTAGAAGTCGAGGTTCTGCTGCACCGCGCTGTCGTCGAGGTCGAGGCGACCGATGGCGGCGGCCTCCTCCTCGTGTCCGGCCAGGCCATAGGCCAGGGCCAGGTTCTGGCGGTGGCGCGGCCCGGCGCGCGGATGTGAGGCGGCAGCGCGCAGGAACTCGATGGCGTTGCGGTGCTGCCCGTCCAGCGCCAGGGAGAGGCCCAGGTTATTGAGGGCGCTGAGGTCGTCCGGGTCCTGCTCCAGGGCGGCGTAGTAGGACTTGCGCGCCTCTTCCCCCAGATCCAGCAGATCGAGCACCACGCCGCGGCCGTCCAGGGCGCGGATGTCCTTGGGATTGTCGCGCAGGATGGCGTTGTAGGCGGCCAGCGCCTCGGTCAACCGGCGCGCCTGCACCAGGTCGCGCGGCGTCACCGCCTTGTCGTCGTTCACACCGGGGGCAGGGCGTTCCGTATCGTAGTAAGCTGGCGCTGGTGCGGCTGCCTGGCGCGCGCGCTCCATCACCCGCTGCAGGCGCGCCTCGGTGCTTTCGGCCACCGGCTCGGCCGGCGGCTCCGTAGTGGCGCAGGCGCCCAGCAGCAGGAGCGCCGCGAGGCCGGACAGGGTGCCGGTGCGGCGCAGGGGCTTTCCAAAGGGGCGCGGCGGCAGAGCGTTGGCGGACACGTTACTCCTTTCGCACGACTCGAGACCCCACTCTGCCGCAGGCTTGCCGCGTCGCACAAGGTATCGTCATTCCGGCGCGCTGCCGCCGGCGACCATGGAGCTGCGAAAGGCCGGCAGGGTGATGCTGTTGGGAATGCCGGGCACCATGCTGATGGCGATGAAGCTGAACTCCACGTCCTGCAGTTCCACGCTGACCATGGGCAGAATGCCGCCGGGCATGTCCTTGTCGCCCAGGCCCACATGCTCGTAAGTCACCCGGAGGTTGGCGGCGGAAAGCTTTGGCAGGATGCCCTGCATCTCGGTGACCAGTTCGCCGAAACCGGCGTTGTTGGCGACCGAAGCGCTGGAGCAACTCACACTGCTGCCGCTGCCGGTGCAGGTGATGGGGTTTCCTGATTCAAGGGAGGAAAGCTGCGCCACCGGGTCCAGGATGGTCGCCAGTCGCACCGCCCGGCGTGCCGCCTCGTTGGCCCGGTGGTGGTCGAGCAGCAGCAGCATGAAGTCGATCAGCCCCAGGGTCAGCAGAAAGACCATGGGAAAGACCAGGGCGAACTCGATCGCCGTGGCGCCCTGCCGGTCGCGGCGCAGGCGCTGCAGGATGCCCCGGCCGTGGCGGGGCTCAGGTGCCGATGAAGGGCTGTTCATGGCTGAATCCGATGGTGACCTCGTCAAGGCCGAAGGGCGCCAGGAAACCGGCGAAGAGCGGCTGGTAGGGCACCGAGAGCTCGATGCGCAGGACAGGCATGGTGACATCGCCTTCGGAGAAGGTGAGTGCCGTCTGCTGAACCGTGGCCGACGCCATGTAGGAGAAGATGTAGGGGGCGCCAGCACTCACGCTGCCGCGCAATACGAGGTTCTCGATTGCTGTCGAAACACCGGCATCGCTGCGTGCCGCATAGGTGCCGGCGTTGTAGAGCGCCTTGTTGATGGTGATGGCATGGCTCATCAGCCGCCCGGCCTCCACCAGACCACAGAAGACAATAAGCAGCAGCGGCAGGATCAGCGCAAACTCCGTCGCCGCCACGCCCCGGCGGCAGCGGCGCAGGCGCTGAAGCAACGGACGGTCTTTGTCAGCGGGCGAGGCGAACATTGGCGTGATAGTCCGGGTGGTTGGCTGGCGTTACCGGCCGGATGATCTCGGCCAGTATGCGATCCTCCGAGTCCACTTCCTGGGTGATGAAGACTTCGATGTAGCCTTCGTCGACGACATAAATGCCGCGGCCTTTCACGTCCTGGTCCTGACAGTTGATCAGCGGCAGGCGGAACACCCGTCGCAAGGGGCCGTTACTGGCCAGCGGCGTGGACTCGGGCGTGCTGTCCTCCCAGCGGTTCTTCTCGGTGGCACCGACGGCCTGGGGCATTTGCGGCTTGTTCGGAATGACCTCCTCGAAGCCTGTCGGTGGAGTGCCGGAGAAGGGATAGATGGTTTGGCGCCCTGATCCGGTCTGGCGCGCAAAAATTTCACCCAGTTCATAGAGATACATCTGGTAGCGGGTGTACTGGGTGAGATAATCCGGCGGCACATGGCCCTGATGCTGGTGCATTGCCTGCCAGTAGGCGTAGGGGTCCCAGACGCCGTTGCCCAACAGAATGCCGCTGCTGTCTATGTTCCCATCCGCCGGGTAGTTGATGACATTGGGCGCCGGGTAGGGGTGGCTGTTGAGATCGAAGCGGGCGTTAATGCCCCTGCGCACCGGGCCCATCATCTTGCCGGGCTCGGTGGTAAGGTCGAGGCTGTAGCAGTCCTCCGGCTCCACAGCGGCCAGGGCGCCTTCCAGGCGGTTGGCGCCGCCGGAACCGTCGGGCAGGGCCAGCATGCCGAAGTTGCCGGGACCGGCTTTATTGCCGCTGGGCTCGTTGAGCACCACCTGGCGGCCGGCGTTGCTCGGATCCGTTAGGTCGAGGCTGCTGTCCACTTCCGCAGGATTGCACATCATCATCGGCGGGGCGTGGCACATGAAGGGCTGCGGTGCGGCGGCGGCCCGCGCGCCGATGGTGGTGGAGCGGTCGCCGTCTTCATTGCCGTTGGCCATGTGCAGAAAGCCGGCAAAGAGGAAGTTGAGCTGGCGCTGCTCGACGACCACCTCCACCGCAAGGGCGTCGGCATCGCTGGTCGCCGGGGTCTCGTCGAGCAGCGAGCTGTAGAAACGGATTTCCTCGATCAGCAGATCGGCGCTGTCTGCCGGCAGGCCGCTTTGCGCCCGGAAGGCATTGCGTGCCACATCCTCGGCCCGCGCCCGCGCCCCGCCGCGGCTGTCGAGCTGTACGGCGGCGGCCATGGCGGCGGTGTCGGCGGCGTTCTGCATCTGCGTGCGCAGCAGCATCATGCGCCCGGTGTCGATGCCCAGCGCCCCCAGGCCCAGCAGCAGTGCCATAGAAAGCGCGACATACAGCAGTACTCCGCCATCGCGGTTGTGGCGCAGAGCGCGCAGGCTTGCCAACATGTCCCCATCCCTCCAACAGCGGCGCCCCGGCCCACCAGCGGGTCTCGGCGCCCTGCCCCAAAATTCACACTTCCCACTCCCCCGTCATTGCGAGGAGGCGCAGCCGACGCGGCAATCCAGGGCGGCCGCTCCTGGCCCTGGATTGCCGCGCTCCCGTTCGTCGCTCGCAATGACGGTGGGTGTGGCCCCTCATCTATTGCGGGCAAGACGGGCGTCAGTGGAGCGCGGCACGACAAGGCAAAGTTAGTACAGCCGTTACCACGATTAAAGTGCCAAGACGGCCTTGCGACAGGGGGCAGCAAGAAAAAACAATTGAATAAAACTTGATGTACGTGATTCTGCGTAGCTGGATCGGATGTGTGTAAAATGTCCCTCAAAATAAGAGGCGGCGATTACACAATCTTACAAAATATGTGACTATTATGGAGCAAGTCGTGCTTGACCGCATGCTTCGCTCTGCTTATTCCTGTGTCCAAGCGCAATCCAGCGCTGGCTTGGGGAGTAAAAGACATGAATACCTTTCTCTCGCTTCTGATGGCCCTGCGCAGCAACAAATCGGGCGCAACGGCGATTGAGTATGGCTTGATTATTGGGCTTATCGCGATTGTGCTCGTTGTTGCGATAACGGCCGTAGGAACTGATCTTGAATCTCTGTTCACTGGTGTAAGCGACGCTATCGGAGAAGCAGAAGAACCTGCCTAAGCGTAGTTAGCAAAATATAAAGGCGGCGCATGAAGTGTTCAATCAGCGCCGCCTTTTTGTTTTACAATAGTACGTTATTCGGTTCGGGGTGTGGCCAGTGCTGAGTGCGGCAGGTTGTTTGTTTCTAATCGTGTTGCTCTTGGCCTGTCAGTCGGATTTACGTTTGCGTTGGATCTCGGATGCTTTTCCAGCGTTTCTTGCCGCCGCCGGCCTGCTCTTCACCGCGCTGACCGGTGGCTGGCCTTTTCTCGGTTATACCCTCGCAGGCGCCCTGGCCGTCTTCCTCCTGGGCCTGCTGGCCTTTCGCTACGGCATCCTGGGCGGGGCGGATGTGAAGTTGTTGAGCGCCGCGGCGCTCTGGCTGCAGCCGGCGCAGCTCCTGGTTTTCCTGCAGGTCACGGCGCTGGCCGGCGGGGTGCTGGCCCTGGTCTACCTGTTGCTGGCCCGTCTGCGCGGCGAGTCGGCGGGCAGCGTGAAGCTGCCCTATGCCGTGGCCATCGCCGCCGGCGGCCTCGCCGTCACCCCCAGCCTCGCCGGCTGGCTCTGACGGCCCCTCTTAAAGGAGACATGACATGCGCGCTTCCACGCTTTTGTTGGTGACGGTGGCGCTCTTGGCTGCCGGGGGGACGGCCTATGTGGGGCAGCAGTGGCTGGCTTCGCAGCAGGCGCAGTCGGTTGCCGATGCGACGCAGCCCCAGGTGGAGGCGACGCGCTATGTCCAGATCATGGCCGCGGCGGAGGATCTGCCCACCGGAACAGTCCTGCGGGAATCCCATATCCTCTGGCAGGACTGGCCCGAGGATGCCCCGGCCCTCAACTACTATCGCCAGGACGAGGTGGAACTGGAGGAGCTGCTTGGTGCCGTGCTGCGCAGTCCGGTGTCCGCCGGGGAGCCTGTCAGTCGCACCCGTCTGGTCCAGCAGGGTGAGCGCGGCTTCCTCGCCGCCATCCTCACGCCGGGCATGCGCGCCGTCTCGGTGCCGGTCAACGCCACCACGGGCATTGCCGGCCTGGTGATGCCCGGCGATCGGGTGGACTTGATGCTTTCGCATGCCTACGATCCTATGGCTGGGGACAGTCGGGGCGCCGGTCGCGCCGCCACCACGGTGCTGGGGGACTTGCGGGTGCTGGCCATCGACCAGAGAGTGGATCATCAGGCGGGAGAGCCATTCGTGGCCAAGAACGTCACCCTTGAGGTGACCGCCAAGCAGGCGGAAGCCCTGGCGGTGGCCAATGACCTGGGCGTGCTCACCCTGGCCCTGCGCGCCATCGGGGAGGAGAGCGATCCGCTCCCCATGCCGACCAACGGCAGCCCCGGGTTGCTGCAGGCCGCCGCCCTCAACGGCAGCATCGCCAGTGATGCAGTGGCGGCGGAAGAGCCGGCACCCAGAGGCTATCGTCCGACACTGGACAGCGAGGTCGTGCCCCTGCTGGCGCCGCCTCCCGAAGAGATCCGAGCCGCCAAGCCCCGCGTCACCGTCGTGCGCGGCGGGGAGGTTAGCGTGGTTGGCGGGGAAGAGGAGAGTTGATGCACCGGCTGCTGCTGCCACTCCTGCTCATTATCTGTGTTCTTGCGCCCGCCCAACCGCGGGCTGCAAGCGTTCTGGAAGCGGGGACGGTCGGTGGCGTCGTCGTGCCCGTGGGGGAAGGGCGGCTGCTGCGCCTGGAGCGGCCGGTGGCCAGCGTCTTCATCGCCAATCCCGAGGTGGCCGACGTGCAGGTGCAATCGCCGCGCATGATCTACGTCTTCGGCAAGCGCACCGGCCGCACCAACCTCTTCGCCCTCGATGAGGAGGAGGAGGTGATCTTCAGCGGCGGGGTGCAGGTGACCCACGACCTTGCAAGCCTGCGCCGCGCGCTGGGCACCATGGGCAGCGCCGAGGATGTCAGGCTGGAATCCATCGACGGCGGCCTGGTGATCAGCGGCACGGTGGACTCCGCCGAGGCGGCCGAGAACCTGCGCCGGGTCGCGGCCCGCTACGCTGGCGAGAACGAGGAGATCATCAACCGTGTCCGGGTCGAGGGCGCCAACCAGATCAACCTGCGCGTCCGGGTGGCCGAGGTTTCGCGCCAGGCATCGCGCGCGCTGGGCATCCGCTGGGACAGCCTGATCGATACCAGCAACTTCCAGTTCGGACTGGTCGGTGGCGCGGGCGTTGCCGCGGGCGGTGCCTTCTCCGCCGGCGTCGGCTTCTCGAACAGCAATATCGGCATCAATATCATCCTCGACGCCCTGGCCGAGGAAGGACTGCTCACCGTCCTGGCCGAACCGAACCTGACCACGCTCTCGGGCGAGGAGGCCAGCTTCCTGGCCGGCGGTGAGTTCCCCATTCCGGTGGCGCAGTCCGACGACACGCTCACCGTCGAGTACAAGCGTTACGGCGTCAGCCTGACCTTCACGCCGGTGCTGCTCTCGGGCGGGCGCATCTCCCTGCATGTGGCACCGGAGGTGAGCGAGCTGGCGCCCCAGGCGGGCGTGGAGCTGGACGGTCTCTCCATTCCCGGCATCACCACCCGGCGGGCCGACACGCGGGTGGAGCTGGGAAGCGGCCAGAGCTTCGCCATCGCCGGCCTGCTCAGCAACAGCGTGCAGCAGGACAACACGCGCCTGCCACTGCTGGGCGACCTGCCGGTGCTGGGGGCGCTCTTCCGCTCCAGCCGCTTCCAGCGCGGGGAGACGGAACTGGTGATCATCGTCACTCCCTATGTGGTGCAGCCCGCCGGCAGCGAGCGGCGCCTGGCCGAGCCGACCGACGGCTTTGCCCCGCCCGATGAGGTGCGCCGCCTGCTCTTCGGCGAAGTCTACGCCACCGACGCCAGCTACCGCAGCATGATCGACAGCCGCCTGGGCGACCGGCAACTGCGCGGTTCCGTCGGCTTCACCCTGGAGTGACGCCGATCATGCGCAGATCCCAGATTTCCCGCCTGCTGCTCCTGCCGCTGTTCCTGCTGCTGGCCGCCTGTACCCAGACCAGTCCGGAGCAGGCGGCTTTCGGGCCGAAGCGCATCGCTATCACGCCGCAGTTCCATGAACTGGAGGTCTATTTCCCGGCCGGCGCCGCCGAGCCGACCGCGGAAGAGCGCATGCGGTTTTTGGCTCGGCTGCGGGCGATTGGCCTCGAGCGCGGCGACGAGTTGGTGATCCCCGGGCAGGACGGCCTGGCGCGGGCCCGGGCGGACGCACTTTATCGCTTGGCGGCGTCGGTCCAGGGCGCGCCCGTGCAGCAGGCTGCCGCCCGCTCCTCGACGGCCAGATCCCTGACCGCCGATGCCGGTGCGGCGCGCGGTGAGGAGGTGATCCGCGCATTGGTGATTCGCCGCCAAGTGCGTGTGCCCAACTGCCCCGACTGGAGCCGCGGCGGCATGCAGGACTGGCGAAATCTGCCCACCAGCAACTTCGGCTGCGCCACCGCGGTCAATCTCCGCGAGATGGTGGCCGACCCGCGCGACCTGGTCGTCGGGCGCGGCAGCGAGTCCTACGATGGCGAGCGCGCGGCCATCGCGATCCAGCGTTACCGAGAGTGGCCGCAGGAGCGCGAAGAGGTCGAGTCCGCCTTCGGCATTCTGGAGTAGGGGCCATGGCAGCCGCGATGCCCCAAGCCGCAGTTCCGGGTGATGAGAGCGACCGCGAACTGCTCGCTGCCTATCTAGTCGATTCCGCCAGCCGGCAACTGCTCGACCAGTTTGCCGAGCAGCGTGGCTGGCCAGGCGACGAGATCCAGGAGGGCGGTCTGGCCGCCGCGGGGCGGATGCTGGGCCTGGTGCCGCCGGCACGGGTCGTCGTGCTCGACATCTCCGGCGCCGAGAACAGCGAGGAGGCGCACGAGGTCATCCGCGGCCTGAAGGCGGAAGGGGCGGCCGTGGTCGCGCTCGGCGGCCTCAACGACGTCGGCCTCTACCGCAGCCTTGTGGGCGCCGGCGCCGTCGACTACCTGGTCAAGCCGGTGACGCTGGAGATGCTGGACGCCAGCGTCGAACTGGCCCTGCACAAGCCGGCCGGCGGTGAGGTGGCGGTGCGGCGCGGGCAGACCCTGGCCGTTTCGGGCGTGCGCGGCGGCGTGGGCGCCAGCCTCCTCACCGCCTCGCTGGCCTGGGTGGCGGCGGAAACCTTGATGCGCCGGGTGCTGCTGATCGACCTGGACCTGGCCTTCGGCATCCAGGCGCTGCTGCTGGATGCGGAAACCGGCCGCGGCCTGCGCGAGGCCCTGGAGGACCCGGAGCGCGTCGATGCCCTCTTCGTGGAGCGTGCGGTCTCGCAACCGGCCAACCGCCTGCACCTGCTGGCCGCCGATCCGGGCACCGAGGTGGAGAGCGCGGGCTTAGCTTCGGCCTTGGCCGCACTGATCGATGAGGTGGCAACGCATTATGACCTGGTGCTTGTCGACCTGCCGCGGCATCTGCTGCTGGGCGAGGTCACGGCCAACCGCGTGTTCGACGGGCACCTGCTGGTGGGCGACCCCGGGCTGGCCAGCCTGCGCGACGCCAACCGCCTGACCCGGCTGCTGCGCAGCGGCGGCGAGCAGGCGCCCAGCCTGCACTATGTGATCAACGGCGTCGGCAAGGGACGTGGCGCCGAGGTGCTGAACGCCAACTATCGCCAGGCCCTGGAGCCAGCGCTGCTGGCCGAGCTTCCCTTCGACCCGGAGACGACCCGGCGCAGTGCCGACATGGGGCGGCCACTGTCGCAACTGGCACCGCGCGGGCGCCTTACTAAGGGGGTCGAGCAACTGGCGGTGTCGCTCTTCGGCGCGCCGCCGCGCCGCCGGCGCAAGAACGGCCTCTTTTCCGGCCTACGCCGGCGCAAGTGAGGTGAGCCATGGATGGTGGACAGGCAGTGACCGCGCCCGCTCTCGATACCCCCGGCCGTCCGGCGGCCGGTCTGCTGGATGAGGTGCGCGCCGACCTGAAGGCGGCCCTGCCTGAGGGCGCGGCGGCGCAGCTCCCCCGTCGTCGCCTCACGCAGCAGGTGGCGCGCTCGCTCGGCACCGTGCTGGAGTCGAGGGGCCAGGAACTGGACCTCACCACCCAGCGCGAACTGATCAACCAGCTTCTGGATGAATTGCTGCAGGCGGCTGAAAGCAAGCCGCAGGCCGAAGCGCCGCCGTTTACCCCCGAGCCGAGCCGGCAGGAAAGCGTCGGCCGCCAGCGCCAGCGCCAGCGCTTGGAGACGGTAAAGGACCAGCTCCTGCCCGACCTGATGGAGCGCATGGACTTGACCGTCGCCGCGCGCATGTCCCGCGAAGAGCTGGGACCGCAGCTCTCCGAACTGGTCAACGAGCTGCTGCAGGAGCAGAAGCAGCAGCTCAACAGCGGCGAGCAGAAGGCGCTGGTGGCGCTGCTGGTTCACGACATGCTGGGACTGGGGCCGCTGGAGCCGCTGCTGGCCGACCCCAGCATCACCGACATCATGGTCAACGGCCCCTTCCAGGTCTACGTGGAGCGGGGCGGCAAGCTGGAACTGACCGAGGTCACCTTCCGCAACAACGCCCATGTGATGAACGTGGCGACGCGCATCGTCACCCGCATCGGCCGGCGCATCGACGAGTCGACGCCGCTGGTCGACGCCCGCCTGGAGGACGGCAGCCGCGTCAACATCATCGCGCCGCCGCTGGCCATCGACGGCCCCACCATCTCGATCCGCAAGTTCTCGGAAAAGAAAATCACCCTCGACATGATGGCGCGGCAGGGCAACATCTCGCCGCCGCTGTCCGAGGTTCTGAAGATCTTCGGGCGCTGCCGCCTCAACATCATGATCTCGGGCGGCACCGGCTCGGGAAAGACCACGCTGCTGAACGCGCTGTCGCACTTGATCGATCATGGCGAGCGCGTGGTGACCATCGAGGACGCCGCCGAGTTGCAGCTGCAGCAGCCCCATGTGGTGCGCCTGGAGACCCGACCGCCGAGCCTGGAAGGCACCGGGGAGATCACCATGCGCGACCTGGTGAAGAACGCTCTGCGCATGCGCCCCGACCGCATCATCCTGGGCGAGGTGCGTGGCGCCGAGGCTTTCGACATGCTGCAGGCCATGAACACCGGCCATGACGGCTCCATGTGCACCCTGCACGCCAACTCGCCGCGTGAGGCGCTGACCCGTCTGGAGAACATGCTGGCCATGACCGGCATCCGCCTGCCCAGCAAGGCCATGCGCACCCAGATCGCCGACTCGGTGAACCTGATCGTGCAGATCAGCCGCATGCGCGACGGCATGCGCCGCATCACCCGGGTGACCGAGATCACCGGCATGGAGGAGGAGGTCATCACCACCCAGGACCTCTTCATTTTCGAGTTCGAGGGTGAGGACGACCGCGGCCGCCTCTACGGCCGCTTCCGCTCCACCGGCGTCCGGCCGCAGAACATGACCCGCGCCGAATACTTCGGACTGGGCGCGCGCCTGATGGAGGCCATGTCGGAATGAGCGACTGGCTCACACCCGTCCATCTGCTGCTTTTCTTAGGGTTGCTGGCCTGTTTCCTGCCGCTCTTCATCGTGCTGGGGCGTGCCATCAGCGGCGATGAGCGGCGCATGCACCGGCGCATGCTGATGGCGGCCAAGGGCGGTGCGCTGCGCCAGGCCCCGCGGCGGGTCGACAGCGTGCGCCGTGAGGAGGGCGCGCGCAGCCTGCGTTCCCTGGACCGCCTGCTCAGTCGCGGCCTGCCGCGCCACTCCGGCCTGGCCCAGCGGCTGCAGCGCAGCGGCAGCGGCCTCACGCTTGCGGGCTATGCGCTCTGCTGTGTGGTCGCCGGCTTCGTTGTGCTGCTGCTGCTCATGGTTCTGGCCGGCATGTCGCTGCCGCTGGCATTGTTTGGGGGCATCGCCCTCGGGCTGTTGCTGCCGCACATCGTCATCGGCGTGATGATCGGCCGGCGTCAGGCCAAGTTTCTCTCGGCGCTGCCCGAGGCGCTGGACGTCATCGTGCGCGGCCTGCGCTCCGGCCTGCCGATCATCGACAGCATCGGCGTGGTGGCACGGGAGTTCGAGGATCCCATCGCCGGGGAGTTCCTGGCCATTTCCGACGGGGTGCGCCTGGGCCGTCCGCTGGAGCAGGCGGTGGCCGATGCCGCCAATCGCATCGACTTGCCGGACTTCCGCTTTTTCGCCGTGGCCGTGGCGATCCAGCGCGAGACCGGCGGCAACCTGGGGGAAACCCTGCAGAGCCTCTCCAGCGTGCTGCGCGGCCGTCAGCAGCTCAAGCTGAAGGTCAAGGCGCTCTCGGCCGAGGCCCGCTCCGGCGCCATGATCGTGGGCTCCCTGCCGCCGGCCATGCTCTTCCTGCTCAACCTGCTCAATCCCGACTATGTGGGCGTGCTGTTCAACGACCCGCGCGGCCAGATCATGCTGGGAGTGGCGGCGCTGCTGATCGTGGCGGGCGCCGGCACGATGATGAAGATGGGGAAGATCAAGGCATGAACGGCCTGCTGCAGCCCGGCCCCGCCCTGCTGGCGCTCTTTGCCGCCGTCAGCGTCGGTGCCCTGGTGATCGCGGTGGGCCTCGCGCTGGATCGGCGCATGCAGGTCAACGCCCGCATCAAGCTGCTGGCTCGCGGCGCCAACACGGCCCGGCCGCGCCGCAATGACCGGCGGGTGCAGTTCGACCGCTTCTCCGGCGCCTTCCGCACGGTGATGAACCGGATGCTGCGCGTTGGCCGGCGCCAGGTCGATGCCGCCCGCCACAATCTCGTGCGGGCGGGCTGGCGCAGCCCGGCGGCCGTGAACAGCTACTTCACTGCCAAGCTGCTGCTGCCCTTCGGCGGCGGCATCGGTGCGGCCTTCGCGGTCTATGTGCTCGACATCGGTGGCTTGAGCGCGCTCTTCAAGATCGCCGCCGTGCTGGGCGCGGCCATTGTCGGCAGCTATCTGCCCGACCTGCTGATCCGCAACCGCCGGGAAAAGCGGGGCCAGCAGATCCGCGAAGCCATCCCCGACACCCTCGATCTCATGGTGATCTGCGCCGAAGCGGGCCTGTCCATCGATCCGACCCTGGAGCGCATCGGCCGGGAAATGGAACAGGGCGCCCCGGCCATGTCCGACGAGCTGCGCCTGACCGTCACCGAGCTGCGCTACCTGCCGGACCGGCACAAGGCCTGGGAGAACCTGAACCACCGCACCGAGCTCGACGAGCTGCGCATCGTGGTCAACGCCCTGATGCAGACCGAACGCTACGGCACTTCGCTCGCCCAGTCCCTGCGCGTGCTGTCCGTGGAACAGCGCGAAGCCCGGCGGCTGCGCGCGGAGGAGAAGGCGGCGCGGCTGCCGGCGATCATGACCCTGCCGCTCATCGCGCTCATTCTGCCGGCGCTGATTCTCATTGTCATCGGGCCGGCCGCTCTCAACATGATAGACACCTTCAGCGGCTGAACCTCTTAGCCCCTGGGGCAGCCCCTGGGTCCGCGCCCGGGATCGGCCTTGACTTTTCCCCGCTGGCATTGCGTCAAAGTGATTGTCGTGGGGTCTTCAGAGGTCTAATCTGGCTTTGCCTGGCATCCTCGAGGGTTCATTCATCGAGGTGCGGCCGTTTCGAATGGATCGGGTGATGGCTGCTCCGCATGACAAGCGGTAGCGCCTCCCGCCGAGGCAGGCGAAGCGGTCACCGCGCAGGACACAAGCCGAGGCTTAGCGGAATACGAACCGTGGCCTCATTTCGCGGAGCGGAGCCAATTGCGCGTCCGCTCCTGCGCTCCTCGCAACCATCGTGGTGGCCCCACCGGGCCCGCCCCGGGAGAAGCACAAGTGCGCGTCGAACAACGCCGACGAAATTGCTGGGGGCGCCGCCAATGATTCTGTTTTCACATCTGACAAGCGCGCCGCCGGCCGCGTCGACCTGCGGGACAGCGTCCCCGGTCGAAGCCGCCGCCGCTCGGCGCGCGCTGGAGTTCCCGTATGGCACAACGGATGCTAATCGATGCTACCCGCCCGGGCGAAGCCCGGGTGGTCGTTCTCAGCGGTAACCGGGTCGAGGAATTCGACTACGAGACCGCCACCAAGACCCAGGTCAAGGGCAACATCTATCTCGCCAAGGTCACCCGGGTAGAGCCTTCGCTGCAGGCCGCCTTCGTCGAGTACGGTGGCAATCGCCACGGTTTCCTGCCTTTCAGCGAAATCCACCCCGACTACTACCGCCTGCCCATCGCTGACCGCGAGAAGTTGATCGCCGAAGAGGCCGCAGAACGCGCGCGCCAGAGCGAAAAGGCTGACGCCGCCGACAGTGGCGATGGTGACGAGCGCCCGAGCGAGGGCCCGCCGGAATCCGCCATGGACCGGGCGCTGGACCAGGACGTGCCGGAAGAGCCCGACAACGGCGAGAGCAAGGACGGCAATGGCAGCGACATTGAGGTCATCGCTTCGGAGACCTCTGTCGACACCATCGGCGGCGACGACATCGAGGATGCCGCTCGTCGGCGCGCCCAGCTTCTCCGCAAGTACAAGATCCAGGAGGTGGTCAAGCGCCGGCAGGTGATGCTGGTGCAGGTGACCAAGGAGGAGCGCGGCAACAAGGGTGCGGCGCTCACCACCTATCTCTCCCTGGCCGGGCGCTACTGCGTTCTGATGCCCAACACCGCCAAGGGCGGCGGGATCAGCCGCAAGATCTCCAGCGCCGCCGACCGCCGCCGCCTCAAGTCCGTGGTTTCCGAGCTGGAGATCCCCGAGGGCATGGCGGTCATCGTGCGCACCGCCGGCAGCCAGCGCACCAAGACCGAGATCCGCCGGGACTACGAGTACCTGCTGCGACTCTGGGACGACATCCGCAACAAGACGCTCGAATCCAGTGCGCCCTGCCTGGTGCATGAGGAAGCCAACCTGATCAAGCGGGCGATCCGCGACGTCTACACCCGCGAGATGGACAGCATCGAGGTGGAAGGCGAGGAGGGCTACAAGGCGGCGCGCAGCGTGATGCGCATGCTGATGCCCAGCCACGTCAAGAAGATCACCCACTACAAGGAAGCCGAGGTCCCGCTCTTCCAGAAGCATCGGGTGGAAGAGCAGCTCGAGGCCATGCACGCGCACACGGTGCAACTGCGCTCGGGCGGTTCGATCGTGCTCAATCCGACCGAGGCCCTGGTGGCGATCGACGTCAACTCGGGCAAGGCGACGAGCGAGCGCCATATCGAGGAGACGGCCTTCAAGACCAACCTCGAGGCCGCCGACGAGATTGCCCGGCAGCTGCGCCTGCGCGATCTGGCCGGCCTGATCGTCATCGACTTTATCGACATGGAGGAGTCGCGCCACAATCGTGAGGTGGAGCGGCGCTTGAAGGAGGCGATGAAGCAGGACCGGGCGCGGATCCAGCTCGGTCGCATCAGCCCCTTCGGTCTCTTGGAACTGTCGCGCCAGCGCCTGCGGCCCTCGCTGTTCGAGACGGTGAACATCGCCTGCCCGACCTGCCGCGGCCTCGGCCACCTGCGCTCGCCGGATTCCCTCTCGCTGTCGCTGATGCATCAGGTGGCGGACGAAGCGGCGCGCCGTGGTGCGGGGCGGATCGAGGTGCAGGCTCCAGGCGCACTGGCGCTCTATCTGCTCAACGAGAAGCGCAGCTATGTCCAGGACATGGAGAACCGCTTCGGCATCACGCTCTTCGTGCGGGTCGATGACAACCTCGGACCGCAGGAGTTCGTGCTGCGCCGCCTGACCAGCGAAGGCCGGGTCGAGGAGCGACGCATCGACACCCAGCAGAGCGCGGCCCCGGCCACGATCGCCGAGGAGTCCGAGACCGAAACTTCCGAGAACGGTGACGGCAAGGGACGCTCGAGCAGCCGCGGTCGTCGTCGCGGCGGGCGCAGCCGCAACAACCGTGAGGAGTCCGCCGAGGCAAGCGCCCCCGAGACCCAGGAGGTTGAGGAGGTGGCAGAGGCCACCCAGCAGGCGGAAAAGGCCCCCTCGCCGGGCGAAGACGAGGACGAGCAGGAGCGCGCCAGCAAGCGCCGTCGCCGCGGTCGCCGTGGCGGTCGCCGCCGCCGCAGCAAGCGGGACGACGAGGAGCAGCAGACAACCGTGCAGGGTCAGGACCAGGACGGCCAGTCCCAGCCTGATCAGAGCGAGGGCGCCGGGAGTGCAGCGGGCGAGCCATCGGCGGAGCCTGCCGACCAGTTCGAGACTGCCGAGGATGCTGGCGAACCCGTGACGACTGAAGCCGCGCCGGCAGCCGAGGCCACCGCAGGCGTGAGCGAAGCGACCGAAGCCTCCGATACCGCGGAAACGGCGGACGAGGAGAAGCCGGCTCCGAAGAAGCGCAGCCGGCGCAGCCCGCGTCGCAAGACCGCTGCTACGACCGAGGAAAGCGCAGCGGAAGCCACTCCGTCCGAAGGCGAGACGGAAACGGGCGAGGCCGAAAGCAAGCCCAAGCGCCGCCGTGCCCCGCGCCGCAAGACGACTGCAGCCAGCAAGGCGCCGGAGACGGCGAGCGAGACCAGCGATGAGCCGGCCGGTGAAGGCGTAGGCGAGACTCCGGCACAAGCCGCAGATGAGCCTGTGCCGCAGGCCGAAGCCGAGCCGGTGCAAACGCCTGCGTCGGCGCCCCAGCCGAAACCGCAGGAGCAGTCTCAGCCTGAGCCGGCAGCCGAAGCCTCACCCCAGCCTGACGTGGAGCCGACATCCGACGGCCACGCCGGGGCGCAGCATCGAGCCGAGCCGGACCGCGCGACCGCGCACCAGCCGGCCGGCGAGGGGGAGACTGCAGTTGCGGAGTCCGAGGAAGAGAAGCCAGCCCGGCCGCGGCGTCGCGGCTGGTGGGCCCGCGGCTGATCGCGGTTTCCCGCGAAGTCTTTCGAGGCCAGAAAAGCGGAGGGTCGCCGCAGTGCTTGCGGCGACCCTTTGTCTTTTGATCAGGCGCTACCCCGGCAGTCGCTCTGGCTCTACCGGTGGGCGGCCATCCACTTTTCCAGCCAGTGAATGTCGTAGGTTCCGTTGATGAAGCTAGGGTCTTCCACCAGACGACGGTGGAGCGGCAGCGTGGTCTCGATGCCGTCGATCACCATCTCTTCCAGGCAGCGGCGCAGGCGCATGAGGCACTCATTGCGGGTCTGGCCGTGTACCACCAGCTTGGCGATCAGACTGTCGTAGTGCGGCGGCACGCGATAGCCGCCGTAGATCGCACTGTCCACGCGCACACCCAGTCCACCTGGCGGGTGGTAGTCGAGAATCTTGCCGGGGGAGGGCACGAAGGTTTCCGGATGCTCGGCATTGATCCGGCACTCCACTGCGTGTCCGGTGAAGGTCACATCCTCCTGCCGGATCGTCAGCGGGTGGCCGGCGGCAATGCGGATCTGTTCGCGCACCAGATCGATGCCGGTGATCATCTCCGTGATGGGATGCTCGACCTGCAGACGGGTGTTCATCTCGATGAAGTAGAAGTTGCCGTCCTCATAGAGGAACTCGATGGTCCCCGCCGAGCGATAGCCAAGACTGAGCATGGCCTGACGCGCGGTATCGCCAATCCGGGCGCGGGACTCGGCATTGAGGGCAGGGGAAGGCGCTTCCTCCAGCACCTTCTGATGCCGGCGCTGCAGCGAGCAGTCGCGCTCTCCCAGATGCAGGGCATTGCCTTGGCCGTCGGCCAGGATCTGCACCTCGATGTGCCGCGGGTGCGTCAGGTACTTCTCGATATAGACCTCGTCGTTGCCGAACGCGGCCTTGGCTTCGTTGCGCGCCATGCGATAGGCGTCTTCGATTTCTTCGGCACTGCGCGCCACCTTCATGCCGCGCCCGCCGCCGCCGGCGGCGGCCTTGACCAGCACCGGATAACCGATGGAGCCAGCCACCGACCGGGCCTCCTCCATGCTGGTGACGGCACCGTCGGAGCCCGGAACCACAGGAAGACCCAGCTTGATCGCGGCTTCCTTGGCCTGCACCTTGTCGCCCATCATGGCGATGTGCTTCGGCTCCGGACCGATGAAGACGAGGCCGTGCTCCTCCACCATCTCGGCGAAGCGGGCGTTCTCCGAGAGAAAGCCGACCCCGGGGTGGATGGCATTCGCCCCGGTCATGGTCGCGGTGGTGAGGATCGCGGCCATGTTGAGGTAGGACTTGTTGGAGGGTGCGGGGCCGATGCACACGCTTTCGTCGGCCAGACGCACATGCATGGCATCGGAGTCCGCCGCAGAGTGGACCGCCACGGTGGCAATGCCCATTTCCCGGCAGGCCCGGTGGATGCGCAGCGCGATCTCGCCGCGATTGGCAATCAGGACCTTTTCAAACACCGCTGGTGCTTCCTTCTCGCTTCACTCGAGCACCAGCAGGGGTTCGCCGAACTCAACCGGCTGGCCGTCCTGCACAAGGATCCGCGAGACCCGGCCGGCGCGCGGCGAGGGCATGGCGTTCATGACCTTCATGGCCTCGATGATCAGCAAGGTCTGGCCCTCGGCGACGGTATCGCCCGGCTGTACGAAGGGCTTGGCGCCAGGCTCGGAGGCGAGATAAGCCGTTCCCACCATCGGTGAAGTGACGGCGGAGCCGCTTTCCGCCGCGGCGGGAGCGGCCGGGGCAGCTTCGGCCGTAGCCGGAGCCGACGGAGCGGTGGCCATGGGCGCTGCGTGCACGACGGCAGGGGTCTTGGCCACGCGAATGCGGTGGTCGCCGTCCTCGACCTCGATCTCGGTCAGGCCGGTATCCTCCAGGATCGAAGCGAGGCGACGCAAAGCGTCTTCGTCGAGCGGAAACTTACGGTTCATGCGCCGTTATTGCCTTTCAGTCGATTTGCGAGCGCCAGCAGTGCTGCTCGATAGCCGTCAAAGCCCAGGCCGCAGATCACGCCGAAGGCTTGGGGGGTGACGTAGGAGTGGTGGCGGAAGCTCTCGCGTCGGAATATGTTGGACAGATGCACCTCGATGGTCGGCAGGCCCACGGCCTCCAGTGCGTCATGCACGGCAACGGAGGTGTGGGTGTAGGCACCGGCGTTCAGGATGATGGCAGAGAAACCCTGGGCTGCCTCGTGGATCCAGGTGACCAGTTCACCCTCGTGGTTGCTCTGTCGGCAGTCTACCTCCAATCCGAGGCGTGCACCTTCATCACGGCACAGCGCCTCCAGGTCGGCCAGGGTCGCCGTGCCATAGACGTCCGGCGCCCGGCGGCCGAGCATGTTCAGGTTCGGGCCATGAAGCACCAGCACGCGGATGGCGTCGGACAAGGTGGACTCCTGCGACGGTCGAGGATTGCAAAGCGTTATCACGCCCGGGCCAGAGGAGCAATGTTCCGACGTGTGGGCGGATACCGGTTTGTGGGCGGCATGTGATATTCTCGCAGGCGGGCGCAAGCGCTACTGGCCCGGCGGTTGCATAGCCTGTCCGCTGCCTAACGAGTTATGCCAGGATCCTATTGTACCGTGCCGATTCGCAGTGGGTAACCGCATGGAGTTGCGCGAGTCACGCAAATTTACGTGCCATTACTGTTGTACACATCAGGCGATCTCACGCTCCTCCTGGTCACCGCTTGCCGCACCTGTGCGAGGCTCAGTTCCAGCAGCGCCTGTTCTCCCTCTCTACATCGACTTCGTCGCGGAATGCCAACACAGAATATTCCAATACGAATTTATCTGTGGTAAAGCATTTTTCGCCGAAGGCACGAACCGCCGTCCGTGCCTTCATTCGTCAGACGATGAGGGAGACTCCCTATTCGATCAACCATCAATGTGACCAGCTTCTGAACACCAATCAACGGGTGGGCGCCCTGAGTGCTGTTGAGCCGGGGCAAGAAGAGGAAGCGGTCAGAACAGGGGAAGCTGAATGGACAACGAGCTCGTAGCTCTGACGACCATCTTCACCGAGTTTTATTACTGGGTGACGGTCGTCATGATGTTCCTTATTCACGTCGGACTTTTGATGTATGAGTTCGGCGCTACTAGACCTAAAAATCTTAACCAAACCATGACACGCCACTCTATGAGTCTGGCGCTGGTCACCATTACGTGGTTTCTTTTTGCCTGGTGGATATACTGGGCGTTCAACAACGGACCGTGGCTTTTCGGCGGCCTGATCTCCAATGACCTGACGGCGGCTGCACTGCCCTGGTCGGAATTCATGGGCCCGAACCTGGACGACAATATTCAGGGCGTTTTCTGGGCGGCCTTCTTGCTGTTTTCATGGGTCATGTGCGCCATTCTTTCAGGAACCGGTATTGAGCGGATACGCACCGGCGCCTTCATGATCCTGGCCGTGCTCATTGGATCGATTACCTGGATATGGCACGCCTCCTGGGGGTGGAACGCGGAAGGCTGGACCACGCAGTTGCTGGGTTATCATGACGCCTATGCGTCCGGTGTCATCCACGCGATTGCGGGTGGTGCCTGTCTCGCGCTGGCGATTGTACTCGGCCCGCGCGTGGGCAAGTTTGGCCCCAACGGCGAGGTGCGGGAAATCAAGCCGCACAACGCCTACTATTCCGTGATCGGCCTCTTCATCATTTATACAGGCTTCTGGGGCTTCTACGCCGCTTGCAACATTCCGATCATGGATATCAGCCCTGACGGTGAGGCGATGCGCTTGGGCGCGACCACGATCTACCTGACGCCCACCACGCTCTCCGCCATCACCTTCAACTTCCTGATGTCGCTCACCGGCGGCCTGATGGCAGGCTATATTGTGTCGCGCGGCGACCCTTACTGGGTCTTCTCCTGTGGTCTGGCCGGCATCATCTCGGCGTCTGCGGGCAACGATCTGTACCACCCGCTCATGGCCATGTTCGTCGGTGCCATTGGCGCGGTCATCGCCTATCGCGGCCATCACTACGTCGAGCGACGGTTCAAGATCGATGATCCCGTGGGTGCCATTGCGGTGCACGGTTATGCCGGCGTTTGGGGTCTCATTGCCTGCGGCTTCCTGCTCTGGGGCTATCCGGCGGCGCCTGCCGCTCCGGACGTTCAGAACTGGGCTGGTAGTGTTGGCTGGCTGGGCACCACGCCTGCCGGTGATCCGGCGATCAACCCGCTGGGCATGATCATCGGTGCCATCCTGACCTTCGGTGTGTTCGGTTTTCTCGCCACCTACGTGGTCTGCAAGATCCTCAACGCCATGGGAATCCTGCGCGAGCCCCGGGAGGTGGAACTGGTTGGTGCCGACACCTGGCGCGAGGCCGACAACTACCCCTATGGCGCCGGCAGGGTGACCGACTTCGAGCTAATCGAGCGCGAGGAGGCTCGGCGGCAATAGCCGCCGAGACCTCTTCGTTCTGACAAGGAGACCTGAATCATGTCTACAGGATTGAGAGACTGGGTCGGACTGGACAGCGTCGGCGCCTTCTATCCCTTCCAGGGCTTGGAATGGTTGCTGGTACTGGCCGCCGTGATCTTCTGGATCTGGTGGCACGTCCGCTGCATCCGCGACGAGGACAAGGAGATGACCGAGGCGGCCGAACACTACCGCCGCCACGGCGTCGAGAAGTTCATGACCCCGGACGGGAAGCCGCGCCGGACGGATCTGGAGAAATGACGTCCTGAACGTGTCCTGACGGAGAGGGCCGCGCCGGTCACCGGCGCGGCCCTTTTCCTTTGGTGGTTCACTCTGTTCCGTGGGTCGTGAGCGTCGACGAGCAGGCCGCATCACATCTCGCAAACGGCAAGTCAGTTCGGCGGATGCCTGAAGCCGTCGATCAGCTCTTTTCGGCCAGTCTGACCGGCTGCCCGTGCGGTGTGGTGCGATAGGCCTCGGCCCAGGCTTGTTCCAGGCGGTCGAGGTCGGGCCTTTCCGCCAGACGGCGATCGGTGAGAAGCACTTCCAGCGCTTTCAGCCAGGCCTCCCAATATCCGCCCTCGCTGTCCTCAGACCCGGCCGCGCGCCGCTTGCTCAGCTCGGTGCCGAAGACCTCGGCCCATTCACTCCAGGTGAAGCGGCCGGTTTCGTTGAGGCGGACAGTGATGGCGAAGGCCTGGGCTTGCCAGGGTTCGGCGAAGACTCTCGGTTCAGGCGGTTTCAAGGTGCGGCTCCCAGAGATCGAGGGTGACGCAGTCCTGCGGGCGGCCTTGCGGGCCCCAGAGTTCCCGCGCCGAGAAGCGCACGGCATAGAGATGCTGTGGCGTCTCGCCCTGGAAATGAGCATTGCTGTCGGCGAAGACGTGGGCGCCGTGATGCATGACGATCTCGCCGCGCTTGCCACGGGCGTAGCGGGGCAGGCGGGTGTGGCCAATGGGATGGTGATTGATGGCGCGCACGCTCTGGCCCACAGCAAAGCGCGGGGCCTGGTCGATGGCGCGCTCGGCGGGACCGCCACGCCGCAGGGCCGCGATCGCCTTCGCCGGGTCGAGCGGCGGCTGTGCCTTGCTGCTGCCGGGTGCGGGACGGCCTTCGCGCAGCTCCTCTTCTCTCACCAGGCCATGCTCGACCATCATGTTGGCCAGGGCTTCGATCCAGCGTTCGTAGTAGCTGTAGCGCAGATAGTCGGCCGGCGGCAGCTTCTCGCGCGCATGGCGCGAGGCGTCGATGTTCCACTTGCCCCAGGCGGCCATGGCGAGCGTGATGGCCAGGGCCCGGGCCTCCCACTCCCCATGGAAGACCGGTTCGTTTTCCTCCAGGGGCAGCGCACCAAAGCCGTGCATGCCGCCCATGTCATGGACGCCGTTCATGAGCGTGCCTCCTCGGGAGCGAGTGGCAGGCCGGTACCGATCATGGAATCGCGGGTCACCAGGTTGGCCAGTTCCTCCTCGCTCATTCCCTCCGTCCCGGCGGGGCGCTCCGGCAGCACCAGATAGCGCACCTCGGCGGTGGAATCCCAGACCTGTACCGCCTTGGTTTCGGGCAGTTCCACCCCGAACTCGCTGAGCACCCCGCGCGGATCGATCACCGCGCGCGAGCGGTAGGCATCGGACTTGTACCAGACCGGCGGCAGGCCCAGCACGGGCCAGGGGTAGCAGGAGCAGAGTGTGCAGACGACGAGGTTGTGCGTCGTCGCGTCATTCTCGACCACCACCATGTGCTCGCCCTGCCGACCCTGGAAATCCAGTTCGGCAATGGCTGCCGTGGCATCCTGGCGCAGGCGCTCCAGATAGGCCGGGTCGCTCCAGGCGCGAGCCACCACACGGGCGCCATTGCGCGGACCGACCTTCTCGGCATAGGTCTCGATGATGGCATCCAGCGCCTGCGGGTCGACCAGCCCCTTGTCCACCAGGAGCGTTTCGATCGCCTTCACGCGCAGAGCCGCGGGGGAGGGCGGGTGCTGATGCTCGTGATCATGCCCGTGATGGCTATGCCCGTGGCTTTCGTGCGCCTGGCCTTGGTGTTCGTGATCGCTCTTGTCATGCATCGCAATGGCTCCCTGACTGGCCTTCAGTTTGGCGCAGGAGACTGCTGCTGTCATCCCGTCACAGGCCCGTTCGGCGCGAGCTTGCCCCGGGGCTCGGACCCTGCCGAGGACCGCGGGCGCACAAAGGACTTGCGCGGCGGGAAGCGGCACGCCATTTCCCTTTCGTTCATGCGAAAATTAAGGTCTCACCGATGATCAGCAAGCTGCTGGAAAACAATCGCCGCTGGGCCGCGCGGCAAATCAAGGTTGATCCCGATTTCTTCACCCGCCTGTCGCAGCAGCAGGCGCCGGAGTATCTCTGGATCGGCTGCGCCGACAGCCGGGTTCCGGCCAATCAGATCGTCGGTCTCGACCCGGGCGAGCTCTTCGTGCACCGCAACGTCGCGAACATCGTCCACGGCGCCGATGTGAACTGCCTTTCGGTGCTGCAGTTCGCGGTTGAAGTGCTGAAAGTCAAACATGTTATCGTCTGCGGTCACTACGGTTGCGGCGGTGTGCGCGCCGCATTGGCCGGGCGGCAGTTCGGGCTGATCGACCACTGGCTCTGGCCGCTGCGGGAACTGCGCGCCACCAATGCCGAGGAATTAGCCCGCTGTGAGGACGAGGATACGCGGGTCGACCGTCTCTGCGAAATCAACGTCGCAGCCCAGGTCTTGAATGTGGCGCGCACGCCCATCGTGCAAAACGCCTGGCATCGCGGGCAGCCCTTGAAGCTGCACGGCTGGGTCTACGGCCTCAAGGACGGCATCGCCCACGATCTGAACCTGACGATCTCAGGACCGGACGGCCTGGATCCGGCACACGTGCTGGAAGCCCTGGAGTAAGGCTCAGCCCTCCTTGAGCTTTCGGGCCACGTCGAGGGCGAAGTAGGTCAGCACGGCGCTGGCCCCGGCGCGCTTGAAGGCGAGCAGAGATTCCAGCATTGCACGCTCGCCGTCGAGCCAGCCCTGGTCGGCGGCGCCGCGGATCATCGCGTACTCGCCCGACACTTGGTAGGCGAGGGTGGGGACCGCGAAGGTGTCTTTGACCCGCCGGATGATGTCGAGATAGGGCATGCCCGGCTTAACCATCACCATGTCGGCGCCCTCCTGCAGATCCAAGGCCACCTCGCGCAGGGCCTCGTCGCTGTTGGCCGGGTCGAGCTGGTAGGTCTTCTTGTCGCCCACCAGCGCACCGCTGGATCCGATGGCGTCGCGGAAGGGGCCGTAGAAGGCGCTGGCATACTTGGCGGCGTAGGAGCAGATCTTCACCTGCTCGAAGCCTGCTGCATCGAGGCAGGTCCGGATGGCGCCCACCCGACCGTCCATCATGTCCGAGGGCGCGATGACGTCACAGCCGGCTTCCGCCTGAACGCGGGCCTGCTTGCACAGCACCTCGATGCTCTCGTCGTTGAGCACCTGGCCTTCGTGCACCAGGCCGTCATGGCCCAGGGAGTTGAAGGGGTCGAGCGCCACGTCGCAGACGATGCCGATCTGCGGCACCGCGGCCCTGATGGCGCGTACGGCGCGGCAGACGAGGTTCTCCGGATCCACGGCTTCCCGGCAGTCCGGGCTTTTGCGGGCGTCGGCGACGTGGGGAAAAATCGCGATCGCGGGAATGCCCAGCGAGGCGGCGGCACCCACGGCCTCGACGGCCTCGGCGATGGTGTAGCGGCGCACGCCCGGCATGGAGGGGATCGTGGTCTGGGGCTCGTCATCCTCGCGCACGAAGATCGGCCAGATCAGATCCTCGACCCCCAGCCGATTTTCGGCGACCAGATCGCGCACCCAGGGTGCGGTCCGGTTGCGGCGCATCCGGATCTGCGGAAAGCTGCCGGCAAGTGCAGGTGTGGCAAGCGGCCCGGCCAGAGGCCGAGGAGTGCGGTAATCCGACATCGATCTATCCGAGTGACTTGTTGGCGAGGATTGCCGCGCAGTCTAGGTTCAGTGACCGCGCGCAACAAGCATTCCCGAATGCAGATCTGCCCTGACCCAACTGACCTGCCAGCCACCAGCCTGCGGCGGCCGGCCGCCAATCACAGTGCCTCGGTGCGCGTCTCCACTTCGCGCGCATCGGCGTGCGTCAGGTTTGAGTCCAGTTCCGCCACGACCCGTGCTGCGACCGACTTGGAAAAGAGGCGCCGCAGTTCGCCAAGGGCACGAGGGGCAGCGATCACTATTAACTGATCGAAAGCCCCGGACTTCTCCTTTTCCTCCAACCACGCGACCACCTCGCGCAGGAAGGCGCGTTCGGCCAGATCGTGCGGATCGCTGGGCGGCTCCATGGCATGGCGCCCGGGCCCTGCGCTGTCGTGGGTGCGTCCCGGACGCTCGCTGCCAAGGTCGCGGGAGTGGGAGCGATTGCCGGTGAAGCTGCCCTCATCGAGCTCGCTGAGACGCTTGCTTGGCTCCTGACGGGAGAAGGTGCGCGCTCGCGCGCCATCTGCAACAAGCAACCAAGTCGTACCGCGGCGTAGCATGACAGGACCCTCTGTAATGTGATCGAATGCGCTCTGCACCGCGTGCCATTCTTGCGTCATGGCCACAGCCCGCCTTTGATCTGGCGCAACACGCGGCGAAGCATAAGCCGGCAGGCTGTCCAGGCTCCGTTCTTGTCTCGCAAACAGAGGTTAGGTATGCCCAGTTCCACGGCCACAGCTTCTCTTCCACCGCTCACGGCCGAACGTTTGCGTCCGCGCTGCGAACCGGAGCTCTTTTCATTCGAAACGACGGCAGAGCTCGAGCCGCTGGACGGTTTCATGGGCCAGGACCGGGCTTTGGAGGCGGTGGAGTTCGGCACCGCGATCGAGCGCAGCGGCTTCAACCTCTTCGTCATGGGTGCGCCGGGGACAGGCCGGCACACGGCCATCGAAGCCTATCTGAACCGACTGGCAGGCTCGCGACCGGCGCCGGACGACTGGGTGTACGTCAATGATTTCGAACTGGCGCAGCGGCCACGTGCCCTGCGCCTGCCCACAGGTCGCGCCATAGCCTTGCGGGATGGCATGGCGACGGTGATCGAGGATCTGCTGGGCTCCCTGCCCGGGGTGTTCGAGAGTGACGAGTACCGCCGCCGGCGCCGCGCCATCGACGAGGAGTTCGAGGAAGCTCAGGAAGAGGCTTTCGAAGGACTGCGCAAGGAGGCGGCGGAACGGGACGTGGCGCTGCTGCGCACGCCCATGGGCTTCGCGCTGGCGCCGATGCGCGACGGCCAGGTGGTCAAGCCGGAAGCTTTCAATGCCTGGCCCGAGGGAGAACGCACGGCCGCTCAAGCAGCCATCAGCGAATTGCAGGAGTCCCTGCGTGCTGTCCTTGAGCGTATCCCACGCCTGGACAAGAAGCGTCGTGAGCAGCTGCGCGAACTCAATCGTGAATTTGCGGCGGTGGCGGTTGATCACGCCCTGGAGGATCTGCGCACGACCTTCGCGGATCTCCCCGACATCGTTCAATTCATCGATGCCGTTCGTGCCGACCTGGTGGAAAATGCAGGCATGCTGTTGCCATCAGGCGGCGAGGAAGAGGCACAGCAGAAGCGCGCCGATGCGCCGGAACTGCGCCGCTACAAGGTCAATGTCATCGTCTCCAACGGCCACGAATCCACCGGTGCGCCGGTGGTGCGCGAAGACAATCCCACCCTCCCGAACCTGGTCGGCCGTATCGAACACCTGCAGCAAATGGGTGCATTGGTCACCGACTTTCTCCTGATCAAGGGCGGCGCGCTGCATCGGGCCAACGGGGGATACCTCCTGCTGGATGCGCGGCGGATTCTCACTGAGCCCTTGGCCTGGGAAGCCTTGAAGCGCGCCTTGCGAAACGGCCGTATCGTAATCGAATCCCTGGCCGAACACCTCAGTCTGCTCTCGACTGTCTCACTCGAGCCTGAAGCGATCCCCTTCTCCGCCAAAGTCGTGCTTTTCGGAGATCGGATGGTCTATCATCTCCTGTGTCAGCTTGATCCCGAGTTTCAGGAAATCTTCAAGGTCGCGGTCGATTTCGATGAGGAGGTGACGCGCAGCGAGGCCAGTGCTCAGCACTATGCCCGCCTGATCTCCGGGCTGGTTGAGCGCGAGGCGCTGCTGCCATTTGATCGGAATGGTGTGGCGCGCCTGCTGGAACACGCCAGCCGACTGGCAGAGGACGCCGAGCGTTTCTCGGTCCGTTTGGGCCCCATCGCCGATCTGGCGCGCGAAGCCGATCACTGGGCCCGCGCGGAATCGGCTTCAACCATTTCTGACCACCATGTCGTCCGCGCAGAGCAGGCGGCAATTCGGCGCCTCGACCGCCTGCGGGACAAGAGCCGTGAAGCCACCCTGCGGAACATCCTGCTGGTGGACACGGAAGGCACTCGCGTGGGGCAGGTGAACGGGCTCAGCGTCATCTCCCTGGGGCGCATCGCCTTCGGTCGGCCGAGCCGCATCACTGCGCGGGTGCGACTGGGCAGCGGCAAGCTGGTGGATATCGAGCGCGAAACGGAACTGGGCGGCCCCTTGCATTCCAAGGGCGTGCTCATCCTCTCCGGGCTGCTGACAGCCCGCTATGCCCGGGACTGGCCGGTGTCCCTGGCCGCCAGCCTGGTGTTCGAGCAGTCCTACGGCGGGGTAGAAGGCGACAGTGCCTCGACGGCCGAGCTCTGTGCTCTGCTTTCGGCCATTGCCGAGGTGCCCTTGCGGCAGGATCTGGCAATCACTGGGTCGATCAACCAATACGGCCAGATCCAGGCGATCGGGGGCGTCAACGAGAAGATCGAGGGCTTTTTCGAGCTCTGCGACGCACGCGGCCTGAGTGGGACGCAAGGGGTCATTATCCCGCAAGCCAACGTGCAGCACCTGATGCTGCGCGAGGAGGTGGTCGAGGCCTGTGCCGCCGGACGTTTTGCGGTCTATGCCGCCGAGCATCTCGACCAGGTGATGGAGCTCATGACCGGCCATCCGGCCGGTGAGCGAGGCGAGGACGGCCTCTTCCCGCCGGACAGCGTTAACCGCCTTGTGGAGGATCGTTTGATCGCCATGGCGCAGCGGCGACTGGAGTTCGGAAAGCAGGGAGAGAAGAACGACGGGGGTTCTGTGTCATGAGCCCGGCGAGCGAACCCTGGCGGCCGCGGCGCCTGCTGCTCAGCCTGTCGGAGGAGAGCGATCCCGGGCCCTTGCTGACGCGCATGGCCGGGCTGGCCCATTCGCTCGAAACCGAGGTCATGGGTGTCCTGGTCGAGGAGGCGGCGCTCTACGACCTGGCGGCGCTGGCCTTCAGCACGGAAATGGGCGCGGTGACGCGCCGGCCGCATCACCTGGAGGCAGCGGAACTGGCGGCGCGAGCACGGCGACAGGAGGCTGCCGTGCGTCGCGCACTGGAAGGGCTGGGCGAGCGGCTGGGGAGGCCGGTGCCGCTGGAGGTTCTGCGCGGACATCGTCTCGACCCTTTGCGCCGCGCAGGACGCGAGGATCTGGTTTTCTCCGCGGGAGCGCTTGCCCTGCTGGAAGACCGCACTGAAGCCACCGTGATGCTGGAATGCCTGCGGCACACCGCCGGTTTCCTCTTGTCTCCGCTGCGCGGCGGCGCCGCACCGGGGCCGCTGGTGGCGAGTTTCTCCAGTCAGGCAATGGCTGAGTCCCTTCTGCCGGGCTTGCAGCGCCTGGCCGGGGCGGCCGGGATGGACGTGCAGATCACGGCCGGCGGTTTCGACAGCCTGCTGGCCGGTGTCCACCTGGCCGAACGTGCGCGCGCCAGCCTTCTGGTGGCAGACCTGCCAGGCGGGGCCGGCCCGGAGCATGTGCGCGCCCTGCGCCTTGCCTTGCGGCGTTTGACCTGCCCCCTGCTGCTGGTTTCCAGCGATACGGAGGGGTGAGCCTGACTAAAGCAGGCCCAGGGAGCGCAGCAGGATCAGCAGGATGGCGCAGGGGATGATGTAGCGCAGCAGTATGAGCCAGAGGCGGGCCCAGAAACCTTCCACCAGGTCCGCTTCCGCGATCGCCTCGCGCTCGGACCAGACCCAGCCGACCAGCAGGGCAAGTCCACTGCCGGCCACTGGCAGCAGAAAGTTCGAGACGGCGTGGTCGATGGTATCCAGGATTCCGCGCCCGGCCAGTTGCACCGACTCCCAAGGCCCGAAGCCCAGTGAGGAGGGAACGCCGAGCAGGAAAACGGTTGCACCCAGCAACAGCGTTGCCTGGCGCCGGGATAGCGCCAGCACCCGCATTGCCCAGGCCACCGGAACCTCGAGAAGTGACACGGCAGAGGTCAGCGCGGCCGCTGCCAGCAGGAAGAAGAAGGCCAGCGCCACGCCGCTGCCGCCGGGCATGGTCGAAAAGACCTGCGGCAGAACGACGAAGGCCAGAACCGGGCCCTGCGCCGGTGCCATGCCGAAGGCAAAGACCGCCGGGAAGATGGCAAGGCCGGCGATGATGGCGAAAAGCACATCACCTGTGGCCACGGCTCCGGCGGCCGAGGGCAGGCGATGCTCGCGGCCGAGATAGCCGCCGTAGGTGACCAGCACGCCCATGGCGAGGCTGAGGGAAAAGAAGGCCTGGCCCAGTGCAGCCAGATAGACCGCGGGATCGGACAGGGCGGACCAGTCGGGGGACAGAAGGAAGGCCACGCCGGCCGCTGAACCGGGCAGGCTCATGGCGTAAATCGCCAGTCCGACCACTGTCACGCCCAGCAAGGGCATGACGAGGCGGCTGAGCCGCTCCAGGCCGCCGCGCACGCCTGCCATCACGACCCAGACTGTGATCGCCATGAAAAGGAAATGCCAGAAGAGTGGCTCGACGGGATCGGCGATCAGGTTCTGGAAGCGCTTGCCGTGGTCTCCCGACTGTTGCGGCAGCAGCAGGCCCAGCAGGTAGTCCGTCAGATAGCTGAGCGTCCAGCCGGCGATCACGGAGTAGTAGCTGAGGATGAGCGTCGATCCCAGAACGGCCAGCATGCCGAAATGCCTCAGCGGGCTGCGCGGCGCTGCGCGTCGAAAGGCATGCCCCACATCGCCCTGACAACTGCGGCCCAGCGAGAACTCCGCCAGCAGCAACGGCAGCCCGAGCAGCAGCACGGCGCCGAGATACACCAGCAGGAATGCGCCGCCGCCGTTGTCTCCGGCCACGTAGGAGAAGCGCCAAATGTTGCCCAACCCGACGGCGGAGCCCAGCGTGGCGAGGATGAAGGCGGTTTTGGTGCTCCACTGTTCGCGGGGAGCAGCGGGCGGTTGTGAAGGGGAGGGTTGCGCGGTCATGCAGGAGGCCTGTGTGTAGGTCGCTGGAACAGAAAGCGCCCATTCTGCCTTCAGGCTTGACGGGGCACTTGATCTGTCTCAAGGCAGGCGGCGCGGGAGCCTGCATGCTATAAGCCGAATGGTAACAAAAGGATGAGTCGATATGCCCATCGCATCCATCCTGGCGCTTGTGGAAGGCGACGAGAGCAGCCCCGGACTGGTCCGGGCGGCCTTCGAACTCGCCCAGCGTCACGATGCCTACCTCGAAGTGCTGCATGTGCGGCCCGACCCGCGCGATGCCATTCCCTTGATGGGCGACGGCATGACCGGTGCCATGGTCACGCGGGTCATGACCGAGATCCGCGAACGCAGCGAGACGCAGGCAGCGGAAGCGCGCCGGCTCTTCGAGGAGGCCTGCGAAATGGCTGATCTGCCGGTGCGCGATGCCGACGAGCAGGAACCGCGCCGCGGGCGCGCGGCCTGGCGCATGGTGGAGGGGCGGCCTGAGACGGCGTTGGTCAACTGCGGCCTCTTGTTCGACCTGGTGATGATTGCCCGCCCCGACCCGGAAAAGGAGGGGGGTGCTGCCTCGGGACTGGAGACGGCCCTCTTCGAGGTCGGCGGCCCGGTCCTGGTGGTGCCCCCGGACTACACAGGTCGGATCGGCGAGCGGGCGATCGTAGCATGGAACGGCAAACGCGAGTCGGCACGGGCCATCACCGCTGCCCTGCCGCTGCTCAAACGTGCCAAGGCGGTGCGGGTGCTGAGCGTGGCCGAAGGCGGTCGCAGCGCCGATCCGCATGGCGCGGCCCAACGGCTCGCTCTCCATCACATTGATGCCGAGGCTGTGGAAGTGCCCGAAGGCCAGGCAGCCGGCGAGGCGCTGCTCCAGGAAATCTCGGCCCAGCACGCAGACCTGCTGGTCATGGGCGCCTACGGCCACAGTCGGCTGCGTCAGTTCGTGGTCGGCGGCGTCACGCGGCGCCTCCTGGCCGAGGCCCCGGTGCCCGTGCTCATGGCACACTGACAAGGTCAGCGGTCCGGTCTACCGCGCTGAAAGTAGACCGGATTCGCGCGTTCAATCTGGAGCCTTGTAGCTAGAGTATCCGTGTTGATCAAGAAGGAAAGTTGACCCATGGACGCTGATCTCTGAGGAGGGCGTTTGCGAGGATCACGAGCTTGCGCATGATGGCTG
>NZ_JBFCVK010000027.1:0-574 GCF_040712085.1 Aquibaculum sediminis
GAGCGGTGATATTTTTCACTATTTTTTGATTTATAAAAAATAAACCCTATTTAATTAAAGTCGCCCTCTCATTTTATATCCCAGTTTCCTTGTTACAAAAATGCGATATTACAAATTATACCCCGTAGCAACTGTATTCAGCTAAAAAGCAAAAATACAAATTCGTTAATTAAAGTGCGTGAGCGTCCCATTGCGAGTCATCGCGGACAATCGCATTTAAAATGGTGAGAAGCTTACGCATACAGGCGTTAATCGCCACTTTGAACGCCTTACCATTAGCACGTAAGCGTTCGTAAAATTGTTTGAGTTTAGGCTCAAAACGTACACAAACAAATGTTGCCATATACAGTGCATTTCGTACGGCTTTGCGACCACCTGAACAGCGGCTTTTCCATTTGGTGTTGCCACTTTCTTTAGGATGGGGTGCAACACCAACAAGTGAAGCGATTTGTTTATGTGTGTATTGACCTAACTCAGGCAACATTGACATCAAAACGGCTATTGTTTGTGTACCCAACCCTTTGATGTCTTTAAACTTTTTTATTGTATCGTCAAAATGTTTGAGATGCTGTTC
>NZ_JBFCVK010000028.1:0-555 GCF_040712085.1 Aquibaculum sediminis
ATTGAAAGACTGCCAAATTTAAATTTTGAACAAATGCGAGAAGTTCGCCAGCTTATCGAACGACTTTACCCAACATTTTTTCAAGTTTTATCACAAGCATCAAAAAATAATCCCTAAATCCCACTTTACAAGGTGGGATTTTTATTTTACTATTCCGCTAACGGTGCTCAACACACCTTGACCTAAAGCGGAATGAACCGCATTTAAAGTGCGGTATTTTTTTATCCTGATTTTATGATCGGGTGGCGTTTCGTACATACAATACCGTAAGGAAAAACGAAAGGCTGACTTTAGGCAGTGTTGAAGCACCCGATCGCCCTATCTCAACAGTAGGGAAATATAAAATACCAATAGGATAAAAAAATTATGTCTAATCAAATTCAATTTAATGCTTACAGTTTCAAATCTAATCAAGTTCGTGTAATCACCGATATTCATCAAGAACCTTGGTTTTGTGCAAATGATGTTTGTGCAATTTTGGAATATGCAAATCCTAGACAAGCAGTTCAAAAAAATTGCAACCCAAAGGGTGTATCTATTAGAGACACCCTTACC
>NZ_JBFCVK010000029.1:0-535 GCF_040712085.1 Aquibaculum sediminis
GGTAAAAAAATTGCTAATTTTAGTCAATGGGCGTGCTGAGAATATTCTCAAATGGTCAGAATTAGCCTATGATTTTTATCAATGGGGTTATGATGTGCTGCTTTTCGATCACCGCGGGCAGGGTTATTCACAGCGTTTATTAGCGGATAAAGACAAAGGCTATATTGATGAATTTCGCTTTTATTGTGAAGATATGGACGCGGTCATCAAGCAAATCACTCACCATTATGCTTATTCGCAACAATATCTGCTCGCTCATTCTTTAGGCTCGCTGATTTCGGCGTATTATTTAGCGAACTATGATCATCATATTCAAAGAGCGGTGCTTTCTTCGCCCTTTTTTGGCTTGCCAACCAAGCATTTATTGCGTGATGAGCTGATCATTAGTTTGATGATGCTGTTTGGACAAGGACAGCGTTATGTATTCGGCAAAGCCCCTTATAAGCCCGCCAACTTACAGCACAATGAGCTAAGTTTTTGCAAAACGCGAATGAAATGGATGAACCGTATCAATCGCTATTTTCCTGAATTAAGC
>NZ_JBFCVK010000030.1:0-531 GCF_040712085.1 Aquibaculum sediminis
GATTAATAGCCACAGTTTGCCTGATTCGAACAGGATAATACGGTAGTTGCCTAGCGTAACCTTTCCAGTAGGAAACCCCTGTGGCTAGCTAAACTATACCCCTAACTTATTTTTTAATCAATAGGAGAAAAACAATGAGTATGTTTGATGACCCTCGTAGAGATTATCGGTTGTACTATCCTGAGTTTTTAAGCCGTTCCGAAAAAGAGCAGATCAAATCTGCGATGTTAGAAAGCCTGCGTAAAAGCAGCAATGTTCACGCAGACTTATTTCACTATTTAGAAGCGGTTAAGGTTTTGAATGAGTATCCAGAACCGCCAGAGAACAATTAAAGGATTTAAGAAGCTCTAGATCAAGCTCTTCTATTTTATCTTGCAACTCATTTGATAAAGCATTGACTACATCAATAAATCTATCAATAGAACTTTGATATTCTGCATGAGTTATATCAAGATTATTAAGTTGAGATTGAAGCAATACAATTGCAAGCGTATCTGCTTGTTGTTTATTCATTTTAAATTTCCTTTCGTT
>NZ_JBFCVK010000031.1:0-524 GCF_040712085.1 Aquibaculum sediminis
AAACATTAATGGATTGGTTAAGTAATGCTGATGTCGCTTGACAATTATTTGGGCTCCTTGCATTGCCTTTTAGGGAAACGCCTAAGAGAATATGAATAGCGTCGCCTTCCCACTTTTTACTATTTTACTAATCTACGTTTTTTCGCTTATATAGCTCAATTGAGTTCACTTTTATACAACACTCTGCTCCGATGACAATACAAGCATACGGAGAGGAGAAATATAGTCGTTTAAGTTCAAAATAAGACAAGGCAACGAGCCGCAGACAGTACAAATAGTACGGCAAGGCGAAGTAACGCCGTAGGAAAGTGAAAGAAATGAGCTATATTTTACCGACTTGTGCGGGTGGTGGCTAGTTAAAATAATCTTTTCTTTTGAATTTTAAACATTAGGGGTAAACTAGCGAAGCATAAATGCGATGGAAAAATTATCACAAAAAAGCACCGCACTTTTAAATGATGTGCGGTGTAAGGCGGAAGCATTTTCCGCCTTTTGCCTGTTAGGCATCGATCAAACGATAAAGT
>NZ_JBFCVK010000032.1:0-523 GCF_040712085.1 Aquibaculum sediminis
CACTTATACAGAGTTGGGTGCAGAAAGTGCAATGAATGAGCAGGGAATTCGTCTTGGTGGTGTGGTATCACAAACGCGATCAAATATTGAGTATGAAAACGCAAGGGGTAAGACAGTCTATTCACAAGCGACCGTTTATGCAACAGTGCAAAATACACAAGGATTATTTGTAGCCTTAGATCTGGGCTATGGTCGTTCAAATAACACTATTACGTTAGACGACAAAACGGCTAATTTTAAACGTAATATCGTTAGTGTAGGGTCGGTGATAGGTAAAAAATGGGCTTTAGGGTATGTAGATCTCAAAACTATTGCGGGATTACATTATCACCATTTGAGTTCGGTGAATTATGAATTGAAGGGAGCTGAAATTCGCACTAGGTCTTTAAATTTAGTTAATTACCAGATGGGAGCGGAATTATCGAAAACTTGGTTGTGGAATGAATTTTTCATTACACCAAGTATTGCAGTTCATTATTTTGATGCAAACCGTAAAGTATTTAATAATGCAGTGTTGGTGAAT
>NZ_JBFCVK010000003.1:0-430578 GCF_040712085.1 Aquibaculum sediminis
CCCGCAAAACTCACCCACCGGGCACAAGCGACCCCACGACCGATCTCCCGGTCCTGCGGCACGCCCCATCCTAGCGATGATGCCCCCAACAAGCAATGCTTCAAACATCGCCCCGGGAGCCCCCGGTCTCGCCGCCCCGCCAGAACCCCTCAAGGACCCCGTCGCTGCGGTGAGCCGGTTTCTAGGCCCATCAGACCAACCAGGCAAGACAAAAAATCGCCAAAGCGTCAAAAAAGTTTCGCAACGGGTTCGCCCGCCTCTCATCACCGCCTGCACGGGAAGGCGGTTTCTCAAGGGATTCCGAGGCTTGCCGGCTGTTGACAGGGAATCGCTTGAACGGCATCTTTCCTGCAGTCATCGCACAGCGGCGCCCGCGTCGGCGCCAGTCGCGGTAATAGGGACAGCGGAATCCGGGCCACTCGGCCCCTTTCGAGGTACCTGGACGGCAGCGGCAACAGGGGCGCCTTGCCTGTCCGTACGGGATTCAGTGACGCAGCAACAGCAGGAGATCGGGGGGCATGGCAGCGAACCCGGAAGGTAAGGGACCCACGCGCACATCCTGGCGCCTTCCTCTTTGCGCCGGCGCGGCGCTGGCGGCGGTCGGATTGGGCAGTTTCCTTGCCGTGGCCGCAGGGCTGGGCGGCGGCATCAATCTCTCTCTGGCATCCAAAGCCGACAGCCGCGGATCGCTGGCGCAGGCGGCGCCGAAGGAGCCCCCTGCCACTGCTAATGTCACTGCCGAGCTGGCCCCGGTCGATCTCGATGCCGCGCGTGACCCGCTCGCCGATCGTCTCTACCTCACGAATTTCGCCCCGGGCCTGCGCAGCGCTCCTGGTGCAAGCGGCCGCGATCTGCAGCGCCTGCACGAATCCCTCGTGCACGTGCGCCGCGGCGACACGCTCATGGCCCTGCTGACCCGCGCCGGCGCGCAGCGGACCGACGCCCATGCCGCCATCGCGGCCCTGGCAGAGCAGTATGATCCGCGCAAGCTGCGGCCGGGCCAGGAAATCCAGCTCGCCTTCAGTGCCCAGGGTGAGGAGGCCGCGCTGGAGTGGCTGCGCCTCGTGCCCGACGCCACCTCGGAAGTGCATGTGCAGCGCGACAGCGCGGGCTATGTCGCGCTCGCGGTCGAACGCCCCCTGGCGGCCCAGGAGCGCTACGCCGAGGGGCGCATCGATACCAGCCTCTTCGCGGCGGCCGCCGCCAAGGGCGTGCCGCACGGGATCCTGGTCGACGCGATTCGCGCCATGAGCTACGACGTGGACTTCCAGCGCGACATCCAGCCCGGCGACGGCTTCGAGCTCTTCTATGACAGCCTCACCGACGAATCCGGCGCGACGGTGAAGAGCGGTGACCTGCACTATGTCGCCCTGGCGCTGGGCAATCGGGAGCGGGCCTACTACCGCTTCGAGACCGAGGACGGCATCGTCGACTTTTTCGATGCCAACGGTCTCTCCGCGCGGCGCGGACTGCTGCGCACTCCGATCGACGGGGCGCGCATCTCCTCCAACTTCGGCATGCGTCGGCACCCCATCAAGGGCTACACCCGCATGCACCAGGGCACCGACTTTGCCGCGCCCACCGGCACCCCGATCTACGCAGCGGGCGACGGGGTTGTCGAGCAGGCCGGGCGCAATGGCGGCTATGGCAACTACATCAAGGTCCGCCACGGCAACGGCTACAGCACCGCCTATGCCCACCTGAGCCGCTTCGCCAAGGGCCTCAAGTCCGGCAGCCGGGTCACCCAGGGTGATGTCATCGGCTATGTGGGCAGCACCGGCGCCTCAACCGGCCCGCACCTGCACTACGAAGTGCATGTGAATGGCGAGCAGGTGAACCCGGCCTCGATCAAGCTGCCCACCGGCCGTCAGCTGGCCGGGGCCGAGATGGAACTCTTCGACAAGCGGGTGCAGGAGATCAACCGCAAGCGCCTGCAGCAGCGCCAGATCCAGGTGGCGAGCATCGAACAGCGCCGCCAGCAGCTCCCGCAGGCGTGCGGCGAGGGGCCTGACGAAAGCACCGACGCCAGCTGCTGATCGGCAGAGCGGGCTCGGCCCTGGTCGGCTCCCAGCCTCACGACAGGCATAAACGCAACAAACGGCGGCGCAGGGAGCGCCGCCGTTTGCCGTAGGCTCTACCGGATGGTTACGCCGCCTGGACCAGTGAGCCGTCGATGGTCAGCCCGCCGTCGTCGGCCGCCACCGTCACGCTCTCGCCTTCAGCAACACGCCCGGCGAGAATCATCTCCGCCAGCGGGTTCTGCAGTTCGCGCTGGATCACCCGCTTCAGCGGCCGGGCGCCATAGACCGGGTCGTAGCCGGCATTCGCCAGCCAGCGCTTCGCCGAGTCCTCCATGACCAGCTCGATCTTGCGATCGGCCAGCAACGCTTCGAGATGCCGCAGCTGGATGTCGACGATCCCCGTCATCTGCTCGCGGGTCAGGCGGTGGAAGAGCAGGATCTCATCCAGGCGGTTGAGGAACTCCGGCCGGAAGGCCGACCGCACCACCTCCATCACCTGGCCGCGCACCGCATCGGAGTCCTGCCCTTCGGCCTGACCGGCGAGAATGTCGGCGCCCAGGTTTGAGGTCAGCACGATCAGCGTGTTGCGGAAGTCGACCGTGTGCCCCTGCCCGTCGGTCAGGCGCCCGTCGTCGAGCACCTGCAGCAGGACATTGAAGACATCGGGATGCGCCTTCTCAACCTCGTCGAAGAGGATCACCTGATAGGGGCGGCGACGCACGGCTTCGGTGAGCGAGCCGCCCTCCTCGTAGCCCACATAGCCAGGCGGTGCGCCGATCATGCGGCTGACAGCGTGCTTTTCCATGTACTCCGACATGTCGAGCCGCAGCAGGGCGGTTTCATCATCGAAGAGGAAGGCCGCCAGCGCCTTGGTCAGCTCGGTCTTGCCGACGCCAGTCGGCCCCAGGAAGAGGAAGGAGCCCATGGGCCGGTTCGGGTCCTGTAGTCCGGCCCGGGCGCGGCGCACGGCGCTGGAGACGGACTTGATCGCTTCCTCCTGCCCGATGACGCGCTTTCGCAACAGCGACTCCATCTGCAGCAGCTTTTCGCGCTCGCCCTCCAGCATCTTGTCCACGGGAATGCCGGTCCAGCGCGAGACCACGCCGGCAATGTGCTCGGGCAGAACCTGCTCATCCAGCAGGTGCTCCTCCTCGGCCACTTCCGCGTCGGCCAGTCGGCGCTCCAGATCCGGCAGGATGGCATAGCGCAGCTCGGCGGCCCGTTCGAGGTCGCCGCGACGCTGGGCCGCCTCCACCTCGAGGCGCGCCTGCTCCAGCTGTTCCTTCAGCTTCTGGGCGTCGGCCAGCTTGGCCTTCTCCGCCTGCCAGCGCACCGTGAGCTCGGCCGACTGCGACTCCAGTTCGCCCAGCTCCTTTTCCAGCTTCTCCAGCCGCTCCTGCGAGGCGCGGTCGCTTTCCTTCTTCAGCGCCGCCTGTTCGATCTTGAGCTGGATGATCCGGCGGTCGAGTTCGTCGAGCTCTTCCGGCTTGGAATCGACCTCCATGCGCAGCCGGCTGGCCGCCTCGTCGATCAGGTCGATCGCCTTGTCGGGCAGGAAACGGTCGCTGATGTAGCGGTTGGACAGGGTGGCAGCAGCCACCAGCGCAGCGTCGGCGATGCGCACGCCGTGGTGCAACTCGTACTTCTCCTTGAGCCCGCGCAGGATGGAGATGCTGTCCTCCACCGAGGGCTCGGAGACGAAGACAGGCTGGAACCGCCGGGCAAGCGCCGCATCCTTCTCGATGTGCTTGCGATACTCGTCGAGCGTGGTGGCACCGACGCAGTGCAGTTCACCGCGCGCGAGCGCCGGCTTCAGCATGTTGGAGGCGTCCATGGCCCCATCGGCCTTGCCGGCACCCACCAGGGTATGCAGCTCGTCGATGAAGACGATGATCTCGCCCTCGCAGGCGGAAATCTCCTGCAGCACCGCCTTCAGCCGCTCCTCGAACTCGCCGCGAAACTTCGCGCCGGCAACCATGGCGCCCAGATCCAGGGACATGAGGCGCTTGTGCTTCAGACCCTCCGGTACGTCACCATTGATGATGCGCTGCGCCAGGCCTTCCACGATGGCGGTCTTGCCCACACCGGGGTCGCCGATCAGCACGGGGTTGTTCTTGGTGCGCCGGGAGAGAACCTGAATGGTGCGGCGAATCTCCTCGTCGCGGCCGATCACCGGGTCCAGCTTGCCCTCGCGCGCCGCTTCGGTGAGGTCGCGGGCATACTTCTTGAGCGCGTCGTAGCCTGCCTCGGCATTGGCACTGTCGGCGGTGCGGCCCTTGCGCAGGGACTCCACGGCGCTGTTGAGTTTCTGCGGCGTGACGCCGGCGTCGGCCAGCGCCTTGCCGGCCGGGCTGCTGCCATCGAAAGCCAGGGCGGTGAGCAGCCGCTCCGCGGTGACGAAGGAGTCGCCGGCCTGCTCGGCCAACTTCTCCGCCTGCTCGAAGGTGCGCGCCAGTTCCGGTGAGAGGTAGATCTGTCCGGCGCCACTGCCCTCGACCTTGGGCTGGCGCTCAAGCGCGGCCTCGACCGCCGAGAGCGCCTTGGCGCCGTCGCCGCCGGCCGCCCGGATCAGGTTGGCCGCGAGGCCTTCCTTGTCATCAAGCAGCACCTTCAAAAGGTGCTCTGGGGTCAAACGCTGATGCCCGCGTCGCAGGGCCAGGCCCTGGGCCGACTGCAGAAAACCGCGAGAGCGTTCGCTGTACTTCTCGAAATCCATGCTTCTCCTGCCCTCCTCGTCCGCGCCCAAAGTGGCGCACGGTCGACGATGCTGTTGTTGTCGGATGGACCGCACCCAAAAGACTAGCGGCATGCGGCCCGCAAGGCGTTGATCGAAATCACACACGCCTGGAGTGGATATGGGCTGAGGCGCGCAAGACTCAAGATTGGGACCGCACCGGAACAGCAACCGCCGTGCAAAAAAAGAACCCCCGTGCCGATGCACGGGGGTTGAAGGTCAGGAGAGATCGATGCCTGGGTTAAACGGTGCCGGAGCGACGAGGGATCACTCTCCGGCGATGGCCGCCACCCCCAAACAACAGCGGCACCCTAAGGGCTGCCTTTGCAGGGCGCAACTGCAATTCACTCGCATGTGCAGACTTTTTGCGGACATTCTTACGGCGGCGACGCCCTACTTGCTGTCACAGACCCGCGGGCCGGCCTTGACCGGGTGCCTTTACAAGGGGTCTTGGTCCGGAGGGCTCACCCGGGCGTTGACCCGGCCGGGGCGCTCGGCTTGACTGGCCTGAAAGGGAGACAGGGGCAACCATGATCCTGCAGGGACTCTACCGCTATCCCGTCAAGGGCCTGAACGGCGAAGCGCTGGACCGGATTGCCTTGACCAGCCATGCGAGACTGCCAGGCGATCGCCGCTTTGCGCTGGCCCACGGCTCGGCTCCCTGGGAGGCCAGCGTGCCACGCTGGCTGCCGCCCAAACACTTCTACAGCCTGCGCAGCGAACCCCGGCTGGCCAGCCTCAGTGCCGGCTTCGATCCGGACAGCGGCGTGCTGACCCTGGAGCGGCGCGGACGGCAGCTCGCCCGCGCCGTCATCACCGAGCCGCTCGGCCGCGCCATGATCGGTCAGTTCTTCGCCGACTACCTGGGTCGGGACGGGCGTGGCGTGCCGAAGCTGGTGGAAGCCGAAGCCGGGGAGGGCATGACCGATGTGCCCCAGCCCTGGATTTCCCTGCTCAACCTGGCCAGCGTCGAGGACCTGGCGCGGGTGGCGCGCCGGCCGGTCGACCCGCGCCGCTTCCGCGCCAATCTCTGGATCGAGGGCGCCGCCGCCTGGGAGGAGTTCAGCTGGGTGGGACGCAACCTGCGCATCGGCACGGCAAAGCTTCGTGTCATGGAACCCATCGAGCGCTGTGCTGCCACCAACGTTGATCCGGACAGCGCGACAGTCGACATGAACCTGCCGCTGCTGCTGCGCCGGGGCTACCAGCACCTCAACATGGGCGTCTACTGCGAGGTGGTCTCCGACGGGGAGGTGGCGCCGGGCGACACGCTGCTGCTGGATTGAACCAGTTTCTCGCGCCGCTCCCGGATTGCCGTGCGCGCCTCTTGCAGCGACCGGTTGGGGCGCACGTCGTCGCCGGAAATCAGGGTCACGGCCATAGGGCGACGCTCGAGGTCAAAGTTCAGGCCGTCGCCGCTGAGTTCCTCGAAGGAGCCCGTGGCCTGTAGCAGAACCCGTTCCAGGTCGCCCCCGAAATCAACCATCCAGAAGTGCGGGCCCAAACGCGTGTAGCCGAGGTCGACGTGACCGGCGTGGGCGAGCAGGGCGCCGTAGAACGCGAATAGACTGTCGCGGGACTGGAAGAAGCTTTCCGGCTCCGCCGTTACCAGCCAGCTATCCACCAAGTTCCCGTGTGGCAGCCGCTCTGGTGGATCGGCGGGTTCGGGCACGTCGCAGGCCAGCAAAACGGCCTCCTGCTCATAGAGCCAGGCCAAGTCCGCTGCCAGGTCCCGTGCCCTGCGCCAGCCGACTTCGCTGTCTGCTGCGCTCAGTTGCAGATGAATGCTGGGACTGCTGGACCAGCGCCAGCCACCCCAGGTGACCCTGGGTGCCGACAGCGTGAAATCATCCCCTGGCAGTGCGGTGCCCAGCAGATCCGGCAGGGAGTCCGCCTCCGCCCGCGTGACGGCCTGGTAGCGGTCGAGATCGGCCGGCGGCGGAACTGTCGCCGCGGAGAAGACCTCGTAGGCCAGATCACAACGCAAAGCGGCCTGGACCACTCCGGTCCAGGCCGCTGTTATTGCCGTCAGTGATGCTGCCAGGCAGGCAATGAAGATCGCTTGCCGCACAGCAGGTACCTAGAGAACCCGTCGTCTGCGCGACGCGGGAGCCGAAAGGCTCACGCCTCAACCTTCACCGTGTCGCCGCTGGCGCGGGTGGTGCGCCGACGCCGTGGCTTGGCCACCTTGGGTTCGCTCGCCTCGGCCTCACCGCTACCGGTTTCGACCGACTCGCTGGCAGATCCGGTGGCAGTTTCCGGGGCAGATCCGGCGTCAGACTCACCAGCAGACCCATTGCCGCTGCGCGTGGTCTGGCCGAGCATTTTCAGCAGGCCGGCATCCTCTTCACCGGCTGGGGCCTCCTCGACCTTGGCCTTGCTGGAGCGCCGGGTGGTGGTCCGGCTGGTCGTCGAGGTGCTGGTGCGCCGGGTGCGGCGCGGTGCCGGCTTCTCGGCTTCGGTTTCCGCAGCAGCATCTTCGGCTTGCGCCACCGGCTCACTGGAGCCAGTGGGCTCAGCCGCCTGCGATGCCTGCTCGATGTCGCGGTCGCGGACACGCTCCGGCTCGTCGGACTGCTCCGAGTCGCTGCGCGAGTCCTGGCCACCGCTCTCGCCATTACGGTTCTCGGCAAAGCGAGGATCGCCCTGGCGCGCCTGCTGACGGCGGTCCTCGAAACGCGAACCGTTGCGCTCACCGCGGTTGTGGCGCCCGCGCGGCCCTGCCTCCGCGGCCTCGCCGTTCTCATCCTGGCCGTTATCGGTCTCGGACTCGCCACGATCCTCCGCCCGCTGCTCACGCGACTGCTGCGGTCGATTATTGGGATCGGTGCTGTCGTTGATGATCCGATAATAGTGCTCAGCATGCTGCTGGAATGATTCCGCAAGCACTCGGTCCCCGGCGGTCTGAGCATCGCGCGCCAGCTGCGTGTACTTTTCATAAACCTGCGCTGCGTTGCCGCGCACGCGTCCCTCTGGCCCATTACTTTCGAAGTTCTGGGTGCGAGTCGGCACGTTCGGGCGTCGTCCGGGGCGACCGCGGCCCCGCCGTGGATTGTTGCCTTGCCTCATCTCAGTCCGTTATGGCGTCACGAGTGGGATCAAAAATAGTCAATGGGAGCACTCGTCAGCCATCGCAACGGCGATCGCTGCACGAAATCATCAACGTCCATCTGGAAGTCGGAGCGACTGAGGGCGAAAAGCCCTTGGCGCTCAAATGCACCCCATCTACGCCAGCCGAGCCAGCGTCATAAAGGAAACCTAGCGACCCGCACCCCGCTTTCCAACTGTTTTTTATACATTTCACCCTCTGCGCCGGATCAAAAGTGCCCGCTCACGCCCGGCCAGGTCCAAAAGGACCTGCCATTGCCACCTTCGGGGCTGCTCCAGCAGCGCCGCAATGGCCGCAGCCTGTCCCGGTCCATGCTCGAAGATCGCCATCCCCGAAGCCGTGAGCAGCCGGTCAAGTTGCGGAATCAGGATGCGATAGGGCTCGAGGCCGTCCTCACCGCCATCCAGCGCCCCGCGCGGCTCCCAGCCGGCCACCTCCGGCTCCAGGGCATCGATCTCACCCGCGGGGATGTAGGGTGGATTGCAGAGCAACAGGTCGAAGCGTTGCTGGAGGCCCTCGCACCAGTTGCCAAGCTGGAAGTCAGCGCGCTCGGCCAGGCCGAGGTTCCTTGCATTGCGAATTGCCGTGTCCACAGCCGCTTGGCAGCAGTCCACGCCCAGTCCGCGCGCCTGCGGCAACTCGGACAGCAGAGCAAGCAGCAGACAGCCACTGCCGCTGCCCAGGTCGAGCAGCTGCAGGGGCGCCTGCCGGTCATTCACGCGCTCCAGGAGCGCCGAGACCAGCAGTTCGCTGTCCGGGCGCGGATCGAGGGTTTCGGGCGCCAGCAGGAAGGGCAGCGACCAGAACTCCCGAACCCCAAGAATGCGGGCCACCGGCTCACGGGCGACCCGGCGCCGGATGCGTTCGCGAAACGCCGCTTCGCTCGCCGTGTCCAGACTGCGTTCGGGCCAGGCGATGACCGTGGAGACGTCGCAGTCCAGCAGCGCGGCCAGCAGCAGGCGGGCGTCGCGGCGCGCATCCGGCACCCCGGCGGCTTCCAGTTCCTGCTGCGCCGAGGCCAGCGCGGTGCCGATGCTGGTCACTGCATGCTCGCCAGGCGCGCGGCCTGATCCTCGGTGATGAGCGCGTCGATCACCTCGTCCAGGGCCTCGCCGGCCAGGATCTTGTCGATCTTGTGCAGGGTCAGGTTGATGCGATGGTCGGTGACGCGGCCCTGGGGGAAGTTGTAGGTGCGGATGCGCTCCGAGCGATCGCCGGAGCCAACCTGCTGGCGCCGGGTGGCGGCCAGGTCGTCGGCCTGCTGGCGGCGCTTTTCGTCATAGAGACGTGCGCGCAGGATCTTCATGGCCTTCAGCTTGTTCTTGTGCTGGGATTTCTCGTCCTGGCACTGCACCACCACACCGCTGGGCAGATGGGTGATGCGGATGGCGGAGTCAGTGGTGTTGACGTGCTGACCGCCGGCGCCCTGGGAGCGGAAGGTGTCGATGCGCAGATCCTTGTCCTCGATCTCCACATCCACGTCCTCGGCCTCGGGCAGCACGGCAACGGTCGCGGCCGAGGTGTGGATGCGCCCGCCGGATTCGGTCACCGGCACGCGCTGCACCCGATGCACGCCGGACTCGAACTTCAGGCGACTGAAGACGTCCCGGCCGGTGATGGCCGCGCTGGCTTCCTTGACCCCGCCGATCTCAGTCTCGGTATAGTCCAGCAGCTCGAAGCGCCAGCCGCGCAGCTGGGCATAGCGCTGGTACATGCGAAAGAGCTCACCGGCAAAAAGCGCCGCCTCCTCGCCGCCGGTGCCGGCGCGCACTTCGAGGATCGCATTGCGCGCGTCGGCCTCATCCTTGGGCAGCAGGAGCAGCATGACCTCCTGCTCCAACGCCGGCAGGGCATCGCGCAAGCTGTAATACTCCTCCTCCGCCAGCGCCCGCATCTCCGACTCCGCCTCCGGGTCCTGGCGCATTGCGTCCAACTCGGCGACTTCACGCCGTTTCGCCTGCAGCGCCTCGACATGCTCCACCAGCGGCTGCAGCTCGTGGTGTTCGCGCAGCATGTCGGTATAGGCCGTGGAGCCCGGCTCCGGATGGTCGTTCAAGAGGGCCGAGAGCTCGCGCCAGCGCGCGACCACCTGCTCCAGACTCTGGTCCAGCTTCACCTTTTTTTCTCTCCTTCTCCGCCGCCGCGCGGTCCCTCGCCGTCAAGCCGGAACAGCCGGCGCAGCAGACGCTCGAATAGGGGGCGGTTGCCCGGATCCTCGCTTGCCGCCTCACGCAAAGCCTCCGAGGGTTCATGTAGGAGGCGGGCCAGCAGCAGGCGGGTGGCCGCCTCGGCGTCATCCCCCTTCTCGGCCAGCACCTCCTGGCGAATGCGTTCGGCATGGGCACGCAGGTCTGAAAGCAGCGGCGCCGTCTCTCGCCCCCGGCTGATCCGGCGGAAACTGTCGAGCTCCTCGCCGAGAATGCGCCAGGCCCGCATCGAGGCCCCTTCCCGGCTGCGTCGCCCTGCAGCCGCCACCCGCTCCAGATCATCGAGGCTGTAGACAAAGGCCCCATCCAGGCTCTCGACCGCCGGCTCGATGTCGCCGGGCACGGCCGCATCGATCAGGAAGATCGGGCGTCGGCGCCGACGACGCAAGGCCTGCTCCACCCGGGCAGCCGGCAGCAGCAGGCGGCCGCTGCCCAGTGCAGAAACCACCACATCGGCCTGCGCCAGCGCCTCCTCCTGCTCCTCCCAGGCTCGCAGATGCGCGCGCAGGCGCCGGGCCACAGCCTCCGCGCGCCGCTCGGAACGATGGCTGACAGCCAGTTCGCCGACGCCGGCCGCGCGGAACTCACCCGCAAGCAATTCGCCCATCTCACCCAGGCCGAGCAGCAGCAAACTGCTGCGCCCGAGATCGCCATGCAGGTCGCGCGCAACACGCAGCGCCGAAGCCGCCAGGGTGACGGGCTGCTGCGCCAGGCTGGTTTCATTGCGCACCCGCTTGGCGGCTTTGTAGGCCGCTTCCAGCCGGCGACCGAGGAAGGGACCGGTCAGGCCCAAGGCGGCCGCCAGTCGATGCGCCTCCTTGACCTGACCCAGCACCTGCGGCTCGCCGATTACCTGGCTGTCCAGGGAGGCTGCCACGGCGAAAAGATGACGCAGAGCGTCGTCGTCGCTGAGCGCGTAGCTTTGGCCCACCAGATCGTCGTGCGAAACGCCGGCCCACTGCGCCAGCAGCCGGCGCAACCGAAGCGCGGCTTCCGTACTGTCCTCGACGGCGGCGAGCACCTCGACCCGGTCACAGGTGGAGAGCAGGAGCGCCTCGTCCAGGCCACTGTCGCGCAGCTCGGACAGGCGTTCGGGCACACGCTCTTCCTCGATGAAGAGCGCTTCACGCAGCTCCATGCCGGCGCTGCGGTGATTGACACCGACGACCAGAAAGCTGCGCTCCTGCGGCACCGCCATGGCGGGCCCGCTGCCTAGGCGAGTTCGCGGAGGCGCTCGCCCAGCGAATCCAGGGAGACGAGTTCCTGCGCACCGCTGTCGAGGTCGCGCAGGCTGGTCGCCCCCTTCGCCAGCTCCTCTTCGCCGAGGAGCAGGGCGAAACGCGCGCCGAGACCATTCGCCCGTCGCATCCGCTTCTTCACGTTGCCGCTGTAGCCCAGTTCCACGGCAAACCCCTCGCGCCGCAGCCGCTGGGTCAGCAACAGGGCCGGCTTCTCCGCCTCCGGCCCCACCGGCACGACGGCAACCGGCCGTGGCGCCGCAGGCGGGTCGGCGAGAAGCATCGCCAGACGCTCGATGCCGGCGGCCCAGCCGACACCCGCGGTGGGCGGACCGCCCATGGTCTCTACGAGGTAGTCGTATCGTCCGCCGCCCATCACCGTACCCTGAGCGCCCAGGGCATCGGTGGTGAACTCGAACGCCGTGTGGCAGTAGTAGTCGAGCCCGCGCACCAGGCGGTTGTTCAGGCGATAGGGGATCTCCAGCGCCTCCAGGCCCTCGCGCACCTCGGCGAAGAAATCGACGCTGGCCTGGTTCAGATAATCCTCGAAGGCCGGCGCCTCAGCGATCAACGCCCGATCGCCTGTATCCTTGCTGTCCAGGATGCGCAAGGGGTTGCGCTCCAGCCGCTCCCGGCTGTCGGCGCTCAGCCGCGCCTGATGGTCCGAGAAGTAGTCGATCAAGGCCTGACGATAGGCCTGGCGGCTTTCGGGATCGCCCAGGGTGTTGAGTTCCAAAGTGGTGCGCTCGGCCACACCCAGGGCCTCGAGGATGTGGCGCCCCAGGGCGATGATCTCGATGTCGCCCTGCGGTGCCGGCACACCCAGCAGCTCGATGCCGATCTGGTGGAACTGCCGCTGGCGGCCCTTCTGCGGGCGCTCGTGCCGGAACATCGGTCCGGCGTAGAAATACTTCACCGGCAAGGCCTGCTGTAGACCGTGGGTGATGAAGGCCCGGGCCACACCGGCGGTGTTCTCCGGCCGCAGGGTGATCTCCTCCCCCTCCTTCATGGCGAAGGTGTACATTTCCTTCGTCACCACGTCGGAGGTGTCGCCCAGCGTGCGCTTGAAGACCTCGGTGAACTCGAAGATCGGCGTGGCCATCTCGAGATAGCCGTAGCCTTCGGCCAGGGCGCGCGCGCGCTCGATTACGGCGCGATGGCGGCGCATCTCCTCGGGCAGAAGGTCATGGGTGCCGCGGACGGGCTGCAGGCTGGACACGGGCGGTGCTTCTTTCTCGCTTTTGTTCGGCCTCGGGGTTTACTCGGCGGCAGCGGAAGGTTCGCTGCGCCCCGCCTCGATCTCTGCAGCCTTCTCCTCCACCAGGCGGACCAGGTGGTCAACGATGGCTTCGTCCTTCAGGCGATGGTGCGGCACGCCGGCGAGATAGACCTGATGGGTGCCGCGCCCGCCGCCGGTGAAGCCGATATCGGTCATGGTCGCCTCGCCCGGCCCGTTCACCACGCAACCGATCACGGAGACGGTCATGGGCGTGGTGATGTGCTCCAGGCGCTGCTCCAGCACCTCCACCGTCTTGATGACGTCGAACTGCTGCCGCGCGCAGGAGGGGCAGGAGATGACGTTGACGCCGCGGTGGCGCAGCCCCAGGGACTTGAGCATTTCAAAGCCGACGCGCACCTCTTCCACCGGATCGGCGGAGAGCGAGACGCGCAGGGTGTCACCGATGCCCGACCAGAGCAGCATGCCCAGGCCGATGGAGGACTTCACCGTGCCGCTGCGCAGCCCGCCGGCTTCGGTGACGCCGATGTGCAAGGGGGCGTCGGTCGCCTCGGCCAGGCCCTGATAGGCGGCCACCGCGAGGAAGACGTCGGAGGCCTTCACCGAGATCTTGAACTCGTGGAAGTCCTCGTCCTGCAGGTGCTTGATGTGGTTGAGCGCGCTTTCGACCATCGCCTCGGGACAGGGCTCGCCGTAGCGTTCCAGCAAGTCGCGCTCCAGCGAACCGGCATTGACGCCGATGCGCATGGAGCAGCCGTGGTCGCTGGCGGCCTTGACCACTTCGCGCACCCGTTCGCGACTGCCGATGTTGCCGGGATTGATGCGCAGGCAGGCCGCCCCGGCCTCCGCCGCCTCGATGCCTCGGCGATAGTGGAAGTGGATGTCGGCGACGATCGGGATTGGTGATTCCCTCACGATGTCGCGCAGCGCCGCGGTGGAGGCCTCGTCGGGGCAGGACACGCGCACGATGTCTGCCCCGGCCTCCGCGATGCGCTGGATCTGCTCGACGGTGGCGCGCACATCCGAGGTGGCCGTGTTCGTCATGGACTGCACCGAGATCGGTGCGTCACCACCCACCGCCACCGGGCCGACGTGAATGCGGCGCGAGGGACGGCGTTGAATGTGGCGGTAAGGCCGAACGCTCATGGCCGGCACTCCCGTAGTGTCATCCTGGATTGGAACGTTCCTTCAAACTGCCCGCTGCTCCGCGCGACTTCAAGCACCGCGCCGGAATGCCAGGGCTGCAAGAGGCACGCAGGGTCACTCACCACGGCTGCGCAGGGCCTCGGGGTCCAGGGAGATATCGCGGCGCACTGCACCATTGGGCCCCAGGGGTGCCAAGCGTCGGCCCTCCACCACGATGTCCAGGCCCCCGGCATTGCCGGTGAGCAGGCTCAGACCTTCCTGATCCGGCACGCGGTAGGTGTCGCCCGGCCGCAGAACCCGCGTGAACAGCAACTCGTCACTGGCGCTGCGCACCTGGATCCAGGAGTCGGCCGTGGCGAGCAGGACGACGCGCACATCCGCGCTTTCCGCCCCGTAGCGTTGCCCAGTGCCCAGATCGTCCATGGAGAGCAGCGGCTCTTCCGGCTCCTCGAGCTCGGAGGCCGCAAGCGGCGCTTCCTCCGCATCGGCACCGGCCTCGCCGGGAACCGCCGGTGCAGCCGTGTCCTCACCAGCGCCTTCAACGGCTGGCGGCTCGGGCAGCGCGTCATCTGACGTCGCCTCCGGCTCCGGCTGGGCGTCCGCCAGGGACGGCACCTCGGTGTCGCCGGCATCGGTGCCATCGGGCAGCAGGCTCTCTTCGCTGCCCTCGACGTCGGCACCCTCCGCGCCAGGTTCGAGCGCGCCGGTCTCGGTCCCCTGCGGCGTTTGCGGATCGGAGAGATCCTCATCCGGCAAGGCTGTGGCGCTGTCCGGCGCCGGGGAGGTCGCTTCCTCGGTGGTGCCGGTGCGCCCCACGAGGCTGTCCTGTTCCGGCGTCCCGTCCAATGTGGCAGCCGGTGGGTCCTCGGGCTCTGCCACTTCCTGCTCCGCCAACTGCACCGGCTCCTCCCCGCCCGGCAGGGGCAGCAGCTCCACGAAGGGCTTGCCGCTCTGGCTCCAGACATGCCAGCCGCCGTAGGCGAGTGCGACCACCAGCAGGGAAATCAGCACCAGGGCGAAGCCGGGCAGACGGCCTTCCGGCTTGGGCGCCGGGAAGGAGAGGTCCTGCTTCGCCCGCGCCGCCTCGTTGATCTCGGACTTGAAAAGCGCCACCGTCGCATCGGAGTCGAGCCCGAGATACTCGGCGTAGGAGCGTACAAAGCCGATGGCGTAGGGCGTGCCCGGCAGTTCCTCGTAGTGGCCTTCCTCGATGGCCTCGAGATAGGGACGCCGGATGCGCAATTCGGCTGCCACGGTCTCGAGTTCGTAGCCAAGCTCATAACGGCTGCGGCGCAGGATGCTGCCGATCGGCTCCGGCCGCCGCTGGGGCGCATGTCCATCCTCGGGCCACTCGGGCTTGTAGCGCAGATCCTCGGCATCCTGTGTCAAACGATCACCTCGTCGGAATGAACAAGCTCAGCATAGGAAACAAGTGCTCGGGTCGCCCCAACTATCACGGACCCCATGCGGCAGACCTCATGCGAACGGACGCGCGAGTCTTACCAAAGGCGGAAGCGAAACGGCAAACGCTTAGAATGGTCTCACGCATTAGACCAGGACGGCCCCGGAGTCGACTCGTCCTGCAATGCCTGGCCGCAATGCCTGGCCGCAACGCCAGGCTCAAAGGGCGATGCCGTGATCGCCGGCGTAAGCCCTAAGATGTTGTCGGACACTGCGGTTTGGCAAGCCGCTGAGATAGGTCACGTATTCCTGCAGCGGCCCCAGCTTGAGGCTGCGCACCGTGGAGCGGACCGACGCCACATGCGAGGGCGGCATGGAGAGAATGCGAATGCCGCAGCCGATCAGCGCCAAGGCTTCCAGCGGATGGCCGGCCATCTCGCCACAGACCGACAGCGGCACGCCGTGGCTGTCGGCTTCGGCGGACAGAAAGCGCAGCAGCGTCAGGATCGGCGGCGACAGCGCATCATAGCGCCGGGCCAGGCGCGGATTGCCCCGGTCGATGGCGAAGAGGAACTGGAAGAGGTCGTTCGAACCCACGGAAACGAAGTCAGCCCGCGCGAACAGCGCCGGCAGCTGCCAGATCAGCGCCGGCACCTCCAGCATGACCCCCACTTCCAGCCGGGTCGGAGGCTCTGCCCCGCGGGCCAGGTGCCGAGCCAGCTCCATGTCCAGCAGCGCCCGCGCCTGCATCAGCTCGTTCACCTCGCTGACCATGGGGAACATCAGCCGCAGATGCCGGCCGGCGCCAGCGGCCAGCAGGGCGCGCAGCTGCTGGCGCAGCATGGCCGGGCGGTCGAGACCGATGCGAATGGCCCGCCAGCCCATGGCTGGGTTCTCGTCCTTGGTACCGCTCCAGTAGGGCAGCGCCTTGTCACCGCCGATATCCAGGGTGCGGAAGGTGACCGGCCTCTCGCCAGCCATGTCCAGCGCCCGGCCGTAGAGCTCCGTCTGCGTCGCCGCGTCCGGAAAGCGCTCCTGCACCATGAAGGGCACCTCGGTGCGGTAGAGGCCGACCCCTTCGGCGCCGCTTTCTTCAAGCTGGTCCAGATCCACGAGGAGGCCGGCGTTGGCCTGCAGGCTAATGCGCACGCCGTCGCGGGTCTCCGGCGGCAGCGCGCGATTGGCAAGCTGCTCGGCCCGGCGGTTGGCCCGCAGTTCGATGGCATCGGAGAAACTCTGGCGCACCGACTGCCGCGGCCGCAGCAGCGCCTGGCCGACATCCCCGTCGATAATGACGAAATCGCCGGGCCGCACGCGCGCCAGCAGCTCCGGGCAGCGGCCGATCATGGGAATGCCCAGCGCCCGGGCGACGATTGCCACATGCGCCGTGGGACTGCCCTCCTCGAGCGCCACGGCACGCAGGCGCGAGATATCGTAGTCGAGCAGTTCCGCCGGGCCGAGGCTGCGCGCCACCAGCACCAGATCATCGGGCAGATCGTCGCGCGCCGTGGAGTCGTTGCCGGTCAGGTGGTGCAGCAGCCGATTGCCCAGGTCCTCCAGGTCGGCGTAGCGCTCGCGAATATAGGGGTCGCGCACCTTCGTCATGCGCTGGCGCATGTCGGTGAGCACGCGCTGCACCGCCGCTTCGGCGGTCAGGCCGCTGCGCACGGCCTCGCGCAGGCGTTCGGCCCAGCCGCGGTCCTCGGCAAACATGCGATAGGTTTCCAGCACCTCCACATGCTCGCCGTCGCCGGAGAGTTCCTGGCGCTGCAGCAGATCGTCGAGAGATTCCTGCATCTCGGAGAGCGAACTCTCGAGCCGATGCAGCTCCACATCGATGTCTTCGGCGACGATCTGCTTGATGACGATGCCGCGCTCATGCGGCACGGCGGTGCCCATGCCGATGCCTTCGTTCAGGGTCACACCCGCCAGGCGCGCCGGCAGGGTCGCCAGACTGTCGGTGTGGCGCCCCTCCTCCTCGCCGATCAGGCCGGCGCCCCCGACCATCTCGGCCAGGACCATAGCCACCGTTTCAAGCGCTTCCAGCTCGTCATCGCCGTAGGCGCGCCGGGTCTTGTTCTGCACGGCAAGCACGCCGATGACCCGGCGGTCACGCAGCAGCGGCACGCCGAGCATGGAGTGGAAGATTTCTTCCCCGGTTTCCGGCCGGTAGGCAAAGTTTGGATGCTGCTGCGCGTCCTGCAGCGACAGGGGGCGCCCGGTGGAGGCGATCTCGCCGACGATGCCTTCGCCGACGCGCAGGCGGGTGCGGTGCACCGCTTCCCGACGCAGGCCCTGGGTGGCGAATAGTTCGAGAACCTCGCCGGCGCGCATGACATAGAGGGAGCAGACCTCGGCCACCATGGCATCGGCGATCAGGCGCACCAAGGAATCCAGGCGATCCTGCCATAGACCGCCCGATTGCATCAGGTCGCGCAACTGCCGCAACAGCCGGCGCGAACCGCCCCAGCCTCCTGCCTGCGGCGCCATCGGCTTTACCCCTCTTTCGCGCTCGTCTTACTCTTCTTCTGCGCCCCGGGTTCTATTCGTTCCGGGTGCGTCGCCCCCTTCGGAGGGTCCGGCCTCAGACCTGGTCCAGGCCGTACGCCGAGTGAAGGCTGCGCAACGCCAGCTCAAGATACTCCTCAGCGATCAAAACGCTGACCTTGATCTCTGAAGTGGTGATCACCTCGATATTGATCCCCTTCTCCGCCAGCGCCCCGAACATGGTCTGGGCCACGCCGGCATGGCTGCGCATGCCAACGCCGATCACCGAGACCTTGACCACGTTCTGCTCGGAGGCGAGTTCCTCGTAGCCGATCGACTCCGCGTGCTTTTCCAACACGGCGAGGGCGCGCTCCACCTCGGCCCGACCGACCGTGAAGGTCAGGTCGGTGGCCTTCTCCTTACTGGAGATGTTTTGCACAATCATGTCGACGTTGATGGCGGCCTCGGCCAGGGGGCCGAAGATGCCAGCGGCGATGCCCGGTCGATCGGGCACGCTGCGCAGGGTGATTTTCGCTTCGTCCCGGCTGTAGGTCACACCGCTTACGACTGCCTGTTCCACGATTTCTTCCTCGTCCACCACCAGGGTTCCGGGCAGGTTCTCGAAGCTTGAGCGAACCTGCAGGCGTACACCATGTTTCATCGCCATCTCGACCGAGCGCGTCTGCAGCACCTTGGCGCCGAGAGAGGCCATCTCCAGCATCTCTTCGTAGGTGATACGATGGAGCTTGCGCGCGCCCTTCACGATGCGCGGATCGCTGGTGTAGACCCCGTCCACATCAGTGTAGATGTCGCAGCGATCCGCTCCAAGCGCTGCAGCCAGGGCCACCGCCGAAGTATCCGATCCGCCGCGCCCGAGCGTGGTGATCCGCTGGCGCTCGGGCTCGATGCCCTGGAAGCCTGCGACCACCGCCACCTCACCTGAACTCAACCGGCGGCTCATCTCCGTGGTCTCGATGGCCTCGATGCGCGCAGAGCCGTGCGCGGCGTCGGTGCGGATCGGGATCTGCCAGCCCTGCCAGGAGCGTGCCGAGACGCCCAGGTCCTGCAGCACCACCGACAGAAGCCCGGCCGTGACATTCTCTCCCGAGGAGACGATGGCGTCATACTCGCGGAGGTCGTAGAGACGGGCGGCGGAGCGGGTGTAGTCGATGAGCTGATTGGTGACCCCGGCCATGGCGGAGACGACCACGGCCACTTCATTGCCGTCGTCCAACTCCGCCTTGACGCGCTGCGCCACAGACTTGATGCGGTCGATATCGGCGACGGATGTGCCGCCGAACTTCATTACGATGCGTGCCATCGTCCCTGTGCCTGTCCGGGGTGGGCCTGAATCGGAGAACGCCTGCCCGCGATGCCGACAACCGCCGCGACGGTGCCAGAGGCTGCTGTCCCGCCCCGCCGGATTTGCGGGTCCTCGACGCTGCGCGCCCCTCACGGTGAGCCAGCCCTGGGTTGCTGATAGCGGGCGGCCTATCCATACTTGAAGGGGCCGGTTCCGCGCAAGCATCGCGCCGGAGGCGCGCCGGCACGCTTCATCCCATCGCACGAGGTAGTCCATGGCCCCCAGCAAGCCCCGCCGGCCCCGCAGCGCCACCGCCGGGCAGAGCATTGACGCCGCCGAGATCGAGAAGTTCTCCCGGCTGGCGGCCCGTTGGTGGGATCCGGAGGGCGAGATGGCGCCGCTGCATGCCATGAACCCGGTGCGCCTGCAGTTCCTGCGCGACCAGGCGGTGCGGCATTTCGGGCTCGATGAACGGGCGCTGGCGCCGCTTGCCGGCCTGACGGTGCTGGACGTCGGCTGCGGCGCCGGCCTGCTCTGTGAGCCGCTGGCGCGCATGGGGGCGCAGGTGACCGGCATTGACGCGGCCGATGAAAGCCTGGCCGTGGCCCGGCAGCACGCGGCCGACAGCGGCCTGGAGATCGACTACCGCCACAGCAGCGTCGAGGCGCTGGCCGAGTCGGGCGAGACCTTCGACCTCGTCACCGCCCTGGAGGTGGTCGAGCACGTGGCTGACGTCCCCGGCTTTCTCGGATCCTGCTGCCAGGTGGTGCGGCCCGGCGGCGCGCTGGCGCTTTCGACCCTCTCGCGCACGCCGCAGGCCTTCGCCTTCGCCATCGTGGGTGCCGAGTATCTGCTGCGCAAGCTGCCCCGCGGCACCCATGACTGGCGGAAGTTCCTCAAGCCTTCCGAACTGGCCGGCGCGGTGCGCCGCCAGGGGCTCGAGGTGCGCGAAGTGGCCGGCATGGTCTACCACCCGCTTTCGCGCGAGTGGAAGCTGAGCCGTCACGACCTCTCGATCAACTACCTGCTCTGGGCCGAACGCGACCAGGACCTTACTTGAGGCCTGCCGCTTCGGGCGAGCCAGCGGGCCGTAGCTAGTTCGGCAGACTGCGGGTGGAGACCAATCCTTCGGGCTTTCCGACCACCACCAGGGTCAGGGCTTCGCTGTCCAGCAGTTCGGCCGCCACGCGCTTTGCATCCTCCGGCGTGACCGCCTCGATCAGCTCGCGACGGCGCTCCATGTAGTCCAGGCCCAGGTCGTCGAGCTGCAGGCCCAGCAGCGTGTCGGCGATCCGCGGCGAGCTGGAGAGCCCCAGGGCGAAGGAGCCGAGGAGATAGTCCTTGGCCAGCCGCAGTTCCTCTTCGCTCGGCCCCTCTTCCGCCATGCGCTGCCATTCCGCGCGGATCAGTCCAATGGCCTCGCCGACCCGGGCGTTGTCGCTGCTCACACTGCCGACCAGAAGCGGCGCCTTGTCGAGCGCAGCCAGGCTGGTGTTGACGCCGTAGGCAAGACCGCGTTTCTCGCGCACCTCGTTGAAGAGACGTGAGGAGAAACCGCCCCCGCCCAGGATGCGGTTGACCAGAGCGGCGGTGATGAAATCGGGGTTCTCGCGCGCGATGCCGCCCTGGCCCAGCACAACATTCGACTGCGGCTGGTCGCGCTCGACCACCAGCAGGCCGCCTTCGGGGTCAGGCGTTATCGCCTCGGCCTTGGGCGGTGCGCCCTCTTCCGGCAGGGGCCCGAAGGTCTCGTCGAGCAGGCGCCCCAGGGTCTCGGGATCGATGTCTCCCGCCGCGGCCACATAGAGTCGATCGCGGGCAAACTGCTCGGCAATGAAGCTTCGCAGATCCTCGATCTCGATGGCGGCTAGGCTCTCCGGCGAGCCTTCGCTCGGCCGGGCATAGGGATGGTCGTCGAACAGCAGGCGGAAGAAGGCGCGGGACGCCATGGTGTTGGGATCCTGGGCGCGGCGTGCCTGCACCACCTGGTACTGTTGGCGCAGCCGATCCACCGCCGGCGGGTCGAAGCGCGGTTCAGTCATGGCAAGACGCAGCAGGCGAAAGGCCTCGTCGCGCTGGCGGGTCAGGGTAAGGAGCGAGCCGCCGAGTCGGTCCTGGCCGGCCGAGAAGGACAGCTGGATGGAGCGATCCGCCAGCTCTTCCTGAAAGGCCTCGGAGTCATAGTCGCCCGCACCTTCGGTCAGCAGCGAAGTGGCCAGCGCCGCCACGCCCTCCAGACCATCCGGCTGCTCGGCCGCCCCGCCGCGAAAGGCGAAGGAAAGCGCCATCAAAGGGTTGGACTCGTCCTGAATCAGCCAGGCTTCGATGCCGCCGGGGGAAACCACACGCTCGGGCTCCAGCGCCTGGCCAGCACGCAACGGCATGAGCGCGGCCAGCGTCAGGGCGAGAAGGAACAGGGGCGTGGCGAAACGCTGGAACGGCATGGGCCAACTCCGCTGGAAAGGCTGAGGCATCAGGTGGTGGGATCGGGGCGCAGAACCGAGGTCACCGATCGCTCGGGCGTGAGCACCAGCCGCAGGGCCGCATCCACCTGCTCCGGCGTCACGGCGCGAATACGCTCAGGCCACAGCTCGACCTGGTCGATGTCGCCGCCGGTGGTCAGCGCCTGCCCGAAGGCATAGGCCGGCCCGGCCACGGAATCGCGGGCCAGAACCGCGTCGTCGATCAGGCGCTGCTTGGCGCGCTCCACCTCGCGCTCGCTCACGCCTTCTTCCAACAGCTCATCGATCTCGGCGCGCAGTGCCTCTTCCACCGCTTCGGGAGACACCTCCGGGCGGGGCGTGCCCCAGAAGATGAAGCTGGAGAGGTCGTAGGCGGTGGCCGAGTAGCCGGCGCCAGCCCCGGCGGCGATCTCGTCTTCCACGACCAGGCGGCGATAGAGCCGTCCCGTGGCGCCGGAAAGCAGCTCGCTGGCGACCTGCAGGGCGTAGGGCGTTTCCTCGGAGCTCTCCTCCAGGGCGCGGGTGTAGCTGGGCGCAAGATAGCGGATCGAGAGCGAAGCCTGCCCGACCCGGGGGCTGTCCAGTTCCACCCGGCGCGGCGCCCACTGGGCCGGTTCTGCCAGGCGACGGCGCTCCGGAAGCGTGCGCGCCGGGATCGGGCCGTAGTGCTGCTCGGCCAGTTCGATCACCTCGTCGGGCTCCACATCGCCCGCGACGATCAAAACGGCGTTGTTGGGGGCATACCAGCTTTCATAGAAGTCGAGCGCGTCGGCGGTGGTCAGCCCGCGCATCTCATGCTCCCAGCCGATCACCGGGATCCCATAGGGATGGTGCATGAACAGCGCCGCGCCGGCCATTTCGCGCAGCTGAGCCGAGGGGTCATTGTCCACGCGGCTGAGCCGCTCCTCCAGGATCACGTCGCGCTCAGGCAGCACCAGCTCGTCCACGAGCTGCAGGTTCACCATGCGATCCGCCTCCAGTTCCATGACCAGATCAAGCTGCGCGCGATCCACGGTCTGATGGTAGGCGGTGAAGTCGTAGGAGGTCATGGCGTTGTCGCGCCCGCCGTGGCGCTCGATCAACTGCGAGAACTCGAAAGGCCCCACCTTCTCCGTGCCCTTGAACATCAGGTGTTCAAGGTAGTGGGCGATGCCCGACTCGCCTGGCGGCTCGTCCGCGGCGCCCACCTTGTACCAGAGCATCTGGGTGACGATCGGCGCGCGGTGGTTGGGGATGACCACGATCTCCAGGCCGTTGTCGAGTTCGTGCACCACCGGCTCGAACACCTGGGCCCGGGCCGGGTTCTCACTCACCGAGAACAGCAGGGCGCAGGCCAGAAGCCCCGCGGACAGTCGGACGGGGCGGAACGAGGAGAGCGCTGAGCGAAGGGTCATGGGCGTGGAAGCCTTGCGTTGCGGGAGCGGACAGTAAGCAAGTTGGGGGAAACAGCAGCTCCGTCAAGATCGCCGGCAAAGGTGGCGCCGCTGTGGCAAGCCCAGCAGCACCATCCACCCTCATGCAAACCGCCCGCTCCCCGATTGGGGGCGGGCGGTTTCGCTTGTTCAGGGAGCCAGCTGAGGTTCAACCGGCACCGGTATCAGAGCGGCCGATCAGAACAGCCGGTCGAAGAGGCTGCGGCGCTGGCGCTCGATCACCGGCACGCCCTCGCCGGTGGGGCGTTCACCCATGGCGTCGCTGCCACGCAGCCGCCGGGCCTCCGCACCGGGATCGATCCGATCGTACTGCGGCTCCGGATCCTGCCAGAAGATCAGCATATCGGCGAAGTCGCGGCTTTCCTCGTTGATCTGCCGCGTCTCGCGCTCAACCTTCTGCCGGATATCCGGATCGGCACGATCGGCCCCGGCCTCGCGCAGCAGGCTGCGTTCGCCCGTGGAAAGGCTGTCGTCGACGCCTTCCTCCGGAAGGGCAGCGGTCTGCTCGCGCTCCTCGACACGGAAGACCGCCTGGCGGGCCCGCTGTTCCGGGCTGGCCTCCTGCGGGCGCTGCGCACCGGGCGCGGGCGGACGCAGGGAGAAACTGGGCGGAACCGAGAGCGGCGCGCGAGATACGACGCGGAATTCGTCCGGCGACTGCTTGGTCAGTCCCAACGAGCGGCGGACATCGCCTCCGCAACCCGCCAGAGCGATTGCCATGCCGCAGCAGAGCAGCAGTGTAGTCGAACGCGTGAGCAGCTTTGGCAAAGAACCGTCCTCCTGGGCCTCACGACCGCTTATGTTTACCGTCCTCTTCGCCGCCGAACAAGCCGTCGAACAGCAAGAGGCCCACACCGCACACAATGGCCGCGTCGGCAAGATTGAATGCTGGCCAATGCCAGCCGGCATAATGGAAATCAAGGAAGTCGACCACCCCGGGGTGCAGAAAGCGGTCGATCACGTTGCCCAGAGCCCCGCCAACGACCAGCCCGCCGGCCAGCCGGGGCAGGCAACCCGCCTGCCCGCGCAGCCACCAGAGCAGCAAGGCCACGATCACCAGCGCCAGGACCGCAAGGGCATAGGGTTTCCAGGCGTAGTCGCTCGCCATCAGCCCGAAAGACACACCGCGGTTATAGACGAGCACCAGGTTGAAGAAGCCGGTGACCTCGATGATGCGCGGCGGGTTCATCACCCAGAGCAGCACCGCCCACTTGCTGACCTGATCGGCCAGCACCACCAGGGCGGCGAGGAGGAGCGTTGCGCGCAAGGGCCTAGGCCGCCGTCACACCAAGGCGTTCCACCGCGTCGGCACAGCGCCCGCAGGTCTGCGGCGCATGCGGATGACTGCCCACGTCGGGCAGCACCTGCCAGCAGCGCGCGCACTTCTCGCCGGGCGCCGCTTCGACGCGCACGGCAACCCCGGGCACCTCCTCCAGACGATAAGCCTCCGACTCCAGGGTCTCGGCGGTCAGCGTGATATCCGAGGTGATGCAGATCCCGGCGAAGTCGAGCTCCTCAAGCAGCGCCCGCAGCTCCACGTCCTCGACCTGCACCAGAGGCGCCGCCTGCAGCGAGGAACCGAGGCGCTTCTCACTGCGCTCCAGCTCCAGTGCGCCGGTGACCACGCGCCGGACCTTACGAACCCGCTCCCACTTCTCCGCCAGGGCGTGATCGAGCCAGGCCGCCGGCGCCTCCGGGAAAGTGCGCAGGTGCACCGACTCCGGTGCCTTGCCCCGCGCCCACCAGGCTTCCTCCGCCGTGAAGCAGAGCACCGGCGCCAGCCAGGCCGTGAGGTGATCGAACAGCAGATCCATGACCGTGCGGCAGGCCCGCCGGCGCAGGCTGTCGGAGGCATCGCAGTAGAGCACGTCCTTGCGGACGTCGAAGTAGAAGGCCGAGAGGTCGACGGCACAAAAATCATGCACGGCGCGATAGAGCTCGTGGAACTCGTAGTCCTCCACCCAGCCGCGCACCGAGCGGTCCAGCTCGGACAAGCGGTGCAGCACCCAGCGTTCCAGCTCCGGCATCTGCTCGGCCGGCACCCGCTCGCTCTCCTCGAAGCCGTCGAGGCCGCCCAGGAGATAGCGCAGGGTGTTGCGCAGACGCCGGTAGGCATCGACCTGATACTTCAGGATCTCCTTGCCGATGCGCAGATCCTCGGAATAGTCCGAGCCCACGACCCAGAGGCGCAGGATATCCGCGCCCTCGTTCTTCATGACATCCTGGGGCGCGGTCACATTGCCGGCGGACTTGGACATCTTGCGCCCCTGCCCGTCCAGCACGAAGCCGTGGGTCAGCACCGCCTCGAAGGGCGGCTTGCCGCGGGTGCCGCAGGACTGCAGCAAGGAGGTGTGGAACCAGCCGCGGTGCTGATCCGAGCCTTCGAGATAGAGCGAGGCCGGCCACTTCAGATCCTCGCGCTTTTCCAGCACGAAGGCGTGCGTCGAGCCACTGTCGAACCAGACCTCCACCACATCGAAGATCTGCTCGTAGTCGGCCGGATCGTAGTCATCGCCCAGCCAGCGCTCCGCCGGCGAGGAGAGCCAGGCATCACCGCCCTCCTGCTCGAAGGCCTCGGCGACACGATCGATCACCGCCGCGTCGCGCAGCGGCGCACCGTCGGCCTTGCGCACGAACAGCGGCAGCGGCACGCCCCACAGACGCTGGCGCGAGATACACCAGTCAGGGCGCTGCTCGATCATGGAGCGCAGGCGCGCCTGGCCACGCGGCGGCACGAAGCGGGTCTCGTCGATGCCGGCCAGCGCCTTCTCCCGCAGGTCATTGGCCTCCATGGAGATGAACCACTGCGGCGTGTTGCGGAAGATCAGCGGTGCCTTGGAGCGCCAGGAGTGGGGGTAGGAGTGGGTGAGGCGCCCGCGCGCCAGCAGCATGCCGGCCTCGCGCAGAGCGTCGATCACCGCGGGGTTGGCATCGCCTTCCTTGCCCTTGGCCGTGTAGACCACCGTGCCGGCAAAGAGCGGCACATGCGGCAGGAACCGCCCCTCCGCATCGATGGTCTGGGGGATTTCCAGGCCCTGCGCACGGCCCAGGCCAAAGTCGTCGGCGCCGTGGCCCGGCGCGATGTGCACGATGCCGGTGCCCTGGTCCATGGTGACGAACTCGGCCGCGAGCATGGGCACCGGAAAGTCGTAGCCCTGCCCGCGCAGCGGATGGGCGCAGATCGTGCCGGCCAGGTCACTGCCCTTGAAGGTCGCCTTGACCTGCCAGTCGGTGATGCGCGCCTGCTTGGCGGTGGCTTCCAGCAGGGCCGGCGCCAGGATCAGGCGCTCGCCCACCTGGGCCCAGGCCTCCTCCTGCGTGCCGGTGACTTCGACGACGACGTAGTCATCCTCCTCGCTGAAGGCGACGGCGCGGTTGCCGGGGATGGTCCAGGGCGTGGTGGTCCAGATGACCACCGACGCACCTTCCAGCTCCGGCCGTGCGGCCTCGGCCACCGGGAAGCGCACCCAGATGGTCGGGGAAACGTGGTCGTGATACTCCACCTCGGCGTCGGCCAGCGCGGTCTTTTCCACCACCGACCAGAGCACCGGGCGCTCGCCGGCATAGAGGCCGCCGTTCAGCAGGAACTTGCCGATCTCGCGCACGATCTGCGCCTCGGCGGCGTAGGCCATGGTGAGATAGGGGGCCTTCCAATCGCCGATCACGCCCAGGCGCTGGAACTCCTCGGTCTGGATCTCCACCCACTTCTCGGCAAAGGCCCGGCACTCGCGGCGGAACTCGACCTTGTCCACCACGTCCTTGTCCTGCCCCCGGGCGCGGTAGCCCTCCTCCACCTTCCACTCGATGGGCAGGCCGTGGCAGTCCCAGCCCGGGACGTAGTTCGCATCCTTGCCCAGCATCTGCTGGGCCCGGTTGATCACATCCTTGAGGATCTTGTTGAGGGCGTGGCCGATGTGCAGGTGGCCGTTCGCATAGGGCGGGCCGTCGTGCAGCACGAACTTCTCGCGGCCCTTGGCCACTTCGCGCTGCCGCTCATAGAGATCCATATCCTGCCAGCGCGCCAGGATTTCCGGCTCCCGCTTCGCCAGACCGGCGCGCATGGGGAAATCCGTCTTGGGCAGGAATACGGTGGAACGATAATCGATGGTCATGAGTCTGGCCTTGGCTTCCGGCGGCACGCTGCTGGCACGCCGGCACTGAAACTGCGTTGTGGCATCACGCTCCCCGGCTCCCCTCAGGGAACCGGGCGGCTAATTCGCGCAGGAGGGTATATGACGGCCAGCATGGTCGCGGATCGTAGCCATGGCAGCGCAGCGGTCAAGCGCGCGGGCCGTGCCGGCGGCAGCCTCTTGCCCCGATGCCGGCCCAGCGCTTCCGCAAAGCGGAGAATGCGGGCATTCTGAATGCCATAATCGCGCCGGGCGACATAGTGTGGTCGCCTGCCCCTTGCTCGCATGCATTCCAAGGGAGGACCCATGAGCGCCATCACCCCCAATGCCCCGAACCACCAGGGCCTGAGCCGCCTCAAGTCGCGGCATGTGGACGTCGAAGGTCTGCCCTGGGAGCCGACCCGCTTTCCTGGCGTGGAGAGCAAGACGCTGCTGCTGGATCCGGAGAAGGGTCTGCTGACCGCGCTGATCCGCATGGCGCCGGGCGCCACGCTGCCCGACCATGAGCATGTGGACATTGAGCAGAGCTATATCCTGGAGGGCCGGCTGGTCGACCACGACAGCGAGGCCGGGCCCGGCGAGTTCATCTGGCGGCCCGCCGGCAGCCGACACGATGCGCACGCCCCCGAAGGTTGCCTGCTGCTGGGCATGTTCCAGATCCCCAACCGCTTCTTCGACAAGGACGGCGGCGTGACCGACATGCTTGGCCAGGACTGGGACAGTCGCTGGGGCGCGGCGCACAGGGCCGCGGGCGGCTGATGGGAGCTACTGGGCGGCGACGGTCTCGGCCGGCCGGTTCTCCACCATCAAGGTGGCGTCACCTTCCACCACCACCGTGTCGCCCACCACGCAGCGGGTGTCGAAGATTGCACGGTTCTTGGCCGGAATAAGCTCCTTGAGCGTCACGCGCGCCACCATGGTGTCGCCGATGCGCACCGGGGCGCGAAAGCGGAGGTTCTGATCGACATAGATGCAGCCGGCGCCCGGCAGCTTGGTGCCGAAGACGGCGGAGATCAGCCCGGCCCCCAGCACGCCGTGGGCGATGCGCCCCTTGAACATGGTCTGCTCGGCGAAGGCCTGGTCGAGATGCACCGGGTTGGTGTCGCCGGTCACCCCGGCGAAGAGCACGATGTCGCTCTCGGTCACGGTGCGCGAGATCACGTCGGTCATGCCGACGCGCAGATCCTCGAAATAGTAGCCGTGCAGCTCGTCCATGCCTGAGCCCTCTCCGCTTTGATGCTGCGATGCAGAAACATTATTGCACTGCAACCTAGCTCCTTGGCAAGGAACGAACAAGCGGGCGCGCCCTCAACCCACCTTCGCGCTGGAGCCGCCATCCACCGGCAGGCAGACGCCGGTGATGAACTTTGCCTGGTCGGAGGCCAGGAAGGCCGCGGCTTCCGCCACGTCCCAGGCGGTGCCCATCTTGCCCAGAGGCACCAGCGCGTCGCGCTCGCGCACCATGGCCTCGGCGTCCGCATACTGCCCGGCAATCTGCTGATGGATCAGGGGCGTATTGATCAGGCCGGGCATGACCGCATTCACCCGCACATTGTGCGGTGCGTACTCCAGCGCCATGGCCACGGTCATCTGGTTCACCGCCGCCTTGGCCGCGTAGTAGGAGAGGTAGGGATAGCCGGTCCAGCGAATGGCAGCGAGCGAGGAGATATTGACCACGGCACCGCTGCGGCGCTCGCGCATGCCCGGCAGGACGTGCTTGCAGGTGAGAAAGACGCTGGTGGCGTTGATGTCCAGCACCCGCTGCCAGCTTTCCTCGCTCGCCACTTCCGGGCCGCCCATCTCGGTGACGCCGACGTTGTTGTGCAGCACGTCGATCTGACCGCGCTCCTGCAGCAGCGCTTGGACCACCGCCAGGATGTCGTCGCTGCGCGTCACGTCGGCAGCGAAGGCCCGGGCCTGCCCGCCCTCCCCGGCAATGATGGAGACGGTTTCCTCGGCCGCCTTCAAATCGCGGTCCACGGCGGCGACAAAAGCACCGTCGCGCGCGTAGGTCACGGCGGCCGCCTTGCCGTTGCCCCAGCCGGGACCTGCGGAACCGGCGCCGAACACCAGGACGGTCTTGTTCTCGAAACGACGCATCAGCGACCTCCCAACAGGCTGGGGATGAAGGTGACAAGCGAGGGAATGAGCGTGATGAGCAGCAGGACACCGAAGGCCACACCCAGGAAGGGCAGCACGCCAAGGGCCGCGCGCTCCAGGGAGAGGCGGCCGATCACGGCCGCGATGTTGAGGCACAGCCCCACCGGCGGCGTGATCAATCCGATGCAGAGGTTCAGCACCATCACCACGGAGAAGTGCAGCGGGTCGATGCCCAGGCTGGCGGCGATGGGGAAGAGCACCGGCACCAGCATGACGATGGCTGCATTGGCCTCCAGGAACATGCCCACCACAATCAGGATGAGGTTGATCAGCAGCAGGAAGACCAGCGGGTGGCTGATGTGCTCGGAGACAAAGGCCGCCACCTCCGTGGGCACGTTGTAGTAGGCCAGGATCCAGGAGAAGACGCGCGCCGCGCCGACGATGATCAGGATCACGGCCGTCATGCGCGCGGTCTGGCGGAGCGCGTCGATGAACTTCGCCAGGGTCAGCTCGCGGTGGACCAGCGTGCCCACCAGCAGGGCGTAGACCACCGCCACGGCCGAGCATTCCGTCACGTTGAAGACGCCGGTGCGAATGCCGAAGAGGATGAAGAGCGGCAGCAGCAGTGCGAAGGCCGCCGCCTTGAAGGCGCGCCAGATCGCACCCTTTTCCGCCACCGCCGACACGGGATAGTTCCGCCGCCGGGCAATCCACCAGGCCAGCAGGAGCATCGACAGCCCGTAGAGCATCCCCGGCACCAGCCCGGCCAGGAAGAGCTGGGTGATGGACTGATTGGTGAGCACACCCAGCACGATGAAGGCGATCGACGGCGGGATGATCGGTGCGACCACATTGGCCGCCGCAATGGAGGCAACGGCGAAGTCGGCGCGGTAGCCCGCCTTCTTCATGGCCGGAATCAGGATGCGTCCCAGGGCGCTGGTGTCCGCCACCGCCGAGCCGGAGATGCCGGCAAACAGCGTCGAGGCGAGAATGCCGCTCATGGCCAGTCCGCCGCGAAAGCGGCCCAGCACCGAATTGGCGAAGTCCAGCAGCCGCCCGGTCATGCCCCCGGCGCTCATCAGGTTGCCGGTGAGCAGAAAGAAGGGGATGGCCAGCAGGGCGAAACTGTCGATGCCGCCGAAGACCCGCTGGGGCACGACCATCAGGCTGGGCCCGTCAAGCCAGATCAGCAGGGCGGCGCTGGCGGCCACGATGGCGAAGCCGATGGGCACCGACAGCAGAATGAGGGCGAAGACACCCAGGGTGAGCAGCTCGGCAACCGACACGGGGCTAGTCCTCTTCTTCGTCCAGCGGCTGCCACTCGCCGCCGTGCGCCAGGCGGGTGAGCACCACCATCAGCAGCACCAGACCGCCCCCGATCCACAGCGCCGCATAGGGCAGGGACATGGGCAACTCCAGGGCCGCCGAGTCCTGGAAACTCATTGCACCGGCATAACGCCAGCCGAACAGCGCCAGCACCCCGGCAGCGAAGAGGATCACGAGATCACGCAGGAGCAGGAGCGGACCACGCAAGCGCGGCGGGAGGGTATCAGCCAGCACGGTGACGGTGATATGCCCGCCGGAACGCAGCACCGCGGCCGCGCCCAGAAAGGTCACCCAGACCATGAGATAGCGCGCCACCTCTTCCGACCAGCTGGGGGCCGCCGAGAGGACGTAGCGTGCGAAGACCTGCCAGACGACGCTGACGGTCATCACGAACAGCATGGCGATCAGAACCCAATCGAGCAGCCGCTCCAGGCCGCAAGCCAGCTTTTCGGCCCAATGCGCCAGCGGCGCGGGACGGTCATCCCGATTGCCCTGCATGCATGCTCTCCGGGGAGGGTTAGGTAACAAACGGGGCCGGTCGGCTGCTTCCGTGCCGACCGGCCCTGCAACCACTTACGCGGTCAGTTACTCGGCAGAGGCCTGGATGCGCTCCACCCAATCGGCCAGTTCCGGGAACTCGGCCGGCATGTCGCCCAGTCGCGCCTGGAAGGCACTGCGGTCGACCTCGATGAACTCCATGCCGCGCTCCTGGAGGGCCTCCTTCAGGGTCTGCTCGTCGTCAGCCATGCGATCGCTGAACTCCAGCATCACCCGGTCGCCTTCCTCCTGCAGCACCTGCTGCACATCCTCGGGCAGCTGCTCGAAGCGGTCGCCGTTGAAGATGAAGGTCATGGCGCCGATGACGTGCGCGGTCTCGATCACATAGTCCTGCACCTCATCGAACTTCTGGCTCTCGACGATCTCCAGCGGGTTCTCCTGGCCGTCGACCACGCCCTGCTGCATCGAGGTGAAGAGCTCGTCCACACCCATGGGCACGGGGCTGGCGCCCAGCATCTCCCAGGTCATGCGATACATGCGCAGCGGCGGCACCCGGAGCTTCACGCCCTCGAGATCCTCGACCGAGCGCACTTCGACGCTGGAGGTCATGTGGCGCGCGCCGCGATAGCCGGCGCCGATGATCTTGAAGCCGGTCTTCTCGCGGATCTCGCCATAGAGCTCGCGGCCCAGATCGCCGAAGTAGACCTCTTTGAAGTGGTCGAGATCGCGCACGAGGTAGGGATAGGCCTCGATGCCCGCGATGGTGTCATAGCGGTCGAGCGTGCCGACGCTCTGCAGCACGATGTCGTTGGTGCCGATCAGCAGACCTTCGATCGCCTGCGGCCAGTCGCCCGTCATGCCGCTGTGGTCGATGTCGATGGTGATGGCGCCTTCGCTGCGCTCCTCCACTGCCTGCTTGTAGGCTTCCGCCGCATCGTACCAGATGTTGCCGGGGGTATAGATGTGGGCCATGCGCAGCGTGACGTCCTGCGCCTGCGCCGCCGTGATGGACAGGCCCGCTACCGCAAAGGCCGCGGCCGCGACCGCTTTGAGCTTTGTCGTCATTCGAGAGGTCTCCTCCTGGTCGTCCTTGAGCCGCCGCCCGCGACAAGCCGGCGCCGAAAGGCTTGGGAGCGAAAAGCTATCCCATCAGATGGAACTTGAATAGCGCGAATTCGGAACGAACGTGCCGCCGGCGCCACAATTGCGCAAGAGAGTGGCTGCTTAACGCCGCTCTCCGGCAATTCCCTGTCCACCAGCACCCGCGCAAAGCGCTCCCTTCAACCCTCTGCACATAGGGGGGTAGGATCGTCCACAGGGCCGAACTTCTGCACGCAGAAGGGGGAACAGTGACCACCAAGGGGGTGCTCGAATCGTGATGATTTGAATGATGGGATCGGTTATACTGCACCTCGTCGCGCAGCCGTGCATGAAGCTCGTTAATCCGTGGTTACACTCACAAAAGTTGGTTCATTCAACCGTCCGGCGGAGTTGTCTCTCCTCCAGGCGAACGATTCTGGCATGGCGGTGGACGCGGCGTCTGTCTGGGGCGCCGCAGACTTACCTACCCTCCAGGAGTACCCATTCAGTCATGAATAACGCTTTCGGGTCGGGCGACACCCGCGCCGACGTGCGCGCGGTCGTCAAGTGGTTCAACACCGCCAAAGGCTTCGGGTTCGTCCAGCCGAACGACGGCTCGCCGGACGCCTTCCTGCATGTGTCGGTGTTGCAGGCAATCGGCCGCAATGAGCTTGCAGAGGGAGCCGAAGTGATCTGCTCCGTCCAGCCGGGCCGCAAGGGGATGCAGGTCGCCGAGATCACCAGCATCGAGCATGAGCCTGAAGGTCGGCCGGCCCCGCGCGGTCGCGACGAGGGCTACGGTGGCGGCTACGGCGGCGGCTTCGGCGGTGGCTATGGTGGCGGCAATTCTGGCGGTCACGGCGGCTATGGCCGGGGCGACCAGGGCGGCGGCCAGGAGATCGAGGGAACGGTGAAGTTCTTTAATGCTGACAAGGGCTTCGGCTTCATCGTGCCCGACGACGGCAGCAAGGACGTCTTCGTCTCCGCCCGCGTTCTGGAACGCGCGCGCGTGTCGATGCTCGAGCCAGATCAGCGAGTCCGGGTGACGACGCGCATGGGCCAGAAAGGCCCAATGGCCGAGAACATCGAGTTGGCCTGACGCGCCCCGCGCATCAATGAGGCCGGGGGAGCAAGGAGCGGTCCACTCCCCCGGCTGATGCGTCCTATGCGACCGCTGGAGTGCAGCCTGCAGCGGAGCGTTGAGGCTGTGTTTCCAGGCCGGATCGCGATCTTTCTTGAGCGCGCTTACGCTTCGAGGGCTTCCTCGATGGTGCCGTCTGGCAGAACGCAGGCGGCGAGGAGTGTTCCGCCGAAGCCGCAGCCGGCATCCAGCGTCGCTGTGAAATCGCCGATTTCGACACCGGGATGGCGCGGGTCGAAGCCGCGCACCACCCGACGGTAGCTGCCGTAGGGCTCGCTCATTCGCGCGAAGGCGGCGCTGCTCCACCAGAAGCTGTCACGCTGGGTTTCCAGGGGACGGCTGGGGTCCAGACCGGCATTGACGAAGAGCAGCGCGCCGTCATCGGTTAAGGCGGCGCGGCGGATCTCTCCCATGAAGGCGTAATGGCCGGGCGCGGCCTGAATGCGCTGGCGCAGCGCCTGGGTCCAGCGCGTCGCCCCGACCGCCCCGCTGGAAGCTGCGCGGCGCGCCTCCTCCATGTCAAAGCCATAGGCGGCAAGGGTCTCGGCAACGCCTTGCTGCAGCATCCATTCCAACACGCCGGGCGGATCGGTGGCGAACTGGAGCTGCAGCAACTTCTGCCACATCTCCTCCTGCGCCCCGCGCAAGAAAACCACCTGCGGCGCCTCCGCCGGCTGCAGCGTCATGAAGGCGCGGCGGAAATGCAGCAGTTCGTCGATGGTGGCGCAGGATTGCGGCCCCCGGCCGATGGCGTTGCCCAGATAGACCAGGCGGTCACCGGGCCGCAAACGATCCCAGAGCCCGGCATGCAGCGCCTCGAGGCGCCCGACCTCGCCATGAATCGACGCGACGGCCCACACCCGTTGATAATCGTCGGTCAGGGTCGCAAAGATCTGGGAAGCCGCCATGTTCGCCGCTGCATCCTGCTGCTTGCCGATAAGGGGATCCACGGCCGGCACACACCGACACGCATCCCGGCCCCGGATCTCACCACAAGGGGCGGAATCGGAGTCGCACCAGCTTAGACCGGATCGCATTCAATCTGAACCACAAGGTTTCTGATCAAGGGTGATCCGGCCCAGCCTTCAACAACCAGGGAAATTTCGTGAGCTAAACCGGCTTCACGCGACCTGCCTACGCAGCCTTGAGCAGCTGCTCCAGCTTTTCCGCTGCGGCGGCCTCGTCGATCTCCTCCATCGCCGCGAACTCGCGCACCAGGCGCTCCAGTGCCGCCTGATACATCTGACGCTCGCTGTAGGACTGCTCCGGCTGATCGTCAGCCCGATGCAGGTCGCGCACGACCTCGGCGATCGATACGGGATCGCCGGAGTTGATCTTGGCCTCGTACTCCTGGGCCCGTCGGCTCCACATGGTCCGCTTGGCGCGGCTGCGGCCTTTCAGGGTGGTCAGGGCCGAATCCATGATCTTGCGCGACGACAGGCGCCGCAATCCGGAGTTCTGGGCCTTCTCCACCGGCACCCGCAGGATCATGCGATCCTTCTCGAACTTGATGACGATCAGGTCGACTTCCTGCCCGCCGACCGCCTGATTCTCGATTCCCATTACCCGCCCGACGCCGTGCGTCGGGTAGACGACGAAATCCCCCTCGGTAAACTCCAGCTTCTTCGCCATCTTTCGCCTTCTGCTCCAATGTCGGGTCGGTGCTGCCGGCGGCCGCCGCTCGGCCGTCAAAACACCCGCTTGCCGGACGGGACTCACAGGGCTACAAGGGTCGCGTCACTGGATATCCGGCCAACTCGGCAGGCTGTCTGTCCTCGAAACTGGGGACAAAGCCCGTACCGAGCGTTTCGCTCTGCAGCGTGTATGTTGCCGGTGATTTCACTGCCTGTGGTACAGGGAGTCCAGCGACCCTCGACGTCTCTCGTCCGACGGCCGGACACACCGACCACCGCAATGCAACAAAGCATACTACGAGCGGCCGGAGAAAACAACGACTCCCGCTGACACACGCCGCCTATCCGCCGCGCAGGCGGCGCGGCAATTCACGCGTTCAATCTGGAAGCTGGTCAGATTGACGCGACTCGGTCCAAAGACGTCGCGCCTCAGGAGCCCTTGCCGGGTTCCGGGCTGAAGTACTTGGCGTACTTGCCTTCGACGTCCTTGTACTCATCCGCATCGGCCGGTGCCTCGCCCTTGCGATTGATGTTCGGCCAGGCGTCGCTGTACTGCTTGTTCAGCTCCAGCCAGTCGTCGGCGGCCGGGTCGCTGTCGGGCAGAATGGCCTCGGGCGGGCATTCCGGCTCGCAGACACCGCAGTCGATGCACTCATCGGGATGGATGACCAGCATGTTCTCCCCCTCGTAGAAGCAATCCACGGGGCAGACCTCGACGCAGTCCATGTACTTGCACTTGATGCAGGCTTCGGTGACGACGTAGGTCATCGCTGATCTCTCCGGATGCGGCGCAGGAAAGCGCTCTCGGTCATGGCGGTGAAGCGTGGCCTATCACCGCCCCTCGCGCCGTTCAACCCTGCAAAAAATGGGGGATCGCCAATCAATTCGCGATCTCCGCCAGGCCGTTGCCACGTGGGTCGCTGGCGACACGGCAGGATATACCGCTACCCGCAGTCGCTCCGTTGGGGCAACGGAACGCCTGGACCCGCGCCTCATCCGCGGCACCACTACGCGGTGCGGCAACTGCCCCGTCCACCGTCTCACCCAGGTCGGCCAAACGGTCCAGCACCTCGGTCAAGGCCGCCGGCGCATCGAAGCCGCTGGCTGCGGCACCATAGCGCACCCGGATGATGTTCTTGTTGGCGATCAGGCCGGCGGCCATGGAGCCGGCAAAGGCCCCGGAGGGGGCCGGATCCACCTGCATGATGGCGGTGTCGCCGAGCTCCCGGCCGCTGCCAAAAAGTCCGTTCTGCGTGAAGGCGCAGGCCACGGCATAGCCGAAGCGGTCGGCGACCACGAAGCCCGCGGCGGGCACAGCGGACTGGCGTGCTGCAGAGGCCCCCTGCCCCCCCTGGTGCAGCGCCGCCGTGCGCGGCCCCACGGCCTCGTCCGCGGGCAGCATCAGGACGTCGTTGCCCACCGGCACTTCACGCGCCGGTGCCACCTGCGGCAAGGAGTCACGCAACTTCGCCGGCGTCAGGGCCTGGCCCTGCGCCTGCGCAGCCGCCACCAGACGCTCGGAATAGGAACCGCCGGTCATGTAGGCGACGCCGCGGCTGCGCAGACCGCTGAGCACGCCGGCCAACTCCGGCACCGTGGCCCGGTCGCCGACCTCCAGGGGCCGGCCATCGCGGAAGAAGCGCGCCACCACACTCGACTGCTGCGCCACTGCCGGATCGACGGCCTCGAGATCGCGGCTCAGGGCCCGGCTCACCGGATTGCCCTGGCGCGCCAGGTTCTCCGCCGGCGAAACCAGGAGCTCCCAGCGCAGCGAGCCGAAGCGCGCATGCAGCAGGGCAAGGCCCCGGGCCATCATGGGCGCCACCGCACCCTCGGCATCGGCCTGTGGCAGGAAGGCTATCGAGGTTCCCTCCAGGTCGGGGCCGTCATAGACGACGCAGACCCCGCCACCGCCCAGACCGACCCGCGAGGGGTAAGAGGCGGTCATGGCAAAGCCCATGGCCACTGCGGCATCCGCGGCCGTGCCATTGCGCCCCAGCACGTCCCGCCCGATCACAGCCGCGCGGGGTTCGTCGGCCGCGACCAGGCCGGCGAAACCCTCGACAACGGCCACCGAGCCGGGTGTCGGCTCCCCGCTGCACGCCCCCAGCAGGAGTACGGCGGCAAGCGCCATAATTCCGCCACGGCGCTTGCGTTGAGTGCGGCTGTCTGGAACCTTAGCCTTCTGGCCAGGGAAGGATTTAGCGTTGCAGCTGCGTCGTACCATTCTCGCCATCGCCCTGTTGTTTGTGACAGCCTTCGGGGCCGTCCTGCCCCCGCGTGCCCAGGCTCAGGGCGTAACATTGATCCGCGATGCAGAGATCGAACACACCATTCGCAGCTACGCAACCCCGGTCCTGCAGGCAGCGGGACTCAGCCCACAGGCGATAGACATCTACATCATACAGGATCGCAGCCTCAACGCCTTCGTCATTCCAGGCAACCGCATGTTTCTGCACACAGGCCTGCTGATGCGCGCCGAGGACCCCCTGGAACTGATCGGAGTCATCGCCCACGAAGCCGGCCACATCGCCGGCGGCCACATCGCCGGACGCGGTGAAGAACTGCGCTATGCCTCCATCAAAGCGATTGCCTCGCTGCTGCTCGGCCTGGGTGCGGCGGCGGCCAGCGGCGACGGTCGGGCGGCCGGCGCGGTCATGGGCATGGGCCAGGATGCCGCCCTGCGCGGGCTGCTCGCCTACACCCGCGGCCAGGAGCAGGCCGCAGACCAGGCCGCCATCACCTACCTGCGCCGCGCCGGCCTCAGTCCCGAAGGCCTGCGCGACTTCATGAGCCTGCTGGAAGGCCAGGAGGTATTGCTGTCCTCCAACCAGGACCCCTACCTGCGCACCCACCCGCTGAGCCGCGAGCGTGTGAGCTTCCTGGACGAGGCGGTGCGCAACTCCCCCTACCAGGGAGAGGAGGTGCCGGCGGACCTGCGCGAAAAGCACGAGCGCATGCGGGCCAAGCTGGTGGGCTTTATCGAGCCGTCCCAGGTCGTTGCCCGGCGCTACCCCGAGAGCGACCAGTCCCTGCCGGCCCGCTATGCCCGCACGATCGCCGCCCACCGCGCCGCACGCATGGACGAGGCACTGCAGCAGATCGAGGCGCTGCTGGCCGAATATCCCCAGGATCCCTATTTCCACGAACTGCGCGGCCAGATCCTGCTGGAGAACGGCCGGGCCGCCGAAGCCGTGCCCGCCTACCAGCAGGCGGTGAGCCTGCAGCCAGACGCCGCGCAGATGCGTCTGCGTCTTGCCCAGGCCCAGGTGGAGCTGAACCAGTCGGAGAGCAACCGGGCGGCGCTGAGCAACCTCGAGCAGGTTCTGGCGCGCGAGCCGGACAATGCCAGCGCCTGGCGGCTCAAGGCCATCGCCCAGGGCCGCCAGGGCGAGACCGGCCTGGCAGCGCTCTCCCTGGCGGAGATGCACTTCGCCGAGGACAATTGGCACGAGGCGCGCGGCCAGGCCGACCGGGCCCGGCGCATGCTCCCCGAGGGCTCCTCTGCCTGGCTGCGCGCCAGCGACCTGGCCGAAGTGGCGGAGCGCGAGGAAGAACGCGCCGAGCGCGAGCGCCGGTGAGCCGCAAGCGCGTGTCCGCGTTGACCTCGGCGCCGCCAGCTCGCAGAACCACGTACCACATACGCGACGCCGACAGTCCCAGAGCATGAGGAACCCTGCCCCGTGACCTTCCCCCGACGCCTTTTCGCCGGCCTGTTGCTGGCTGCCGCCGCGCTGACAATCACCCAACCGGCCACGCAGCCGGCCCACGCGCAGATGAGTGGGGCCGAGCGCCAGGCGGTGGAAGAGGTGGTGCGGGACTACCTGCTGGAGAACCCCGAGATCATCATGGAAGCGCTGGGCGTGCTGGAGCGGCGCAGCCAGGAGCGGCAGGAGAGCCGGCAACGCGAAGGCCTCTCGGAGCATCGGGTGGCGCTGGAGGAGGATCCCGCCGCTCCGGTCCTGGGCAATCCCGAAGGCGACGTCACCCTGGTGGAGTTCTTCGACTACCAGTGCGGCTACTGCAAACAGGTGAGCGAGCCGCTGCAGGCTCTGCTGCGCGAGGATCCGAACCTTCGCCTGGTGATGAAGGAGTTCCCCATCCTGGGGCCCGCCTCCCTGGTGGGCGCGCGCGCCGCTCTGGCTGCCCAGCGGCAGGGCGGATACGAGGAACTGCACTGGGCCCTGATGGCCCATCGCGGCCAGTTGACCGAAGATCAGGTCCTGGACATCGCCGAGGGCGCCGGCCTCGACATTGCCCGGCTGCGCCAGGACATGAACGACCCGACGATCACCGAGCAGCTGCGCAGCAACCATGCCCTGGCCGAAGCCCTGGAGATCCGTGGCACCCCGGCCTTCATCGTCGGCGACCGCCTGCTGCCGGGCGCGGTCGGACTCGACACCCTGCGCCAGTTGATCGCCGAGGCGCGCGCCGAGAGCTGACGCACTCCGGCGCCTCGCATCGACCTCCCCTGGAGGCCAATGACCGCCCCGGCTTTTCGTTGCAGTGAGGCCTGGGACGCGCTATCGTCGCAAACTGGACTGTTTGTCAGGGCGATAGGGGGTATTCTTCATGCCCTGTCGAAAGCAGGGATACCGGACGCTGCATCTGTTGCTCGCGCTGCTGCTGCTCCTCGGACTGGGGAGCCAGGCAGCGGCGCGGCCGTCGGTGCTTGACGCGCGGATCGGCACCCACCCGGACATGACGCGGGTGGTGCTGGAACTCAGCGAGCGCTCCTCCTGGCGCGTCTTCGCGCTGCCGGATCCCTATCGTGTGGTCATCGACCTGCAGGAGGTCACCTGGAACGACCCGCCAGGAGAGATCGCCGGCGGCTACGTCTCGGCCCTGCGCTATGGCCTCTTCACGCCCGGCACCAGCCGCGTGGTGCTCGATCTCGACCGACCGGCGGGCGTGCGCCGGGTGCTGGAACTGCCGCCCCAGTCCGGACGCAGTCACCGGCTGGTGGTGGACCTGGAACCCGTGCCGGCCAACGCCTTTAAGAGCGCGGAGGTCGGCCGTCTGCGCGAATCGGCCCAGCCGCTGGCGCCCATAGACATCGCCCTGCCCGGCGTCCCGTCGCCACCGCGCGACCATCGCCCGACCATCGTCATCGATGCCGGCCATGGCGGCATCGACCCGGGCGCCATCGGCGTTTCGGGCACCAAGGAAAAGGACCTGGTCCTGAGCTACGCCCGCAGCCTGCGCGACGCGCTTGCGGCTACCGGGCGCTATCGCGTGGTGATGACCCGCGACGACGACCGCTTCATCCCGCTGCGCCAGCGCTTCGCCATCGCCGAGAAGTCCCGCGGCGACCTCTTCATCTCCTTCCATGCCAACACCCACCCTTCGGGCGACATCCGCGGCGCCTCGGTCTACACCCTGTCTGAAGAGGCGTCTGACGCCGAAGCCGCCGCCCTGGCGGCGAAGGAGAACCGCGCCGATGCCGTGGGCGGCCTCAACCTGGCCTCCCGGCCGGCCGAGGTGGGGCAAATCCTGCTGGGCCTGGCGCAGCGCGACACCATGAACCTCTCCAAGACCTACGCGGCCATGCTGGTGGACTCCCTGGGCCAGCGGGTGGAGCTGCTGCGCAACACCCACCGCTTCGCCGGCTTCGCGGTGCTGAAGTCCCCGACCGTGCCCTCCGTGCTGCTGGAAATCGGCTACATCTCCAACCGCCATGAGGAGCGCCGCCTGCGCGACCCGGCCCACCGCCAGCGCTTCACCGAGAGCGTCGTGGACGCGATCCGCCGTCACTTCGAGGTGCAGCAGGCCTGGAACCGCTGACCGCCCGCCAGGACGCTTCGCAACTGCCATCTGCACTACAGCTTTTTCCCAGCGCGCGGCGCTGCAGCACGCTTGACAGGGACCACCCCCGCTTCCTATTACAAGGCGCCCTCCGGGGCGGGGTAGCTCAGCTGGTTAGAGCAGCGGAATCATAATCCGCGTGTCGGGGGTTCAAGTCCCTCCCCCGCTACCATCAAAAAGGCCCGCCAGGTCAACGACTTGGCGGGCTTTTGTTTTTGTGGGCCGCACGGCCACCGCCCTGCGGTGACGAACTCATCCCCCGCCCCAGATTCAAAATCGCATCGCCGCGCCACCTCCGCCGTCACTCGCAGCGTGAACTTTCACCGGCAGGTAGCAATCGCGGGAGGAAAAGTCCGCCCATACAATTATTCCCTTGCGGACATTCTTTAGGCATTCTAATAAAATTTGATAGCAACGCCACTTGTTCAAGACAGCGTGATGCAAACGCAGATTGATGGCTTGCAGCGAGGAAATGTGACAATGATCAAAATCTGCCTCTTATCCGGCTGCTGCGCAATGCTGCTGTGGTCAGCAAACGCCGCAGCGCAGAGCAACAACCCCTCTTCCGATTGGAACGGCAGTTATCAGTTCCGCTCTCCGCAACAGATACAAGTTCGTCTGCTGGAAGCCGAAATGATCGAGCGCAAGAGCAACGACTACTATTCGGAGTTCGGGAGAAGCAACACCACCGTCTACCAGAACACGAATGTTGAGGGCGACGTCAACAACGACAACTCTCGCGAGTTCACGAACAATTTTCCAGAGGGCTACGACCAGCCCCTCGATCAAGGCGATACAACCACCACGGCGGTCGGCGCGATCAACAACACTGCGGTCGACATAAGCAACGGCAGCAACATCAACATCGACTCTCTCGCGGACTCGGCCGGATGTCAGGATGGCGGTATCCGCGTCTCTAGCAATCCCGGCCAGAGCGGCGGATTTGCGGGCTGCTGATAGAACAAGCTGACGCTTAATAATTTCTGAGAACTCGGGGGTGGGGATAATGGGGAAGCTTCGGCTTGCGGTGGTTGGTGCTGCGCTACTTGGATTGGCCGGTTGTGCTGGTGGCACAGGCGTAGAGATGCCGCTAAAGAACGCGCCCATGGTCAAGGGGCCGCCTGTACAGGATATCGTGACCCCCTATGACGAAGCTTTGATGTGCCTGAATGGGCGGATCAGCAAGGGCTTGAGCTTCGCGGTAGGGGCGGTTCTGGATCAGACCGGCAAGGAACAGCTGACCGACGGCGGCGCCGGCCGTTTTGTCACACAAGGGGCCGGCGACATCGTTCAAAGCGCCCTTTTCAAGGCGGGCACTCCCCTCGTGAACCGCCGCGATCCGCGGGTCATGGTCAATGAGATGCAGTGGGGGCTGCGTAACGCTGCGTCCCTGGTTCCTGCGACCTTCCACATTACTGGCAGCATCAATTCGCTGGATTTCATTCCGGGCTCGGGCCTCGACGTCTCCATCTCTGGCGTCGGACCGCGCTATCGACAGCACCGCATACTCGTGGGCCTGGACCTGGCGGTCACAGAGACCAGCAGCGGGCGGATCGTGGCCAACGTGCCTTTGCAGAAGCAGGTCTTTGCCGAGGAGTTCGGGGTAGGCGTCGGCCGTTTCTTCGGGGATACGCTCGTTTCCATCGACATCGGTGGCCAGAATCGAGAAGCGCTACACTTTGCGCTGCGCGAAATGCTGAACCTCGCCACCTTTGAGCTCCTGACACAGATGATGCCTCAGGAGACCTGGGCGGAGTGCAAGACGCAACTTGCGCAGCTGCACGGCAGCGATGCTGCTGCGCCGTCCGGAAAACACCCTGCTCCTGCGCGCGTGGGCGGCGAGACGAACGACCAACATTCAGAGAACGAGGGGCAGGAGCCGAAAGCGGCCCCTGCCCAAGAGGATCCAAGCGGTTCAGTCATCCCAGAGGCCAATGTGCCCTGGTACAAGCCGCTGGATGATGCCTCTGACTCGGAGAAAGCTGAGGAGTCGGATCCTGATCAGCTTTCCCCGGTCAATGGCAGTCAGCGCGAAGTTGATGTTCGCTTGTTCTGATTTTGGCAACAGAGCGCCCGAGCATCAACCCAATCATTCATCACCTAAGTTTGGGAGGGTTAAATGCGTAAAGTACTTCTTTCGGCATCCGCCGCGGTCTTGGCGTTGGGCATTTCCACTGCTGCGCAGGCAGCTGACATCAATGATGCAGACGTTAATATTGCAAACATTGCCGTCAACTACGTCCCGGGCAACTTCGGGCCTGCGATCGATGGCTCCATTAACGTTTCCGCCGAAGGTGGCGACATCGGCCATCAGGGCTGGCATGAAGGCCGCGATCTGGGTGTCAGCGAAACCTTCGCGGCCGGCGCTGTCAACCAGACCGACGTGAACATCGGCCGCAATGCAGCCTCCGGCGCCTTCTCGGTGGACAGCACGTCCTATTCGAGCCGGGACAGCTTGGAGATCGACGAGATCACCAACGTGCACTACGACGAAGGCGGCTTCGGCGGGGCCGAGCTGGGCTACTTTGACGTGGACGGCGTCGATTACTGGTCGTCCTCACGCTTCAGTGATCTCGATGTGGCCGGCAACTTCGCCTACGAAGGCGTTGCTGCGACCAACATCGTGAACGTGGCGCTCAACTTTGAGAGCATCGACGGCAGTGCCAACTACGTTGCGGACGGCTGGATGTCCAGCATCGGCAACATCGGTGCGATCAGCACCAGCGCCATCGGCGCCCTTAACGTCACCACGGCAACCATCGGCATTCCGGGCAACCTCGGAGATCTCTGATCCGGACAACTGACGCGACTAGAGGCCGTCAGAGTCTATTTGCCGGCGGCGAGATCCAGCTCGCCGCCGGCGTAATATTTTTGCATTCCCTAACGGGCAGCTTGGATTCAAAACCTGCAACGAATGCAGCTACTGCTCGCACCTTCTCGCACCGGCCGACCCCGCCAGTACTTGCGCCGCACGACGGTATCGTGCCTGAGCATGCCTCTCCAGGCGCCGAAACTCCTTCAGGAACTTGCGCTTCGAGCGTGCGAACAATGCCCTGTCCGTGCAGGTTTGTCCGCCGCACAGAACCTTGCAAACCGCGATCACCAGGATCTTGTGCATCCCGGGGGCTCAAGTCACTCGGCTGCGGTCGCCAGACAATCCCGACGAATCAACGATTTAGGAGGATCTCTTGTTGCCATAACCGTGGGCTCCCTGTTGCAGTGCCTCATCAGGCCAAAGCGCCTCCCAAGGTGTGGAGACCGTGAGCATCGGCGACTGACGAGGGGCTTGCCGCCCGCACAGCAAGCGGGCAACAAGCGTAACTGCGGGCGGCTCCATTCGGGCCGCCCGTTTCCATTCGCAGCGGCAGCTGAGCCGGGGCAGATTTCTCGCCGCGCGCCACGCCCGGTGCTTGCGGCTCGGGGGCGCTTTCGCTAACGTCCGCGCCATCGTCGACCCGGGCCCCGCGGGCCCCTTTGCCTACACCTGCGGAGAGGTGCCGGAGCGGTCGAACGGGGCGGTCTCGAAAACCGTTGTAGGGTAACCCCCTACCGAGGGTTCGAATCCCTCCCTCTCCGCCACCCATAGTAGAGTGTTCCGCTCGTCCGGCTCTTCCCCATTATCGGGGGATGGGCATTCATCAGACCCGATTGATGACGCCGTTCGAGCCGCAGAGGGCAAGGACCCTCATACGGTAATTCTGGAAATTCCAGTCCCGATCCTGCCCCGTCCAGGCCGTGGCACCCTGCGTTTGCGGCCAGCGATAAGCGAACAGCCACGCCGAAACGAACGGCCACCCCCAGCAATCCCGGGGGTGGCGCGTCCGCTCTTACACTTTACGGTCAAGCCATAACGCGTTCGATGACAACGGGGACCGGTCGGCACACAGTGTTGCAGACTGGCGAGTGCTGCTGTGCATAGGCGAGCAGGTCGTCGAGTTCCTCCTCCGAACAGTCCGCGTCCACCTGCATGCGGATGTTGATCTGCCGGTAGCCGGCCGGAACGGTCTCATCAAGACCGAGCAGCCCCTGGAGATCGATGTCGCCCATCAGTTCGGTCGACATCCGATGAATGGTGATACCGCGTGCCATGGCGTGCAGGACAAAGGTCGTGGTGACGCAGCCGGCAAGGGCATGCAGCAGGAACTCGACCGGGTTGGCGCCCTCGTTGTTGCCGAGCAGCACCGGCGGCTCACCATTGGTGAACTCGAAGGCAGCGGTGCGCGAGGTATCCTCTCGCCCGGCACCGAAGAAGTCGCGAATTGTCGAGCGGTTCTCACCGCCGCTGACCCATGTGTTTCGCGCGCGGAACTGAAACTGGGCGAGACTCTTGTCGGCCTTCAGTGCCTCGATGGTGTCGAGGGCGGCCTGGACATTGATACCATTAACGAAATGCGCCATCTCGGCGGTAGCGTGCTGTGTGGTCATGATTGAACTCCATCCTTTGGGTTTCTGCCAGGCCGCGAACCGGCGCCGGCGATGACCACAATTTAGGACTTGACAGAGTCGCGCATCAGCGTGGTTCTTGCCAGAATCGTTCCCTTTACGCCAGTTTCAGAAAAGCGATGGCGCGCGCGCAACCGGGTCCCGTTGACGCCTTGATCCTGGCGCTTCCCGAAACCGCCGGATCGTCGCTCTATGGCATGGTCGATGTGCTTGCCGCCACCGGTACCGTTTGGCGGGAACTGGTGGGCGAGGAGCCGGGACCGCGCATGATCCAGCCGCGCATCGTTTCGGAGACTCGCGAGCCGTTCACCTGCGGCAACGCCATTCCCGTTCACCCGGAGCTCTCCTTCAGCGAAACATCCGTGGCAGACATCCTGATCATCCCGGAGCTTTGGTTGGCACCGACGGACGATCTGAGTGATCGATATGCCGAGCTGAAGGAATGGATCCGGCACTGCTACCAGCGCGGCAGTACGATCTACACCGCCTGTTCCGGTTCGATTCTCCTGGCAACGACTGGTTTGCTGGATGGCCGCGAGGCGACGTCGCACTGGGGTTACCAGGACCTGTTCCGAAGAAGCTTTCCGAGCGTGCGCTTCAACCCGCAGCCCAGTCTCGTCGTTGCCGATCCAGCGGCGCGGATCGTCACCGCAGGCGGGACCACATCGTGGCACGACCTCGCCCTGCACATCGTCGCGCGACACTGTCATCCGGGAGAAGCGCTGCGCATTGCCAAGGTGTATCTGCTGAAGTGGCACAGTGAAGGCCAGCTGCCCTTTGCCAGTCTGGTTCGACGACAGCCCCATGCCGATTCCGTCGTCCGTCGTGCCGAGGACTGGCTCACGCGGAACTTCCGGGAGCCCAATGCCGTCTCGGGTGTGGTCTCGGCCTGCAGCATTCCGGAACGCACATTGAAGCGTCGATTCAAGGCTGCGACGGGCGCGCCCCTGCTCGTGCATGTCCAGAATCTGCGCATCGAAGAGGCCAAACGCCTGCTCGAAGCCACAGCCACATCAGCGGATGAGATCGCCGCGCTCGTCGGCTACGACAATCCGGCATTCTTCCGCCGGCTGTTCAAGCGATTCACCGGCCTGACCCCCGGAGCCTATCGCCGGCTGTTCCGTCCGCAAACCATCGCGGCCGCAGCAGCTCCAATAGGACTCCCGAAGTTAGCCCAACTCGAGCTCCACTCACTCGGAGGACACAGCAAGGCCCGTGACGCGGGCCCGTCACCGTCACCACAGGTCTTTCGCTGATCGGGTCAATCCCGCCGGTCAGCAGTCGGACGCGAGCATCCTGTTATAGCGACGCTGCATCTCTTCGGGGTCGACATCTTCGATCGCGTGGCCGATCAGCCAGTCGTAGCCGAAGGGATCACGCACCGTCCCCGACCGCTCCCCGTAGAACTGGTCCTGCGCGGGGCGCGACAGCGCGCCTCCGGCTTCGACGGCCTTGGCGATCATCGCGTCGGCGTCGTCGACATGGAGATGGATGGCCACGGCGCCGGGCCCCTCGGGGTCGAGGGCATGGATGCCGAATTCCGGGAATGGATCGGACAGCATGACGATGGCCTCGCCGAACAGAAGCTCGGCGTGCCCGATGCGGCCACCGGGCTCCGTCAGGCGGAACTTCTCCACGGCGCCAAAGGCGCGCGTGTAAAAGGCGATCGCCGCTTCGGCGTTGCTCACGCGAAGATAGGGGAAGACCTCGTGTATCGACATGGCGCTTTCCTTTCCGACAGTGTCTCGCCCACCCTGGCGCGAGTCCGGCCGGGTGTCTTGAAAGGAGTCTGACCGGCCGAACCCAGGCCACGAGCGGCACATGGTGCGGCGCGTGGCTCCGCGCGGCGAATGGCCCAAGCGCGGGCTGGGGCGGACGGGTGAGGATCATCGCTTCGTTTCCTTCCGGCAACCAGGGTGTGTCCACGGCCGGCAGGTGATGGAATCCGCAGTCTACAGGTTTCCGGCCGGTGCGAACTTGCGCCGATAGGTGCTGGGGGTAACGCGAGCGATTCGCTTGAAAAGGCGCCGGAACGCTGCGGCGTCCTCGTAGCCGACCTCCCAGCTTATCTGATCAATAGAGATCTCGGTCCGTTCAAGCTTCTGTTTCGCTTCGGCAACCCGCAGTTCATGCACGTAGGCAATCGGTCCAAAGCCCGTCGCCCGCTTGAAACGCCGCTCGAATGCGCGGGCGGATAGGCCCGACCTGCGCGTCATCTCCGCCACCGGACGTGCAACCGCGAAGTTCCTATCCAGCCAATCCTGCTGGCGCCTCACCATGCCGTCGCCATGTTGAGTGTTCGGGAGAAATGGAAGGTACGGCGCCTGGCCTTCGGCGTGGCGCTCCAACAGCTCGAACTTCGCCACCGCTTGCGCTGCGACGGGGCTGACGAAGCGGCCGATCAGGTAGAGCACCAGATCCTGCCAGGAGGCGGCCCCGCCCGACATGGCGAATTCCTCGCGCTCGCCGGCCGTTATCAGGACCTCGTCCAGGCGCAACTCGATATTCGGGAATGCGCGGCGGATGCTCGGTCCGAACGCCCAGTGCGTCGTCGCCTGCCGACCGTCCAGCAGCCCGGTTTCCGCGACAAGCCCCAGTCCGGTACAGGCCGAGCACAGCATCGCACCCTGTGCATGCATGCTCCGCATCCACTCCACCAAATCGGGATGGCGACCTGTTGCCCAGCGGTCGTCAACGGCCATCGTTGGCACGATGACGATGTCTGTCCGCGCGATCTCGTCCACTGCACGCTGGATTGTGATCGGCAGGCCACTGCCCGCTTCCACGGTTGCGCGCGCCGTCCCGACGATGTCGACCACGAAGGGTGGGGACGCCGGCACGCCGGCATGGAAACTTGCCACCACCGGAAAGGCCGTGAGCACCTCGTAGAGGCCGGCAACGGGCATTGCCAAGGTCCCCGGTACGGCGACCAGACTCACGTGAAGGCGCGCATTGCCGGTCATTCTTGTGCTCCGCGACGGAAACGGACCGATACGGACGAGTTTCGCACTTACCTGGTCCGCTCTCAATTGTCAGTCTCAACGGCAGTCCGACTCACAGGAGTTCACGATGTTCGACATCGCAAGACGAACCCTTATCGCGGCGGGCTCGGCGCTGGTCCTCGTGACAACGCTGCCCGGCGCGACGTCGGCCGATCCCGACCAACGGCGCGCAATCGAGGCGCGGCTTCAGCAGTACGAGGAGCGGTTCAACGAGGAGGATGCCGTCGCCTTATCCAAGTTGTTCGACCAGGAGGTCGTCTACTACGGACCGCTGGGGCAAATCTTCGAGGGCCGAGCTGCTGTAGAGCAGCGCTACCGGGAGAGCTTCGAGGCGGGATTCCGCGACATGACCGTCGAGACCATCGAAATCGAGGTGCTTGGCGACACTGCGTGGGACATCGCTCGCTACACAATCACGGGCCCCCAAGGCGAACCGCTTCAAGGCTATCACCTGGCCATCCTCGAAAAGGTGGAAGGTGAATGGGTCGTACAACGGACTCTTGTTAACACGGCGCCCCCAGGGTCGTCCGATTATTGAACGATAGAACGCACCCGTAAGCGAGGTGACAGCGTGAACACGACCCCTCTTCAACAGGAAAGCGAACTCATCGACTTCTGGAACAGGATACTGGCACCCAAGTTCATCCGCTTCCGTCATATTCTTGTCGAAGGAACGTCCAAACACAGCGATCAGGTCCTGCCCACCCTCGGCGTGAAGGAGGGCGACAGCGTCGTCGACATCGGCTGCGGCTTTGGGGACACGGCAATCAAGCTGGCGCGCATGGTCGGGCCCACTGGCAGGGTGCTTGGCATCGATTGTTGCCAGGCCTTTCTCGAACATGGCCGACAGGACGCCGCTTTGGCGGGCATCACCAACCTGGCATTCCTCGAAGCCGACGCACAGACCCAACCCTTCGAACCCATCCACGATGCCGTGTTCTCGCGCTTCGGCACCCAGTTCTTCGAGAACCCGGTCGCGGGCTTACGCAACATGCGGGCGGCGCTCCGACCGGGCGGTACGATGACAATGATCGTTTGGCGTGCACTGGAGGAGAGCCCCTGCATGAACCTGCCGAAACAGGTGGTTGCGGCCTATCTTCCTGCGCTCGAGCAAAGTGCAGAGACCTGCGGCCCAGGACCGTTCTCCATGGCGGACGAGAGTGCGGTACGCCAGCAACTCCATCTTGCCGGATACGAGGCGATCGCCTTCGAGGGCATCGACGCCCTGGTGAACTTGGGCCAAACCGTGGACGAGGCCATCGCGTTTCATCTTGCCATCGGCCCCGCAGGCGAGCTTTTCCGCGAGGCAGGGGAGATTACGGAAGAGCGCCGCGATGACATCCTCTCTGCACTGAGACGGGAGCTGGCTCCGTTCCAGACAGATGAAGGCGTTCTCATGCCTTCCGCCTCGTGGAAGATCACTGCGACCAACCCCTGACATGCGCCGGCGGAACGTGAAGCAATCGGGTTTCACACCCCTGTGAGAAAGAAGCTGCGCCCGTACTGGGCGATGAGACGCATGCTGAGCCCGCTGTGGCCGAGAAAGCCAGTCCTCCAGGGCTTTCCGATGTTGGGGGTTGCCATCCGGTTTGAGTAGGCCCTAGAAGATAGTAATCACTTACTTTCTTTTGAGGCGAGGAAGCTGTGGGTTCAGGCCACTATCTTTCATCGCAGGCACGCCGCGAGCGCACAGTCGAGACCGTCATAGCGCTGTGTGCCGAGGCAGATCCGGCGGCCATCACGACCGACAGGATCGCCAAGCACATGCGGGTCACGCAGGGGGCGCTCTTCCGGCACTTTCCCAACAAGGAGGCGATCTGGGAGGCAGTGGCCGAATGGGTGGCCGACCGCGTGATCCGCCGCCTCGACGAGGCGGCGGCAGATGCGTCTTGCCCCGTGAAGGCGCTGGAGGCGATGTTCAACGCTCATATCGCCTTCATCACAGAGCACCCCGGTGTGCCGCGAATGCTGATGGGGCAGCTTCAGCATGACCGCCAGACGCCGGCGCGTCGGATCATCCATTCGCTCCTGCGTCTCTACCATGGGCGGGTCGAGGCCAGACTGAGCGAGGCACGCCTGAGCGGTGCACTCAGGCCGGACCTGGACATCGACGCTGCCGCCACCCAGTTCCTCGGCACCATACAAGGACTGGTGATACAATCACTGATCGCCGGGGATCTTTCGTCGATTGCACGCCGGGCGCCAGGGGTCTTCGACATCTATCTCGACGGCTTGCGCACCGATGCTGGAGCAGGCGGATGAGACTCCCGACAAAACAAGCGGGCAAAGCATTTGCCGTGCTGCTCGGCCTCGCGCTGGGGGGCGCGCTGCTCATCCTTTTCGTCGCCAATCGCCAGGCCCCGGAGCGGCTGGAGGCAGAGGCCAGGCCTGTCGCGGTCAGCGTGATCGAGGCACGCCCCCTCACCTTCCGACTTGAGGCGCGCGGTCATGGCGTGGCCCGCCCAACGGAGACCTGGCAGGCGGTGGCAAACGTCGCTGGCCGCGTGGTGGAGCGTCACCCGGATCTGGAAAGCGGCGCATTTCTTCGCACCGGCACCTTGCTCGTGGTCCTGGATCCCAGCCGCTACGAACTGACAATCGCTGAAATCGAAGGCGAGATTGCCAGCCTGAAGGCTGAAAGCCTGCAGCTCGACACCGAGGAAGACAACGCCCAACGGCTGCTGGAGGTCGAGCGCGAGCAACTCGCTCTGTCCGAGCGAGAGTTGGCGCGGGTCGAGAGCCTGGCCGACAGAGGGACGGTGGCGCCCGCCCGGCGCGACGAGCAGCGCCGCGCAACCTTGACGCAGCGCCAGGCCGTGGTTTCCCTGGAGAACACCTTGGCGCTGCTGCCGTCACGGCGAGCCATGCTGGACGCGCAGCGTGCGCGGGCCACCACGCGCCTCGCCCAGGCCCGTCGCGACCTCGATGACACCCGCTTCGTGGCACCCTATGACCTGCGCCTGGGGGAGGTCGAGGTCGAACTTCATCAGTTTGTGGGGGTCGGTCAGCGGCTCTTCCAGGCCGACAGTCTGGCTGCAGCCGAAGTGGAGGCGCGGGTTCCCTTCTCGATGTTGCGGCGCCTGCTGGGCAGCGTGGCACCCGGGCAACCACCCCAGGGTGCCTTGGGCCTGGGCGAGCGGATCGACTTCTCGGCGATCGAAGCCGAACTCGAGCTGGTGGGAGCACCGGGCGTGCGCTGGTCGGGCCGGGTGGTTCGGGTTGCCAGCGGCCTGGACCCGGAAACCAGAACGGTGCGCGTGGTGGTCCGGGTCGATCACCCTTACCGCGACGCCCTGCCACCGGACCGCCCGCCGCTGCAGCGTGACATGTACACGCGGGTCCGCCTCTCCGCGGCAAGCCCCGACCCCTTGATGGCGATACCGGCCAGCGCGGTTCACCAGGATGAGATCTACCTTGTCGATGAGGCGGATCGTCTGGAGCGGCGGCACGTCGAGGTGGCATTCGAGCAGGGTGGCCTCGCAGTGATCACCTCCGGCCTCACCGCTGGCGAACGCGTGGTGGTCGACGACTTGCCATCGGCGCTGCGTGGCATGGCGCTCGCGCCCCGGCGCGACGAAGCGTTGGAACGCCGAATTACTGCCCAGGCCGCGGGCACACGACCATGATCCGCTGGTTCGCCAGCCACGGCACGGCGGCCAATCTGTTGCTGGTTCTGCTGATTGTAGCTGGCCTCTTCGCAGCACCACAGCTCAAGCGCGAGACCTTTCCCGACTACCGCCCGGTGGAGGTGGCGATCGAGGTGGTCTACCGCGGCGCCAACGCCACCGACGTGGAGGACGCCATTTGCCGACGTCTCCACGACGCAGTGAAGGGCGTGGAGTTCCTCGACGAATTCGCATGCGTAGCCCAGGATAATCTGGCCAGCGCCACGGCCACCATGACCGCCGGCGGCGACGCGATCCGTTTCCTCAACGAACTGCAGACCGAAGTCCAGGCCATCAACGACTTGCCTGCACGTGCGGAGGCTCCGGTGGTGCGCGAGCTGCACCGCAGCGATCTCGTGGCCGCAGTCGCGGTGACCGGCGACATGCCGCAGCCTCAGCTGGAAGACTATGCCCTGCGGCTGGAAAAACGGCTGATGGCGCTGCCGGGCGTCGCCGACGTGGTGATCCACGGCATGTCTCAGCGCCAATGGCAGGTCGAAGTTCCCGCAGCGGTGCTGGGACAGCACGGTATTTCGGCCCGGGAACTGGCTGCCCGTGTGGCGCGCCAAAGCGTCGATCTGCCGCTTGGCACTCTGGAAACCGCCGACCGGGATATCCTGCTGCGCTTCACCGACCGGCGTCGTTCGCTGCGCGATCTGGCCTCTGTGGTCGTGGTCTCCGATGGCGAGGGCGGCGAACTGACCCTGGGCGAGATCGCGACCCTGCGTGAGGTGGGCGAGCGCGCCGAGGAACAGGTTCACTTCAACGGCAAACCGGCCCTCATTCTGGAGGTGAGCAAGTCGCTGCGAGCCGACGCCCTGACGGTGCGAGACTCCATGGCCGCCCTGCTCGAAGCCGAGAACCAGCGCTTCGATGGCCGGGTCACCCTCGACCTGACCCAGGACATGACCAGCATCGTGCGCGACCGCCTGGAGATGCTGGTCAGCAACGGGATCACGGGACTGGTGCTCGTGGTGCTGGTGATGAGCCTGTTCTTTCGGCCAAGACTGGCGCTATGGGCGATCCTTGGACTGCCAGTGGCCTTCATGGGTGCATTCCTGGCCATGGCCCTTGCCGGGCTGTCACTCAACATGATCACCCTGGTGGCGCTGCTCATGGCCATCGGCATCGTCATGGATGATGCCGTGGTCATCACCGACAACATCGCCGCCCATGCCACGGAAGCCGCGACGCCGCTAGAGGCCGTGGTGAGCGGTACGCGCCAGGTGCTTCCGGGGGTGCTCTCGTCCTTCCTCACCACTGTGGCCGTGTTCGCGCCGCTTTCCTTCCTGGCTGGGGAGCTGGGCGCGGTGCTGGAGGTGCTGCCCGTGGTGTTGATTGCCGCGCTGGCGGCCAGCCTGCTCGAAGCCTTCTGGATCTTGCCCCATCACCTCAAAGGCAGCGTTGCCGCGCTGCGCGAACGGGGTGACTCGCGTTTTCGTGCCGCCTTCGAGCGCGGATTTGCCCGGTTTCGTGAGGGCGTGGGGAGACTGGCGGACCTGGCGATCCGGTTCCGCTACGCGGTGCTGGGCGGCGTCCTGGCGATCATGCTGGGCTCGGCCGGCTTCATAGCCGGTGGGCACATCGGCAGTGAAGCGATGCCCGACATCGATGGCGATGTGCTGGAGGCACGCATTTTGATGCCCCAGGGCACACCGCTCCACCGCACCGAAACCGTGGCTCGACAGGTGGAATCGGCCATGCGGCGCCTTGACGCGCGTTTCACCCCGGAGCAGCCGGGCGGTGAAGCCCTGGTGGAGGCGATCCAGGTTCGCTTCAATTACAACCCCAGCGCCCGTGAGGCCGGCCCCCACGTGGCCACGGTTATCGTCGACCTGCTCACCGCCGAGCGTCGCCCTGTGTCTCTGGATGAAATCACTGCCGCATGGCGCGACGAGATTGGCGAAATTGCAGGACTGCAGCGGCTGGTCATCCAGGAGCCGGGTTTTGGACCCGCCGGCGTGCCGGTCGAGGTGCGCCTGACCGGCGAGGATCTCGACATGCTGAAGGCGGCCGCGCGGGAGTTCAGCACATACCTCGAGGGTTACGCTTCCGTTTACAACGTCATGGACGATCTTCGCCGGGGCAAGCCGCAGCGCAGCTTCTCGCTCGCCGAAGGGGCCCACGGCCTGGGATTGACCGCCGAGGATGTGGCCGCCCAGCTACGTGCTTCCCTGCTCGGTGAGATTGCCGACACCCAGCGCATCGGTGACCGCGAAGTGGAGATCCTGGTGCGCCAGCCACCAGCCGATCGCAACAGCCTCGATGCTCTGGCCGACCAGACCCTTGCCCTGCCCGATGGTGTCCGGGTGCCGCTCGAAGTGGTGGCGAACGTCCGAGAGACGCGCGACTGGGCACGCATCACGCATGTTGACGGGCGGCGCACCGTCACTGTCGAAGCCAACGTGGATGCGCGCCAGGCCAGCGGTCAGGCCATCGTCGACGACCTGCGCCGCAACTGGCTGGACGAAATCCAAGCGCGCTATCCAGAGATATCGGTCAGCTTCGAGGGGCAGGTGGCGCGCTCTGCTGAAACCGGCCGCTCCATTGGCCGCGCGCTGCTGGTCGGGCTGGTCGGCATCTTCGTGATCCTGTCGTTCCAGTTCCGCAGCTACGTCGAACCGATGATCGTCATGCTGTCGATCCCGCTGGCGTTCATCGGTGCCATCTGGGGGCACGTGGCCATGGGCTACTATCTCTCCATGCCCTCGCTGATCGGGGCGGCCTCCCTGGCAGGCATTGTCGTCAACAACGCCATCCTGCTGATCCATTTCATCAAGACCCATCGCAGCCGGGGCCTGGATGCCGTGACGGCGGCGGGTCAGGCCAGCCGCGACCGACTGCGTGCCATCCTGATTGCCTCCAGCACGACGATCGCCGGCCTCCTGCCGCTTCTGGCCGAGACCAGCACCCAGGCGGCCGCCATCAAGCCGCTGGTTATCGCCGTCGCATTCGGTCTGCTCAGCGCCACGCTGCTGGTGCTGCTGGTGATCCCGGCGATCTACGTGCTCTTCGATGATTGGGGATGGACGCGTGCATCAGACGATTGAAACGACACCACTCGGCGCAGCGCGCTCTGGAGGAGTGGGATCGACATGCCGGACCTGAATCGATCCCGCGCCCTGCTTCCCTTCCTCCTGCATGTCCTTGCCGGAAATCCCTACGAGATGCGCACGCTGGGCGCGTTGCTCCTGCGGCTTACCGTTTGGATCGCGATCTCCGCCATCGCCCATCGCGCACGGCGGATCACGTAATCCCGTCCGCGCCACTCACCCGCCAAGACGCAGCCGTCTCCGCGCCTCGCTCAGTTCGCCCTTCGCCGGCACAAGCTCCCCGGCACGGCCGAGGCCGGTGCGCGGCATTCCAGAGTAGACGGCTTCGTAGGCGCCGGCCTTGACCAGATAGGTCTCGTGCCAGATGCCCACGTCGCCGCGGGCGTGGCGGGCGGCGCGGTTGAAGGCGGTCCAGGTCTGTCGGTGGCGCCCCTCCTCGGCCCGGGCATAGGCCTCCAGATGCTCGAAGCTGCGCCAGTACTGGGCGATGAGGCGCATGCTGAGGCCGCTGTGCCCGAGAAAGCCTGTCTCAGGTCCGGCCGCCTCCAGTTCGCGCAGCATGGCCGGCATCGCCCGGAAGACCGGCCACCAACGCCGCGCCTTCCAGGGCTTGTTGATGCGCATGCCGATGAGGAAGACCACGAAATCCCCCTCGATTCGCGCCGCCATGCGCTCCGCGATCACCTCTTTCATGGCCCTGCCTCTTGCCGTTACCCTGCTCGCACGTCAGCATAGCAGAACAACCGCACACGGCGCGGCACTGCCTGCTCAAGCCAGGCTGCCGATGGTCTTGCGGAAGTGGGAGAGGGTGTAGGCGAAGAGCAGGCCACCGATGAGGATCAGCGCCAGGAACTGCGGCCAGACAAGGGCGAAGCCGGCGCCCCGGAAAAGAATCGCCTGGGCCAGCATGACGAAGTGGGTGGTGGGGGCCCCCAGCATGATGAACTGGACGATCTCCGGCATGCTCTCGCGCGGCGTGCTGCCGCCCGAAAGCATCTGCAGCGGCAACAACACCAGGATCAGAAGCATGCCGAACTGCGGCATGGAACGCGCCAGGGTGGCGAGAAAGATGCCCAGGGCAGTGGTGGCAAAGAGGTGCAGCGCGGTTCCGGCGAGAAAGAGCGCGATGGAGCCCTCGATCGGCACCTCCATCAGCCCCTGCACCACGACGGCGAGGGAAAAGCTGGCGGCGACCAGCACCACCAGCCCCATGGAAAGCACCTTGCTGGTCATGATCTCGAAGGGCGTGACCGGCATGACCAACAGATGCTCGATGGTGCCATGCTCGCGCTCGCGGATCAGCGCGGCGCCGGTCAGGATGATCGAGAGCATGGTGACGTTGTTGATCACCTGCACGATGCCGCCGAACCAGGCCGGATTGAGCTCCGGATTGAAGCGCGCCCGCTCGACCAGCGTCACCGGAAGCTCGGGTATGGCGCGATAGCCCTGGGCAAACTCCTGGACTTCGGCACTGACGATACTGCTGACATAGCCGGTGCCGGTGAAGGCCTGACTCATGCGCGTAGCATCGACGTTGAGCTGAACCGCCGGATTGCGCCCCGCCAGCAGGTCGCGCTGAAACTCTGCGGGAATGTTGAGCGCGAAGGTGTCCAGCCCCGCATCCATGCGCGCGTCCATCTCCGCATGGTCGATCAGCGATGGCTCCAGGAAGAAGGGCGGATAAAAGGCATCGATGATGCGAAAGGACAGCGGCGAACGATCCTCATCGATGATGGCAATGGGCGCCTTGTTCAGGGTCTCCGGCATGGCGGTTGCCGCGGTGTAGACCGAGAAGGTGAAGGAATAGACGATCAGCACCAGCATGACCGAGTCGCGCAGCAGCCCGCGCAGCTCCTTCACCCCCAGGAACCAGATGTTGGCCAGGCTGCGCATGGCCTCAGCGCTCCTGCTTCTTCAACAGCACAACGCTGAGGCCGATCAGCACCGGCACGGCGATGAGCAGCGGCACAAAGGCCGCCTGCAGGTCGGCAAAGCCCAAGCCCTTGGCGAAGGTGCCGCGCGCGATGGTGAGGTGGTGCGTGGTGGGGTAGAGCGCGCCGATCACCGCACCGGCCCCTTCCAGGGAGGAGACGGGATCGATCATGCCCGAGAACTGCACCGCCGGAAGCATGGTCAGGACCGCCGTTCCAAAAAGCGCGGCGATCTGGCTGCGCATGAAGGAGGAGATGAGCAGGCCGATGGCGGTCGTGGCGCTGACGTAGATCAGGGTTGCCAGCAGCAGCGTGAGGAAGCTTCCGGTCATGGGCACGCCGAAGAGGGTGACCGCCAGGACCCAAAGCGTCAGGAAATTCACCATCGCCAGCGCGATGTAAGGCAACTGCTTGCCGACGAGAAACTCGAGGCGCGTTACCGGCGTGACATAGAGATTGACGATGGAGCCCAGTTCCTTTTCCCGAACCACGCTCATCGCCGCCAGCATGGCGGGAAAGAGGACCAGCAGGATCGGGATGACGGCCGGGACGATCGACACCAGGCTTTCCACGTTCGGATTGTAGCGATAGCGCGTCTCGATGGTGAAAAGCTCGGAAGACTGGTTGGCAGCCTGGCTTTCAGCGAGCCGCTGGCTCAGCCAGTGGGCATGCATGCCCTGGACATAACCGCGCACCGTTTCGGCATGCTGCGGCATAGAGCCGTCGATCCAGGCGCCGATCTCCACCGCGTGTCCGCGGGCGACATCGCGGGCGAAGCCGGGCGGAATTTCGAGCGCTAGACTGATCTCGCCGCTGCGCATGCGCGAGTCCAGCTCGGCGTGGCTGGCAAGCGGCTCTCGCTCGATGAAGTAGCGCGATCCGGACAGGCCGAGCGTGTAATCGCGGCTGGTGGTGGTCTGATCGCGGTCGAGCACGGCAAAGGTGAGATCCTCCACATCCATGGTGATTCCGTAGCCCATGATGAACAGCAGCAGCACGCTGCCGAGCAGGGCCAGGGTTGCGCGGATGGGGTCGCGGCGCAGTTCCAGGGCTTCGCGCCGCGTGTAGCTGAACAGCCGACGCGGGTCGAAAGATCGGTCGGAGGCGCTTTCCGCCACGGCGGTGGCGGGGACGTCGAAGGAAGCCGTAGCGCGGGTGGCCTCCTTACCCTCCCCGTCCCCCTCCTCGTCGACGGCCTTCTGCAGATAGTGGACGAAGGCCTCCTCCAGAGTCTCGGAGTTGCTCCTTTCCTGGAGCGCCGCCGGCGTGTCGCTCACCAGCACCTCGCCCGCGTGCATCAGGGAGATGCGGTCGCAGCGTTCAGCCTCGTTCATGAAGTGGGTCGAAACGAAGATGGTGACGCCATCGCGGCGCGAGAGTTCGATCAGGTGCCGCCAGAAGGCATCGCGCGCCACCGGGTCCACGCCCGAGGTGGGCTCGTCCAGGATCAAGAGCTCCGGCTCATGGATCAGAGCCACCGCCAGTGAGAGGCGCTGGCGCAGACCCAGCGGCAGCTTCCCCGGCAGGGCGTCGAGGACCTCGTTCAACTCGAAGCGTTCGGCCAGGGTGGCCACCCGTTCCGGGATCCGCCCCGCCGGCACCTGGAAGAGGCGCGCGTGGAGTTCAAGGTTCTGGCGCACGCTCAGCTCGCCATAGAGCGAGAAACTCTGGGTCATGTAGCCGACCCGGCGACGGGCCTCGATGTCCTGGGCATCCACCTGCTGCCCGAAGAGCCAGGCCTCGCCTTCGGTGGCCGGCAACAGCCCGGTCAGGATCTTCATGGTGGTGGTCTTGCCGCAGCCGTTGGAGCCGAGGAATCCGAAGATCTCGCCGCGGCGGATGCGGAAGGTGACCTGGTTCACAGCGACGAAATCGCCGAAACGCTTGGTCAGATCGCGCGCCTCGATCGCTACGGGGGCGTCCTCGCCCGCGGGACGCGGCGTGATCTCCACCGGCTTGTGCAGCCGGCGCTTCTCCTCGGGCAGGAGTGCGATGAAGGCGGCCTCGAGCGAGGCGGCACCGCTGGCCTCCTGGAGATCCTGCGGGCTACCCTGGGCAAGCAGGCGCCCCTCGTCCATGGCGAAGAGCCAGTCGAAGCGCGCGGCTTCTTCCGTATAGGCCGTGGCCACCAGCAGGCTCATGCCCGGCCGCTGGCTGCGGATATGCTCGATCAGCTCCCAGAACTGGCGCCGGGAGAGTGGATCGACGCCCGTGGTCGGCTCGTCGAGAATCAGGAGAGCCGGGTCGTGAATCAGGGCGCAGCAGAGGCTGAGTTTCTGCTTCATGCCGCCCGAGAGCTTGCCGGCCGGTCGATCGGGAAAGGGCGCAAGCCCCGTGGCCTCGAGCAGGAGCGCGATGCGTTGCGCGCGCTCCGCGCTGCTGTGGCCGAAGAGGCGGCCAAAAAAATCGACGTTCTCGAAGACCGAAAGGGTCGGATAGAGGTTTCGGCCCAGCCCCTGGGGCATGTAAGCGATGCGCGGCCCCAGCGCGCGTCGCTGGACCGCATCGGCCATATCACAGCCGAGCACCTCGACCTGGCCCTTTTGGATCTGCCGTGCGCCTGCAATCAGGGCCAGCAGGCTCGACTTGCCCACCCCGTCCGGTCCGATGAGGCCGACCATTTGCCCCGCCGGTACCGCAAGGCCGACACCGTCGAGGGCCAGGGTGCGCCCGTAGGCCAGCGTTACGTCTTGCAGCGTGGCGACCGGCGGAAGCTGCGCCGACCCGGAAACGGCAGCGCTGCTCATGGCTGCAGGGTGAGCGCCAGCCAATCGGGCCAATCGACCTCGGGGTCGAGACGGATGTAGGCCACGCCCGGCAGTCCGGTCTTCACCTGAGTGATATGCTCTTCCAGCAAGCGCGGGTCGATGCGCGCGCGCACGCGAAACATCAGCTTCTCCCGCTCGTCCGCGGTTTCGACCGTTCTCGGCGTAAACTGCGCCACGTCGGCGACGAAACTGACCCGCGCCGGGATGACGTGCTCCGGTGCGGCATCCATCACCAGACGCACCTCGCTGCCGATGGCCACCCGTCCCGCCTCGCTCGTGGGCAGGAAGACCGTCATATAAACGTCCGCCAGGTCCACCAGGTTGAGCACCCGCCCGCCGGCCGGCAGCACTTCGCCGAGCTGGGCCACGCGGTACTGAACCCGGCCGTTGCGCGGCGCGCGCAGCAGGCTGTCGTCGAGGTCCGCCTGAACGCGCTCGATCGTGGCAGCCACCGCCTCCACCTCCGCCTCAGCATCGACGATGCGGGCTTCGGCCGCAGCGATCGCCGCTTCCGCGGCCGCCACCTGGGCTTCGGCCGCGCTCACCGCGGCGCGGGCGCCCTGGGTCTGCGCCCGATCATCATCCAGGCGCTGCACCGGCACCGTGCCCCGCGGCGCCAGCTCTTCCGAGCGCGCAAGGCGCCGCTCAGCCGCGTCGAGCTCCGCTTCGCGCTGGGCCACCACGGCTTCGGCCGCGGCCTTCTCGGCGCGTCTCTGAGTCACGAGGCTGCCCGCCGTCCCGACCGCAATCTCGGCACGCCGGAACTGCGCCTGTGCTTCGCGCAGCTGGGCATCGAGCACCGCCGTGTCCATGCGCGCCAGCACCTGACCCGCTTCGACGAAATCCCCTTCGTTCGCCAGAATCTCGGTGATGCGGCCCGGCGTTCTTGTGGCGACATCAATCTCCACCGCCTCGATGCGCCCATTGCCGCTGGCGAAACCGGCCGGCAAATCCTGATCGCCGAGACCCTGCCAAAGATAGGCGCCCGCGGCGAGCACCAGAACCAAGAGCAGCAACAGGATCCAGCTTTTGCCGGAGAGCCGCATCACAGAACCCCGCCCGGAAGGAAGAGCCAGCACCGACAGTGCGAGCGGACTGTCGAGGCCGTCAAGGCTCCTGCTGCACCAGCGTGCCGCTGCGCCCCTCCAGAATCGCCCGCGCCTCCTCGAGGCGGCCGATCCCCGCCAAGCGGCCAGGGGTGGATGCGAAACTGCTGGCTGCCTCCACCTTCGGGCCCATGGACCCGGCCGGGAACTGCATGCGCGCCAACTCTTCCGGCGTGGCCCTGCGCAGCGGGCGCTGCTCGGCCGTGCCCCAGTCGAGGAACACCGCCTCGACATCGGTCAGCATCAGGAAGGCCTCCGCCTCCAATTCACGGGCGAGCAGTCCGGCCGCGTGATCCTTGTCAATCACCGCCTCGATGCCTTCCATCTCGCCGGAATCGTTGCGCACCACCGGAATGCCGCCGCCGCCGGCACACACGACGATGACGCCGCCTTCGACCAGCAGGCGGATGGCTCCAATCTGCGTGATCCGCTTGGGTGCCGGCGAAGGGACGACGCGGCGCCAACTGCCCGGTTTCTCCTCGACCAGCGGCCAGTCGTGGGCGCTGCGCACCCGTTCGGCGGCCGCGTCATCATAAACCGGGCCGATGGGCTTTTCCGGCTTCAGGAAGGCGCGATCACCGCGATCCACCTCGATCTGAGTCAGCAGGGTCGCACAGTTTCGCTCCGGCGGCAGGGCATTGACCAGTTCCTGCTCGACCAGATAGCCGATCATGCCGACGCTCTCGGCTCCAAGAATATCGAGCGGATAGGGCTCCACATCCTGATAGGCGGCGGCCTGCAGGGCCAGCAGGCCGACCTGCGGTCCGTTGCCGTGCGCCACGATGATCTCATGGTCTCGCGCCAGGTCGGCCAGCGCCCGGGCAGCGTGACGCACATTGCTGCGCTGCACCTCGGCGGTCATGGGCTCGCCCCGCTTGAGCAAGGCGTTGCCGCCCAGTGCGACCACGATGCGCATGTCAGCCTCCTATGGTGGCGGTCAGAACCGCCTTGATGGTGTGCATCCGATTCTCTGCCTGGTCGAAAACAACGGAGGCCTCCGACTCGAAGACCTCCTCGCTCACCTCCATGCAGTCGATCCCGAACTGCTGGAAGATCTTCTCGCCGATCTCGGTTTCCCGGTTATGGAAGGCCGGCAGGCAGTGCAGGAACTTGGCATGGGGATTGCCTGTGGCGGCCATGATGTCCGAGGTCACGCGGTAGGGCGTGAGCAGCTTGATCCGCTCCTCCCAGACCGAATCCGGCTCTCCCATGGACACCCAGACGTCGGTGTAGACGTAGTCGCAGCCCTTCGCGGCCTCCTTGGGATCCTCGGTCAGGGTGATCTTCGCTCCGGTCTGCTGCGCGATTGCGCGGCAGTGGTCGACCAGTTCCTGGTCCGGCCAGCAGGCTTTCGGCGCGCCCAGGCGCACATCCATGCCGATCTGCGCCGCCCCGGCCATCAGCGAGTTGCCCATGTTGTTGCCGGCATCACCCAGGAAGCAGAAGGTGATCTGCGAGAGATGCTTGCGGGTGTACTCGCGCATGGTGAGGAAGTCGGCGAGGATCTGCGTGGGGTGAAACTCGTCGGTCAAACCGTTGTAGACCGGCACCCCGGAATGGGCGGCCAATGCTTCCGCCATGGTGTGCCCGAAGCCGCGGTATTCGATGGCATCATAGACGCGGCCGAGCACCCGCGCGGTGTCCTTCATCGACTCCTTCTTGCCGATCTGCGTGCCCGTGGGCCCGAGATAGGTGACGTGCGCGCCCTGGTCATAGGCGGCGACCTCGAAGCCGGTGCGGGTGCGGGTGGAGTCCTTCTCGAAGATCAGCGCGATGTTCTTGCCCTTGAGCTTCTGCTGCTCGTAGCCACCGTACTTGGCCTGCTTGAGCGAGGCGGAGAGCTTGAGGAGAAAGCGGATCTCCTGCGGCGTGAAATCGAGCAGCTTGAGAAAGCTGCGACCGTGCAGGTTCACAGGCATGGTGTGCTCCCTCAGATTGGATCGCGGATCAATGGACAGGTCATGCAGTGGCCACCGCCGCGGCCGCGCCCCAGTTCCGCGCCTGGCACGGTGATCACCTCAACCCCCGCCTTGCGCAGCAGGGTGTTGGTGTAGACGTTGCGGTCGTAGCCGACGACCACGCCGGGCTCGAGGGCGATCACGTTGTTGCCGTCGTCCCACTGCTCGCGCTCGCGGACATAGGCGTCGCCACCGGTCTGCACCACGCGCAGCTGCTTGAAACCCAGCGCTTCGGCCACGACCTCGGTGAGCGGCCGCTCTTCCGCCCGCACGTCGATCCGCCCCGGCTTGTCGCCCGGGCGCAGGGAAAAGGCCTGAATGACGTCCACCACGTCGGAGAAGACCGTCACCAGATCGCGGTCACAGAAGGTGAAGACCGTATCGAGGTGCATGCTGGCGCGCTCGATGGGCAGGCGACAGGCAATGACCCGATCGGCCGCCCCTTGTGCGAAAAGCGCCCGGGCGATCTGGCCGGTGGCGTGCGCCGTCGTGCGCTCGCCCATGCCGATCAGGACGGTGCGATTGCCGATGGGCATGATGTCGCCGCCCTCGGCCGTGGCCTTGCCGAAGCTTTGATCGGGATCGCCCCACCAGACCGGGAAGCCGGCGTCACGGAAGTCGGGGTGGAAGCGGTAGATCGCGGCAATGTTGACCGTTTCCAGCTGCCGGGCGTTCCACTTCATGGGGTTGAGCGTCACCCCTTCGTAGATCCAGCAGGTCGTGTCGCGGGTGAAGAGGTGGTTGGGCAGGGGCGGCAGGATGAACTCCTCCGGTACCAGCACCGAGGCCACCACACTGTCGGGCGCCACCGGCAGCTCCGCCTTGCTCATCCCGCCGATGAGCAGTCGCGAGAGCTGATCGGCATCCATTTCCATCAGGTAGGCGTGGAGATCGTCAGCCAGGCCGACGCCGACGCTGTTGTCATTCACCCGGCGATCGAGCAGCCAGCGCCGAGCCTCCGGGATCTTCATGGTCTCGGTCAAAAGCTCGCGCAGGAAGACCACTTCGACACCCCGGTGCCGCATCGCATCGACGAAAGTGAGGTGCTCCACCCGGGCCTGCTTGACCCAGATCACGTCGTCGAACAGCAGCTCCTCGCGGTTCGCGGGCGTCAGCCGGGCCAGCGCCGTGCCGGGGCGGTGCACCAGGACGCGGCGCAGTTTTCCGACTTCCGAGTGCACGCCATAGGTTTGTGCCATCGTTGAGGCTCCTTAGAACAGGGCGGCGAGACTGAGGCACGCCATGATGATGACGGTCAGAATCAGCAGCAGCGGCCACATGAAGCGCAGCCAGCGCTCATAGGGCACGCGGGCAATCGCCAATCCCCCCATGACGACAGCGAATGTGGGGTTGATCAGGTTCACCAGGCCATTGGCCGACTGGTAGGCCGTAACCACAAGGTGGCGACCGACGCCGGCGAAATCCGCGACTGGCGCCAGGATTGGCATGCTGAGCACCGCCAGGCCCGAGGATGAGGGCACGAAGAAGGACAGCCCCACCTCCAGCCAAAAGATGACGTTTATGAACATCACCTCGGACAGGCCGGACACCGTCAGTTCGGCCGAGTGCAGGATCGTATCGGTGATCCGGCCATCGTCCATGATCACGACGATGCCGCGAGCCAGGCCGATGATCAGTGCCACGCCGACGAGGTCCCGAACCCCGGAAAGGAAGGACTCGACGAACTGCTCCTCCCCAGGGCGGGCGATCAGGCCGACCAGAATGGCAGCACCCAGAAAAAGCGCCGTCATCTCGCCCATCCACCAGCCCGCGAAAAGCACGCCCCAGATCATGACCGCAAAGGTCAGCCCGAAGACAACCAGCACGATCTTGTGCAGGCTGGTGAACTCCGGGTTCTTCTCCTGGTCGCGGGGCACGAGGAAGTGGCGCTCGTGCTCCTGTTTGCGGTCATAGACCAGAGAGCGTGACGGATCCGCGCGGACCTGTTCCGCATAGCGCATGACATAGAGGACGCAGGCAAGCCAGCAGAGCCCCAGGATGACGAAGCGCAGCACGATGCCCTGTGTAAAGGGAATGCCGGCGGCGTCCGCCGCGATGACCGTGGCGAAGGCGTTCACCGTCGATCCCAGAACGCCGACGCCGGCCCCAAGCAGGATCACCGCCACGGCCGTCACCACGTCATAGCGCGCCGCCAGCATGATCGGGATGAGCAGGGGGTAGAAGGCCAGCGTCTCTTCGGCCATGCCGTAGGTGGTGCCGCCGAAGGCAAAGAGGCCCATGAGAACGGGAATCATCCACTTCTCTCGCCCTCGCAGCGCCAGCATGGCACGCTCGATCCCGGTTGTGATCGCCCCTGTTGCGGTCACGACGCCGATGAAGCCGCCGATTATGAGCACGAAGAGTGCGACGTCGATGGCGTTGGCCTCGTAGCTGACCGGGTCATAGAGACCGGCGATGGGCGCCATGAGAACGTCGATGAGGCCTTGCGGGTTCGCCTCCGCTTCGGAGTAGGTTCCGGCGACCGGCGCATCACGGTCCAGTTCCTCGTTGTAGGCGCGCTCATACTGCCCGGCGGGGATGATCCAGGTGAGAATGGCCACCAGGATGATGAGGCCGAAGAGGATGCTGTAGGCCGTGGGAAACCTCAGGCCGCGCTTTTCCGTTCCTTCGCTGGACTGCGCCATCGGTCCCTCCATGAATTTCTTGTGCAACGGCGAGCGGCACTTCGCGCCGCACGCAGCCGGGCGCCCGCAGCAGTGAGGCTAACAGAGTCAGCCACTGACCCTTTGCGGTAGATCAAAGGGAGGAAGGGGCCCTGCGCGGTGACCTGTTGCCAGGCGCCGGCGCGGCATGGGAGCCTGTCGTGCAAAGGCGCAAAAGGAGAACCCATGACCACCATCCTCGGCATTTCCGGCAGTCTGAGACAGGCCTCCCTGAACCGGGCACTGCTGCGGGCCGCGGCGGAGCTCATGCCCGCCGGCGCCCGGCTCGATGTTCAGGGGATTGAGGGGATTCCGCTCTACGACGCGGATGTGGAAGCGGCCGAGGGCCTGCCGCCCGCGGTGGTCGCGCTCAAGCGCCGCCTCCGGGCCGCGGACGGGCTGCTGCTGGCCACGCCGGAGTACAACAATGCGATCCCCGGCGTCTTCAAGAATGCCATCGACTGGCTGAGCCGCCCGCCGGGCGAGGTCTCCGCCCACTTCGCCGGCAAGCCGGTGGCCGTGATCGGCGCCTCACCCGGCGGCTTCGGCACCATTTTGGCACAAGGCGCCTGGCTGCCCGTGCTGCGCACCCTGGGCACCCGCCCCTGGTTCGGCAAGAAGCTCATGGTGGCCCGGGCCGACAGCCTGATGGACGAAACCCAGACCCTCACCGACGCGGCCGCCCGCGAAAAGCTGGCGGGTTTTCTGGAGGGCTTCGTGGCGTTTGTGCGGGAGTGAGGGGTAGCGTGGGGAGTCCGCCCGGGGAAGTATATTGGCAAAGGTGGGGCCAGCATCGGCCCGGCGTCTTACTATCGCATCAAGGGACTCATCCAAAAGTGGGAGATCAAAACCGGGAATTTCCCTAGCCCTCCGAGCGAGCGACGCTATGCTCGCGTACTTTGCCACGAAGTATGATCGAAGTGAGTTTGCTGAACGTCCATTTCCTCAGTTCGAAGCTGGTTGACGTGTCACTACAGACCACGATCGCGGCTCGGCGAGTAGCTGGTCGAACAGCACACCAAGGCGTTATGGCACAGGTAAGAGATGAATAATCAGATTGGGGCCCAGGCGGCATGAAGATCGCAATGATCGGCACCGGCTACGTCGGGCTCGTTTCCGGCGTCTGCTTTTCCGATTTCGGCCACGAGGTGGTCTGCATCGACAAGGATCCGGCCAAGATCGCCCGGCTGGAGAAGGGCGAGGTGCCGATCTTCGAGCCGGGGCTGGATGCGGTGATGGCCCGCAACGTGGAGGCCGGCCGGCTGGCCTTCACCACCGACACCGCTCTCGGCGTCGCCGGAGCCGATGCGGTCTTCATCGCCGTGGGCACGCCCAGCCGCCGTGGCGACGGCCATGCCGATCTCGTCTATGTCTTGGCGGCGGCCGAAGAGGTGGGCCGGGCGCTGACCGGCTATGCCGTGGTGGTGACCAAGTCGACCGTGCCGGTGGGCACCAACCGCAAGGTCGCCGAGGCGATCCGCTGCGTGGCACCCGAGGCCGAGTTCGACGTGGCCTCCAACCCCGAATTCCTGCGCGAAGGCTCGGCGATCGACGACTTCATGCGCCCGGACCGGGTGGTGGTGGGCGTCGAGTCGGAGCACGCGCGCGAGGTGATGCAGCAGGTCTACCGTCCGCTTTATCTGCGCGACTTTCCCGTGGTCTTTACCGACCTGGAAAGTGCGGAGATGATCAAGTACGCGGCCAATGCCTTCCTCGCGACCAAGATCAGCTTCATCAACGAGATTGCTGCGCTCTGCGAGCGGGTCGGCGCCGACGTCAAGGCCGTGGCCAAGGGCATCGGTTTGGACGGACGCATCGGCAACAAGTTTCTGCATGCCGGCCCCGGCTACGGCGGCTCCTGCTTCCCCAAGGACACCCGCGCGCTCGCCCGTATCGGGCAGGAGCATGGCGTGCCCCAACGCCTGACCGAGACGGTGATCGCCGTGAACGAGGAGGTCAAGCGCCGCATGGTGGACAAGGTCTGCGAGCTTTGCGGCGACTCGGTGAATGGCAAGGCCGTGGCGGTACTGGGCGTCACCTTCAAGCCGAACACAGACGACATGCGCGAGTCCCCGGCGCTGACAATCGTGCCGGCGCTGGTGGGCCGCGGCGCCCGCGTGCGCGTTGTCGACCCCCAGGGCCGTCGCGAGGGTGAGGCGCTGCTGCCCGGGGTTGCGTGGCACAGCGATCCCTACGAAGCGGCACAAGACGCGGAAGCGCTCATCATCATCACGCCGTGGAACGAGTTCCGCGCTCTCGACTTGAGCCGCCTCGCGGAGGTCATGGCCGTGCCGCGCATGGCCGACCTGCGCAACATCTACGAGCCGCGCGACGTCTACGAGGCAGGCTTCCTCAGTTACGTGTCCGTTGGGCGGAGCCTGGATCGGTCTCAGTTCCTTCCTGCTCCAGAGCAGAAACGCGCCGCTTCCGCGGAGTGAAACACGGCAAGCGCCGCCCCGACCTCAGTCCGCACTGGTATCGGGGCGGCGAAGAGCCAGCGCCGTTTCCGCTTTTCTCAAGAGATACGCTGCACCGCCCCCTCCCGCCTCACACCCGTGCGATGAACCAGACGTTCATCGGGTCGTGGGGCAGGTGGTGGTGTTCGATGTCTTGGAAGCCGGCGGTGCGCAGGAAGCGTTCGGCGGTTTCCCAGCCCCACATGGTGCCCAGGCCCTCACCGCCCTGGCCGATGGAAACCGGGGTGCAGTGCACGGTGGAGACGGCGTAGAGCAGGGTGGCGAAGGGGAAGTCGCGGTTGTTCTCCAGCTTGGCCGAGGCGCCGATGTCCTGCATCAGGTAGAGGCCGCCGGGGCGCAAGGAGTCGTGCAGGCCGCGGAGCAGCGCCTGCGGATCCTTCTGGTCGTGCACCGCATCGAAGCTGGTGATGAGATCCCAGCGGCCCGGCTCCACATAGCCCGTCAGATCCCGGGCCTCGAAGGTGATATTGGTTAGCCCCTGGGCCTTGGCCTCCTTCCGGGCAAAGGCGATGGCGTCGGCGCCCAGATCGTAGCCGGTGAAGCAGCTGCGCGGATAGCGCCGGGCCAGGGCCAGCAGCGCCGAGCCACGGCCGCAGCCGGCATCCAGCACCTCCATGCCCTCGGCCAGACGCAGCGGCACTTCCGGGGCCAGCGGCAGGATGTGCTCGAAGAGCCCGGCGGTCACCGTCTGGCCGCTGTCCTCGGCCATGATCTGGTGGAAGCAGGGATAGTCCTCGTAGACCGTACCAGCACCGCTGCGGAAGTTCTCCAGGGTGCGTTCCTCCAGCCGGCCCATGAGGGCGACGTGCTGGGCATAGACTGCCAGGTTGCAAAGCGCGCCCTCGCGGGTGAGCGAGGCGGCGTGCTCGACGGGCAGGCGATAGCGCCGGCCCTCGGGCGTGTAGTCCAGGATACCGGCCACCACCATCGCCGCCAGCCACTCGCGCAGATAGCGCTCGTTCAGGCCGGTGGCGGAAGCAAACTCCGCGCTGGTCACGGCCGGCAGGGCGGCCAGTTGCTCGAACAGGCCCAGGCGATGACCATGGGCGATCATCACCGCGGCGGCGCCGTGGTCCAGCAGAGCGGCGACGTGGCCGGAGAAGTCCTCCGCACGCGTCGCATCGAATGTCTCAGTCACACCGGCCAGGGCGCCGCTCGCCTCGGTCTTGGCGGTTTCGAAGGACAGGGTGTCAAGCTGTGTCATGAGGTCAGTTCCTCTTGCAGGTTTCGGTGCGACAGCGATTACACCCGCCGCCCAACAGAGCGTGAGAGAGGGACCGGACAGGAAAGAGGGATATCGGCCAGCGGCGTCCCTGTTTTGGTGATATATTTCTGAGTGCCGCCGACCGTCGGACGCGCTTCATGCCGGGAACACCGCCCCTCATCCGGGTCAGCCTGCTGGCCCTGCCGGAATCCTATCCCGCCGTGCTCTACTGCCTGCACGAGCTTTTCGGCTGCGTCGGCCGCACCTGGCAGAGTGTGACCGGCGAGCCCGAAGATGTCGCTTGCCGCTTTGCGCCCCACTTGGTCTCGCACAGCGGCCGGCCGCAGCGCTCGCCCGCCGGCTTGCTTATCGCCGTGGAGGCCGCTCTCGACGAAGGGCCGCCGCCCGACATTGTCATCGTCACCGATCTCGGCATGTCGAACGATGCGCACCCGCGCGGGCGCTGGCAGGAAGAGGCGGCATGGTTGCGCCGAAGGCATGAAGCGGGCGCGGTGATCTGTTCCGTCTGCTCCGGCGCCCTCTTCCTCGCCGAGGCAGGCCTGCTCGACGGGCTCGAAGCCACAACTCACTGGGCCGCAACGGGCCTCTTCCGTCGCCACTATCCCCAGGTCCGTCTGCGGGCCGAACGCATCCTCTGTCCCGCGGGCGAGGGGCAGAGGATCGTCACCGCGGGCGGCGCCTCCTCCTGGACCGACCTGGCGCTCTATCTGGTGGCCCGCTTCGCCGGCGAAACCGAGGCCCGGCGCATGGGCCGAATCTTCATCATCGGCGACACCTCGGGCGGGCAGCAGCCCTTCGCTGCATTGGCCCGTCCGCGCCAGCATGAGGATGCCGCCGTCGGCCGAGCCCAGGCCTGGATCGCCCTCAACTACACCTGCACTCATCCGGTGACCCGCATGGCGGAGGTGGCCGGCCTGTCGGAGCGCACCTTCTCGCGCCGCTTCCGCAAGGCGACAGGCTATGCGCCGGTGGATTATGTCCAGTCCCTGCGCCTGGAGGAAGCCAAGCAGATGCTGGAGAGCAGCAGCGCGCCGGTGGACGCGGTGGCGCTGGAGGTCGGCTACGCCGACCCGGCCTTCTTCCGCAGCCTCTTCAAGCGCGCCGTCGGCCTCTCTCCCGCCCGCTACCGCCAGCGCTTCGCCCGTTGTTTCGAGCCAAGATGAGGTCGTTAAACGGCCCTTTGGAATTTCTGCTTCGCTGCGAGGCAGGACTTGACGTTATGCTGTCGCTTCCCAGTTGAGCCTGGACCGGCAGCAATGCCTCCACGACAAAGGATAAATGATCCATGGGTATCGAAGTCGGCCTGCTTGGCCTCATTCTCCTCGTTCTGGTCGTCTATGCCATCATCAAGACCGTCGGCTCCTCCGCCTCGGCCATGGGCAAGGCGATCTGGATCGTGGTTCTGCTGGTCTTCCCCTTCGTCGGCTTCATCGCCTGGCTGATCCTCGGGCCGCGCAGCTGACCTGATCGGTCAACCCAACGACCTGAGCGCGGCGATCACTCGCCGCGTTCGCCTTTCAGTTCGGCCACTTCCTGTCGCAGGCTGCGCAGTTCGCGCAGAATGGTCTCGGCATCGGCGTGGGCTTGTTCGCGCTCGGCCTCGATCTCCGCCTGCTGCCCGGCCTGCATGGCATCGACGATGATGCCGATGAAGAGGTTGAGGACGGTAAAGGAGGTCATGAGGATGAAGGGCACGAAGAAGAGCCAGGCCAACGGATAGGTCTCCATCACCGGCCGCACGATGCCCATGGACCAGGATTCCAGGGTCATGATCTGGAACAGTGTGTAGGCCGAGGCGCCGATGGTCCCGAACCAGTCCGGGAAGCTGGCGGCAAAGAGCTTGGTCGCCATCACCGCAAAGACGTAATAGAGCAGCCCCAGCAGCGCGACGATCGAGCCCATGCCCGGCAGGGCCGCCAGCAAGGCTCCGACCACCCGGCGCATGGAGGGCACGGCGGAGATGAGGCGCAGCACGCGCAGCACCCTGAGCGCCCGCAGCACCGAGAGATTGCCCGTGGCCGGTACCAGGGCGATACCGACCACGAGGAAGTCGAAGAGGTTCCAGGGATCGCGGTGGAAGCGCCGGCCGTAGACCAGGATCTTCATCGTCAGTTCGACCACGAAGACCGAGAGAATAAGTTTGTCCAGGGTCTGCAGCAGGCCGCCGGCCGCCGCCATGGCGCGCTCGCTGGTCTCCAGGCCCAGGGTGACGGCGTTGATGACGATCAACGCCGTGATCACCTGCTGAAAGCGGTTGCTTTCCACCAGGGTCTGCAACCGGCCGCGCAGCCCCCCCTGCTTGTGCGTGTCTTGCATGCTTGTCCCTCTCCCGCTGCTGCGGAGCAGCAGATTGGACAGGCCGCGGCCGGACGCAAGCGCTAGATCGGGCTGCGCCGCAATCGAATGCTGGCGTCCGGGCTCAGCCTCAGACCATGCGCACGCTCAGGCGATCGATGTCGGCCCAGGTGCAGGTCATAGTCTGAGCGCGCTCCACCGGCCCCACGCCGTCCGGCGTGCCGGTCATGATCAGGTCCCCCGGCTCCAGGCGGACCAGGCCGGAAAGGCAGGAAACGATCTCCGGCGTCTTCCAGATCATCAAGGAAATATCGCTGTCCTGCCGGGTCTCGCCGTCCACGGCCAGGGTGATCCGGCCGCTGTCCGGGTGACCGATGCGCGCCGCCGGATGAAGGGCCGTGCAGGGCGCGGACTGGTCGAAGCCCTTAGCCATGGCCCAGGGCCGGCGCATCTGCTTGGCCTCGTTCTGCATGTCGCGGCGGGTCAGGTCGATGCCCAGGCCGTAGCCGAAGACATGATCCAGCGCCCGCTCCACCGGAATGTCGACGCCCCCCTTACCGATCGCCACCACCAGTTCCAGTTCGAAGTGCAGGCTGCTGGTGGCCGGCGGATAGGCCACATCGCCGCCTTCCGGCACGATGGCATCGGCTGGCTTCGCGAAGAAGAAGGGCGGTTCGCGCTCGGGATCGCCGCCCATCTCATGGGCATGGGCCACATAGTTGCGGCCGACACAGTAGATGCGCCGCACAGGAAAGCGGCGACTGTCGCCGGCGACCGGCAGGCTGGGCAGCGGCGGCGGGGGAACGACGTAGGCGTCCTGGGTTTGCGCTTGCTCGGACACTTGCTCTGACATGGCGGGCAGAAACCTCCTGCGGCTCGGATGGGCTGTCGCGTGGACCAGGCTCCGGCATAGCGCGATTGGGCCCCAGCTTCCACCCGATCCGCCCTTGCGACGGCAGGCGGCCGGACGCAGTCTGAACCGATCCAGCCGGAAACCGGCTGTTTCGTGCAAGCCGAAACCGGCCGTGCCGTTAGCATCGCGGCCCTGCCTGCCCCGGGTCCGCAAGCGCCCTGTTGCGCCGGCCCCTCGGCAGCCGGCAGGCCCCAGCCCAGGAGGAATTGCATGACCGACGCCGTCAGACTCGAACGCCGCGGGCGGGTCCTCGAGATCACGCTTCACCGGCCCAAGGTGAACGCCATCGACCGGGCCACCTCCATTGCCCTGGGCGAGGCCTTCGTGCTGCTGCGCGATGATCCGGAGCTGCGCTGCGGCATCGTCACCGCCGCCGGCGACCGCATCTTCTCGGCCGGCTGGGACCTCAAGGCCGCCAACGAGGAGGAGGAGGTCGGCCGCTGGTGGCATATCGACTATGGTCCGGGCAGCTTTGCCGGCATCACCGAGCTCTGGGACCTGAACAAGCCGGTGATCTGCGCCATCAACGGGCTCTGTCTCGGCGGCGGCCTGGAACTGGCGATCGCCTGCGACCTGCTGGTCGCCGGCGAGCACGTGGAGTTCGCCCTGCCGGAGCTGCCGCTGGGCATCATCCCGGACAGCGGCGGCGTGCAGCGGGTGCCGCGCCGCCTGCCCTACAACATCGCCATGGAGATGCTGCTACTCGGCCGGCGCATGCCGGCGGCCGAGGCGCTGCATCACGGCATGATCAACGCGGTGGTGCCCAAGGACCAGCCGCTGGAGAAGGCCCGTGAATGGGCCGAGCAGATCGCGTCGGGCGCCCCACTCACCGTGCAGGCGATCAAGGCGATCCTGCGCGAGTGCGAGACCCTCTCTATCCGCCAGTCCTTCGAGCTGCTGCGCAGCGGCAAGCTGGAGGCCTTCGAGAAGGCGGTTGATTCCGAAGACGCCAAGGAAGGCGTGCTCGCCTTCTCCGAAAAACGCCCGGCCGACTTCAAGGGACGGTAACAGAGATGGATTTCGCCCTCACCGAAGAGCAGAGCATGCTCGTCGAGTCCGTTCGCGCCTTCTGCGAGCGGGAGCTCTATCCCCACGAGGACCAGGTCGAGCAGAGCGATGAGGTGCCGCCGGAGCTGGCGCAGGAAATCCGCGACAAGGCGCTGAAAGCCGGCTTCTATGCCGCCAACATGCCCGAGGAGCTGGGCGGCGGCGGCCTGGACGCGGTGGAGCTGGCGCTCTTCGAGCGCGAGCTCGGCCGGCCCAACTACGCCCTGCAGTCCTTTGTCGTGCGCCCCAGCAACATCCTGCAGGGCTGCGAAGGCGACCAGCGGGAAAGCTACCTGCTGCCCGCCATTCGCGGCGAACGCATGGACTGCCTGGCCATGACCGAGCCCGGCGCCGGCTCCGACGTGCGCGGCATGTCGACCCGGGCCGTGCGCGACGGCGGCGACTGGATCGTGAACGGCCAGAAGCACTTCATCAGCCACGCCGATGTGGCGGACTTCTGCATTCTTTTCGCGGTCACCGGCGAGGAGGAGACACCGCGCGGACCGCGCAAGCGCATCTCCTCCTTCCTGGTGGACCACGACACGGCCGGTCTCGAGGTGCGGCCCGGTCCGCGGCCGGTCTCGCATCGCGGCTACAAGAACTGCGAGCTCTACTTCACCGACTGCCGTATTCCCGGCTCGGCCCTGCTGGGCGAGGAGGGCAGGGGTTTCGAACTGGCCAACACCTGGCTCGGTGCCTCGCGCCTGACGGTCGCGACCATGTGCGTCGGCCGCGCCCAGCGGGTCATGGACCTGGCAGTGGACTGGGCCGCCCAACGCAAGCAGTTCGGCCAGCCCATCGGGCGCAACCAGGGCGTCGGCTTCAAGCTCGCCGACATGGCCACCGACATCCGCGCCGCCGAACTGCTCACCCTCATGGCCGCCTGGAACCACGGCCAGGGTCGCATGACCGATCAGGACGCGGCCATGGCCAAGGTCTTCGCCTCGGAAATGTTGGCGCGCGTCACCGACGAGGCGGTGCAGATCTACGGCGGCATGGGCCTGATGGATTCACTGCCGCTGGAGCGCTTCTGGCGCGATGCGCGCATCGAACGCATCTGGGACGGCACCAGCGAGATCCAGCGCCACATCATCGCCCGCAGCCTGCTGCGCCCGCTGGGGGCGTAAAGGCCGGCGAGCCCATGACCCGCGCTACTCTTCGCCGCCTGCTGCAACCGCGTTCCATCGCCTTCATCGGTGGGCATCATGCCGAACTGGCCCTGCGCCAGTGCCGGGCCATCGGCTATGAGGGCGCCGTCTGGCCGGTGAACCCAAAGCGAGAGTGCCTCGGCGGCATCGGCTGCTACCCCTCGATTGCCGCCCTGCCCGAGGCACCGGACGCGGCGCTCGTGGCCGTACCGGCGGCGCCGACGGTCGACGTGGTGCGAGAGCTTCGGGAGGCCGGTGCTGGCGGGGCTGTCTGCTTCGCGACCGGCTTTGCCGAGGTCGGCGGCGAGGGGGTTCGGCTGCAGCAGGCCCTCACCGCAGCGGCCGGCGACATGGCCCTGGTCGGGCCCAACTGCACCGGCCTCCTCAACTACCTGGACGGCGCCGCCCTCTGGCCCGACGAGCAGGGCGGCGAGCGTTGCCGGCGCGGGGCGGCGATCCTCAGCCAGTCGGGCAACGTGGCGATCAATCTCACCATGCAGGAACGCTCCCTGCCGCTGTCCTATGTCATCAGCCTGGGCAATCAGGCGGGGCTCGGCATCGCCGACTACATCGAGGGCCTGCTGGAAGATCCGCGGGTCACCGCCATCGGGCTCTACCTGGAGCAGTTGCACGACGTCCCCGCCTTCGCCCGTGCGGCGCGCCAGGCCCTGGAGAAGGGCGTGCCGCTGGTGGTTCTGAAGCTGGGCGCCTCCGAGTCCGGCGCGCGCTCGGTGATGAGCCACACCTCCGCGCTGGCCGGCTCCGACGCCCTCTACCAGGCGCTGTTCGAGCGGAGTGGCGTGGTGCGGGTCGACAGCCCGGCGGCGCTGCTGGAGACGCTGAAGCTCTTCACCGTCTCCGGCATTCCCGCCGGCCGCCGGCTCATCTCGCTCTCCTGCTCCGGCGGGGAGGCTGCGCTGGTGGGCGACCTCGTGGAGGTGCGCTCGCTGCCGCTTGAGTTCCCGCAGCCGGATGTGGCGCGGGCTGAACGGCTGTCCGGCCTGCTCCGAATCCCGGCAGCGGCGGTTGCCAATCCCTTCGACTACAACACGGCGCACTGGGGCGATGCCGCAGCGCTGGAGCCGGCCTTTGCCGAGTCGCTTGAAGCGGTCGACATGGGCCTGCTGCTGCTCGACTACCCGCGCGCCGGCCGCGGCGACCCCGCCGCCTGGGAAGCCAGCGAGCAGGCTTTCGTCGCCGCCAGCCGGGGACGAGGCCAGGTGGCCGCCATTGCCTCGACGCTGGCCGAAAGCCTGCCCGCGTCCGTGCGCGAACGCCTCATCGCGGCGGGCATCGCGCCGCTCCAGGGACTGAGCGAAGCCCTGACGGCCCTGGCCGCCGCAGGAGATTACGGCGCGCGCCGCCCTGCCCTGCTTGCCGAGCCGGCAGCACCGCCTCTGCCCGCAGCGCCCTTCACGGCGGAAGGACGGTTGTTGAGTGAAGCCGAGGGCAAGGCGCGCCTGGCCGGCTATGGCCTCAACGTGCCGGAGGGCCGCGTGGTCCAGGCAAGCGAGGTCGTGGAGACCGCCGCAGCGCTCGGCTGGCCGCTGGTGCTGAAGGCGGTGCACCCCGCGCTGGCTCACAAGACCGAGGCCGGCGCCGTCGCCTTGAATCTGCGCTCCGCCGACGCGGTGGAAGACGCGCTCGCCGCGATGCGCCATCGCTTGGCAGGTGGCCCGGCGAGCGATGCTGCCTTCCTGGTCGAGCGCATGGTCGAGGACAGCGTGGCCGAGGTGATCCTGGGCCTGCAGGTCTCGCCCCCCTTCGGCCCGTCGCTGCTGCTCGGCTCCGGCGGCATCCTGGCGGAACTGGTGGGCGACAGCGTCAGCCTCCTGCTGCCCACCAGCGAGGCCGCGGTCCGTGAAGCGCTGGGCACGCTAAAGGTAAACCGCCTGCTCAACGGCTGGCGCGGCCGCCCGGCCGGGGACGTCGAGGCGGTCGTGCAGGCCGCCATGGCACTCGCCCGCTTCGCGGAAGCAGAAGCCAGCCGCCTGCTGGAGTGCGACATCAACCCGCTTCTCGTCCGCCCGGCGGGAATGGGGGCGGTGGCGGCGGACGTGCTCCTTAGGCTCTGCCCGAGACCTGACTGACAAGGACTGGTTTGGCGCTGATGGGCGCCCGGCTTCAGGTCTTGGTGCCGGGCCAGTGCGGGTGATGGCTGTCGATGACGAAGACATGTCGGTGCCGCTGTGGCGTGTGGCGGTGCGCATGCCGGTGCGGCTCCGGTCCCTCCCAGCCTTCATGCTCGTGCTGGTGATGCTCGTCATGCACGTGCAGGTGCTCGTGCGTCACGGCTTCATGGCGATGCTCCAATTCCAGGGGATCACGCTTCGGCCACACTGCCGCCCCAGCCGCAGTTGCAGCCAGGGTCACGAAAGCCAAGATCACGAAAGCCACCGGCAAGCCAAGGCTGCTGCCGGTCCAGCCGGCGAGGGGATAGCCAATCAGCCAGCAGCCGTGCGAGAGAGCGAAATGTGCCGCGTAAACGGCAGGCCGGTCGGCTTCATGCGCTGAACGGCGCAGCAGCCGCCCCGCCGGAGTCTGGACCAGCGACGAGCCGGCGCCGAGCAGGAACCAGATGATCAGCAGTGTGGTGAGATCTGGCTCCGTCAACCCGAGCAGCAGACCTGTGCCCAACAGGAGACCGCCAGACAGCATGAAAGGCCGGTCGGGATGCCGATCGAGCAGGCGCGGCAGCAGCAAGGCGACCATCATCGAGCCTGCCCCGACGGCAGCGAAGGCTAGGGCCGTTTCGCTCTCCGAGCCGCCGAGACGCTCGCGCACGTAGACCACTGTGTTGACAATGACCATTGCGCCGGCGCTTGCCACAGCCAGCGACAAGGCCAGAAGACCACGCAGACGCGGCGTCTCCAGGTAGGCACGAAGGCCGAAGGCGACGTTCCGCCAGATGCCGCGCTCGCGCTCGGTTGGCCGCGGAGAGGGCAGCCGCACTGACAGCACCAGCAGCGCGGAAACCAAGAACGCTGCTGCATTGACCGCGAACAGGGTGTCGTAGGCTACCACCACCAGCGCCGCCGCCGCGACGACCGGACTCAGCAGGTTCTCCAGATCGTAAGCGAGACGCGAAAGCGACAGGGCCCTGGTATAGCGGGCTTCGTCAGGGAGTACGTCGGGGATCGTCGCCTGGAATGTCGGAGTGAAGCCGGCTGAGCAGGCATTCAGCAGGAAGATCAGCGCATAGACCTGCCAGATTTCGGTGACGAAGGGCAGACACACAACGAAGCCGGCGCGGGCGATATCGAGGCCGATCAGCATTGACCTGCGCGGCAGTCGATGCGCGAAGCCACCCACAAAGGGCGCCACACCCACATAGGCCACCATCTTCAGTGCCAACGCCGTCCCAAGCACGGCACCAGCCTCGCCTCCGGCAAGATCATAGGCCAAAAGCGCCAGCGCCACGGTCGAAAGCCCCGTGCCCGCGAGGGCGATGACCTGGGCCATGAAGAGATGGCGGTATGTGCGATCCGCAAGCGGTGCCAACATGGAATAGCCTCAACCGGCACCGGGCGATGGCACGAGTGTGCAATCAAGCACTTCTATTCCGCCTACGTACTGCCTTGATGCCTCCATCCCACCGGCTGCCACTACTGGAAAGCCACCTCGGCGAAGCTTCTCAGCTTGCGCGAATGCAGGCGCTCGCGCTCCTGGCGACGCAGGCGCTCCATGGCCTTCAGACCGATCTCCAGGTGCTGGCCGACCCGCTCGCGGTAGAATTCGCCTGCCATGCCCGGCAGCTTGATCTCGCCGTGCAGCGGCTTGTCGGAGACGCAGAGCAGGGTGCCGTAGGGGACGCGAAAGCGGAAGCCGTTGGCCGCAATCGCCGCCGATTCCATGTCCAGTGCGATGGCGCGCGACTGCGACAGGCGGCGGATGATCGCGGCGTGGTCGCCCAGTTCCCAGTTGCGGTTGTCGACGCTGGCCACCGTACCGGTGCGCATCACCCGCTTCAGGTCGTAGCCGGACAGGCCGGTCACTTCGACCACCGCCTGCTCCAGCGCCACCTGCATCTCGGCCAGCGCCGGGATCGGCACCCACAGCGGCAGTTCCTCGTCCAGAACGTGGTCCTCGCGGACATAGCCGTGGGCCAGGACATAGTCGCCGAGCTGCTGGCTGTTCCGCAGCCCGGCGCAGTGCCCCAGCATCAACCAGGCATGCGGGCGCAGCACCGCGATGTGGTCGGTGATGGTGCGTGCGTTGGAGGGGCCGATGCCGACGTTGACCATGGTGATCCCGCCATGATCCGGGGCCACCAGATGATAAGCCGGCATCTGCGGCAGGCGTTCCGGCGGCTCCGGAGCTCGCACCGACTCGCCAAAGCGCGCATTGCGCGTGACCACCTCGCCCGGCTCCACAAAGGCATCGTACTCCGGGTCGCCGGCCGCCATGCGCTCACGCCCCATGCGCACGAAGGCATCAATGTAGAACTGGTAGTTGGTGAAGATCACCAGGTTCTGGAAATGCCGCGGCATGGTGCCGGTGTAGTGCGACAGGCGGTGCAGGGAGTAGTCGATCCGCGCCGCCCGGAAAAGCGCCAGCGGCTCGGGCGCCCCCGCAGTGTGGACAAAGGTCCCATTGGCGATGGCATCGTCCATCGTCCCCAGGTCAGGCGTGTCGAAGAGGTCGCGCAGCGGCGGCTCGATCGGCCCCGCTGCGCGGCGCAGCGCCGCCGTCTCCAGACTGACATCGCGCTTGTAGGCGAAATGGACCGGGATCGCCTCCTCGGATTCGCCCACCGTGAGCGGCAAACCATGGTTGCGGAGCAGCAGGTCGAACTGTTCGCGAAGATAAGGCCCGAAGAGATCCGGGCGGGTGAGGGTCGTTTCGTAGAACCCCGGCCCCTGCACGAAGCCATAGGACAGGCGCGAATCCAGCCGCGCGTGGCTGGTCGCTGCCATGCGAACGAAAGGATAGGTCGCGCGCACGCGCCGGGCCGGCGGATCGCCCTGCAGGTAGCGCTCGAAGTGGGCACGAAGGAAGGCCGTGTTGCGCTCGTAGATCCGCTCGATCTGCGCCAGCGCCTGCTCGACATCCGAAAAATCGGCTGTTTCCAGCGTTTCTGGTGTTATGACGCCATTTGCTGCATCGTTCCAAGCCATGGGGTCGAGCTTTCACCCTTGCTGTGGCAAGTCAAGGAGCAAGGGCGTGCGGAAAAGGGTATCCCTGCTAGAGCGTCTCGCCCATCGCGCGTTGACTTGAGCGGGGTCGACCCATATTTCTCAGGCACGGTCCCCGTGCCGTACCTGCGCGCCGGCCGCGCGGCGGCGTTTTTCCAGTCCGTATCGAGGGATTCATGTTCAGCGCGATTGCAAAGCGCGTTTTTGGTTCTGCCAACGATCGCTTCATCAAGTCGCTGCGCCGAGAGGTGGCAGCGATCAATGACCTGGAACCCGAGCTGGAAAAGCTGGACGACGCGGCGCTTGCCGCCCGGACCCAGCATTTCCGCGAGCGCCTGGAGAAGGGCGAGAGCCTGGACGACCTGATGGCCGAGGCTTTCGCGACGGTCCGTGAGGCCGCCAAGCGCACCCTGGGTCAGCGTCACTTCGACGTCCAGCTGATCGGCGGCATGGTGCTGCACCGCGGCCAGATCGCGGAGATGAAGACGGGTGAAGGCAAGACCCTGGTCGCCACTCTGGCCGTCTACCTCAATGCCTTGTCCGGCAAGGGCGTTCACGTCATCACGGTGAACGACTACCTGGCCACGCGCGACGCCGAGTGGATGGGACAGATTTACCGCTTCCTCGGCCTGAGCGTCGGCACCATCGTGCACGGCCTGCCCGACCCGGTGCGCCGCGAGCAGTATGCCTGCGACGTGACCTATGGCACCAACAACGAGTTCGGCTTCGACTACCTGCGCGACAATATGAAGTACCGGCTGGAGGACATGGTCCAGCGCGACTTCAACTTCGCCATCGTCGACGAGGTCGACTCGATCCTGATCGACGAAAGCCGCACGCCGCTCATCATCTCCGGTCCGGCCGAGGACTCCAGCCAGCACTACCGGGCGATGGATCAGGTCCTCCCGCATCTCACCGAGGAGCACTACGAGAAGGATGAGAAGCTGCGCGCGGTCACGCTGACCGATGCCGGCGTGGAGAAGGTCGAGGAGGTGCTGCGCGAATTGGGGCTGATGGAGAGCGGCGGTCTCTACGACATCCAGAACGTCTCCCTGCTGCACCACGTGACCCAGGCGCTGCGCGCCCACAAGCTTTTCGCCCGCGACACGGACTACATCGTCAAGGATGACAAGGTCATCATCATCGACGAGTTCACCGGACGCATGATGGAAGGCCGGCGTTATTCCGAGGGCCTGCACCAGGCGCTCGAGGCCAAGGAAGGTGTGACGGTCCAGCAGGAAAACCAGACGCTGGCCTCGATCACCTTCCAGAACTACTTCCGCCTCTATCCCAAGCTGGCGGGCATGACCGGTACGGCCATGACCGAGGCGTCCGAGTTTGCCGACATCTACAGCCTCGAGGTCGTGGAGATCCCCACGAACGTGGCCGTGGCCCGTGTCGACAACGACGACGAGGTCTACCGCTCGCAGCGGGAGAAGTACGACGCCATCATCGAGCAGATCGAGGACTGCCGCCAACGCGGCCAGCCGGTGCTGGTGGGCACGGTCTCCATCGAGAAATCGGAGTTCCTGGCGAACCTGCTCCAGCAGAAGAAGATTCCGCACCACGTGCTGAATGCCCGCTATCACGAGCAGGAAGCCTACATCATCGCCCAGGCCGGCGCCCCGGGAGGGGTGACCATCGCCACCAACATGGCCGGGCGCGGCACCGACATTCAGCTCGGCGGCAACGTCGAAATGCGCGTGGCCCAGGAATCGGGCGATATCGTCGACGACACGGCCCGGGCCAAGCGCGAGGCGGAAATCCGCGCCGAGGTTGAGAAGAACCGCGAGATCGTGCTGCAGGCCGGCGGACTTTTCGTGCTCGGCACCGAGCGCCACGAAAGCCGGCGCATCGACAACCAGCTGCGCGGCCGCTCGGGACGTCAGGGCGATCCCGGCGCCTCCAAATTCTTCCTCTCCCTGGAAGACGACCTCATGCGCATCTTCGGCTCCGAGCGCATGGACACCATGCTCCGGCGCCTGGGCCTGAAGGACGGCGAGGCCATCGTGCATCCCTGGGTCAACAAGGCCCTGGAAAAGGCGCAGCAGAAGGTCGAGGCCCGCAACTACGATATCCGCAAGAACCTGCTCAAGTACGACGACGTGATGAACGACCAGCGCAAGGTCGTGTTCGAGCAGCGCAAGGAGATGATGCGGGCCGAGGATGTGCGCGACACCGTGCTGTCCATGCGCGCCGAGGTGCTGGAGGACATGGTCGCCCGCTGCATCCCGCCGAAGGCCTATGCGGAGCAGTGGGCAGTCGACTCGCTGCACGAGGAGGTGCGGCGTGTCTTTGGTCTCGACATGCCGATCAAGGACTGGGCCCAGGAGGAGGGGATCGCCGATCAGGAGATCCTGGACCGCCTGCGCCAGGCCATCGACGCCCGCATGGCCGAAAAGGACGAGAGCTTCGGTCCGGAGATCATGCGTTCGGCGGAAAAGCAGATCCTGCTGGCCGTCCTCGACAAGCAGTGGAAGGAGCACCTGCTGGCGCTCGACCACCTGCGCCACGGCATCGGCCTGCGTGCCTACGGACAGCGCGATCCGCTGAACGAGTACAAGCGCGAAGCCTTCGAGATGTTCGAGACCATGCTCTCGCGGGTGCGCGAAGAGGTGACGCTCCTGCTCTCCCATGTGCAGATCCGCGGGCCCGAGGCGCCAAACGTGCCGCGCCCGCAGCAGGAGATGCATGAAAGCCGCCAGGATCCGGCCCTGGCCGCCGCGGGCGAAGCCACACCGGGCGACAGTGCCGGACCGGCCGAAGCAGGCCCAGCGCGCCCGGCGGCACAGCCCAGCATCAACCGCTCTCCCGAGGCCGCCTTCGATCCGGAAGACCCGGCCACCTGGGGCCGCATCGGGCGCAACGCTCCCTGTCCCTGCGGATCGGGCAAGAAGTACAAGCACTGCCACGGCAGCCTGGCCTGACCGGGGGACGCTCGCTGCTTCAGCCGAATCAAAAAAGCCTCCCGGACCAAGGGCTTCCGGGAGGCTTTTTTCTTGGGTGGGTGTGGCTCTTTACCGAACCTTCAGTGCCAGGGCGCGGCTGGGTACGGTGTCGGCCCGGCCAGGCATGGAAACATAGCTCGAGGTTTCCTCCAGCACCTCCCAGACGCCCGCGCGCGCCTGTTCGGCGACCCGGTCGGCAAAGCCGTCCTCCCAAAGACGATCCTTGACCGTGAGCACGATGACGCCCCCCGGGCGCACCACGCGTGCCAGCTCGTCCAGGCCCTCGGCGCCCACGTGCCCCACGGTGAAGACCCCGGCACAGACGACACCGGCAAAGTGATCGCTTTCCAGCGGCAGCGACTCGCCCATGGCGGCCTGGTGCAGGCGGTCGTAGACGCCCTTGCGGCGCGCGACCTCCAGCATCCCATCGGAGATATCCAGCGCCTCGGCGCTGCCATAGCCGACGATCCTGAGCCATTCACCGATCAAGCCGGTGCCGGCGCCGGCATCGAGGATCGGTCCTTCGCCCACGGGCAGATAACGGCACAGCAGGGCAAGACAAATGGTTGGATGACGGTATCCCAGTGACGCCATCTCGCCGTCATAGTTCTCGGCCCATTCGTCATACTTGCGCGCAACATCATCGGGGCTGGTCGCGCTGTAGACCGTATCGAGACTCTCCGCTTTTCGCGCGGTTACCATGCGAAACTCCTTATCGGTGTGGGATGGCTATTGATAGCCGCTGTGCCCTGTAATGCAAAGCGCTGGCGGATATCCTTACTTTTCCGTCGCCGCACGAGGCTGCATTTCCGCGCCTCCAGTGATAGCGTCCGCCAACCCTGACACGGAACGTGAGGTAGGAAGAGCATGAATGACAATGAAGCGATCGAGGTACTGGGGCAGCTACCGGGCTTCGAGGCCCTGGCGGACAAGGCGCGGGTCACGCGCCTGGGCGGTCTGACCAACCGGGTCTATCGGGTCGAGCGGGGTGGCGAAGCCTGGGTTCTGCGGCTGCCGGGGGAAGGCACCGAGGCCTACATCGATCGCAAGGTGGAGGCGCACAATGCCCGCGCTGCCCAGCGGGCCGGGGTCTCACCGGAATTGCTCCATGCCGATCCGGAAAGCGGCGTGATGCTGATGCGCCACGTCGAGGGCGAAACCCTGAGCCCCGAACGTTTCCGCAGTGTGACGGGGGCCCCCACCCGGGCCGCCGAGGCCTTCAAGCAGCTGCACCACAGCGGCGAGACCTTCGAGTTCCGCTTCGAGCTCTTCGCCATGATCGACGACTATCTCAAGGTGCTGGAGCGGCTCGGAGCCACTCTGCCCGAGGGCTACCATGACGTGGTGGCGGAAGCCGAAGGCGTGCGCGAAGCCCTGGCGGCGCAGCCGACGCCTCTCGCCCCCTGTCACTGCGACCCCCTGTGCGAGAACTTCATCGACACCGGCAGCCGGATGTGGATCGTCGACTGGGAATACTCCGGGATGAACGACCCGCTCTGGGATCTGGGCGATCTGTCCGTCGAGGCCGGTTTCAACGCGGCCCAGGACCGGGAGATGCTGGAAGCCTACTGCGACGGCCCGGCCCCGGCGGCCGTGCAGGGTCGCATGGTGATCTACAAGGCCATGTGCGATCTGCTCTGGACGCTCTGGGGCCTGATCCAGCACGCCAACGACAATCCGGCCGAGGACTTCTGGGCCTACGCCACCGAACGCTTCGCGCGCTGCAAGCTCCTGATGGCCGATCCGGACTTCGCCGAGCATCTGGCAGCCGTGCGCCGCGGCTGATCCAGCCGCGGCCGCCTCACGGCTCGCAGACCGGCCTCACGTGAGCGCGCGCCAGCCGATGTCCTTGCGGCAAAAGCCCTGAGGCCAGTCGATGCGTGCCACGGCGGCATAGGCGCGCTCGCGGGCCTGGACCAGGTCCTCGCCCTGGGCGCAGACATTGAGCACCCGGCCGCCGGCGGCCTGCAGACTGCCGTCTTCGGCGCGCCGGGTGCCGGCGTGGAAGAGGGTCACACCCTCGACCTGCGCCGCCTGCTCCAGGCCGCGGATCGTGGTGCCCTTCTCATAGCTGTCGGGATAACCCTCGGCCGCCAGCACCACGGTCAGGGCCGGCTGCGGCGACCAGGACAGCGAGACTTCGCTGAGCCGCCCGTCCGCGGCCGCGCTCAGAACGGCCAGCAGGTCGCTTTCCAGGCGCAGCATCAGGGTCTGGCATTCCGGATCGCCGAAACGCACGTTGTGCTCCAGCAGGCGCGGCGTGCCGTCCGCAGCGATCATCAGGCCGGCGAAGAGCACGCCGCGGAAGGGCCGCCCCTCGGCAGCCATACCGCGCACCGTGGGCTCGACGATCTCGCGCATGACGCGCTCCTGCAGCGCCGGCGTCATCAAGGGAGCCGGGGAGTAGGCGCCCATCCCGCCGGTGTTCGGCCCGGCGTCGCCGTCGTAGGCCCGCTTGTGGTCCTGGGCGCTTGCCAGCGGCAGGGCCGTGGTGCCGTCGCAGAGCGCAAAGAAGCTGACCTCCTCGCCATCAAGAAACTCTTCGATCACCACTTCGGCTCCGGCACTCCCGAAGCGTCCTTCCAGCAGGGCCGCGTCGATGGCAGCGTCCGCTTCCGCCAGTGTCGCGCAGACGCTCACCCCCTTGCCGGCGGCCAGACCGTCGGCCTTGACCACGATGGGCGCGCCCTGCTCCCGGGCGAAGTCCTTGGCTGCCGCAGCATCGGTGAAGCGGCCATAGGCGGCGGTGGGAATGCCTTGCCGCGCGCAAAGATCCTTCATGAAGCCCTTGGAGCCCTCCAGGGCCGCAGCCGCCGCGCTGGGTCCGAAGGCCGCGATGCCGGCCGCTTCCAGACTGTCGACCAGGCCGGCCACCAGCGGCGCCTCGGGACCGACGATCACCAGGTCCGGGCGCGCTTCCCGGCAGAAGGCCATCACACCCTCGACGTCCTCGGCGGCGATGGCAAGGCACTCCGCAACCTCGGCAATGCCGGCATTGCCCGGCGCGCACCACAGACGCTCGCACGCCGGCGAAGCCGCGATTGCCCAACAGAGCGCATGCTCGCGGCCGCCGCCGCCCACCACCAGTACCTTCATCCCGCCTCGATCCCTTTCCCGGCTTGTCCTGCAGGCGCGCTCTTGTAGCATGGCCCGACAAAACCATGAGTGAAACTTACACCACTCCAGGCCTTCAGCCCGAGCGCGCCGGCGCCAACCTGCCGGAGCTCACCGTCTCGGAGATCAGCGGCGCGATCAAGCGCACGCTGGAAAGCGCGTTCGACCGCGTGCGGGTACGCGGCGAGATCTCCGGATTCAAGCGCGCCGCCTCCGGTCACTGCTACATGGCGCTCAAGGATGACCGGGCGGTGCTGGATGCGGTCTGCTGGCGCGGCACGGCCCAGCGGCTCAGCATTCAGCCGGAAGACGGTCTCGAGGTCATCGCCACCGGCCGGATCACCAGCTACGCCGGGCGCTCCAAATACCAGATGGTGATCGACTCGCTGGAGCTTGCCGGCGAAGGCGCGCTGCTGAAGCTGCTGGAGGAGCGCAAGCGCAAGCTGGGCGCCGAAGGTCTGTTCGCGCCAGAACGCAAGCGGGCCCTGCCCTTCCTGCCCGAGGTAATCGGGGTGGTGACCTCGCCCAGCGGCGCGGTGATCCGCGACATCCTGCACCGCCTGGCCGAACGCTTCCCGCGACGGGTGCTGGTCTGGCCGGTGCTGGTGCAAGGACAGGGCGCCGCCGAGCAGGTGGCCGAGGCCATCCGCGGCTTCAACGCCCTACCGGCAAAAGGGCCGGTGCCGCGGCCCGACCTGCTGATCGTCGCGCGCGGTGGCGGCAGCCTGGAAGACCTCTGGGCCTTCAACGAAGAGATCGTGGTGCGCGCCGCCGCCGAGTCCGCCATACCGCTGATCTCCGCGGTCGGGCACGAAACCGACACCACCCTGATCGACTTCGCCTCTGACCGCCGGGCGCCAACGCCCACCGCGGCCGCCGAGATCGCCGTGCCGGTGCGCAGCGAACTCCAGTCTCAGGTGCTGGATTTCGAGCGGCGGCTACTGGGCAGCAGCGCCCGGCAGCTTGTCGAGCGCCGCAATCAGGTGGAAGGCCTGGCCCGGGGCCTGCCGGACCCGCAGCGCCTGCTGCAGGAAAAAACCCAGAGCCTCGATGATCGCAGCGAGCGCCTGCAACTGGCCGGACGCAGCTTCCTCGACCGCCGTGGGGCGGAACTGGAAAGCCTCGGTCATCGCCTGCCGCACCCGCGCCAGCAGCTCCGCTATGCCCAGCAGGCCCTGGATGGCGCCCGCGACCGCCTGACACCGGCCATGCAGCGCCTGGTCACACAGCGGCGCCAGCTGGTCGAGCGCCTGCGGCCGCTGCCGCCCCGGCGCGAACTGGCTCACGCGGTCCAGACACTGGCTGCCAGCGCCGAGCGGCTGGAGCCGGCAATGCGCCGGATCATGACCGCCAGGAAGGACACGCTGGAAGCAAGCGAGCGCCTGCTGGAGACGCTCTCCTACAAGGGCACCCTGGAGCGTGGCTATGCCGTGGTGCGAGGGCCCAAGGGGCTGCAGCCCCGCGCGAAGGGCGTGCGCAAGGGCGACACGCTGCGCATTGAGTTCTTCGATGGCGCGGTGAGCGCGGTGGCGAGCGGTGACAGTGCGCCTAATCCCCCTCCGGCGAAGTCCTCCACGCCAGAGCCTGAGTCCCCACCCGAGACGCCGAACCCGCCACCGAAGCAGGGCAAGCTGCTGTAGACCGGATCGCAAAGCGATCCCAATTCAACGCGGTCAGATCAGGGTCCGCCGTAGAGGTTGCGGCGCTCCTGCTGCTCCAGCATGCGCTGATGGGCCTCGTTCTCACCACCAGAGCTGCTGGAATCGGAGCTGCCGCCACTCGCGATGCTGTCGATAAGGCGGTCGAGAAATCCGCCCTGATCCTCGGACGCCTGGGCCTGGCGTTGCTCCGGCTGCGGCTGCGGCACCGGCGCCTGGATCGGCAAGGGCTGCACCGGCTCACCCTCCAGGGCGCGGGTGACGATGGATTTCCACAGGCGGGCCGGCAGGCTGCCTCCGGTGACCTGTTGCATGGGCGTGCCGTCGTCGTTGCCGACCCACACACCGACCACCAGCTCCGCGGTGAAGCCGATGAACCAGGCATCGCGGAAGTCCTGGGTCGTGCCGGTCTTGCCGCCCGCCGGACGACCGGGATCGGCCGCCTTGCTGGTGCCCCAGGCAACGCTGGCCTGCAGCAGGTCGAGCATGGCTGCATGGGCGGACGGCGAGATGACCCGACCCAGCCCCTGCCCTTCGCGACGAAACACAACTTCGCCGCCCGGCGTGGCGAGGTGGCGCAGGCCGAAAGGCCAGACGCCATAGCCGCCGTTGGCGAAGGCGGCATAGGCCGCCGTCAGGTCCAGCAGAGTCACCTCGGAGGTGCCGAGCGCAAGACTGGGCAGACTGTCGAGCCGGCTGGAGATGCCCAGGCGCTGGGCCTGCTCCACCACGTTGTCCGCCCCCTGTTGCTGCAACACCTGGACGGCCACGGAGTTGAGCGAGCGGGCGAAGGCCTCGCGCAGCGTGACCTCGCCGTAGAAGCGGTCCCCGAAGTTGCCGGGCGACCAGGGTCCCTGCGGCAGGGAGACGGTGATCGGCCCGTCATTCACCCGCTGATCGGGAGCCGCGCCGGCCTCCATGGCGGCCAGATAGACGAAGGGCTTGAAGGCAGAGCCGGGCTGGCGCAGGGCCTGGACCGCCCGGTTGAACTGGCTTTCGCCGTAGCTGCGTCCGCCGGCCATGGCCCGCACAGCGCCGTCCGGGGACAGCATCACCACCGCCGCTTGGCTGACGCCACGTTCGGCGCCGGCGTCGCTCAACAACGCCTCGATCTCCTCCTCGACGATGCGCTGCAGCCGGGGATCGAGGGTGGTGTGCGCCACCAGATCGCGCTCCAGCGGCCCGATCGCGTCTTCGACCTGGGTGGTCGCCCAGTCCGCGAAATAGCGACCGCGCCCCCGCGGCCTTTCTCCCGGCGTGGCCCGTTCTTCCAGCGCGCGCAGGGCCTCCTCCTCGCTGACAAAGTCTGCCGCCACCATGGCGTCCAGCACACTGCGGGCGCGCTCATGGGCGAGATCAGGATTGTTGGCCGGATTGTAGCGCGAGGGGGCGCGCAGCAGCCCGGCCAGCAACGCGGCTTCGTAGAGATCCAGCGCAGTGGCCGACTTGCCGAAATAGCGATTGGCCGCGGCATCCACCCCATAGGTGCCGGCCCCAAAGTAGACCCGATTGAGGTAGAGCGAGAGGATCTGGTCCTTGCTCAGCTTGTACTCCAGCCAGAAGGCCAGGAGCAGTTCGCGGATCTTGCGGTCGTAGGTGCGCTCGGAGCTGAGAAAGACGTTCTTGGCGAGCTGCTGCGTGATGGTCGAGCCGCCCTGGACCACGCGTCCGGCGCGCAGATTGGCCACCACCGCCCGGGACAGCCCGATGGGGTCGAGCCCGAAATGGCCGTAGAAGCGCCGGTCCTCGATGGCCAGCACCGCCTGAGGCACATGCGCGGGCAGGTCCTCGACCGAAAGGGCCACACCATAGAGTTCTCCGTAGGCGGCAACCCGCCCGCCCTCGGCGTCCACGACCTGCAGGCTGGGCTGGCGGGTGGATTCGGCGATGCGGCGCACATCGGGCAGGTCCCAGGCGTACCAGCCGACAATGAGCCCCACGATGAGCAGCAGCCAGATGGCAGCGGCCGCGCTCCAGGCCAGCAGACGCCGCCAGAGCCCACCCCTGCGGCTATTTCCACTGCCATTACCGTTGGCCCCGCCGCGCCCACGAACGGTGCCCGCGCTCTTCGAACTGGTCTTGGCCGGGGAAGCCTTGCGCCGTGAGGCGGCTGCCGGCGTGCTTGCGCCTGAGGCGCTTCGCGTGGCGCTGCTGCGGGTGACCCCACTGCGGGTTGTCCGGGCGCCCGCGGGCTTGGACGCCTTTCCCGTCTTGGCGCTGCCGCTCGGCGCGCGCTTAGGGGTTCGCGATGAAGGTGCCATGCCGCCTGTTTAGCGGGAACTTCCGGGCAAAAGAAAGGCAGGGGCTGTCTGCCCCGAAATGGTCACGGACAGCGCCCACGGACAAGCCCCAACGGAAAAGGGGCGCCGGAACTCGCCCGGCGCCCTGTAAAAGCATGCTTTCCCGAACCCGCAGGTTCGCCTGGCTCAGCGCTTGGCGCGCTCGCGATCAGCCTGGTTCAGCTTGGCGCCGACACCGGTGGTGGCCTCTGCGATACGCGCGGACTTGCCGCGACGGCCGCGCAGGTAATAGAGCTTCGCGCGACGCACATCGCCTCGGCGTACCACGTCGATGCCGTCGATCCGCGGGCTGTAAAGCGGGAAGACACGTTCCACGCCCTCGCCGTAGGAGATCTTGCGCACGGTGAAGGCAGAGTTGATGCCGCGGTTCTTGCGCGCAATCACCACGCCCTCGAAGGCCTGGATGCGCTCGCGCGTGCCCTCGACCACCTTCACCTTCACCCGCACGGTGTCGCCGGGCGCAAAGGAGGGAATCGCCTTGGCTTCGGTCAGCTGGGCGATCTGCTCCTGCTCGAGCTGCTGAATGGTATTCATGGCCCTCGGTCCTATCCTTCGTCTTTCTCGCCGCTCTCGCGGCTTGCCAGATAACGGCGCCAGAGATCCGGTCGCCGTTGCCTTGTCACGTCCTCAGCCTGCGCCCGCCGCCAGCGGCGGACCTTCTCATGGTGACCGGAGAGCAGGACCTCCGGCGCCTTCCGTCCCTGCCATTCGGCCGGACGTGTGAAGAGGGGATGCTCAAGCAGTCCCTCCTCGAACGATTCCTCTGCAGCGCTCTCGGCATTGCCCATGACCCCGGGCAACAGCCGCACCACCGCATCCAGCAGCACCAGCGCCGCCATCTCACCGCCGGAGAGCACGAAGTCGCCGACGCTGACTTCCAGTACCTCCCGCGCGTCCAGCACACGCTGATCGACCCCTTCGTAGCGGCCGCAGAGCAGCCGCAGGCCGGGGCCGGCCGCAAACTCCCGCACCAGCGCCTGATCCAGCAGCCGCCCGCGCGGGGTCAAGTACACCAAAGGGCCCGGTCGCTCGGCGATGGCCTCGATGGCGGCGTCCACCACGTCGGGACGCATCACCATTCCGGGTCCACCGCCCAGGGGGGTGTCGTCCACGGAGCGGTGTTTATCGCGCGCGAAATCCCGGATGTCCAGGACTTCCAGGGCCCAGCGCCCCCGTGTCAGACCTCGTCCCGCAAGGCTGAGACCGAGCGGTCCGGGAAAGGCCTCCGGAAAGAGCGTCAACACGCTTGCGGTCCAGGGGTTTCCCCCCGCTTCGCAGGTCGCGTCAGCCGCCACGAGAGCCTTCCTTTCCGGACGGCGCGGACTTATGCCCTGCCGTCTCCCTCCTGTCCAGTCCCACCCCCCTCGTCGGGCGCAGCGGTCACCGCCTCGGGCGGCTCGGCCACCAGGCGGCCCGCAGCCAGGTCGATCTGCGGCACCACTTGGCGGGTAAAGGGCAGATAACTGCGGGAGCCATCCTCGCCCTCGATCTCGAGCAGATCGCCCGCTCCGAAGTCCTGCACCGCAACCACCCGACCCAGGTTGGTCCCTTCGGTCGTTTCCACCCGCAGACCGATCAGGTCCGCGTGATAGAACTCCTCCGGATCCTCCGGGGGCGGCAGCGCACTGCGCGGCACGTAGAGGCGCAAACCCCTGAGGGCCTCCGCGGCATCGCGGTCGCGCACCCCCTCGATCTCCGCCAACACCAGGCCCTTGACCTGCCCCTTGAGCCGCAACGTGTAATGGCGCGTGCCGGCCTCGTCGGAGAGCGGGCCATAGGCTGCCACGCTCTCCGGGTCTTCGGTGAAGGCCTTGATGCGCACCAGCCCACGTACGCCGTGGGGACCCGCGATGGCCGCCAGACAGATACGAGGCTCGCTCATGCCGCGCTCCGCCGGCAGCCCAATGCGACTCAGGCCTCGGCAGAGGCTTCGGTGGAGGCCTCAGGCGCCTCGGCAGCCGTAGCCGCAGCCTCTTCGGCCTCCTTGCGCCGCTCCTCGGCCTCGCGCAGACGCTCCTGCGCCTTCGCCTTGGGCTGGCTCTTCTTGGTCTGGTCGCGCCGCGCGCGCGCCGGCATCAGTTCGGCATCGCTGAAGAAGCGGGCAACGCGATCGCTCGGCACCGCGCCCTGGCTCAGCCAGTGCTGCACCCGCTCTTCCTTGATGACGATGCGATCGGCATGCTCGCGCGGCAGCATCGGGTTGTAGGCGCCCACCTTCTCGATGAAGCGGCCGTCGCGCGGGCTGCGCGAGTCGGCGACCACGATCTGGTAGTAGGGGCGCTTCTTGGCACCGCCGCGCGAAAGACGAATACGCAAGGCCATAGCAACTTTTCCTCTGTTTCTTAACTGTGATGAACGTCGTTATCGTGTGGTGAATTGGCGCTCAGCGACCGCCGAAGGGACCGCCCAGGCCCCCGAGTCCGCCACCGCCCAGACCGCCGCCTCCAGGCCCGCCGCCGGGAGGCAGGCCACCCCCGGGCGGCATGCCTGGCAGGTTGGGCATACGGCCCGATTTGCCCATTTTCTTGACCTTCTTCATCATCTTCTGCGCCTCGGAGAACTGCTTGAGCAGCTTGTTCACCTCCTGCACGGAGGTGCCGGAGCCCTTGGCAATGCGCTGGCGCCGGGAGGCCTTGATGACCTCGGGGCGCGCGCGCTCCTGCGGCGTCATGGATGAGATGATGGCAACCTGTCGCTTGACGACCTTGTCGTCGATCTTCGCGTTCTTGAGCTGGTCCTGCAGCTTCGGCACGCCCGGCAGCATGCCCATGAGCTGCTTCAAGCCGCCCATCTTGGTGAGCTGCTGCAGCTGCTTGGACATGTCGTTGAGATCGAACTTGCCCTTTTCCAGCTTCTTGGCGAGCTTCTCGGCCTCATCCTGCTCCATGGTCTCGGCGGCACGCTCCACCAGGGAGACGATGTCGCCCATGCCCAGGATGCGCCCGGCCACGCGATCGGCGTGAAAGGCCTCCAGGGCATCCAGCTTTTCGCCGGTGCCCAGCAACTTGATCGGCCGGCCGGTGACGGCCTTCATGGAAAGTGCCGCACCGCCGCGCGCATCGCCGTCGACCCGGGTGAGTGCGATGCCGGTCAGGCCCACCTTGTCCTGGAAAGCCTTGGCGACGTTGACCGCGTCCTGACCGGTCATGGCGTCGGCGACGAGGAGGGATTCCCGCGGCTTGACCGCGTCGCGCACCTGCGCAACCTCGTCCATCAACTCTTCGTCGATGGAGAGACGGCCTGCGGTGTCGAGCAGCACCACGTCGTAGCCTTCGAGCGCGCCGGTCTGCATGGCGCGCTTGGCAATGGCCAGTGGCGGCTCGCCGGAAACGATCGGCAGCGTCGCAATGCCCGCCTGCTCACCCAGGACCGCGAGCTGGCGCTGCGCAGCCGGGCGGCGGGTATCGAGCGAGGCCATCATGACCTTCTTGCGCTCGCGCTCGGTCAGGCGCTTGGCCAGCTTGGCGCAGGTCGTGGTCTTGCCCGAGCCTTGCAGGCCGATCAGCATCACCGCCACCGGCGGCTGCGCCGCAAGATCGAGCAGCGGCGCCTGCTTGCCGTCCTCTTCCTTGGGCTTGCCGCCCAGCATCTCCACGAGCTGGTCGTGGACGATCTTGACGACCATCTGGCCCGGGGTGACCGAGCGCAGCACCTCCTGCCCGACCGCCTTCTCGCGAACGCCGGAAACGAAGTCCTTGACCACCGGGAGAGCGACGTCGGCCTCGAGCAGGGCGATGCGCACCTCGCGCAGAGCCGCGTCGACGTCGCTTTCGTTCAGCGCACCGCGACGGGTGAGCTTACCGAAAACATCGGACAGGCGTTCTTGCAGAGACTCGAACATGCGCTCTTCCTGGTGCCGGGCCGGATGTCACTCCAAGCAGTTACGCGCCGGTGCGCGAACCCTCGCGGACCGGCGGTGCTCCTCGGAGCCGACAGGATGACCTGTTGGCGGAAACCGCGCGGACACTAAGGCTTGGCGCAGCCCCGGTCAAACGCTTTTGACGCGCCTGCAGTTCACTCGACCGTCCAGGTACTGCCGCTGCGCAGCAGGGCGTCGAGATCGCCCTGGATCGGCCCCGGCGCCGTCCGCCCGGAGTCCTGCGCCACCTCGGCAAGCTGACGCGTCTCCCAGGACTCGGGCCGCTCCTCGGCATAGATCACGCCCATGGCCACCGGGAAGGGTGGCTCCAGACCCGCCAGCAGCGTCGCCAGCATGGGATCGGTCTCGTCATGAACCAGCAGATCGCTTTCCGGCACCTCACTGAGAGAAACGACCTCGACCCGAAGCGTGCCCGGCTTGAGGCGCAGCCCCTTGTCGCCTTCGGCCCCGAAAATCATCGGCTGGCCGTGCTCCAGGTGCAGCTGGCGTTCGGCTGCCACATCGCGGGCGGCGAAGAGGTCGAAGACGCCGTCGTTATAGACGATACAGTTCTGCAGGATCTCCACCATGGCGGTGCCGCGATGGGCGCGGGCGCGCTTAAGCACCGCCGGCATGCGCTTCTGGTCGGTATCGATGGTGCGGGCGACGAAGCTGCCGCCGGCGCCGAGCGCAAAGCGGGTCGCCGAAACCGGCTGGTCCAGGGAGCCGCTGGGCGTCGAGGGGGAGCGGGTGCCCGGGCGGCTGGTGGGCGAGGCCTGGCCCTTGGTCAGGCCATAGATCTCATTGTTGAACAGCAGGAGCTGCAGATCGACGTCGCGGCGCAGCAGATGCAGCAGATGGTTGCCGCCAATCGACAGGCCATCGCCGTCACCGGTCACCACCCAGACATCGAGATCGGGATTGGCCAGCTTCACACCCGTCGCAATGGCCGGCGCGCGACCGTGGATGGTGTGGAAGCCGTAGGTGGCCATATAATAGGGAAAGCGCGAGGAGCAGCCGATGCCTGAGACGAACACGGTCTGGGCCGGATCGGCCTCCAGTTCGGCCAGGGTCTTCTGCACCGACTTGAGGATCGCATAGTCGCCGCAGCCCGGGCACCAGCGCACCTCCTGATCGGTGGCATAGTCCTTGGCCTGCAGCTTCTTCGGCGCGGGAATCTCGGTCATTGCCTCAATCCTTCATCAGCGCGGTCAGCCGCGCTTCCAACTCGGCCACCTTGAAGGGCCGGCCGGAAACCTTGGTGACGGGCACGGCGTCCACCAGATAGGTGGCGCGCAGCAGCGTCGCCAGTTGCCCGCCGTTCATCTCGGCCACGGCCACCCGGCGCCAGCGCTTCAACAGGTCGCCCAGATCCTCGGGCAGCGGCCAGATGTGGCGCAGATGCAGATGCCCGACCGCCAGGCCGGCCTCGTTCATGTTGGAGACCGCACGGCCGATCGGCCCCCAGGTCGAGCCCCAGCCCACTACCAGCAGGTCGCCGCCCTCGGCGGGCCCCCGCTCCAGCTCCAGCGGCGGATAGCTGCTGGCGATGCGCGCGATCTTGGCGGCGCGGGTCTCGGTCATGACCTGGTGGTTGTCCGGGTCGTAGGAGATGTTGCCGCTCAGGGCGTCGCGCTCCAGCCCGCCGATGCGGTGCTCCAGACCCGGCGTGCCGGGGCGCACCCAGGCCCGCGCCAGGCTGTCGGGGTCGCGGCCATAGGGCTGGAAGCTCTCGCCCTCCACCGGCGCCTCAGTGCGGAACTGCGCGGGGAAGTCGGCAAACTGGGCCATGGACGGCACGCGCCAGGGCTCGCTGGCGTTCTGCATGTAGCCATCGGTCAAAAGGATCACCGGTGTCATCCAGGTGGTGGCGATACGCGCCGCCTCGATGGCCACCTCGAAGCAGTCCGCCGCAGAGCGCGCAGAGATCACCGCGAGCGGCGCATCGCCGTTGCGGCCCCAGACGGCTTGGAAGAGATCCGACTGCTCGGTCTTGGTCGGCAGCCCGGTGGAGGGGCCGCCGCGCTGGGCATTGACCAGGATCAGCGGCAGCTCGGCGGCAATCGCCAGGCCCAGGGCCTCGGTCTTGAGTGCCACACCGGGGCCGGAGGAGGCGGTGACGCCCAGAGAACCGGCATAGCCGACACCGATGGCCGCACAGATGGCGGCAATCTCGTCTTCGGCCTGGAAGGTGACCACACCGAAGGACTTGAGCGACGCCAGGTTGTGCAGCAGCACCGAGGCCGGCGTGATGGGGTAGCCGCAGAAGGTCAGGCCCAATCCGGCCTTCTGCGCCCCGGCCAGGAGACCCCAGGACAGCGCCTGGGAACCGGTGACATTGCGATAGACCCCGGCAGCAAGGCGCGCCGAGGGCACGGACCAGGCCGAAACATCGCTGGGCAGCTCCGCCGTCTCGCCCCAGGCATGACCGGCGTCCAGGGCCGCGCGGTTGGCGGCCACAAGTTCCGGGCGCTTGCCGAAACGCTTCTCCAGCCAGTCGACCGTCGCCTGGCGCTCGCGAGCGAAGAGCCAGTAGACCAGCCCCAGAGCCCAGAAATTCTTGCAGCGATGGGCTTCCTTCTTGGACAGGCCGAGCCCGGCCACCGCCCGCTCGGTCTGCTGGGTCATGTCGATCTCCAGCAGCCGCCAGGGCTCCAGGCTGCCGTCGGCGCGGGGATCGACCTCATAGCCCGCCTTGGTCAGGTTGCGCTTGCTGAAGGAATCGCTGTCGAGAATGATGAGCCCGCCGCGGCGCACTTCGGTCAGATTGACCTTGAGCGCCGCCGGGTTCATGGCGACCAGCACCTCGACCTCGTCTCCCGCCGTGCGCACCTCGCGGGCGCCGAACTGGATCTGAAAGGCGCTGACGCCAAAGGTGGTGCCGACCGGGGCGCGGATCTCTGCCGGGAAGTCGGGAAAGGTGGCAAGGTCATTCCCGGCCAGGGCCGTGGCCAGGGTGAACTGGCTGCCCGTCACCTGCATCCCGTCGCCGGAATCGCCGGCAAAGCGCACAACGGCGCTTTCCACCTCCCGGCGGCTGGGAACGATCGGGCCGGAGCCTTCCATAACAAGAGTCCTCGATTGGGCTGATTGGGCTTAGGCTGTACTTAACACCTGCGCCCCGGTGGTTCAGCCCCGCAAAGAGTGCGGACTTTTCATCCCTGCTCCGCCTCCTGCGCAGCACTGCGCAAAGCGGCATAGCCGGTCAGCTTGCGCCGGGGCGCCGGTGCCGTGGCTGCCGCGCGCTCCGCCTCGTCAATGGCGCGCCAGCCTGTCCGGTCGACCCAGTCGCGCTGGCGGCCGGTCAGAATGCCGTGCAGTCCGACGCGCCCGGGCTTCGCTTCCGCCCTGACCTCTTCCAGGATGGCCGCCGCGGCGGCATCCCCGTCGTGCTTGTTGGTGCCGATGACCCCGCTGGGCCCGCGCAGGCACCAGCCGGCGGCATAGAGCCCGGGCTCCAGGCGCGCGCCCTGCGCTCGGAAGCGGCCGGAACCGGGATCGAAGGCCGTCCCCTCCACGGCTTCGCCCGCATAGCCGATGGCGGTGAGCAGCAGGCCGCAAGGCAGATCGAAGGGTGCGCCCTGATCGACCAGCCGCCCCTCGGCATCGAAGCCTGTGGGCTGGCAGCGCAGCGCCTCCACGCGTGTCTCGCCCAGAACTTCCAGCGGGCGGGTGAAAAAGCGCAGATGCAAGCGCGCCTGTTCCGCCGGGGTCTCGGCGAAACCGCGCAGCACGCTCAGCACGCGCTCCGCCTTGCGCCGGGCGCGCTCGTCGTCCACCGCGCTGGCATCCTCGGGCAAGGCCTTCTCGTCACCGCCCGCAAGGATGGCCGGCGGCCCCACCGCCAAATCCGCCAGCTCGCGCAACTCGGCCAGGGTGAAGCGGGCCTGCAGCGGGCCCCGCCGACCCAGCAGGGTGACCCGCTCCGGCGGTCCGGCGGCAATTGCTTCGCGGGCTGCGTCACAGATATCACTTGCGGCCATCTCTTCCGGGGTCTTGAGCAGCACGCGCGCCAGGTCGAGCGCGACGTTGCCGTTGCCCACCACCACGGCCGGCCGCCCGTCCAGCAGCGGGGCCAGGTCTTCGTAATCCGGATGACCATTGTACCAGCCGACAAAGGCGGCCGAGCCATGGACGCCGGGCAGATCCTCGCCTGGAATGCCCAAGCTGCGCTCGCGCGGCGCACCGATTGCCAGCACCACGGCATCGTAGAGGCCCCGGAGTTCAGCCAGATGGATGTCGCGGCCCAGTTCCACATCGCCCCAGAAGCGCAGCTCCGGCCGGTCCAGCAGCGCCTCGAAGCTGCGCTCGACCCCCTTGGTGTGCTGATGGTCCGGCGCCACGCCGCCGCGCACCAGCCCAAAGGGCGTCGGCAGGCGGTCGATCAGGTCGATCTCCACCGGAACCTCAGCGCGCAGCAGGGCATCGACCGTGTAGAAGCCCGCCGGACCGGCCCCGACGACGGCCACGCGGAGCGTGGAGCGGTGAAAGCGTCTGCGCATGTCCCCAGCATGCCACGCCGCAAGGCCCGCGGTCACCATTGGATGCGCGGCAAGTCCTCAAGAGTTGAGCACCAACAAAGGGGGTAACGAAAAAGGGGAGTTCCACCTAGGCGGAACTCCCCTTCTTTTCGCGCGGCAGGCTGCGCCGCGGGACCCAAAGGGATCCCGCAGCGCAGCATGACCTTTAGTAGCGGTAGGCGTCGTTCTTGAACGGGCCTTCCACCGGCACGCCGATGTAGTCCGCCTGCTCCTGGGTCAGCTTCGCCAAGTTGGCGCCGAGCTTCTCCAGATGCAGGGCCGCGACCTTCTCGTCCAGGTGCTTCGGCAGCACGTAGACCTGACGGTCGTAGCTGGCGTGGTTCGCCCAGAGCTCCATCTGCGCCATCACCTGGTTGGTGAAGGAGGCGCTCATGACGAAGCTGGGGTGGCCGGTGGCGCAGCCCAGGTTCACCAGACGGCCCTCGGCCAGCAGGATGATCTTCTTGCCGTCCGGGAACTCGATCTGGTCGACCTGCGGCTTGATGGTCTGCCACTTGAAGTTCTTCAGCCCCTCGACCTGAATCTCGTTGTCGAAGTGGCCGATGTTGCAGACGATCGCCCGGTCCTTCATCACCCGCATGTGATCAACGGTGATCACGTCGGCGTTGCCGGTGGCGGTCACGAAGATGTCGGCGACCGGTGCGGCCTCCTCCATGGTCTTGACCTCGTAGCCTTCCATGGCGGCCTGCAGGGCGCAGATCGGGTCGACCTCGCTGACAATCACCCGGGCACCGGCACGGCGCAGCGACTCGGCCGAGCCCTTGCCCACATCGCCGAAGCCGGCAACCATGGCCACCTTGCCGGCCATCATCACGTCGGTGGCGCGGCGGATGCCGTCCACCAGGGACTCGCGGCAGCCGTACTTGTTGTCGAACTTGGACTTGGTGACCGAGTCATTGACGTTGATCGCCGGGGCCTTGAGCGTGCCCTTCTTCGCCATCTCGTAGAGGCGCAGCACACCCGTGGTGGTCTCTTCGGAGATGCCCTTCACGCCGTCCATGATGTCGGCGTACTCGGGCTTGTGCAGGAGACCGGTGAGGTCGCCACCGTCGTCCAGCACCATGTTCGGGATCCAGCCGTCAGGCCCACGCACGGTCTGCTCAATGCACCACCAGTACTCTTCCTCGCTCATGCCCTTCCAGGCAAAGACGGGAACGCCGGCCTTGGCAACGGCCGAGGCGGCGTGATCCTGAGTCGAGAAGATGTTGCAGGACGACCAACGAACCTCCGCGCCCAGCGCGGTCAGGGTCTCGATCAGAACTGCAGTCTGGATCGTCATGTGCAGGCATCCGGCAATGCGCGCTCCCGCAAGCGGGCGCGCAGAGCCGAACTCCTCGCGGGTAGCCATCAGGCCGGGCATCTCCGTCTCGGCAATTTCGATCTCCAGGCGGCCCCAGTCCGCGAGTGACAGATCCTTGACCTTGCAGTCGGTGAAGTCCGGCATGCTTATTCCTTCCATTTCGCAGTCGCAATATGCGGCGATGGCGCAGGGTCATAACAACATGGACCGGAAGCGGCAAGCCACCGCCCCCTCCGCGTCCGCCGCCGCACCCTTCTTTCCCGCCACCGCAACTTGGGTCTCGGCCGCTCGCAAATATGGGTGCGGCCGGGCGACCTTTCCATCTTTGCCGCCGCTGCTTTTCGAGTGCCGAGCAACGCCGCGCGGCCATTCTTGCGCCCCTTGCCAGGCGCGGAACCGTAGCTGCCGATGGCAGCCTCAAGATGCGCCGCAAAGACACCGCTGAGAGGCAGATTCCCTTGCTCTGTCGCGTTTCAACCACGATCGGTCGCCGGCACTATCGCTGGGGCGAGGCTGCGGCGGGAAGTTCGGCGAAAGCGGGCCAAACTGGCACGGCTCCCTGCGATGGAAAGCACGGACTGATCATGAGCAACGACGACGATCTCGACCTGCGCTCTCTGGACGACGAGGAACTGGTCGCCCAGATGCACGACGACCTCTATGACGGCCTCAAGGACGAGGTCTGTGAAGGGGTCAACATCCTCCTGGAACGGGGCTGGACTCCCTACCGGGTGCTGACCGAATCCCTGGTGGAAGGCATGCGCATCGTGGGCATCGACTTCCGCGACGGCATCCTCTTCGTGCCGGAAGTGCTCATGGCCGCCAACTCAATGAAGGCGGGCATGTACATCCTGCGCCCGCTCCTGGTCGAAACCGGCGCCCCGAAGATCGGCAAGATGGTGATCGGCACCGTCAAGGGCGACATCCACGACATCGGCAAGAACCTCGTCTCCATGATGATGGAGGGCGCGGGCTTCGAGGTGGTGGACATCGGGATCAACAATCCGGTCGAGACCTACCTCGCGGCTTTGGAAGAGCATCAGCCCGACATCCTCGGCATCTCCGCCCTGCTCACCACCACCATGCCCTACATGAAGGTGGTGATCGAAACCCTGAAGGATCAGGGCTTGCGCGACGACTATGTGGTGCTCGTGGGCGGCGCGCCGCTCAACGAGGCCTTCGCGGAAGCCATCGGGGCGGATGCCTACTGCCGCGACGCCGCCGTTGCGGTCGAAACCGCCAAGGACTTCATGGCCCGCCGGCACAATCTGGCAGGCCAAAGCGCCGCCACCGCCTGACCCGGGAGGCCGCCATGGCCCAGCCCGCCCATCAAAGCCCTGCCCTACAGGCTCCAGAACCGGCCAGCCTCCGACCAGCGTCCGCATTCGCTCTGGCACCGGCCGAGGCGGCCTCGGGCCTCATCATTGCCTGCGGTGCGGTGGCGCGGGAGATCATCGATTGCCTGCGCCTCAACGGCTGCAGCCAGCTGCGTGTCACCTGCCTGCCGGCGATTTGGCACAATCGCCCGGAAAGGATCCCCGAGGGTGTGCGCGCAAAGATCCGCGCTGCCCGGGCCCAGGGCGTGGAGCGGATCTTCGTGGCCTATGGCGACTGCGGCACCGGCGGCCTGCTGGACCGGGTGCTGGAGGAGGAAGGCGGCGAGCGACTGCCGGGCCCGCACTGCTATGCCTTCTTCAGCGGGCAGGCGGTCTTCCAGGAGCAGGCCGAGCGTGACCCCACCGCCTTCTATCTGACCGACTACCTGGCCCGACATTTCGACAGCCTGATCATTCGCGGCCTGGGGCTCGACCGCCATCCCGAACTGCTGCCCGACTACTTCGGCAACTACAGCCGCCTGGTCTATCTGGCCCAGACCCCAGATCCGGCGCTGGCGTCGCGCGCCGAGGACGCGGCCGCCCGCCTGGGCCTGGCCTACGAGTATCGCTTCACCGGCCTGGGCGAGCTGGGCGACTTCGTGGCCCGCGCCGCTGCCATGCCGCAGGAGGAAGATCCTGACCGCGAGAGCTTGGGGAGCGCCGCCGCATGGCCGAAGTAACCATTCTCTACTGGCGCGACATCCCGGCCCAGGTCGTGGTGAAGGACGGGCGCAAGACCGCCAAGCAGGTGCTGAGCGAGCGCTTCGAGACAGCCATCGACCGCGCCGCCATGAAGGCGAAGCTGCGCGACACCGACAGCTATCTCGCCCACTGGCGCAAGGGCGCACCCCAGGCCTGCGCCGACGATCTCGAAAGTGTCGCTGCCGAGACAGCGGCGCGCCTGGAGCAGGACTACGACGAGGCGCGGCTCGCCCGACTGGTCGCCAAGGGCGGCGCCGAGGACGATGCGGCCTGACACCATTGTACCTCCACCCCTCCTATCAGTGAGGAACCCACGCCATGAGCCTGCCGGAAATGCACCACGTACCGGAGCCCCGCTACCTCCCGGAGATCCACGACGTGGGTGAGGTCGACAGCGAGATCAAAAGGCACATCAGCGCCTTCATGCGTGGCTTCACCGTGGAGACGACACCGGGAACCGCGGCCAAGACCCCGGACTACCGCGCCCTGCTGCACCCGGGAACCAAGGTGGCCGTGACCTTCCTGCCCGGCTCGGACTTCGCCGACACGCTGGCCACAGCCAGGCGGCTGCGCGCCGAGGGTTTCGAGCCGCTGCCGCACCTGGCCGCGCGATCCTTCCCCAGCACGCCGGCCTTCGAGGAGGGCGTGGCGCGGCTGGTGGAGGAGGCCGGCGTCGAGGAGGTGATCGTGCTGGCGGGCGCCGTGCCCACGCCGCTGGGGCCGTTCGACAGCTCCCTGGCCCTGCTGGAGACCGGCGTACTGGACCGCTATGGCATCCGGCGCATCGGCGTGGCGGGCCACCCCGAGGGCAGCCCCGACATCCGCGACGAGGACGTCGCCGCCGCTCTGGCCTGGAAGAACGCCTTTGCCGCGCGCAGCGATGCCGAGTTCTACATCGTCACGCAGTTCTGCTTCGAGGCGGCGCCGATCATCGCCTGGGACCGGCGCATCCGGGCCGAAGGCAACCGCCTGCCCATCCGCATCGGCCTGCCGGGGCTGGCCACCCTGAAAACCCTGCTGAACCACGCGCGCAACTGCGGCATCGGGCCCTCCATGACCTTCCTGCTGAAGCAGGCGCGCAACGTCACCCGGCTGATGACGCTCAATGCACCGGACCGGCTCACATTGGAGTTGGCCCGCTATCAGGCGAGCGACCCCGACTGTGGCATCACCGGCGTGCACATGTACCCGCTGGGCGGGCTGCAGAAGACCGCCGCCTGGAGTTATGCCGTGAGCGAGGGGGATTTCACCCTGAAGCGCGACGGCCAGGGTTTCACGGTGAACCGGCCGACCGACTGATCCCGTCGCCTGCCGCGATGGCCGCCCCGCCACGGCAGGCGCTCCGGGAATCCTCTTCACTCCTCTATTGCAGTGCGGGCGCAAGGGCGTCAGGCTCTCGGAGGAGGTGGAGATGCACAGTGACCACAACCGACGCCGGGCCCTTGCGGGCCTGGCCGCCGTAACCTTGGTGGGGGGCTGCGCCACGCAGCGCAGCGCCCAGGCCGAAGGACGAGAGAAACCCGCCCGTCGTAGCGATGTTCCGCCGGACGAGTCTCAACCGGACCTGAATGCCATCAAAGGCATGAGTCTCAGGGTGGTGCCCAAAGGCGGCATGATGACATCGGACTATCGGGACGACCGACTGACCATTCTTCTGGACGAGGACGAGCGGATCGAGCGGGCCTATGTCGGATGAGATCGCGCTGCAGTACCATGTGCGTCCGGCCAAACCCGAAGACCTGGACGCGATAGAAACCCTGGTGAACGCCGCCTATGCGCCCTACGTGGTGCGCCTGGGCAAGGCGCCCGGCCCCATGCTGGAAGACTATGCGGCCCACATTGCGGCCGGCCGGACCCGGGTGCTGGAAACCGGCGGCGGCGCTATTGCCGGCCTCCTCGTGCTGTTGGACGGAGAGGACCACCTTTTGATCGACAACATCGCCGTGGATCCAGGCTTTCAGGGACGGGGTTTCGGCCGTGCCCTGCTGCAAAGCGCCGAGGACGAAGCGCGCAAACGAGGGTTGCGTGAATTGCGCCTCTATACCCACGAGCTCATGACCGAGAACCAGTCGCTCTACAAGCGCCATGGCTGGGAGGAGACCGAGCGCCGCGAGGAAGCCGGCTATTCCCGAGTCTATTTCCGCAAAACCTTGACCTGAAACGTTTTTCCCTCCCCCGCCCGTCGCGCAACGACCGCGGGGAACGGCGAGAAGCGGATGGTGTGTGCAACTGCGAAAGGTGACCCCTCGCCACCCGCTGCCGGGTGGTGCGCCAGGCCGCAGAAATGCTATGCATTCCCTGCAGTGGTGCTCTGCCTTGGCGTGTATTGTGCGGCGCAACGATGGGGCGCATATCCGGCATCAGGGACGGCGCTGTGGCAGTCCCTGGCAGAGAACCTCCCAACCCTTATCGTGAGTGAGCGCGCACCATGAGCATCCAGCACACTTTCGGCCTCGCCGTTGTCATGGCCGCCAGCTTGCTGACGGTCCTGACCAGCCTGATCGGCTGACCCGCCAGCGACACGGCCTGACTCAAACGGCCCGAATCAAACGACCCGAATGATACGAGCGGGCGGTTGCAGTGCAGCCGCCCGTTTTGCTTTTCCGCAACGGCACGTAGCGGACTGCGCGTTGACAGTCCCGGATCGGCCGGCCATAGACCAGCCGATGCACAGGAGGGGCCGAAGAAGAGGCCCGGAAAAGAGGCAATGTCGACGACGATACCAGAAACCACCATGACGCCAGAGACGGGATTGCCCTACACCGGGCCCTATCAGGACCTGCTCGGCTATGACATCGCGCGCCTGGCGGACGGCCGCCCGGTCGTGCGGATGCAGGTGGAAGCGCAGCACCTTAATCAATTCGCCATCGCCCACGGCGGCGTGGCGCTGGCGCTGCTCGATGTGGCCGGCGGCCTGGCCGTGCACGCCCGCCGCCCGGACATGGCGGGCATGGCCACGGTCAACATGAACACCGCTTTCCTGGAAGCCGTGCAGCCGGGCCTGGTCTTCGGCATCGGCAGTATCGAGCGTCTGGGCGGCACCCTGGCCTATACCGCCATGGCGCTCCACGCCGGTGCGCCGGACGGTGCGCTGCTGGCCACGGCACAGGGCGTCTACCGGATCTTCGCGGCCAAAAGCCGTTGACACTCCCCGGGCCGGGCGTATAGTCCGGCTTCCACGACCGGGCGGAACGCGCCCGGCGATGTTTTTCCACGCGCGACGCAGGCAAACAGATGTACGCAGTGATCAAAACCGGCGGCAAGCAGTACAAGGTCGCCACGAACGACGTGCTCGAGATCGAGCGCTTGCCCGGAGAGGCGGGTGCCGCACTGCAGCTCGACGAAGTGCTGCTGGTCGGCGGCGAAGACGGTGTCACCATTGGCACGCCGACGGTGGCGGGCGCCGTGGTCAACGCCGAACTGGTCGAGCAGACCCGCGGCGACAAGATCACCGTGTTCAAGAAGCGCCGTCGCAAGCACTATCGCCGCACTCAGGGCCATCGCCAGGAACTGACGCGCATCCGCATCACCGACATCGCCGTCGGCTGAGGAGAGAGACACTATGGCACAGAAAAAAGCAGGCGGTAGCTCCCGTAACGGGCGCGACTCAGCCGGTCGCCGCCTCGGCGTTAAGCTCTTCGGCGGCCAGAGCGCGACCGCCGGCAACATCATCGTGCGCCAGCGCGGCACCAAGTGGAAGCCGGGCACGGGCGTTGGCGTGGGCAAGGACCACACCATCTTCGCGCTGATCGACGGCAAGGTCGAGTTCAAGACGCGCGCCGGTGGCCGCACCCACGTTTCAGTGGTTCCCAACCCGATGAGCGAGGCCGCCGAGTAAGGCGCTTCCCACGCGAGACGGGCTGCAGAGACCCACTGCAGAGACCCAGGGGGAATGGCGCGCCATTCCCCCTTTCTCTTTTTCGGTGACGGCAATGAAGTTCCTGGACGAAGCCAAGATCTACCTGCGCAGCGGCAACGGCGGTCCCGGGGCCTGCTCATTCCGCCGGGAAAAGTACGTGGAGTTCGGCGGTCCCGACGGCGGCAATGGCGGCCGCGGCGGCGATGTGGTGGCCGAGGCGGTCGAGGGGCTGAACACCCTGATCGACTTCCGCTACTCCCAGCACTTCAAGGCCGAGTCCGGGCAGAACGGTGCGGGCCGGGACCGCAGCGGCGCCTCCGGCAAGCCCCTGGTGATCCGCGTGCCGGTCGGCACCCAGATCCTCGACGACGACAAGGAAACCCTGATCGCCGACTTCACCGAGGTGGGCCAGCGCGTGGTGCTGGCGCGCGGCGGCGACGGCGGTTTCGGCAATGCCAACTACAAGTCCTCCACCAACCGCGCGCCCCGGCGTGCCGACCCCGGCTGGCCGGGGCAGGAGCGCTGGGTCTGGCTGCGCCTGAAGCTGATCGCCGACGCGGGCCTTGTCGGCCTGCCCAACGCCGGAAAGTCGACCTTCCTCTCCGCGGTCAGCCGGGCGAAGCCGAAGGTCGCCGACTATCCCTTCACCACCCTGCACCCCAACCTGGGCGTTGTCCGCGCCGACGACAGCGAGTTCGTCCTGGCCGATATCCCCGGCCTGATCGAAGGCGCCTCGGCAGGCGCCGGCCTGGGCACGCGCTTCCTGGGCCACGTCGAACGCTGCCGGGTGCTGCTGCATCTGGTCGACGGCACCGCCGAGGACCCTGCGGCGGCCTATGCCACCGTGCGCGAGGAACTGCAGGCTTACGGACACGGTCTGGCGGATAAGCCGGAAATCGTGGCGCTCAACAAGATCGACGCCATCCCCGACTCCGCCCTGGCCGAGCGCCAGAGCGCCCTGGCTGCCGCCGCGGGCAGCGATGTCGCCCTCATCTCTGCGGTCAGCGGGCGCGGCGTGCGCGACCTGCACTTCCGCCTCCTGCAGGTGATCCGCGATGCCCAGGCGGCAGAGGAAAGCGCGCAAGAGGACGCGCCTGGGGAGGCACCAGCGGGCAGCGAAGCATGAGCGAGCAGACGATCATCGCCGAGCAGGCCGCCCTGCTGGGCAATGCCCAGCGTGTGGTGGTCAAGATCGGCTCGGCCCTCCTGGTAGAGGAGGCCAGCGGCGCCATCCGCCATGACTGGCTTGCCAGCCTGGCACAGGACCTGGCCGACCTCGCCGGCCAGGGGCAGGAACTGATCGTGGTCTCCTCGGGCGCCATCGCCGTGGGCCGGCGGCTGCTGGGTCTCGAGCGACAGCGCCTCAAGCTGGAGGAGAAGCAGGCTGCGGCCGCGGCCGGGCAGATCCGCCTGGCCCATGCCTACCAGGAAGCGCTGGCGCCCCATGGTATCACCGTGGCCCAGGTGCTCCTGACCCTGGAGGACACCGAGGCCCGGCGGCGCCACCTCAACGCGCGCAACACGCTCAACACCCTGCTGAAGCACCGCGCGCTGCCGGTGATAAACGAGAACGACACGGTGGCGACCAGCGAGATCCGGGTCGGGGACAATGACCGCCTGGCCGCCCGTGTTGCGGCGATGATGAACGCGGAAGCCCTGGTGCTGCTCTCGGACATCGACGGCCTCTATACCGCCGACCCCAAACGCGACCCGGCGGCCTGCCACATGCCCGTGGTCGAACGCCTGACGCCGGAAATCGAGGCCATGGCCGGCGAGGCCCTGCCCGGCGTATCGACGGGCGGCATGATCACCAAGTTGGCGGCCGCCCGCATCGCGGTCTCCGCCGGCTGTCGCATGGCGATCGCCAATGGCACGCGACCCAATCCCCTGCGCGCCATCCTGGAGAGCGAGCGCTGCACCTGGTTCCTCTCGGATGTGGAGCCGCGCGCCGCGCGCAAGTCCTGGATCGCCGGCAGCCTGAAGCCCGCGGGCTCGCTGCAGGTGGATGCCGGCGCCTTGAAGGCCTTGCGCGCCGGCCGTTCGCTGCTGCCCGCCGGGGTGCGCGCGGTCGAAGGCACCTTCCAGCGCGGCGACGCTGTTCTGGTGTGCGATACCGAAGGCCGGGAAATCGCCCGCGGTCTCAGTGCCTACAACGCCGAGGATGCGCGCCGCATCATCGGCCACAACAGCCGCGACATCGAGGATATCCTGGGATACCGTGGCCGCGAAGAACTGATCCACCGGGATGACCTGGTGTTGTCGTGAGGAAAGCGCGATGACCGTGACGCTCGCAGAAAAACCCGAAGTCGCCGCGGAGCAGATGGCTGCCCTGGGGCGCGACGCCCGCACGGCCGCTGCCGTGCTGGCTCGCAGCTCGCTGGACCAGCGCAACAAGGCCCTGCTGGAAGGGGCGGCCGCCCTGCGCGCGGCCGAAGCCCCGCTGCTCGCCGCCAATGCCGAGGATATGCGCGCCGCCGAGGCCAAGGGCCTGAGCGACGCGCTGCTCGACCGCCTGCGCCTCGATCCCAAGCGCATCGAGGCCATGGCGCAGGGTCTGGAAACCGTCGCCGCGCTGCCCGACCCGCTGGGGCGCGTCCTGGCGGAGTGGGAGCAGCCCAACGGACTGCGCATCCAGCGCGTCGCCGTGCCTCTGGGCGTGATTGGCATCATCTACGAGAGCCGGCCCAACGTGACCGCCGATGCCGGTGCGCTCTGCCTCAAGGCCGGGAATGCCGCGATCCTGCGCGGGGGCTCGGAGTCCTTCCATTCGTCCGGCGCGATCCTGGAAGCCCTGCAGGCCGGCCTCGCCGCCGCGGGCCTGCCCACCACCTGCCTGCAGCGCCCGCCGGGCCGCGACCGGGCGCTGGTGGGCGAGATGCTGCGCGCCCATCGCTGGATCGACGTCATCGTGCCCCGGGGCGGTCGCAGCTTGATTGAACGGGTGATGCAGGAGGCGCAGGTGCCGGTACTGGCGCACCTGGACGGCAACAACCACACCTACCTCCACCGTGCCGCCAACCCCAACAAGGCCCTGACGCTAACCGTCAATGCCAAGCTGCGCCGGCCCGGTATCTGCGGTGCGACTGAAACCCTGCTGGTCGACTCGGAGGCGGCGGCGCGCCTGCTGCCACCGATACTCGACCGCCTGGCGGCGGAAGGTTGCGAGCTGCGCGGCGATCCGGCTGTGCAGGCGCTCGATGCGCGGGTACTGCCGGCCGACGCGTCTGATTGGGATTGCGAGTACCTGGCCCCGGTGCTGGCGATCAAGACGGTCACCGATCTGGAGGAGGCGCTGGCGCACATCGAGAACCACGGCTCGCGGCACAGCGAGTGCATCGTGACGGAGGATCCCGAGGCGGCCACCGCCTTCCTGGAGCGGGTCGACGCCGCCATCGTCATGCACAACACCTCGACGCAGTTCGCCGACGGCGGAGAATTCGGCATGGGGGCCGAAATCGGCATCGCCACGGGCAAACTGCATGCGCGCGGTCCGGTGGGGGCGGAGCAGCTGACCAGCTACAAGTATCTGGTCCGCAGTGACGGCCGCACCCGGGCGTAAGGCAATCCGTGCCCTTCCAGTGACCCGAACGAGCCATCGCCTGCCGCTCCGCCCGACGCGGGCCGCACTGGGCCGGGCGCTTGGCGGCCGGCTGCCGCCTCGCGGTGCGCGCATCGGCCTGTTCGGCGGCTCCTTCAATCCCGCGCACGAGGGCCACAGCCATGTGGCGCGCGAGGCCTTGCGCCGCCTGGGCCTGGACGAGGTCTGGCTGCTGGTCAGCCCGCAGAACCCGCTGAAGGAGCGCGACGGCATGGCGCCCCTGGCCAAACGCCTTGCATCGGCTACACACCAAGCCCGGCATCCGCGCATCCGCGCCACGGCGCTGGAAAGCCTGCTGGGAACCCAGGTCACCGCCGACACCCTCGATCAGCTCCAGCGTTGCTTTCCCGGCGTGACCTTCGTGTGGATCATGGGCGCAGACAATCTGGCACAAATCCACCGCTGGGGACGCTGGAGCGAAATCTTTCATCGCGTCGGCGTTGCGGTGTTTGATCGGCCTTCCTATTCTCTAGGAGCGTCGTCTGCCAAAGCGGCCCGGCGCTTTGCCGGCCAACGCCTGCGATCCGCTCGCGGGCGTCTGCTGGCTCGGCGCAAGCCGCCCGTCTGGTCCTTCCTGCGCATCAAGCTGGTGGCCCAGTCGGCAACGGCGCTGAGAGCCCGCGCTCGCTCTGGCGAGGCGGCGGGCGAGGCTGGCACGGACGCACGGAATGGCCGGGCGTCCGATCATCAAGGAGACTGATAGCCATAACCACGAAGGCCACGGCGCTCCACAGCGCCTCCCCGGCACCCGAGGGCTTCCTCGCCGCATCCGGTGCCGAGCCAGACACAGCACGCCTCATCGAATTGATCGAGGCCTCGCTGAGTGACGACAAGGCCGAAGACATCGTCGTCATCGATCTTTCCGGCAGAAGCAGCTTCGCCGATTACATGGTGATCGCCAGCGGTCGCTCGACCCGACAGGTCGCGTCGATCGTGGAGCATCTCCGCGAACGCCTGAAGGGCGCGGGGGTGCAGGATATCGCCGTGGAAGGGCTGACCCAGGGCGACTGGGTGCTGCTGGACGCAGGCGATGCGGTCGTGCACGTCTTCCGCCCGGAGCTGCGTGAGTTCTACAATCTGGAAAAGATGTGGAGCACGCCCAGCGCCCGGCCCGCGGAGGCCGAGACGCCGGCGTAACGCCGGGCCGCTCCGGCGCAAAGGTCGCGATTGATCGAAAGGGAGCGGCATGCGCCTGACTCTGCTTGCCGTGGGCCGCTGGCGTGCTGGTCCGCTGCAGAGCCTGTTCGACGACTATGCCCGACGCCTGGGCGGCGGGCCGCTCGGGCCCCTGCAGCTCAAAGAGGTGGAGTTGCGCAAGCCTCTGCCGCCCGAGGCCCAGAAGGCACGGGAGGCAGAGCTCCTCCTTTCCGCCCTGCCGGCCGGTGCCCGGCTCATCGCCCTTGACGAGAAGGGCCGCAGCCTCGACAGCCGCAGCTTCGCCGGCCTGCTCGGGCGCTGGCGTGACGAGGGCGTGCGGGAAACGGCCCTGGCCATCGGCGGCGCGGACGGCCTGGATGCCAGCCTGCGCCAGCGCGCCGACCTCTGCCTGTCCCTGGGCGCCCTCACCTGGCCGCACATGCTGGTGCGCGTGCTGCTCGCCGAACAGCTCTTCCGCGCCGACGCCATCCTGCAAGGACACCCCTATCACCGGGATTGAGCGGGCTCGTTGAAGGCCGCAGCGCCAGCCTACGGCAGAAAGCTGCGGATCGTTTCCAGGAAGCTGTTCACGGAGATGGGCTTGGCGATGTAGGCCTCGCAGCCGCCTTCGCGGATCTTCTCTTCATCGCCCTTCATGGCAAAGGCCGTGACTGCGATCACGGGGATCCGGCGCAGTTCGTCGTCCTCCTTCAGCCACTTGGTGACCTCCAGGCCCGAGACTTCTGGGAGCTGGATGTCCATCAGGATGAGATCGGGTCGTTGCTCCCGGGCAATGCGCAGGGCGTCCAGGCCGTCACGGGTCTGAAGCACGCTGTAGCCCTGGGCTTCCAGGAGATCGTGGAAGAGCTTCATATTGAGCTCGTTGTCCTCGACCACCAGGATCCTGGGTGCCGCCGGGGCCTGTCCTTCGGGCTGTGTCATCATTGCCTGTAACCGCCGCCTCCCCTTTCGGCGCTCTCTTCTGCGCCGGTGCTCGTGAGTTTAACCAAAAGTCGTAGCGTCTGGAAATCGGCCCTAGGCCCTTCTGGCTAGACCGAGGGATAGCCGAAGGTCGTCGCCCAGGGTCCCACCTGCTCGATCAAGGGCGCCAGATGCGGTCGATAGTGGTCCCAGCGATAGCGCGCTCGGGTGTAGAGCCCTTCGGTGACCTGACTGTAGCTGGGCGTGTTGATCCGCCCGCGCTTGTGGGCGGTGGCGGTGAAGTCGCGCACGCCCTCTTCCCATTCCAGTTCCAGGAAGGCCAGCAGGCGCGCGACCTCGCCTTCGAAGTCCTCGATTAGATCCTCGTAACGCACCCGCATCTCATTGAGCGGCAGCGTCTGCGCGTAGGTCTGATAGAGGCGCATGACGCTGTCATAGAAGCTGCCCGCATCCTTGAGCGTCAGGAAGTTCGCCATGGCATCGTTGAGATCGAAATTCTGCATGTAGGCCGAGAGGCAGACATCACAGGGATGGCGCAGCGCGAATATGATCTGTGCCTCGGGCCAGAGGCGCTGGGCCAACCCAAGCTGCGTGAGGTTGAGCGGCAGCTTGTCCACCAGGCGCTGCCCTGGTGCGCGCGCAACCGCGCCCTCAGCTGTCTGCCAGTAGACCCGGCGTGCGGCCTCCGCCTCGGCCTCGCCCAGCGACTCCAGGCAATCGGGAAAGCCGCCCGGCAAATCCGCCAGGAAGCGCCGCGCCGCATCCAGCGCCTCCACCTCCTCCATGACGGCAAGCTGAGAGTGGCCGGCCAGGATGTGGTGCAGCAAGGTCGTGCCCGAGCGCGGGAAACCAACCAGGAAGATGGGGCTCTCGGCCCGTTCCGGCGCGGCAAGAGGCGACCAGCCGCCCACCCACTCCGGCGTGAAGCGCGCCTGCAAGGTCTCGATCAGCCGACGGCTGTAATCCTGCTCCCCGCGCAGCGCAGCGCCCCGCTCGGCCGCCAGGGCATTGGCCTCGGCGAAGGCGGCAAAGGCCTGCTCGTAGCGTCCGAGGCGGTCCAGGTTGCGGCCGCGCTCGAACAGCCAGTCCTCCCGCAGCACCGCCGGCGCCTCCGGCGGCGGCGCCTCGGCAAGCCGCTCGGCGGCCGCTTCGATGCGGCCGGCACGCCGGTCAAGCCGCGCCGCCAGCACCCGCGTCGCCGGGTGGTCGGCGGCCAGCTCCATGAGCGGCTGCAGTTCATTCGCCGCTTCCGTCAGGCGGCTTGCCTGCTCCAGGCCGGTAGCGAGGTTGAGGCGCGCTTCCCGATGGGCGGGGTCAAGTGCCAGCGCCTTGCGCAGCGCGGCCTCCGCTTCTTCCAGGCGCTCCTGTTTTTGCAGCAGCGCACCGAGATTGGCCCAGGCCGCGGTGAAATCCGGCGCCTTTGCCAGCACGGCACGGTAGTCGGCCTCGGCCTCGGGCCAGCGGCCGGTTTCCTGCTGCGTGACCGCCAGGTTGTAGCGCAGCTGCAGGTCCTGCGGGGCCGCCGCAACGGCCGCAGTTGCCGCCTCCAGGGCGTCGCCGCTGGCGCCGCGCGCCGCCAGCGCCCGCGACAGTAGATCGAGCAGGCGCGGATGAGTGCCGCCGGAGAGCGCCTGGCGCGCCAGTTGCTCGGCCTGCTCAGCCTCTCCGGCGCCCAAGTGGGTTTCCCCCAGATTGATCAAGGCCTCCCCGAAGCCCGGTGCAGCACTCAAAGCGGCCTGGAAGGTTTCCGCTGCTTCGGCAAAGCGTCCCTCGGCCAGCAGCACGCCGCCCAGATGGTTGAGAGCTTCCGGATGACCCGGCAGGTGATCCAGCGCCTGCCGCAGGGCCGTCTCAGCGTCGGCGGCACGGCCCTGCGCCGCCAGCACCGCGCCCAGCACAATGGCGGCCTCGCCATCGTCGGGCGCCTCGGCCAGGGCGGCACGCACGGAGCCTTCCGCGGCCTCGACCTTGCCGGCCGCCAGTTCCACCTTGGCCAGATTGCGCAGGGCTTCCGCGTCCCGGGGGCGCTGCGTCAGGGCCTTGCGGATGAGCCGCTCGGCCTCGGCGAGACGTCCCGACTGCGCGGCCAGCAGGCCGAGATAGTGTGCTGCCTGTGCCTGCGCGGGATCCTGTTTCAAGGCCTCGCGGTAGCAGCGTTCGGCCCCGGCCAGATCGCCTTGGCCGTGCAGCCCGGCACCATCGGCCGCCAGGTTCGCCGCCCGCTCCGCCCGATTCTGCCCCCGATCGCTCCCAGCCCCGCGGGCCGCGGCGCGCCGCTCCTTGCGATTCATACCGCCCCTCCTTGGTGTCGGCGCCAGCTTGCCCAAGCCCCGGTCGCAGGTCCAGCCTTCCACCTTGGGCGGGAAGCATGCTAAGAGGCCGTCCATGGATCTCCTGGTATATCCCGAAAACGATCACTGGGTGGCTCGCATCGGCGAGCAGAGCTATCGCTGCGCCATCGGGCGCGGTGGTGTCCGTCCGGCTGCCGAGAAGTGGGAGGGCGACGGCGCGACGCCGCTCGGCCGCTGGCCGCTGCGGTGCCTGCTCTTCCGCCCGGACCGGGTCGAGGCACCACAGACCGCCCTGCCCTCTGCCCCGCTGAGCCAGCGCGACGGCTGGTGCGACGATCCCGAGCGCGGGGAGTACAACCAGCCGGTCAACCTGCCCTTCCCGGGGCACCATGAAATCCTATGGCGCCAGGATGGCCTCTACGACCTGCTGGTCGTGCTGGGCCACAACGACAATCCGCCCCGCCCCGGCAGCGGCAGCGCCATCTTCCTGCACTGCGCCCACGAGGACTATGCCCCCACCGAGGGCTGCGTCGCGCTGCGGCGCAGCGATCTGGAGCAGGTTCTGGCCCAGCTTCAGCCGGGCGACGCCGTAGAAGTGCTTGCGGAGGCGCCCGCCGGATAGGGTCGCTCGCCGAAGATGGCGGTGCCGACGCGGACATGGGTCGCCCCCAACTCCACCGCGGTTTCGTAGTCCCCGCTCATGCCCATGGAGAGCAGCGGCAGGTCATGGCGCGCCGCCAGCTTGCGCAGCAGAGCAAAATGCGGCGCCGGCGGCTCGCCCAGGGGCGGGATGCACATGAGACCACGCAGCGGCAGGTCGAGCGAGCGGCAGAGTTCCACCAGGGTTTCCACTTCGCCCGGCACCACCCCGGCCTTCTGCGGTTCCTCGCCGGTGTTGACCTGAAGGAAGCAGGCCGGCCGCCGCCCCTGCTTGTCCATTTCCTTCGCCAGAGCCCGGGCAATTTTCTCTCGATCCACCGTCTGGATCACGTCGAAGTGGGCCACCGCCTCGGCCGCCTTGTTGGACTGCAGCGGTCCGATGAGATGCAACTCGAAATCCGGGTGCGATTCGCGCAGTTCGGGGAACTTCTGCACTGCTTCCTGCACCCGGTTTTCGCCGAAACAGCGCTGCCCGGCATCCAGAGCCGCGGCAATGCTTGCGGCAGGATGGGTCTTGGAGACCGCGACCAGGGTGACATCGGACGGATCGCGCCCCGCACGCCGGGCCGCCGCCGCAATGCGCCCGCGCACCGCCTCCAGTCGCTCCACAAGCGCTTCCGCCTCACGCGCCATGATCGATCTCCTTGCTCTCCGACTCCACCATGCCACCCGGCACTCTTGCCGAAATGCCAGCGAGGCGCCATTTTCCTTTGAAGGAATGGGCATAACCCAGGGTCAGCGACATGCAAGAGAGACCGTCCCGATCGCCTCTGTCAAACGCGGTGCATGCAAGGGCGCTGCGCGCCGTACCGCTGCTGCTCGCCGGCGGGCTGGCGCTTTCCGCCTGCGCCGGCACCGCGGCCGTCAATCGCGGTGACTACACCCCAGGGTACCAGGTCAGCGACCTGATTCACGCCGGCCGGGACGAGGGCGTTCCCTTGACCGTGCTGGGCGATCCCTTCGGCACCGGCGACGCGGCAGCGACCGCCGCCACTGCCGAGCGCATGCGGGTTCCCGGCTGGGCCCCGCAGGTCGACTTCCGCCCGCGCCGCGATGGGGACAGCTCCTGGGGCGTTGTCCTGGCATTCGACCCGCCGCTCAGCACCAGCCCGCGGCAGGTCTGCTCGGCCCAATATACCGGCGAGTTGACCACCCGCTCTGCCCCGAACCCCGAGAGCGACGAGGGGCGACTGATCGCGGCCTTCTGCAATGGCGGACCGCTCAGCAGCACCCGCGCCACGGTGCCGACGCTGTCCGGCGCCAACGACCCTGCCTATCGCGAACTGCTGTCGCAGATCAGTCTCACGCTTTTCCCGCCCTACAACCCGGACATGCGTGACAGCGACGAACAACGGATTCGGCCGAGCCTCTGAGCACCGGCAATGACTTCAGGGCGCCTTTGCTGTTTGAAGTCCCGGCCGATGCTGGCATAGTGCCGCTCGTTCGGCAGGCAATCGCCGCCGATCAATGTTTGGCGCGGAAATGGTGTACTATGTGGAAACGCACGGCGAGCCTTTGCCTTCTGCTCGGATTGACGGCCTGCGGTACCTCCTCCAACGATAATGTTCGCTACGACTATCCGGACCAGATGGACCGCTTTGGTCGCCCGACCTACGAGGGCGAGCCGAGCGTCTTCGGCGAGGATGGCCTGCTCCTGCTGGGCTCGCGAACCGAGCGACCGGATGCGGGTGGCAGCGGAATTGGCGTCAACGCCTTCCTCTGGCGGGCCTCGCTGGACACCCTGAACTTCCTGCCGCTGGCCTCGGCCGATCCCTTCGGCGGTGTGATCATCACCGACTGGTATACGCCCCCGGACACGCCGGACGAGCGCTTCAAGGTCAACGTGCTGATTCTCGGCAGCGATCTGCGCGCCGACGGTGTGCGTGCCACGGTCTTCCGCCAGGTGCGCGACGAAAGCGGCTGGGCCGACGCAGCCAGCGCCGACAACAGCGGCCGCGAGATCGAGGACGCCATCCTGACCCGGGCTCGCGAGTTGCGCATCGCCGGCCTCAACTGAGCCCTTTACGGATCGATACTCCCGGCCTGCCCGCAACGGCCGGGCGGGCTGGAAGCAAGAGCATGAGCCGTTACAACCCGAAAGAAACCGAAGCCAAGTGGCAGCGGGCCTGGGACGAGGCCGACTGCTTCCACGTGGCCGACGCGCCCGGCGCGGAGGACACCCGGCCCAAGTACTATGTCCTGGAGATGTTTCCCTACCCCTCCGGGCGCATCCACATGGGCCATGTGCGCAACTATTCCATCGGCGACGTGATCGCCCGCTACAAGCGCGCCCGCGGTTTCAATGTCATGCACCCCATGGGATGGGACGCCTTCGGCCTGCCGGCCGAGAATGCCGCGGCCGAGCGCCGCATCCATCCGGCGCAGTGGACCTACGACAACATCGCGACCATGCGCGGACAGCTCAAGAAGATGGGGCTGTCCATCGACTGGGCGCGGGAGTTTGCCACCTGCGATCCGGAGTACTACGCCCACCAGCAGGCGATCTTCCTGGATTTCCTCGACTCCGGGCTGGTCTATCGCAAGGAATCCTGGGTCAACTGGGATCCGGTGGACCACACGGTTCTGGCCAATGAGCAGGTCATCGATGGCCGCGGCTGGCGTTCGGGCGCGCTGATCGAACGCCGCCGCCTGTCGCAGTGGTTCTTCCGCATCACCGCTTTTTCCGAAGAGCTGCTGAGCGCGCTCGATTCGCTCGAGCGCTGGCCGGAGAAGGTGCGTCTGATGCAGCGCAACTGGATCGGCCGCTCCGAGGGTGCCAAGGCGCACTTCGAGATCGTCGGTCGTGACGAGGCCATCGAGGTTTTCACCACCCGCCCCGACACGCTCTACGGCGCCTCCTTCTGCGCGCTCTCGCCGCATCACCCCCTGACCGCCGAACTGGCGGAGAAGAACCCGGAACTGGCCGCCTTCGTCGCCGAGTGCGACCGCCTGGGCACCAGCGAAGAGGCGATCGAGACCGCCGAGAAGCGGGGCTACGACACGGGCCTCAAGGTGCGCCACCCGCTGGACCCGGACTGGGAGCTGCCGGTCTACGTCGCCAATTTCGTGCTGATGGACTACGGCACCGGCGCGATCTTTGCCTGCCCGGCCCATGACCAGCGCGACCTGGATTTCGCGCGCAAGTACGGCCTGCCGGTCACGCCCGTGGTGCTGCCGCCGGAGGCCGATGCCGCCAGTTTCGACGTCGGCGACGAGGCCTATGTGGGCGAAGGCACGATCTTCAATTCCCACTTCCTCGACGGCCTGCCGGTGGAAGAGGCCAAGCGCAAGGTCATCGAGCGCCTGGAAGCGCTCGGCAAGGGCGAGGGCCGGGTGCAGTTCCGGCTGCGCGACTGGGGTGTCTCGCGCCAGCGTTACTGGGGCTGTCCGATCCCCGTGATCCACTGCCAGAGCTGCGGTGCGGTTCCGGTGCCGCGTGAGCATCTGCCTCTGCGCCTGCCCGAGGATGTGAGCTTCGACAAGCCGGGTAACCCCCTGGCCCACCATCCGACCTGGAAGCAGGCCCCCTGCCCCAAGTGCGGCGGCTCGGCGGAACGCGACACCGACACGATGGACACCTTTGTCGACTCCTCCTGGTACTTCGCGCGCTTCTGCAGCCCGCGCGACGAGAACCGGCCGCTCAATCCGGCGGCCGTCGACCACTGGCTTCCCGTCGACCAGTATATCGGGGGTATCGAGCATGCCATCCTGCACCTGCTCTATTCGCGCTTCTTCACGCGTGCGTTGAAGCAGACGGGTCATCTCGGCCTGGAGGAGCCCTTTGCCGGCCTCTTCACCCAGGGCATGATCGGTCACGAAACCTATCGCGACGCCGAGGGGCGCTGGTTCTCGCCGGATGAGGTGGTGGCCGGAGACGACGGCCAACTGCGCGGCCCCGAGGGGCAGGCGGTCACCCGCGGGCGCGTCGAGAAGATGAGCAAGTCCAAGCGCAACACCGTGGACCCCGAGCGCATCATCGGCACCTACGGCGCCGACACCGCGCGCTGGTTCATGCTCTCGGACAGCCCGCCGGAGCGTGAGATGGAGTGGACCGACGCCGGGATCGAGGGCGCCTGGCGCTTCACCCAGCGGCTCTGGCGCCTGGTCGCCGAGTCGCTGCCCCTGCTGCCGCCCTTCGGCACGCCGGCGCCGGCCGACATCCACGGCCCGGCCTTGGAGCTGCGCCGTCAGATCCACAAGACCATCCACGACATCAGCGCCGACATCGAGGCCTTCCACTTCAACAAGGCCGTGGCGCGCATCTACGAGCTGACAAACGCCATCTCCGCCTTCAAGGGCCGCGACGAGGCCGGCCTCTGGGTGCTGCGCGAAGCCTGCGAGACGCTGGCCCGGCTGGTGGCGCCGATGATGCCGCACCTGGCCGAGGAACTCTGGGCGCGGCTGGGCGGAGAGGACCTCCTGGCACGTGCGCCCTGGCCGGAAGCCGACCCGGCGTTGGCCCGCGACGAGGTGGTCGTGATCGCTGTGCAGATAAACGGCAAGCTGCGCGCCAAGCTGGAGCAGCCGCGCGATGCCGAACGCGACAGCCTGGAAGCCGCCGCCCTGGCCGACCCCGCAGTGGCCAAGCACCTGGAGGGCCGCAGCCCACGCAAGGTGATCGTCGTGCCGAACCGGATCGTCAATGTGGTGGTCTAGACGCCATCTGCTGGGCGCCCTCGGCGCCCTGCCGCTTGCCGCTGGCCTGGGTGGCTGCGTGGTGCGGCCGCTCTATGGAACGGCCGGCAGCCGGCCCGGCGCCGCCGAGGACGGGGCTCCAGGTCTGGCCACGATCGCCATACAGCCGATTTCGGCCCGTCGCGGCCAGATGCTGCACAACGAACTGCGCGATCTGCTCAATCCGCGCGGCCAACCGGTCGACTCGCTCTATGATCTTCGGGTGGAGATGTCGGAGAACACCCGCAGGTCCGGCCTGAGACGCACGGAGACGGCGACCCGCGGTACTTTGACCATGCGGGCCAATTACCGTCTTTTCCTGCGCGAAACCGGCGAGGCGCTGACCAGCGGACGGGCGCAGTCGATCGTCGGCTTCAACCTCGTGGAAAGCGGCTACGCCAACCACGCCTCGGCACAAAGCGCCCAGGAGCGCGCGGTCCGCGAGCTGGCGCAGGAAATCCGCCGACGTCTCGCGCTCTTCCTCGCCGAAACCAGCAGCTGACGGGAACCGGATCGTGGAGATCCGCGCCGACCAGCTTCCCTCCCAGCTGCCGCGCCTGGTGGAGCGGCTGCGCGCGCTCCTGTTCTACGGCCCCGATGCCGGTCTGATTGCGGAGCTGAGTGGCAACGCATCGCGCGCCGTCCTGGGCGAGACGGCCGATCCCTTTCGCATGGCGGAGCTGACGCCGGCGCAGCTGCGCGACGACCCGGCCTTGCTGGCCGACGAGGCAGCGGCGCTCTCGCTGACCGGCGGACGACGCGTGGTGCGCCTGCGCGGCGCCGGCAACGAGCTGGCGGAGCTGCTGAAGAGCTTCCTGAAGGACCCGCCCGGCGAGGCGCTGCTGTTGGTGGAGGCCGGGGATCTGCCGAAACGGGCCGCCCTGGTCCAGGCCTTCGTCCGCGCCGACGACCGCGCAGGCGTGGTGGCCTGCTACCGCGACGAGGGGGGCGGCATCACGCGCCTCGCCACCACGCTGCTGCGCGAAGCCGGACTCGAGGCAAACCGCGACGCGCTGGCTCTGCTTGCCCGTCAGCTCGGGGGTGACCGACAGCTCAGCCGTCGCGAAATCGAAAAACTGATCCTCTACAAGGGCGGGTCCCAGGGTGAGGCCCCCGATGGCACGGCAAGCCGCCGCATTGAGGTGGAGGATGTTGTGGCCTGCATCGGAGATGGCGCCGCTCTCGACCTCGACGACATCGCGCTCGCGGTATGCGACGGCGATGCCGCGGCGCTCGACCGGGCCCTGAGGCGCAGCTTTCAGCAAGGGACCAATGCGGTGCAGATCCTGCGCCATGTCATGCGCCACTTCCAGAGGCTGCACTTCGTGGCCGCACAGGTGGCCGAGGGCACGGCGGCAAAATCCGCCATGGCCAAATTGCAACCGCGTCCCTTCTGGAAGGTGGCCGAGCGCTTCGAGGCACAGGCCAGAGGCTGGCCACCGACCCGACTGGCCGCGGCGAGTGCCCGCCTGCTCGACGCGGAGGCCGCCTGCAAGCGCACCGGCAGCCGCGATACCGCGCTCTGTGGTCAGATTCTTCTGGGCATTGCGCTGACAGCGCCGAAGCGGCGCGGGCGATAGACCGGATCGCATTTAATCTGAACCACGCCGGGTTCAGATCCAATGCGTGAATCCGGTCTAAATTAAAGTGTTAGAGCCGTTTCACATCTCTAGAAAACTCGACTTTACACCTTGTCGCCTTGCTGCTTGCCGCGCCCCGGACCGAGGTCGCGGAAGAAGTCATAGAGCACCAGAAGCACGACGAGGCCGATCACCACGGCCATGTCCACGCGCGGCACCCAGATGACCAGCACGGACAGGAAGGCGAGCAAGAGCACCAGGGCGCAGATGGCGATCAGGCGGTCGGAGAACATGACGTTCCTCTCCTCAAGTATCACAGCGGATGCGGGCTAGCCGCGCCCCTGTTCCTGGTTGTCGCTCTCGTCGCGCAGGCGCTCCACGAGCCAGCGCGCCGTGCGCAGCAAGCGGCCGTCGCGCCCGCGCTTGCCGATCAGTTGCACCCCGATGGGCAGGCCCTCGGCGCCCACCAGCAGCGGCAGGCTCACCGCCGGCACGCCGCAGAAGGTCCAGAGCGTGCAGAAGGTCGGCTTGCCCGTGGACTCGATGCCAGGCGCCTGCCCGGTCGTGGCCGGGGTGATCAAGGCGTCGTACTGATCGAGCAACTGGTCGAGCGCGGCGTTGTAGACCTCGATCCAGTCGTGCGCGCTGACATAGTCCATGGCCAGGATCTTGCGACCCTCCTCGACCATCTCCCGCAGACGCGGACTGAGCTGCTCGCGGTCCTTGTCGTAGTAGCGGCCATAGTTCTTGGCGATGTCCGCCAGGTGGATGGTGCTGTGCAGATCGATGGCCTTGCCGAAGACCTCGGGCAGTTCCACCTGCTCGACCCGCGGGCCCAGTTCCGCCACCAGTTCCTCATAGCCCTGGCGCAGATCGGGCTCGGTATCTTCCCAGAAGGGCGAGCGCACGAACGCGAAATCCGGCTGCACCGGCGGCTTGCTGCGCGCCGTTTCCAGCAGCTGAGGCCGCGCGACCAGGCGCATGGCCCGGTCCTCCTCGTCGTAGCCGGCCATGGCGTCGTGCAGCAGCGCCACATCCTCGACCGTGCGGGCAAAGCCGCCGAGCGTGTCCAGCGTCGGCGACTGGGTGATCACGCCACGGCGCGAGACCACGCCCTGGCTCGGCTTGAAGCCGACCACACCACAGTAGGCAGCCGGCCGGATGACCGAACCGTTGGTCTGGCTCCCCACCGACAGGGGCGCCATTCCCGCCGCCACCGCCGCCGCCGAGCCCGAGGAGGATCCTCCGGGCGTGCGGCTGGTGTCGTGGGGATTGCGGGTTTTGCCCGGGTGGAAGACCGCCAGTTCCGTCGTGACGGTCTTACCGAGAATCACCGCCCCGGCTTCGCGGAGACGGGTGACGATGGCCGCATCCTTGCGTGGCCGGCGACCCGCATCCAGGGGGGTCCCATTCTCACAGGGCAGGCCCGCGACATCGACGATGTCCTTGATCCCCACCGGCACACCGTGCAGCGGCCCCAGCGGGTGCCCCTTCTCACGGTGCCGGTCCAGCGCCTTCGCCTGTGCGAGGGCAAAATCGGGGTCGAGGTGCGCCCAGGCCTGGATCCGGGGCTCCTGTTCCCCGATGTGGGCGAGGAACGCCTCGGTGGCCTCCACCGCCCGGACACTGCCCTTGGCGATTGCCTCGGCCAGGTCCAGGGCGGAGAGCCCAACCACTCCGGCGTGAGGATTCTTCTTCTTTGCCATGCCCTGTCTCCTATCGCCCGTAGATCTGTTGCGGCAGCCAGAAAGCGATCTGCGGGAAGACATAGAGGATGAACATGCAGAAGACGATCATCACCAGGTAGGGCGCGATGCCCTTGAAGATGTCCACCAGCTGCACGTGAGGTGGCGATATTCCTTTCAGGTAATAGGCAGCCATGGCCATGGGTGGTGTCAGAAACGAGGTCTGCAGATTCAGCGCAATCAGGATTCCGAAGAACAGCGGATCGATATCGAAGTGCGCCAGCAGCGGCAGGAAGATGGGAACGAAGATGATGATGATCTCGCTCCACTCCAGCGGCCAGCCGAGCAGGAAGATGATGATCTGCGCCAGGATCAGGAAGGTGATGGCCGAGAGCTGCAGGCCGACCACGAAATCGCTGATCACATGCTCGCCGCCGAGATAGGAGAAGACCGAGGCGAAGGTCCAGGAGCCCACGAAGAGCCAGCAGACCATGGCCGAGGTCTTCACCGTCAGATAGACCGATTCCCGCAGCCTGTCCCAGGTGAGCGCGCGATAGGCGGCAGCCAGGGTCAACCCGCCCAGCGCACCGATGGCCGCAGCCTCCGACGGCGTTGCCAGGCCGAAGAGGATGGCACCCAGCACCGCAAGGATCAGCACTGCGAGCGGGAAGAAGGAGGTAAGCAGCATGACGATGAGTCGACCGGTGCTCACCTCGCCCACCTCTTCCTTGCTGGGCTTGGGCGCGAGTTGCGGCTGCATCCAGGCCCGGATCAGCACGTACATCACATAGAGGCTGGCCAGCAGGAAGCCCGGGAAGAGCGCCCCGGCGTAGAGGCGCACGATGGAAACGCCCGATGTCGCCGCGTAGACGATCAGCATGATCGAGGGCGGAATGAGGATGCCAAGACAGCCGCCGGCGCAGATCACGCCCGCCGCGAAGCTGGTGTTATAGCGCGCCTTCAGCATGGCCGGGAAAGCCAGCAGGCCCATGAGCGTGACCACGGCGCCGACGATGCCCGTTGCCGTGGCGAAGAGCGCACAGGTGATCAGGGCTGCCACCGCCATGGAACCCGGCAGGTTGCGCGCGGCGATGTTCAAGGTGGAGAAGAGACGCGCGACGATGTTGGCGCGCTCGACGATGTACCCCATGAAGAGGAACAGCGGCACGGCCGTCAGCACGTCGTTCGCCATCACCGAATAGGTCTGATTGACGAAGAGATCGAATATTCGATTGTTCAGGAAGGCGCCGATATAGGCGTCAACCTGGTTGAAGAAGCCTGCCCCCTCCTCGACAGCTCGGTCGTAGGCACGCCACATCCGGGTCCCGTCGAAGTACGCATAATAGCCAAAACCAACCGCCATCCCCATGAGGGTGAAGGCAATCGGGAAACCCAGCATGATGAGGAAGATGAACAACCCCAACATGAACACCGCAACCTGGGGATCGGTCATTGCCCCTGCCTTTCCGGATGCGCCGCTCCGGCACCCGCCTGTACGCTTTCCATTTCGGCTGCCTGCTCGGCAGCCGCGTCCCTGTTGGCCAGGAGAACAGCTTCCATCTCTTCCACGTCTTCCAGCGCCTGTGGCCATTCACGGGTCCGCATGGCCACGATGCAGCGACAGACCTGGGCAACACCCTGAAGGAGCAGGAGCACCCCGGCGGCCACGATCACGGTCTTGAACTGGAAGATCGGAATGTTGGCCGGGCTGAACTGACTGACCTCCATGTAGCGCCAGGAGTTTCCGGCGTACTTCCAGCCGGCGAAGATCAGCGCCAGGACGCCGGGGAAGAAGAAGAGGAAATAGAGAATCAACTCGACCGTCGCCTGCACTTTGACCGGCCAGAGCCGGTAGAGGAAGTCCGCGCGGACGTGTGCGTTGCGCGAGAGGGCATAGGCTCCCGCCATCATGAAGAGCGTGCCGTACATCATGTAGGTGACGTCGAAGGCCCAGGGCGTCGGACGCCCCAGCACATAGCGCACGAAAACCTCGTAGCTGACCCCCAGGGTCATCAGCATGATCAGCCAGGCAAAAGCCTTGCCGAACCACATCGAGATCTTGTCGATGAGAAGGATGAAACCCGTCACCCGCCGGCTCCTCGTGTCGGTGTCAGAAAAAGGGGGCGGAGCCCAAGGCGCCGCCCCCCCGTTCCAGGCCCGGTCTTAGAAGTCGATCTTGCCGGGATAGTAGTGCTGATAGGCCAGTTTGTAGTCCGGCCCGTTCATCAGGCTGTAGTAGACCACCCGCTCACACCACTCGCGCTGGCTCTCGACCACCTTCGCGAAGAACTCATCCTCGCCGGTGAGATCATCGAGCAGCTCATCCCAGGCAGCCAACTGGGCTTCCATGATGGCCTGCGGCGTACGCTGGACGTTGACGCCATCTTCCTCGATCAGACCCTGCAGGTCGGCCGAGTAGAGGTTCATCGCCTTGGAGAGGTTCGCCGTGGAGGACGCCTCGACGCCATACTCCAGGATGGCCCGCAGCTCGTCGGGAAGCTCCTCGAACATGTCGCGGTTGAAGATGAACTCGAAGGTCTCGTTGGCCTGATGGTAGGAGCCCATCATGTAGTTCTTGGCCACGTCCTGAGCGCCGAATCGACGGTCAGAAGTCGGGTTGTTGAACTCGAAGGCATCGAGCACGCCGCGCTCCATGGCCGGGACGATTTCGCCGCCCGGCAACTGGGTGACGGCGGAGCCCATGGCCTGGAAGAGATCGGCGGCCAGGCCGACGGTGCGGTACTTCAAGCCATCCAGCTGATCGGCAGACTCGATCGGCTCCTTGAACCAACCCAGCGGCTGCGCCGGCATCGGCATGCCAAAGCGGCCGACGACGTTCAGACCCAGGATGTCCTGGACCAGTTCGTCATAGAGGTCCTGACCACCACCGTGGTGGACCCAGGCCAGCATCTGGATCGGGTCGCCGCCGAAAACGGGGCCGGTGCCGAAGAGCGAGGCGGCCTTGTTCTTGCCATACCAGTAGGCAGCCACGGTGTGGGCAATGTCGATGACGCCATCACTGCAGGCGTCCTGCACCTGGAAGGCGCCGACAATGGCGCCGGCCGGGGTGAGGTCGATCTGCAGGCGTCCACCGGCCATGGCTTCCACCCGCGACACATAGTCGGCAGCCATTTCGTGGAATACGTCGCTCGAAGACCAGGACGACTGCATACGCAGGGTCATGGTTTCCGCGCGAGATACCTGGGGCATCGCCAAGGATGCGGCGCCGACACCCGCGGTGATCGCGCCCCCCTTGAGCAGTTTGCGACGAGACAATTTGCTGGACGTAGCATCAGACATGCCGTGCCTCCTGTTGCGTTTCCGTGCGTTTCTCTTTTTGCGACCTGCGCCGCACGAGAGCAGGCCGCAGGACTTCCGTTGTGCTCTGTCCCACAACCGTCGGAAAGTGCACAGCGAAACTGTTGTTACCCATATGGCATAAATTCGATGACCGGGGCTAGGGTAAAATGCGTGCTCTGGCGGCTCATCGGCGGCCGCACGAGGAAGAGCCACGACAACCCTTGCTTTTCATCCCGCCGTCAGGCTCTCGGGTCGATCCAGCTCGGGATAGTGTCGGAAAATCCCTGATTCGTTGAACGGGATGCGCCGCTCCGACTCGAGATAGCGCCGCAGCCGCGGCAGTGTGGCGATGTGCGTATGCAGCGCTACAACCCGCGGAAAACCGGGCTCCAAGTGGCGCATTGCCTGCGGAAAGGCATAGCGAAGGCCGGCCATGACCTGGAACAACGAAAGGTCAGCATAGCCCCACTGCGAACCGCAGAGAAAACCCGCTTCGCCGGCGCGCTCGAGCACGCGTTCGAAGTAGCCCAGGTAGCGTGGCGCCCGCTCGGCGAGAAAATCGGCAGTGCGCCGACGCGCCTCTGCCTGCTGCTCTTCATAGTAGAGCCCACTGCCTATGGGATGATGGGTATCGTGGATTTCCTGCAGGAAGTCGGCCAGGGTTAGCTGCAGTTGCTGCGCGCGAAGGACGCCGGCCTCGTCACTCGGCGCCAGGCCGTGATGCTGGCCCAGATAGCAGAGGATTGTCGCCGTCTGGGCGATCACCAGGTCGCCCTGCTTCAGGAAGGGCGGCGCAAAGGGCAAGGTCCCCCGCTCGCTCTCTCGCATCAGAGCCAGGAGCCGCGCCGTGCCACCAGGCTCCCGCGCAACATCCCGGTAGGGCAGGTCCGCCGCCTCCAGGGCGAGGCGAACGAATTCGCCCCGCCCCTGGATATCCGGCCAATAGTAGAGCTCGTACATCGCGACCTCTCCTGTCCCGCTGCTTGTCTGCGTGACGGAAAAGGCAGGCGCAGCTCCGTGCCCGCTATTCCTTCACGGGGTGCTGCGCCATCAGTTCCAGGGCCTTGACCATAGCGGAATGATCCCAGTCAAAGCCGCCCTGGGCCACGCAGGCGCTGAACAGGGCCTGGGCGGTGCCGGTGTTGGGCAGTGCCACGCCGAGCTCGCGCGCCGACTGCAGCGCCAGATTGAGGTCCTTCTGGTGCAGGCCGATGCGGAAACCCGGGTCGAAGGTGCGCTTGATCATACGCTCGCCGTGGATTTCCAGGATCTTGGACCCGGCAAAGCCGCCCATGAGCGCCTCGCGCACCTTGGCGGGATCGGCCCCGGCCTTGGAGGCGAAGACCAGCGCCTCGCCCACCGCCTCGATGGTGAGCGCAACGACGATCTGGTTGGCGACCTTGCAGGTCTGTCCGGCACCATTCTCCTCACCCACCAGGGTGATGTTCTTGCCCATGGCTTCCAGCAGGGGCAGCACCCGATCGAAGGTCTTGCGCGCGCCGCCGCACATGATGGTCAGGGCCGCATTCTTGGCGCCGACCTCGCCGCCGGAGACCGGCGCGTCGACATACTCGCCGCCCTGCTCGAGAATGCGTTTCGCGAAAGCCTGGGTCGCGGTGGGCGAGATGGAACTCATGTCGAGCAGCACCGAGCCGGCCTGCAATCCGGCCGCGACACCCTCGTCAGCGAACAGCACCGCTTCGACGTCCGGGGTGTCCGGCAGCATGAGGATGACGACCTCGGACTTCTCGGCAACCTCCTTCGCGCTGCTGCAGGCGGTGGCCCCGCCGCTCACCAACTCCTCGGGAAGCGGCGAGCGGTGCTGCAGGAGGAAAAGCTCGTGCCCTGCCGCCTGCAGATGCCCCGCCATGGGGCGGCCCATGATGCCCGTTCCGATGAAACCGATGCGCATTGCCTTTTCCTCCCGTGTTAAGTGTCATTCTGCCCTTGCGGGTTCCCGACAGTCCTAGCGTTTCGGACAGTCCAGGCCAAGCTTTGCCCGGCGCCGATGGAGGTCGCTTGCGCAAAGAGTTCTTGAAATGGCGCCGGCTGCGCCGAGATTGAGCAGCGTGCCCCGGGGGCGGGCGTACGACAGACTAGGGACAGTTCATTGCTGGTATACTTCCTGCTAGCCGTCGGTCTGGTGCTGCTCTGCGCCGGCGGTGAGTTTCTGGTGCGCGGCGCTGTGGGGGCGGCACGGCGACTCGGCGTTTCCCCTCTGCTGATCGGTATCACGCTGGTGGGTTTCGGCACCTCGACGCCGGAGCTGGTGGCGTCCGTTAAGGCCGCGCTCGCCGACGCACCCGGCATCGCCATAGGCAACGTGGTCGGCTCCAACATCGCCAACGTGCTACTGATCATCGGCGCAACCGCCCTGATCGCGCCGATCCGCGTCATGCGCGGACCCTTCCCGCGCGACGCTTCGGTGATGATGGCTTCGGCCTTTCTCATGGGCGCCGTGGTGCTCACCGGTTTCATGGCCCGCTGGGCCGGCCTGCTCTTCCTCGCCGCGCTCATCGTTTACCTCGTCTATTGCTACGTCTCCGAGCGCCGGAGCACGCGGGAAGCCGCGCAACACGTTGCGGAAGCCGAAGAGATCGAGGCTGTGGAGGGGCCGCTGTGGAAGGCGCTGCTCGTCATGGCCATCGGGCTGGCCGGCGTCGTCTTCGGCGCCCGCCTGCTGGTGGACTCTGCCATCGAACTGGCGACGCTGCTCGGCATTTCGGAGACGGTGATCGGCGTTTCCATCGTCGCGGTCGGCACCTCGCTGCCGGAACTGGCCGCCTCGGTCACCGCGGCCCTGCGGCGCCACGCCGACGTGGCCTTCGGCAACATCGTCGGCTCCAATATCTTCAACCTGCTCTTCATCCTGGGCGTAACCTCCACCATCAAGCCGATCCCGGTGCCGGACGAGATACTCAGGCTGGATTTCTGGGTGATGCTAGGCGCCATGGCGCTGCTCGTGGTGGTCTCCATGACCGGCTGGAAGATCGTGCGGCGGGAGGCGGTGTGCTTCCTTCTGCTCTACGCCGGCTACATGACCCTGCTCTTCTCGCCGGCGGCACAGTCGCTGGTCGGCCTGCAGTGATGCCTGGCAGTGATGGCTGACATGCGGATCGGGGCTGGAACCCGGCCTGTGCAAGGCCTAAGTTGGGTGTCATGAGCGCGTTCATGGTAGTCCTCATGGTGATCGCGATGCTGATCACCCTGGGAGTCCTCTTCGCTGGCCTGTTTTCCATGGCCCGGGGCGGAGAGTTCAACAAGAAGTACGGCAACAAGCTGATGCGCTACCGCATCCTGGCGCAGGGCGCAGCGCTGCTGCTCTTCGCCATCGCGATGCTGTCTGCCGGCAAGTAATCACAGGCGAGCAGGAAACGCGATGGTTCAACTCACGCGCATCTACACCCGTGGCGGAGACAAGGGTAAGACATCGCTCAGCGACGGCCGCCGCGTGGTCAAGCATGACCTGCGCGTCGCCGCCTATGGCACGGTGGACGAAACCAACGCCGTCATCGGACTGGCGCGCCAGCACACCGAGGGCGAGGTGGACGCGCTATTGAGCCGCATCCAGAACGACCTTTTCGATCTGGGCGCGGACCTGGCGACCCCCGAGAGCGAAGCCCCCAAGTATCCGCCACTGCGCATCGTCGCCGCGCAGGTCGACGCCCTGGAGCAGGCGATCGACCACTACAACGGCGCGCTGGAGCCCCTGAAGTCCTTCATCCTGCCCGGCGGCACGGCCGCCTCGGCCTGGCTGCATTTCGGCCGCACCGTGGCGCGGCGCGCGGAGCGCGAGATGACCGCGCTGGCCGAGACGGAAAGCGTCAACGCTGACGCTATTCGCTACGCCAACCGCCTGTCCGATCTGCTCTTCGTGCTGGCCCGGGCGCTGAACGACAACGGCAAGGCCGACGTGCTCTGGGTACCGGGGCAGAATCGCGGCTGAGATGCCGGAGAGACACGCCCTTCAGCCGCGGGGAGTCGCAATTGACAGGCTCCGGAGGTCTACTTATCGTGCGCGCGCTCGCTTGCCGGAACGGCGGCCGGTTCCCGGGTGTCGGCCCCGGCATCACTGCAACCCGGAGTGACGGGGTCCTGGAGTAGCGGGGATTACCCTCGAGCGTGCGTGTTTCTGTTCCGGCGAAACTCATCAAGAAGGTAGCAGGCAGCCCATGAAGGTACTGGTCGCCATCAAACGCGTGATCGACGCCTATGTGAAGGTGCGCGTGAAATCCGACGGCTCCGGCGTTGAGACGCAGAACGTCAAGATGTCGATGAACCCGTTCTGCGAGATCGCCGTCGAGGAAGCGGTGCGCATGAAGGAGGCCGGCATCGCCAGCGAGGTGGTGGTGGTTTGCTGCGGCCAGCAGAGCAGCCAGGAAACGATCCGCACCGCGCTCGCCATGGGCGCCGATCGCGGCATTTTGGTGCAGAGCGATGCGGAGCTGCAGCCGCTCGCCATCGCCAAGCTGCTCAAGGGCGTGGTCGAGAAGGAACAGCCGGAACTGGTCCTCATGGGCAAGCAGGCGGTGGACAATGACTTCAACCAGACCGGCCAGATGCTCTCGGCGCTGCTCGACTGGTCGCAGGCCACTTTTGCCTCGAAGATCGAAAAGAGCGACGGCAAGCTGACGGTCACGCGCGAAATCGACGGCGGGCTGGAGACCATTGAGGTCGCGCTACCGGCCGTGGTGACCGCCGACCTGCGCCTGAACGAGCCGCGCTACGCTTCGCTGCCCAATATCATGAAGGCTAAGAAGAAGCCGATAGACACCATGAGCGCCGAGGACCTGGGCGTCGATCCCAGCCCGCGGCTGAGCGTGGTCAAGGTGAGCGAGCCGCCGGCGCGCCAGGGCGGCGCCAAGGTGGGCTCGGTTGCCGAGCTCGTGGAAAAGCTGAAGAACGAAGCGAAGGTCATCTGACGATGAGCATTCTGGTCATTGCCGAGCACGACGGCGGCGCACTCAAGCCTGCGACGCTGAACGCCGTCACCGCCGCCAAGGAAATCGCCGGCCACAGCGGCGGCGAACTGCATATGCTGGTTGCCGGTGAGGGCGTCGACGCCGCCGCCGAGGCCGCTGCCAAGGTCGAGGGCGTCACCAAGGTCCTGAAGGCCGACGACGCCGCCTATGCGCACCTGCTGGCGGAGAATGTCGCCCCACTCCTGGTCAAGCTGGCCGAGAGCTACGATCACCTGGTCGCGCCGTCGGGCACCTTTTCCAAGAACGTGATGCCGCGGGTCGGCGCGCTGCTCGATCTGCAGCCCCTCACCGACGCTGTCGCGGTGGAAAGCGCTGATACCTTCGTGCGCCCGATCTATGCCGGCAACGCGCTGGCCACGGTGAAGATGGGCGACGCCCGCAAGCTGATCACCGTGCGCGCCACCGCTTTCGACGCGGCGGCAGCGGAAGGCGGCTCCGCCGCCATTGAGGCCGTGGAAGGCACCGGGGACAGCGGCAAATCCAGCTACATCGGCTCCGAACTCACCCAGTCCGAGCGCCCGGAACTGACCAGCGCCCGGGTGGTGATCTCCGGCGGCCGCGGCATGCAGAACGGCGAGAACTTCGCCATGCTGGAAAAGATTGCCGATAAGCTGGGCGCTGCGGTCGGTGCCAGCCGTGCGGCGGTCGATGCCGGCTACGTGCCGAACGACTACCAGGTGGGGCAGACCGGCAAGGTGGTGGCGCCCGAGCTCTATATTGCCGTCGGCATTTCCGGTGCGATCCAGCATCTCGCCGGCATGAAGGACAGCAAGGTGATCGTCGCCATCAACAAGGACGAGGAAGCGCCCATCTTCCAGGTCGCCGACTACGGCCTGGTGGCCGACCTCTTCCAGGCGGTCCCGGAACTGGAGCAGGAACTGGACAAGGCTCTGTAGGCGACGGGCCCCGCCCCTCGCCTGACAGGCCCAACGCGGAGTGTGTTTCATGGCCGAGCAGGTCTCGACGCTGCAGGACTTTACGACCATCGGGGTGATCGGCGCCGGCCAGATGGGCAGCGGCATCGCCCAGGTCTGTGCGCTGGCCGGCTACGACGTCCGGCTGCAGGACATCGGCGAAGAGCCGCTCAAGCGCGGCGTCGAGGCAGTCACCCAAAACCTCGACCGTCAGGTCCGCAAGGAGCGCCTCAGCGATGCGGACCGCAAGGCCGCGCTGGGACGCATCTCGACCGATGTCTCCATGGATTTCCTCAACAACTGCGACCTCGTGATCGAGGCCGCCACCGAGAACGAGGAAATCAAGCGGGCCATCTTCCAGCAGCTCTGCCAAGAGCTGAAGTCGGATGCGGTGATCTGCACCAACACCTCTTCCATTTCGGTCACGCGCCTCGCCTCGGGCACGGACCGGCCCGAGCGGTTCATGGGCATGCACTTCATGAACCCCGTGCCGGTCATGCAGCTTGTGGAGCTGATCCGCGGCATCGCGACCAACGAGGAAACCTTCAGCCGCATCCGGCAGCTCACCGTCACGCTGGCCAAAACCCCGGTCGCGGCCGAAGACTTCCCCGCCTTCATCGTCAATCGCATCCTGCTGCCGATGATCAACGAGGCGGTCTACACCCTCTATGAGGGCGTGGGCTCGGTGGAAGCCATCGACACGGCCATGAAGCTGGGGGCCAACCACCCCATGGGGCCGCTGGAGCTGGCCGATTTCATCGGCCTCGATACCTGCCTGGCGGTGATGTACGTGCTCTACGAGGGCCTTGCCGACAGCAAGTACCGGCCCTGCCCGCTGCTGGTGAAGTACGTCGAGGCCGGCTGGGTCGGCCGCAAGGCCGGGCGCGGCTTCTACGACTACAGCACCGACACCCCGGTCCCCACGCGCTGACCGGCCTTCAGCCCGCACAAGCCGCTGGTAAGCGGCGCGCCCCTATCAAAGGGACGGTCAACGCCCCACCAGTTCCGGTAAGAACAGAACGAGGTCTGACCAGAAAGTCACGGCCAACAGCGCCAGTACGAGCGGCACATAGAAAGGCAGCATCGCCTTTAGCATCCGCGCGAAGCTAATCTTTGCGATATCCATCATGATGAAGAGGATAACGCCGAAGGGTGGCGTAATCGCCCCGATCAGCAGATTCAACACCACCATCACACCGAAGTGGACTAGATCCATATCCAAAGCAAGGGCGAGGGGGAGCAAGGCCGGAACTGCAATGAGCAGGATCGCGGTGGTCTCCATCACCAAGCCGGCAGCCAGCAGCATCAAATTCATCAACGCCAGGATGAGATAGGGATTATCGGTCAGCGAAAGCAACGTGCCGGCAAGCTGTGCCGGCAGGTTATTGACCGAGACCACCCAACCGAAAGGCACTGCCGCCGCTATGATGAACACCAAGACACCGGCCGTTATACCAGTCTCAAGGGTCGCCCGATAAAGGCGACGCAAGTTGAGACCGCCCTGCAGAAACCCGATGATCGCGGCATAAACGACTGTAATGGCTCCTAATTCCGTGGGTGTAGCAGCGCCTGACAACAGTCCTGCGACCAGCACAACAGGCGCCAGCAAGGCCGGAAGCGCCCGGGCAAAGGTTGTGCCAATCTGGTGCAGTGACGCGCGAGGCCGCACCGGCGCGTGTATTCTTCCGGTCACCGCCATCAGCCAAATCATGAGCATCAGCAAGCCGCCCATGAGCAAACCGGGCAGAATTCCCGCAAGAAACAGATCCGCAACCGAAACTTGCGCGATCACCGCATAAATCACCATAATCACACTTGGTGGGATGATTGGCCCAATGATCGAGGAGGAAGCAGTTACCGCTGCCGCGAAGGCTGGGTCGAACCCGGCGCGGCGCATCGCCCGAATTTCCACCGTGCCAAGTCCTGCAGCGTCGGCTTGCGCTACGCCCGACATGCCGGCGAAGACCAAGCTGGCGCCAATATTCACATGAGCGAGGCTGCCGCGAATATGGCCCAGAACCGATAAAGCAAATGCGAAGATCCGCGCCGCCAATCCCGCACGGTTCATGATATTCCCGGCAAGGATGAACAGGGGGATTGCAAGCAATGGGAAGCTGTCCAGCCCAGACGTCATGCGCTGCACAACAACGTTTAGTGGTAGCTGGCCATCTATCGCGAGATAGCCAACGGCCGAAAGCGCGAGAGCAAAGGCTATCGGCAGCTCAATCAGCACAAGCGCGGCGAACAGCGCAAACATCAGACCAATGCTCATGACCGATCCCCGACCAGCACTTTCTCGGCTTCCTCGTCCTCCTGCTCTTCCTCGGGCATGCCCGTGATGGGCGGTTGCGGAGCGCGACCGGCCAGTTGGTTCAGTTCGTCCAGCAGGCGGTAAGCCGCTGTAAGGGCGATTGAGCTAAGCCCAACCATCAGCGGCACCGAGAAGAACCATCCCATGGCAGCGTCGAACGGCAGAGATATAGTACCGCGCTTCATCTCTAGAACTGCGTTGGTCCAAACGAATGGCAGCATCCAAACGCTGAACCCGAGAATCAGCGCAAACACCAACGCTCGCAAAAGCGCTGCGCCCCCCAACGGTAGATGGCTCACAAAAGTTTCAATCTTTACATGACGGCTGTACTTAAGCCCTAGCGCCGCGCCGACAAATGTTGCCCAGATAAATGAGTAAATCGCAATCTCCTCTACCCAGACCAGCGGGCGGCCGAAGGCATAACGGGAGATGACCTGTGCCGTGATGTTGAGAACGATGTTGGCGATGAGAAAAATCAACACCAAGCGCTCAACGGTGGCGAGCAGATTCAGAAGCGAACGCCACGCCGCCAGCAGTCGCTGCATTAGGGAACTCCGCAGTGGCCGAGAGGGCGGGTCCATGGGACCCGCCGCTCCGAGGAGGTTACATATTGCGTACGCGTTCCCAGAGCCCTTTGCTCCACGTACCCGCTTCTTCCATCTCCTCAACACCACTTAACGCTCTCTCAGCAAACGGCTCTCGATCAACTTCGACGACGGTCGCACCTTCGTCGGCCATTTGCTGGACAATTTCTTCGGTTTCCTCGTCCGCCTGCGCGCGCACCCACCGCACCGCTTCCTCGGCGGCTTCCTGAACGATCTCCTGCATTTCCGGCGCCAGAGACTGGAAGCTTTCTTCACTCATCGTGATGTGATGCGTGGCGACCAAGTGATCGGTGCGAATCACGTACGGTGCGGGTTCATGCATCTTCTGGGCATAGGCAGCAGAAACCGGTCCCTCTGCACCCTCAATTGTACCGGTACTCAGCCCGAGAAAAATTTCAGACCAAGCCACACGGCTTGGCCTCGTGCCAAGTGTCTCCCAGAGCAGGAGGTAGGCTCGGATCTCCGGGACACGCATTTTTAGATCTTGCAGATCCTCCGGTGATTCTATCCGCTTCGTCGCAAAGAGCACCCGCGGCTGCGTAGGCGCTGCTGCAAGAATACGCAGACCGTGCTCCTGGCGCAGTTCGTCCGTAAGCTCCCCATACAAGTCGCTCTCCAAAAAGGCCTGCATGTGGTCATTGTCTCGGAAAGTGAACCCCCAGTTCAAGATATTGAAGTCCTGAACCCAGTTGCCGTACCAATCCAGTACATCGCCGTAGACATCGACCGAGCCCTGCATCATCTGCTGAATGACGTCGATGTCGTTACCCAGCTGCTCACCCTGAATAAAGTTAACCTTGAGCTGACCCTTGGCCCGCTCGTTTACCAGTTCTGTAAATTTCAGGTTGGCCTTGTCGATCAGCGATCCGACTGCATCGGATCCACCGAAGGTTAGGGTTTCCTGTGCGCTGGCAGCGCCAGCCGACAGAACACCCATGACAGCGGCCAGCACCGCCAGCTTATTAGTCCTTACCATGTCTTTCCTCCCGGTTCGTACTCGGTTACAGCAATGCCGGTCAGGCGAATCTTGCGTCCGCCGTTGACGGGTTGCTCCGTATCAGGCTGCAAAAGCGCTTTTCGCTCCGCCCGATCTCTGCGTTTTGAAAATTGAGGTGGCATCTGGAGCCGGCGGCAGGGGCATACGCACTGGAACCTGTTCCACGCGCGGTTCTACAGTGGGAGCACCGCAAACCACTCGCTGGTGCATATCATCCCACAGAGCCTGCTGGCCTAGTTGGTGAATGTAGGATCCGGCACCCAGCAGCGGCCAAGCATCGGCAGCGTGACATTCGTAGAACAGGACCTGCCGCGCGCGGTCGCTCAGGTTGGGCGCAGACCCGTGCAGCGTGCGAACATGGTGGATCGTCATACTGCCCGCCCGGCCTGTCAGGGTCACCGCCTTGTTCTTATCGAACAGGGGGTCGTCGGCATCGACTGCGCCACAGAACACGCCTTGGTTGTGATGGCTCAGCACTGGCCCGCGATGTGAGCCGGGAATAACGAGCAGCGGGCCATTATCCTCGGTCACATCGTTCAGCATCAGGCCGCAAGCCAGCATGGAATCATTGCTGTGCGGGTAGAATGCCCAGTCTTGGTGCCATTCCACGGCGGCGCCGCCTCCTGGCGGCTTTGTGTTGAGCTTGCTCGTTTGCAACAGCACATCTGGCCCCAGCAGCATCTGCAGAATTCCGTTGAGCCGCTCGCCGATTAAGGTACTCCAGTAGACTTCATGCTGGCGATGTGGGAGCTTTATGCGCGACAGGCGTGGCTCTTGAGCGCTGTGACCTTCCTCGAGATCGTAGACGTCGTTGCTCTCCCGCACTTCGCGCGAGCGCTCTATAAGATCGTTTGTAACTTGCCGCAACGCCTGTAGCTGTTCGGGTGTCACCGCATCCTCGACCAGCAGATAGCCATTGTCGTGGTAGAAGGTAACTTGCTCCTGGGATAGCATTTCGCTTACTCCCCAATTTCGCCTTGGCAATGAATGTGAGCGCTAACATTAAGACTAGAATGAAACAGGACGCTGGTCAATCGACCCAGGAATCCCTTAGCGAAGGGGGCTGGGCGACCCTGTCGGATGTGGCCAAACACGCCGGTGTTTCCGCTATGACAGTGTCGCGCGTATTGAAATCGCCATCTAAGGTGGCGGAAACCACCCGAGAGCGGGTGCGACACGCCATAGAATCACTCGGCTACGTGCCGGATAACGTAGCTGGAAGCCTCGCCTCGCGCTCTAGCCGCCTCATAGCGGCGCTGATCTCAACAGTCGCCGGATCCGTGTTCGTTTCCACGATTGAGGGATTGAATGCGGCGTTGGCCGAGAGCGGGCATCAACTGCTGCTGGGCACCACGCAGTATTCCGCTGAAAGCGAAGAAGCCCTACTGACGACGGTGCTTGGCCGCAGGCCGGATGGGCTGGTTCTGACTAGTTCCGAACACACCGAGCGCACGCGCGCCATGTTGACCTCCGTGCGCCTGCCAGTGGTCGAGATTTGGGACCTGCCCGAGCATCCCATTGACAGTGCGGTCGGTTTTTCAAACCGCGAAGCCGGCGCCGCAATGACCCGGTTGCTCGCGGAGCTCGGCTATCGCCACATCGCCTTCCTGGGCGGCTTAGCCGAGGGGGACTGGCGCGGTTACCTGCGGTCGCGAGGTTATACTGAGGTGCTGGCTGAACTGGGAATGGGCGCACCGCGCTGCCTGCCAGTGCCCCCGGCCGGCGTGCAGGGAGATACCGGAGCGGCGGGCCTTTCCCAGCTCCTTGAACGCTGGCCGAACACGGACTGCGTCTTCTGCGCTAGCGATGCGCTGGCGCTCGGCGCTCTCGCCGAGGCACGACGCCGCGGGATGGCTGTGCCGGGCGCACTGGCGATCGCGGGCTTTGGCGACTTCGAGTTTGCCGGCAACAACGGCGTGAGCCTTACCACCGTGCGGGTACCCGGAAAGGAAATAGGCTATCAGACCGGCAAGCTTATCCTGGCTCGCAAGCTCGGTCACAGCAACGGCCCGGCCCGTCTAGATCTAGGATTTGAGTTGGTGCGGCGTGCCAGTGCTTGACCCTCTCCCCTAGTCCGCGCCCCTTTGCCGCCAATGTATAGTGTGCGATGAAGGCTTGGTGCTTGCGATACGCTGCAGAGGTCCTATTCGGTCCTCGGGTCTGCGCCAGTGTTCAGCCCGATCACTCCTCTCCCGTCTGGACGGAAAGGGCCGTCTCCTCTTCCACCGGCACGCCCGGGCGGTCCGTCGAGGTGCGGATCGTCTGCACGGTCAGCACCGTGGAGACATGCGGCGAGCCGGTCAGCCGGCGCGTCAGTTCGTTCTCGTGTGAGGTGTTGCGGGCCACCAGCTTGAGCAGGAAGTCATGCGGTCCGCGGGCCATGTGGCACTCGCGTACCTCGGGCCAGGCCGCAACCATCGCCTCGAAGCCCTCCAGAACGGTCTCGTTCTGGCTGTCCAGGCCCACCAGCGCAAAGAACAGCACCTCGTATCCCAGCAGTTCGGCATCGAGATCGGCATGGTAGCCCTTGATGAAACCGGCTTCCTCCAAGGCGCGCACCCGGCGCAGGCATGGCGGGGCGGATATGCCCACGCGGCTCGCCAGTTCAACATTGGTCATCCGGCCTTCAGCCTGCAGATCCTTGAGAATACGCAGATCGATCCGATCGAGCTTGACGCGCGGCATAGAAGGGCTCCCTGTGCCTGGGCTTGCTTCGCTGTCCCGCAGGGGCTGTGAGAGTAGCGGGCAAAATGACATCTGGTGACATCTGGCTCCGGCACCCGTCAAACCCGGATCCGGCGACTCACGATTCGCGCACGAATATTGCGCAAATCGCCCTTGGGAATCAAGCAGCGTGCGTCTGCTCGATTGTCGACAGTTTTTTTTTCGGCACCCGTTGACGGCGTGGGAAGGGTCGGCAATCATTGATTGCGGCAATGAAAACCCGTGCCGACAACGCCCTCGGCATTAGAAGACACCGCATTCCGGGGGGCAAGGGCGCACACAATAGGGGATTACGGGACATGTTTCACCCGACAGACGTGCACATCGGGCGGCGGATTCGTGAACGTCGAGTCGAGCTCGGCATGAGTCAAAGCGCGTTGGCCGAACAGCTCGGCATCACCTTCCAACAGGTCCAGAAGTACGAGCGTGGTGGCAACCGCGTGAGCGGCAGCCGGCTGTGGGACATCAGCCGCGTGCTGGGTGTCAACGTCAGTCACTTCTTCGAGGGCCTGCAGGAGCAGCCAAATGCGGCGGCGCAGGAAGACAGCATGCCGCTCACCCGTCAGAGTCTGGAGGTCGCCCGGGCGATCAACTCCATACCCGAGGGCGAAGTGAAGTCCCAGATCGTCAAACTGGTGAAGACCTTCGCCAAGTCGGCCTGACCAGCAGACCGGGCCGGCCGGAGCCGGAGGGGTTCCGGCCGGCCCCACATACGCCGTGCGCGCTGGCCCACGCGCGCTTGCGAGGACAGGCCAGGCTTCTTACTGTCCAGCCAGCCGGCACTGCCGCCGGCTAGACCGGATCGCAGTTGGTTTGGACCATCAGGTTCAAAATCAAATGCGTGAATCCGGTCTTCATCAAAGAGGCAGAGCCGGTTCACGTCTCTGTTCGGATCGCTTTGCGAATTCGATCTGAGACGATCGGCTCCAATGCAGCGGAGCGGTCATGTCCGACACACGTCATTCGCGCGTCCTGATCCTGGGTTCAGGGCCGGCCGGCTACACCGCGGCCATCTATGCGGCCCGGGCCAACCTCAAGCCGATGCTCATCCAGGGACTGGAACCCGGAGGGCAGCTCTCCATCACCACCGATGTCGAGAACTACCCCGGCTTTGCCGATCCCATCCAGGGCCCCTGGCTCATGGAGCAGATGGGCGCCCAGGCGGCCAACGTCGGCACCGAGATCATCTCCGACACCATCGTCGAGGTGAACCTAAAGCAGCGGCCCTTCCTGGCCGTGGGCGACAGCGGCACGCGCTACACCGGCGACAGCTTCATCATCTGCACCGGCGCCCAGGCCCGTTGGCTGGGGGTTCCCGGAGAGGAACGCCTGCGCGGCTTTGGCGTCTCCGCCTGCGCCACCTGCGACGGCTTCTTCTATCGCGGCAAGCAGGTGGCGGTCATCGGCGGCGGCAACACCGCGGCCGAAGAGGCGCTCTTCCTCACCAACTTCGCCGAAAAGGTCCACCTCGTGCACCGGCGCGACAGCATGCGGGCCGAGAAGATCCTGCAGGACCGCCTCTTCGCCAATTCGAAGATCGAGTTCATCTGGAACTCAGTGGTCGAGGAGGTCCTCGGTGACGAGGGTCAGGGCGGGTTGCCGCCGGGTGTCACCGGGGTGCGCCTGAAGAGCAGCGAGGACGGGGGGCAGCGTGATCTGGCCGTGGACGGCGTTTTCGTCGCCATCGGTCACGATCCGGCCACGCAGCTCTTCAAGGAACAGCTTCGCACCGATCCCAACGGCTACATCCTCACCGCGCCGGATTCCACTGCCACCGACATCCCCGGGGTTTATGCGGCTGGCGACGTGAAGGACCACGTCTACCGCCAGGCCGTGACCGCTGCCGGGATGGGCTGCATGGCCGCCCTGGAGGCTGAGCGCTGGCTGGCGATCCAGGATCTGGCCGAACAGGCTGCGGAATAGCGAGCAGCGCGGATGGACAACGCGCTGCACCCTGCGCCAAGGCTTAGAAGTCGACGCAGATGCCTTTGCGTTCCCAATCGCCGTAACGGGTCGGCTCCGGACCCTCGGGTCCGCCGATCTCCTTGCTCTCAGGCTTGGGGTTCCCGGACTGCTCACGGCGCGTCTGTTCCTCGGCACGGGCGCGTGCGGCAGCATCGACGGGCTCACCGGCCGGACCCGCCGCGCCGCGCAGGCGCGCTGCGACGCTTTGTGGAGTGTGGCTCTTGAATTCGCGCATGGGCGAAATATGGCCCGGGAGGCACCGGCTGCCAAGGCTTGAACGGGCGGTGGCGCGCCTTACTTATCTCTCGCTATGAGTTACGCAAAGACTGCTCTTCTCCTCGCCGGCATGACCGGCCTTTTTCTCGCCGTCGGTTACCTCCTGGCGGGGGAAGGCGGCATGCTCATCGCGCTGGTCATCGCCATGGGCATGAACTTCTTCGCCTACTGGAAGAGCGATTCCATGCTGCTGCGCATGTACGGCGCCAAGCAGGTGGACCGGAGCAGCGCGCCCGAGCTCTACGGCATTGTCGAGCGCCTGGCGGAGAATGCCGGGCTGCCCATGCCCAAGGTCTTCGTCATCGAGAATGAGCAACCCAACGCTTTTGCCACGGGGCGCAACCCGGCCAATGCGGCTGTGGCTGCGACGACCGGTCTGCTGCAGCGCCTGAGCTGGGAAGAGGTGGCCGGTGTCATGGCCCATGAACTGGCGCACGTCAAAAGCCGCGACACCCTGATCATGACCATCACCGCGACGCTGGCCGGCGCCATTTCCATGCTGGCCAACTTTGCGCTCTTCTTCGGCGGCAGCCGCAACAACCCGCTGGGCATTGTCGGGGTGATCCTGATGATGGTTCTGGCGCCCATGGCCGCCATGGTCGTGCAGATGGCGATCTCGCGCACGGCCGAGTACCGCGCCGACGCAGAAGGCGCGCGCATCTCCGGCCAGCCGCTGTGGCTCGCCTCGGCGCTGGAGAAGATCGAGCAGGCGGCTCAGCGCATCGACAATGTCGCCGCCGAACGCAATCCGGCGACGGCCCATCTCTTCATCATCAATCCGCTGCACGCCCACAAGGTGGACAGTCTCTTCTCCACCCATCCGCGCACCGCCAATCGCATTGCCCGCCTGCGGGAGATGGCGGGCGCCACGACCACCACCGCTCGAGGGCCCTGGGGATAGGGGGATCAGCCATGCCGGCAGAGCCAGGATCGATCGCACGCACCGAAAGACCGGGACCTCTGAGCGAACAGCGAAGCCGTAGACGCACCCTGGCGCTGCTGGGCGCTGCGCTCAGCCTGCCGCTGCTTGCCCCGGCGGCCGAAGCCTTCGATCTCGACCGCGAGCGCGGGGTGCTCACCGTTGCGCCGCAGCTCTCCCGGGTCACGCCGGCCGTGGTCAACATCTCCGTGCGCCAGCAGGTGCCGGTGCATCAGAACCCGCTGCTGCAGGATCCCTTCTTCCGCCGCTTCTTCGGCCTGCCGGAATGGCAGGCGCCGCAGCAGCGCCAGGCGCTCTCCGCCGGCTCGGGCGTGATTGTCGATGCCGGGCGCGGCCTCGTGATGACCAACACCCACGTCATCGAGCACGCGGATCAGATCATCGTGTCCCTGGTGGATGGCCGCCAGGAGCCCGCCGAGGTGGTCGGCGTGGATTCCGCCACTGACATCGCCCTGCTGCGCATCCGCGGCGACAACCTCCAGGCCGCGCCCATGGGCGACTCCGACCGCCTCGAGGTGGGGGATCTGGTCTTTGCCATCGGCAACCCCTTCGGCCTGGGACAGACCGTGACCAGCGGCATCATCTCCGCCCTGGGACGCACCGGCATCAATCGCGGCGGCTACGAGGACTTCATCCAGACCGACGCCTCGATCAACCCCGGTAACTCCGGCGGCGCACTGGTCAACTCCCGGGGCGAACTCATCGGCATCAACACGGCGATCCTCAGCCGCTCCGGCGGCAACATCGGCATCGGCTTTGCCGTGCCGAGCAATCTGGCGCGCGGCGTCATGGATCAGCTCGTGGCACATGGCCGGGTCGAGCGCGGGCGCATCGGCGTGTCGATCCAGGATCTCACCCCCGACCTGGCCCAGGCCTTCGGCCTCCCCGGTGTCGACGGCGCCCTGGTGACCGCGGTCGAGGCCGGCTCTCCTGCCGCCCAGGCCGGGCTGCAGCGTGGTGATCTCGTCGTCGCGGTCGAGGGTGAAGCGGTGCGCAATTCCACGGCCCTGCGCAATCGCATCGGGCTCGTGCGGGTCGGTGAGCGGGTGGACATGACCATCCTGCGTGACGGTCGACAGCATCAGCTTCAGCTGCGCGTCGCGGCCCTGTGACACGAGGGCCGACCATGGCCCGCTCCGGCTTTCCCTCCTCCCGTCTCGACGAGGCCATACGCCGCCGACACAAGCGGCGCAACCTCCTGCAGTCCTTGGTGCTGCTCGTGGCCATGGCCGGGCTGCTGAGCGTATGCGCGCTGCTGCTCTTCGGCCCGGCGGCCAGCCTCTGGGCAGCGCTGGGCTGGCTGCTGGGCATGGCCATCGCCCCACGGATCGAGCCGGGCGCAGCGCTGGCGCTTTACGGCGCCCGCCCCCTGCCCCGCCAGGCCTTTCCCAACGGCTACGACATCCTCGAGCGCCTGGCTGCCCAGGCCGGCTTGCAGCAGTTGCCGCCGCTCTATCATCTGCCCAGTCCACAGCTGAATGCCTTCACCGTGGGACGCCGCGGCGAGGCGGCCATCGCCGTGACCGACGGGCTGCTGCGCCAACTCAATGCCCGCGAGTTTGCCGCCGTGATGGCGCACGAGATCGGGCATCTGATCAACAATGATCTCTGGGTGATGAATCTCGCCGACAGCCTGTCGCGCCTGACGCGCGTGCTCGGCTTTGTCGGCCTGCTGCTGCTCTTCCTCGGCCTGCCCCTGCTGCTCACCGGCGAGGCGGGGCCGGGCTGGCTGCTTGGGGCCGGTCTGCTGGCGCTCGCGCCGACGCTGGCCGCCCTGCTGCAACTGGCGCTCTCGCGCACCCGCGAGTTTGATGCCGACCTGGAAGCCGTGGCGCTGACTGGAGACCCCGCCGGCCTGGCCTCGGCCCTGACCAAGCTGGAACGCCGCCAGCGCGGTCTCTGGGCGCTGGTGACCGGCCAGGGAAAGACGCAGATCCCATCACTGCTGCGCAGCCATCCGGGAACGACCGAGCGGATCGAACGCCTGCGCAGCCTCCAAGGTGACCGGGAGCGCATTGCCCTGTGGGGTGACGAACTCGACCGGCCGGACCGACCGTCGCGGCGACGCCCGTGGGTTCCAAGGTGAGGTGGAGCGGATCACGGGAACGCAAAAGCAATCGGCCCGCCTCCAAGGAAGCGGGCCGATCATAATTCGGGGTGCCTGCGTCATCCGCCCGCATGCGCTGCGGGCGGATTGGCTTGGGAGAATCAGGCGCCGATGTCGCTCTCTTCGACCCAGCGGAAATCGGAATTTTTCGCCACGCCCGGAGCAGCCTCAAATCGCGTGGACTGCGACTGGACGCTGTTCGGGTTGAAGGACTCGAGGCTGGCGTTGCCGCTGCCCACGGGGGCAATGCGGTGGATGACCACGCCATCGCTCGCGGACTGGTGAGCTGTGGGCTGATTGGCCTGCGCCTCGGTGGCGTGGCCGACGTAGCTGTTGAGGCTCGCGTTCTGCTGACCCATGTCCGCCATGGCCGGGGTCGCCGCCACGAATGCCAGAACCGCTGCCGATGCCAATACCGTCTTCATCATGGTGATCTCCTTAAGGGTTGAGCTTGGGAGGAGAGATCCTCCAAGCGCCTGTCTAAGAGATCGTTATTCCATGTCGAATAAGTAAGGGCGGCATTCAGCAGCGGACTGTTTCTCTGGGACGAACAATCAGCCCCTTGAATCCTCGCGCAGCACCTGCACGCCGGGGAGCGTCTTGCCCTCCAGCCATTCCAGGAAGGCACCACCGGCTGAGGAGACATAGCTGAAGGCGTCCAGCACGCCCGCGTGGCTGAGCGCCGACACGGTGTCGCCGCCGCCGGCCACCGACAGGAGCGTGCCGGCGCGGGTCAGATCGGCCGCTGCCTGAGCCACCTGATTGGTGCCGGCATCGAAGGGCTGGATCTCGAAGGCACCCAGGGGACCGTTCCACACCAGCGTCCTGCATTCCGCCAGGCGGAGCGCGATGTGCTCAGCCGTGCGCGGACCGATGTCCAGGATCATGCGGTCGGCCGGCACCTGCTTCACGGTGACCACGTCATAGGCCGCATTGGGCTTGAACTCGGCCGCCACGACCGCATCGGTCGGCAACACGATGTCACAGTCCGAGGCCTTGGCCCTGCGCACGATATCCTCGACCGTGGGCGCCATCTCCTTCTCGCAGAGGGAAGCGCCCACATTGACGCCAAGCGCGTGCAGGAAGGTGTTGGCCATGCCGCCGCCGATCACCAGGAGCTGCACCCTCTCCACGAGATTGCCCAGCAGCTCCAGCTTGGTGGAGACCTTGGCCCCGCCGACGATGGCCGCCACGGGTCGCTCGGGCTGCTCAAGGGCCTTCTGCAGGGCCTCCAGCTCCTCCTGCATCAGCAGGCCGGCCACGGCCGGCAGCTTGTGCGCAATGCCTTCCACGGAGGCGTGAGCGCGGTGGGCGGCGGAAAAGGCATCGCTGACGAAGAGGTCGCCCAGCGCCGCCAGTGCGGCAGCAAACTCGGGGTCGTTCTTCTCCTCGCCCTTGTGGAAGCGCAGGTTTTCCAGCAGCAGCACCCCGCCCTCGGGAAGCTCGGCCAGGGCGCGCTCGGCCGGGGCACCGATGCAATCCTCGGCAAAACGCACCGGCACCTCGGCGCCCAGGGCGGCCTGGAGTTCCGGCAACAGCGGCGCCAGCGACATGTCCTCGCGCCGCTCACCCTTGGGCCGCCCGAAGTGGCTCAGCAGCACAACCTTTGCCCCGGCCTCGCGCAGGCGGTGAATCGTGGGGATTGCCCGCGTGATGCGGGTCGCGTCGGTGACCCGCCCCTGCTCCATGGGCACATTGAAATCCACCCGCACCAGGGCGGTGCGCCCCGCAAGCGTGACGTCATCAAGGGTTCGGAAGGCTGTCATGGGACGCTCCGGCTGAAAGGAGAACGTGAATCGAACGACTCCCGGGCGCGTGGCCGGGCGTCAGGCTGCGAGCGCACCGTCGCGGCTGAGACGGCGGTGGCGCCGGCGCATTATGCCATAGGCGACCTTGGCCATGAGCTGGGCCATGCGACCCTGGGCACTGAGGCCCGCGGCCTTGCAGATCATGGCCGAGGCCCGCTGTACCCGCACCGGCTTATAGTAGCCATAGGCGCGCACCATGTAGGCGCTGCTCCAGCGCTTGCGGTCATAGGGTTCGTCGGCCGGCGCATTGGCGGCGTAGTAGGCATAGGCCAGCTCGTCGTCCTCGGTCTCCTGCATGCGGCTCACCGCGATCAGGAAGCGCCGGACGCGGCTGATTCTCTCGCGCTCGAGATAGCGGCGCAGATGCGTATAGAAGAGCTTGTAGTGACGCAGCTCGTCGGCTGCGATGCGCTGACATATATCCTTGAAAACGGGCTCTTCGGTCGAGTCGGCCAGTGACCCGTAGTAGGAGGAGGTGCCCACCTCCACGATGCAGCGCGCCACCAGTTCGCCGCTGCGCGAGCCGCGCACCGAGGTGGTCGAGTCAACCGGAATGCGAAAGCCGGAGCGGAAGCGCTCCATGGCGCCGTCGAAGTCGAAGTCGGGATCGGCCATGCGGGCCCAGCGGCCCAGCGCTTCGCCGTGCTGCACCTCTTCCCCGGCCCAGCGTCGTGCTTCAGCCTTGAAGGTCTCGTCGTCGGGGAAGACGTTACAGAGATAATCGGCGTAGTCGCCGGAGTTGAACTCGACCAGCGCTGCAGCCTTGGCGATCTTCAGAAGCTCAGGATCGACCCGCGTGCGATCAAAGCGATCCCAGGCGATGTCGTCGAGCGACCAGTGCTTTTCGGACATGTCTCACCCTCGGCCCCCTGATGTTCGCCGGATCTTCGCATTGAAACCGGCGACTGCCATGTAAGTGCGATGGCTAACGGCCGCAAGAGAGAGCATTTTCGCTCCGCACGCAACCCTCATGCACGAGTGGGCGGTCCGAAAAAGGTGGCAGGACCGGTATGGCACCGGCCTTTCCGACCCACACTCAGTTGGCGCGGCTCAATGCGTCGAGTTTGGCTTCCAGGACGCTCACGCGCTTCGCGGCGACCGCCTTGTCATGCTCGCTCTTCGCGTCCGCCACATCCTCGCGGGCATTCTTCAATGCCTGCTCGGTCGCGGCGCGATCGATTTCCTCGAGCGGCTCCGCCTCCACAGCCAGAACGGTGCAACGCTCTGGTGTCACTTCCGCGAATCCACCGGAAACGAAGAGGCGCTGGCTGACCGCCCGGCGCTCTTCGTAGACCGAGATGACACCGGGCCGCACCGTGGAAATCATCGGCGCATGGCGGGGCAGCACGCCGAAATCGCCATCGCCGCCCGGCACCACGACCATGTCCACTGCCTGCGACAGCAGCAGCTTCTCCGGCGAGACGAGTTCGAACTCGACCTTCTGCTCAGCCATGTCAGCCTATCCTCGTTCTTGCCAAAGACCCGTCGCTTATGCCGCTTCGGCGGCCATCTTGCGGGCCTTCTCGACGGCGTCGTCGATGGTGCCGACCATGTAGAAGGCCGCTTCCGGCAGGTGATCGTATTCGCCTTCCACCAGGCCCTTGAAGCCGCGGATGGTCTCTTCGAGCGGCACCTGCACACCCGGCGTGCCGGTGAAGACCTGCGCCACGTCGAAGGGCTGCGAGAAGAAACGCTGAATCTTGCGGGCCCGGGCGACGGTCAGCTTGTCCTCTTCGGACAGCTCGTCCATGCCCAGAATGGCGATGATGTCCTGAAGCTGCTTGTACTGCTGCAGCGTCTCCTGGACCCGACGCGCCACGTTGTAGTGCTCCTCGCCCACCACATCCGGCTCCAGGATGCGGCTGGTGGAGTCGAGCGGATCGACTGCCGGGTAGATGCCCAACTCGGCGATCTGACGGCTCAGCACCGTGGTGGCGTCCAAGTGCGCGAAGGACGTGGCCGGCGCCGGATCGGTCAAGTCATCGGCCGGCACGTAAATGGCCTGCACCGAGGTGATCGAGCCCTTGGTAGTGGTGGTGATACGCTCCTGCAGTGCACCCATGTCCGTGGCGAGAGTTGGCTGATAACCCACCGCCGAGGGAATGCGGCCCAACAGCGCCGACACTTCCGAACCCGCCTGGGTGAAGCGGAAGATGTTATCCACGAAGAAGAGCACGTCCTGGCCTTCCTCATCGCGGAAGTACTCGGCGAGGGTCAAGCCAGTCAGGGCCACACGCGCGCGGGCGCCCGGCGGCTCGTTCATCTGACCATAGACCAGGGCCGCCTTCGAGGCGGAGCCGTCGGTCTTGATGACCCCGGAGTCCATCATCTCGTGGTAGAGGTCGTTGCCCTCGCGGGTACGCTCGCCCACGCCGGCGAAGACCGAGTAGCCACCATGCGTTTTGGCGACGTTGTTGATCAACTCCATGATCAGCACCGTCTTGCCCACACCGGCACCGCCGAAAAGGCCGATCTTGCCGCCCTTGGCATAGGGAGCAAGCAGGTCGACGACCTTGATGCCCGTCACCAGCATTTCGGCTTCGGTCGACTGATCAGTGTAGGTCGGCGCCGCTCTATGGATCGGCGCGCTGAGCTTGGCACCCACCGGCCCACGCTCATCGATCGGTTCGCCGATGACATTGATGATACGCCCCAGCGTCTCGGGGCCAACCGGAACCGTAATCGGCTCACCCGTATCGGTGACCTCCTGACCACGCACCAGGCCTTCGGTGGCATCCATGGCAATGGTGCGCACCGTACTTTCGCCGAGATGCTGCGCGACCTCGAGAACCAGACGTTGATCGTGATTGCTGGTCTCGAGCGCGTTCATGATCGCAGGCAGGTCGCCCTCGAACTGCACGTCGACCACCGGTCCCATGACCTGGGTGACTTTCCCGACGAGGTTCTTGGCCATCCTATGCTCCTCTAGTGCCTTTTGCTTCCATGCGGGCGCAAAGAGCGCACACTACATGGCCTCCTTGGCGGAGACGATTTCGATAAGTTCTTTGGTGATCGCGGCCTGACGCGTGCGGTTGTAGAGCAGCGTCAGTTTCTTCTTCATGTCTTCGGCATTGCGCGTCGCATTGTCCATTGCGGTCATGCGTGCACCCTGCTCACCGGCGTTGTTCTCCAGCAGGGCATTGAAGACCTGAACTGCGAGGTTGCGCGGCAGCAGTTCGGCGAGGATCGTCTCCTCGTCCGGCTCGTAATCGTAGACCATACCCTGGTTCTCTTCTGCCTGCACCTCCTCACTGGAGGCCTCGGCCTCCGGCGCGGCAAAGGGAACGAGCTGCTGGCGGGTGACGACCTGGGAAATGGCCGACTTGAACTGCGCGTAGTAGAGCGTGCAGACGTCGAACTCGTCCTCGTCGTACATGGCCAGCAGGCGCTGGGCGATCTCGTCGGACTTCCCGAAGCTCGGTCGCGGCTTGGAGACGTCTTCCAAGGTGTCGATGATCACATCGGCATGACCGCGGCGCAGGGCATCACGGCCCTTGCGGCCGATGCACAGCACCTTCACCGTCTTGCCCTCGCCCTTCAGGCGCTCGATATCACGGCGCGCTTCACGGGCGATGTTGGCATTGAAGGCGCCGCAGAGACCACGATCGGCCGTAGCCACCACCAGCAGATGCACATCCTGCTTGCCGGTGCCGCTCAGCAGCTTGGGCCCCTGGCCGCCACGGTTGCCCGAGGCCAGGGAGCCCAGCATGCGCGCCATGCGAGCTGCATAGGGCCGCGAGGCTTCCGCCTGCTCCTGGGCACGCTTCAGCTTCGCCGCGGCCACCATCTTCATGGCCGAGGTAATCTTTTGCGTCGATTTGACGCTGGCGATACGGGAGCGGAGCTCCTTGAGGCTAGCCATGTCTCTTCAACCGCAACTCGTTCACAGAAGGGGCGAAAATCAAGCGTAAGCCTTGCCGAGCTCGGCAATCAGGCTTTTCAGCTTCTCCTCGGTTTCCGAGGAGAGATCCTGGCTCGTGCGAATGGATTCGAGGATCGACTGGCCTTTCTCCCGCAGCGCCACGAGGAGCTTCTGCTCGAAGTCACCCACCTGGGATGTCGGAATCTTGTCCAGGTAGCCACGCACACCGGCGTAGATCACGCAGACCTGCTCTTCCACCGGCAGCGGCTTGTACTGCGGCTGCTTCAGCAGCTCGGTCAGACGCTGACCGCGCTGCAGCAGACGCTGGGTCGCCGCATCCAGGTCGGAGGCGAACTGCGCGAAGGCTTCCATTTCGCGGTACTGGGCCAGTTCCAGCTTGATGGTGCCGGCCACCTTCTTCATCGCCTTGATCTGGGCCGCGGAACCGACACGGCTGACCGACAGGCCGACGTTCACCGCCGGACGCACGCCCTTATAGAAGAGGCCGGTTTCAAGGAAGATCTGACCGTCGGTGATCGAGATCACGTTGGTCGGAATGAAGGCACCCACGTCGCCGGCCTGGGTCTCGATGATCGGCAGTGCCGTGAGCGAACCGGCACCGTGATCGTCGCCCATCTTGGCCGCACGCTCCAGCAGACGGGAGTGCAGGTAGAAGACGTCGCCCGGGAAAGCCTCGCGGCCCGGCGGACGGCGCAGCAGCAGCGACATCTGGCGATAGGCAACCGCCTGCTTCGACAAGTCGTCGTAGCAGATAACGGCATGCATGCCGTTGTCGCGGAAGTACTCGCCCATGGTGCAGCCGGTGTAGGGCGCCAGGAACTGCAGCGGAGCCGGGTCGGAGGCGGTGGCCGCCACGACGATGGAGTATTCCATCGCTCCGGAGTCCTCCAGGGTCTTCACCAGCTTCGCGACGGACGAGCGCTTCTGACCGATGGCGACGTAGATGCAGTAGAGCTTCTTGCTCTCATCGTCCCCCTGGTTCAGGGGCCGCTGATTGATGAAGGCGTCCACGGCAATGGCAGTCTTGCCGGTCTGACGGTCGCCGATGATCAGCTCACGCTGGCCGCGGCCGATCGGGATCAGGGAGTCGATCGCCTTCAAGCCGGTCTGCATCGGCTCGTGCACTGACTTGCGCGGGATGATGCCCGGCGCCTTGGTCTCGACACGCATGCGCTGGTCGCTATCGATCGGACCCTTGCCGTCGATCGGGTTGCCGAGTCCGTCGACCACGCGGCCGAGCAGGCCCTTGCCCACCGGCACGTCGACGATGCGCCCCGTGCGCTTGACGATGTCGCCTTCCTTGATGCCTCGATCGTCGCCGAAGAGCACGATGCCGACGTTGTCGACCTCGAGGTTCAGCGCCATCCCCTGGATGTCACCGGGAAACTCGACCAACTCGCCGGCCTGGACGTTGTCGAGGCCGTAGACACGGGCCACGCCGTCACCCACCGAAAGCACCTGGCCTACCTCGGCGACGTCCGCCTCGGCACCGAAGTTCTCGATCTGCTCCTTGAGGATCGCCGAGATTTCCGCGGCGCGGATGTCCATCATCCAACCCCTTTCATAGCGAACTGAAGTCGTTGCAATTTGGTCCTGAGCGAAGTGTCGATCATGCGGCTGCCCACCTTGACCACAAGACCACCGAGCAGGCTCGGATCGGTCTTCTGGACGAGCTGGATCTTGCCGCCCACCGACTTCGACAGGGAATCGAGCAGGGCCTTCTCCTGCGTCTCGGACAGCGGCAGCGCGGCCGTCACCTCGGCGCGCACTTCGCCGCGCCGACGCGCCAGCTCCGCCATAAAGGCCCGAATCATGTTGGGTAGTGCATGGAGGCGCCGGTTTTGCGCCACCACCATAATAAAGCGACGGGTAAGATCCGTGACCCCCGCCTTGGCCAGAACCGCATCCATGGCCTTGGCCTGCTGCTCGCGCCCATAGAGCGGGCTGCGCACCAGCCGCTGAAGATCCTCACTCTCGGCCAGCAAGGCGTCAATGCCCTTGAGGTCTTCCGAGACCTTGTCCAAGGCCTGCGCCTGATCGGCGAGCTCGAACAGTGCCAGGGCGTAACGCCCGGCCAGACCGCCCGTCGAGGTGTCTTCGCCTGCCAAAGCCTAATCGCTCCCCAGAAAGAAGTGAGGCATCGGCCCCATCGGCCGCGTGTCTCCTGAGTAGGGAACCACCCGAAGACCGTCAGGCCAGGGCAGCATCCGCGGAAGCACGGAAAGGGACCGTCGCAGACAGGCTCCGCCCCATCCGCGCGACGGGTAGGTATCACAGGGTCTCAGGGAGTGCAAGCGGGCCCGCGCAGACTTTCGCTTGACCCTCGCGGCGGCGACAGCCTAGCTTTCCCGCGGTTCCTGGGGGTGTCCTCGCATGGTGAGGGCTGAGAGACCGCGGTGCGCGCGGAAACCCTTAGAACCTGATCCGGGTCATGCCGGCGCAGGGAATGGAACGGGCACGCGGAACCGCTCTGGTCCGCCGTCTCCCTCTTCCCCTGACAACGGCGAAGAGGAGATTGCAATGCATATCACAGCCAACAGCTTTTGCCGGGGACTGATCGCGCTTGCCGCCACAGTCCTACTGAGTGGCGCGCCGGCGCGCGCCGAACCCCTGACGGTGCTGCTCGACTGGTTCGTCAATCCGGACCACGCCCCGCTGATCGTGGCCCAGGACCGGGGCTTTTTCGCCGAGGTCGGCCTGGAGGTCGAGCTGATCGAGCCGGCCGATCCCAACGACCCGCCCAAGCTCGTCGCGGCGGGCCAGGCGCCCCTGGCGGTCACCTATCAGCCTATGCTCCATCTGCAGGCAGAGGCGGGGCTGCCGCTGTCGCGCATCGCCACCCTGATCGCCACGCCGCTCAACAGCCTGGTGAGCCTGGCCGACGGGCCGGTACAGGCCATGTCCGACCTGAAGGGGCGGCGGGTCGGCTACTCCATCGGCGGCATGCAGGAGACCCTGCTGCGTCGCATGCTGGAGAACAGCGGGCTCGAACTGGACGATGTGGAGCTGATCAACGTCAACTTCGCGCTCTCCCCGGCTCTGCTTACCGGGCGGGTCGATGCGGTGATCGGCGCCTTCCGCAACTTCGAGCTCAATCAGCTCGAACTGGAAGGCCAGGCCGGGCGCGCCTTCTATCCCGAGGAGGAGGGGGTGCCGGCCTACGACGAACTGATCATCGTCGCCAATAGCAACGCGCTCGACGACCCGCGTCTGCCGGCCTTCCTCGAGGCCCTGGAGCGCGGGGTGCAGTACCTGATCAATCACCCGGAGGAGAGCTGGGAGATTTTCGTAGCCTACGACGAAGGCCTGGACGACGACCTCAATCGCCGGGCCTGGTGGGACACCCTGCCCCGCTTTGCCCTGCGGCCCGGCGCGGCCGACATAGGCCGCTACGAGCGCTTCGCCCGCTTCCTGGAGGAAAGCGGGGTGGTCGAAGCCCTGCCGCCGGTGACCGACTACGTCACCGAACTGGACCGCTAGGTTCGGGAAGCCCGGACGAGCCCTGCCGCGCAGGGCTCGTCAGGCGCTCAGCACTGAGACACCGTACTCCCGGCCGGCATCGCTGAGCCAGCGCCAGGCATAGTCGGCAAAAGAGCGGCGGACATGGATCCGGAAGCGCGGGCTCTCGTTCAGCTTCTGGAGGGTCATGGGCGCCTTTGACAGCAGCGACCGGGCACAGCGGCCGGCCGGGAAGCTGCGTGGATGCAGGTCCAGCGGGCAGGCCTTGGCCAGAAGGTCGGCTGCATGCGCTCCCGAAATCTCGAGCGCAAACCAGTTGTCGCTGGTGTCCACGGCCGACGCGAACTGGCCGGCCAGCGGGTCCTCCAGGGCGGCAAGCAGCGACTCGGCATCACTGTCGCCATCGCAGAGCCACCACTCGTCGGGCCCGAGGCAGAGCAACTGCCGTCCCTCCGCCTCGCCGGAGACCGCACCAACCTCCTGCGGCAGCTTCAGGCCACTGGCCTGCTCCACCGCAGCGGCGAAAGCGCCTTCCCCGCCAGAGCCGCGCAGGGTGATCACCGTCCGGAAGGGACGCTCGGCCAGCGCCACACCATCATCGGCCGCGAGCTCCGCGCGGGCGTGGGTGGCCAGACCCAGGTGGGCCAGGGGGCTCTGGCGCAGGAAGTCTTCAACCATGGAGGCGCTCTCCCGCCTTATCGAAAAACACCGGTTCGGTGATAGTGCAGGCGACGGTCCGGTCGGCCAGCGGTGCATAGAGCCGCTGGCCCATGCGCGCCTGCCCGCCCTTCACCAGCGCCAGCGCGATGGCCTTGCCGCAGTTGGGGCTCCAGTAGCTGGAGGTGACGTGGCCGACCATGGGCACCGGCGGTCGGGCGGCGCCGTTGCTCTCCACCAGCTGCGCCCCTTCGGGCAGGACCTCGCGCCCGTCCTCGGTCATCAGCCCCACGAGCTGCTTGCGGTCGGGCTTCTGCATATCGGGTCGGAACAGCGAGCGACGGCCCAGGAAATCCGGTTTCTTCTTGGAGACGATCCAGTTCATGCCCAGGTCCAGCGGCGTCACCGACCCGTCTGTCTCCTGGCCGACGATGATGAAGCCCTTCTCCGCGCGCAGCACATGCATGGCCTCGGTGCCATAGGGCGTGATGGCGTACTTGGCGCCGGCGCGGATCAGGGTCTCCCAGACCGCCAGGCCGTAGCGGGCCGGGACGTTGATCTCGAAGGACATCTCGCCGGTAAAGGAAATGCGGAAGACCCGCGCCTTCACGCCGGCCACGCGGCCTTCGGCGAAGCTCATGTGCGGGAAGGTCTCCGAATCGAGCTTAAGGTCGCTCACCTCGCCCAGCAGCGCCTTCGCCTTGGGACCGGAGATGGTCATGGTCGCCCACTGCTCCGTGACGGAGGTGAGATAGACCTTCATCTCCGGCCATTCGGTCTGCAGCCACTCCTCCAGCCAATCGAGGACGTTGGCCGCCCCGCCGGTGGTCGTGGTCATCAGGAAGCGGTCCTCGGCCAGGCGCGAGGTCACGCCGTCATCTAAGACCATGCCGTCTTCCTTGAGCATCAGCCCATAGCGGCAACGTCCCACCTTCAGGGTGGAGAACATGTTGGTGTAGACCAGATCCAGGAAGCGCGCCGCGTCGGGCCCGCACACCTCGATCTTGCCCAGAGTGGTGGCGTCCAGGATGCCCAGGGAGTCGCGGGTGGCCTTCACCTCCCGGGCCACGGCGGCGTGCAGGTCCTCGCCCGGGCGCGGATAGTACCAGGCACGCTTCCACTGCCCTACGTCCTCGAAGGCCGCGCCCTGGGCCTGGTGCCAGCCGTGCATCGGCGTGGTGCGCTCGGGATCGAGCAGGCCATCCACGTCGCGCCCGGCAAAGGCCCCGAAGGTCACCGCCGTGTAGGGCGGGCGGAAGGTGGTCACGCCCACCTCCGGCACCGGCTTGCCCAGATGCTCCGCCACGATGCCGATGGCGTTGACGTTCGAGGTCTTGCCCTGGTCGGTGGCCATGCCGGTGGTGGTGTAGCGCTTGACGTGCTCGATGGAGCGATAGCCTTCGCGCAGGGCCAGCAGCAGGTCGGAAGCCGCCACGTCATGCTGCTGATCGACGAAATGCTTGCCGCCCTGGCCCACCGGCTGGGTCGAGGGCACGAGGTAGATTTCACGCAAGGGAAGGAAATCGCCCTCCCCGCCCGCATGCGGCGCCGGTCTCTCGCTGCCGCTGCCAGCAAAGCCGGCGGCTTCAGCTGCCTGCAGGCCCGCGGCATGGGCCTCACGCAGGGCCTCGCCCAGCGCGAAGGTGCCGTTTGCCCCGCCGACGACCGCCTGGTTGCGCTGCATGGAGCGAGCCGGCCGGAAGCAGGCGCGCTGCTCGTCCCACTCCAGGCTGCCCTTCGACTGGCAGAAGAGGTGGACTGTGGGGTTCCATCCGCCGGACACGGCGAGCAGGTCGCATTCGATCGGTTCTCCGCCGCCGAAAACCCGGCCGCCGTCCCCGTCCATCGGCGCGACGAAGGCCTTGCGCAGGCGCAGGTGCCCCTGGGTGCCGGTCACGGCGTAGCCGCTGCGAATCGGGATACCTTCGTCGCGCGCCTGGGCGCTCAAGGGGCCTTTGGCTGCCAGGCGCAGGTCGATGACCGCGGCCAGGTCCACGCCTGCGTTCTTGAGATCCAGGGCCGCGCGATAGCCGCTGTCGTTGTTGGTGAGCACCAGGGCGCGCCCACCGGGCTTCACGCCCCAGCGGCGCAGATAGGCCGAAGCCGCGGAGGCCAGCATGATCCCCGGGCGGTCGTTGTCGCGGAAGACCGGCGGGCGCTCGATCGCGCCACTGGCCAGCACCACCTGCGCCGCACGCACCTTCCACATGCGCTGGCGCGGCAGATGCTGCGGGCGGGAATAGGGCGCGTAGTGGTCGGTGACCTTCTCCAGGACACCCAGGAAATTATGATCGTAATAGGCAAAGCAGGTGCTGCGGGTCAGCACCCGCACTTCCGGCAGCGACTCCAGTTCCGCGCGCGCCGCCTCGACCCATTCCGCTGCCGGCTGGCCGTCGATCTCGCTGTCCGGCGAGGAAAGCAGGTGGCCACCCAAGGTCGAATCCTGCTCCACCAGCAGAACCCGGGCGCCGCGCCGGCCGGCAGCCAGCGCAGCGGCCAGACCGGCCGGACCCCCGCCCACCACCAGAAGGTCGCAGTGGGCGTAGGTCTTGTCATAGCGGTCAGGGTCGGGCAGGCGCGGCGCGCGCCCCAGGCCCGCGGCGTGGCGAATCGGCCCCTCGAAGAGCTTCCAGTTCGGCCACATGAAGGTCTTGTAGTAGAAACCCGAGGGCAGGAAGCGGCTTGCCAGGCTGGCTCCCTCGCTGAGATCGAACTCCAGCGACGGCCAGCAGTGCTGCGGCATGGCAGTCAGGCCGTCGAACAGCTCCACCTGGGTCGCGCGCTGGTTCGGATCGGTACGCGGGTCCTCACCGAGCTGCACCAGGGCATTGGGCTCCTCGGCACCGGCAGAAAAGATGCCGCGCGGCCGGTGATACTTGAAGCTGCGCCCGACGAGGTGCACGCCGTTGGCCAGCAGCGCCGAGGCCAGGGTATCGCCAGGATGGCCTTCATAGCTGCGGCCGTCGAAGCTGAAGCGCAGGCTCTTGCTGCGATCGATCACACCGCCTTCCGGCAAACGGAAACTCTGGGCCATCGCACACTGGGTCCTTGAACTTTAGGTGGGCCTCGATGGGGCCAATTGACGGGGCAAGGCGCGCTTCGAAGCCGACCTGTTAAGGGTAGCGCCGCTCCGGCAACTCCGGCGGCTCCACCCCCATGGGATAAACGGTCAGGATTTCGTAGGTGACAGTGTCGCGCGCGACATTGAACCAGCGCCGGCAGCCATGGGCGTGCATCCAGCGCTCCCGAATCAGGCCCTTGGGGTTGTCGCGCAGGAAGACATAGTCGGCCCACTCGGCATCGCTGAGCGCAGCCGGATCGAGGGGGCGGGCGATGTGGGCCTCACCGCCATAGGAGAATTCGGTCTCGCTCCGGGGGCCGCAGTGGGGGCAGTCGATCAGCAGCATGGGTGCTTCCTCAATGCGCAACGGCCGCGGCGCCGTGCTCGTCGATCAGATAGCCGGTGCGATAGCGGTCGAGTGTGAAGGGGGCGTTGAGGGGATGCGGCTCGTTGCGCGCCACCGTGTGCGCGAAGGCCCAGCCCGAACCGGGTGTGGCCTTGAAGCCGCCGGTGCCCCAGCCGCAGTTGATGTAGATCCCCTCCACCGGGGTCTTGGAAATGATCGGGCTGGCATCGGGGCAGACGTCCACGATGCCGCCCCACTGCCGCATCATGCGCATGCGCCGGAAGATCGGGAACATCTCGCAGATGGCGGCCACGGTCTCCTCGGTGACCGGCTGGCTGCCGCGCTGGCCGTAGCCCACGTACTTGTCGACCCCGGCACCGATGACCAGCTCGCCCTTGTCGGACTGGCTGATGTAGGCGTGGACCGCGCCGGACATGACCACGCAGTTGATGGCCGGCTTCACCGGCTCGCTCACCAGGGCCTGCAGCGGCACCGACTGCACCGGCAGGCGGAAGCCCGCCATCTCCGCCAGAACGGAGGAATGTCCGGCGACGACGATGCCCAGCTTGCTGGTCTCGATGTAACCGCGCCCGGTCTCCACGCCCTGGACCTTGCCGTCGGCGACGCGGATGCCGTGGACCGGGCATTCCTGAATGATGTCGACACCCAGGGCATCGGCCGCCCGGGCATAGCCCCAGGCCACGGCGTCATGCCGGGCGGTGCCGCCACGACGCTGCAGCGAGGCGCCCAGCACCGGGTAGCGCCCGCCGGCGCGCAGATCGATGGCCGGGCAGAAATCCTTGACCTGCTGCGCGTCGAGCACTTCGCCGTCGATGCCGTTCAGCCGGTTGGCGTTCACGCGGCGCTGGATTTCCCGCAAGTCATGCAGGTTGTGCGCCAGGTTGAGCACGCCGCGCTGGCTGAACATGACGTTGTAGTTCAGCTCCCGGCTCAGACCTTCCCAGAGCTTCATGGCCTGTTCGTAGAGCGCGGCCGATTCGTCCCAGAGATAATTGGAGCGCACGATCGTCGTGTTGCGTCCGGTGTTGCCGCCGCCGAGCCAGCCGCGCTCGAGCACTGCGACATTTGTCATGCCGTGCTGCTTGGCGAGGTAATAGGCCGTGGCCAGGCCGTGGCCGCCGCCGCCGATGATCACCGCGTCGTAGCGCGGCTTCGGGGCAGGAGAACGCCATGCCTCCTGCCAATTCTCATGGCGGCTTAAGGCATTACGAGCCAGGGAGAAGATCGAATAGCGCTTGTTCATGCCTGCTGCCGCACCCTCTGACCAGCCTGTTGTCCCGCAACGTCCAATCCCAGTTTCCGACTGTATGGTGTCAGCGGCAACCCGACGATGCAACGCGGCCTAAAACCACCTCTTCAGGCGCATGGCAGCTCTTCCCCTCCCGCCGACAAGTTTCCATTTCGCGACATGCGTGCTTGTGCCACATTTCTCCTCCAGTCGTGTCGGCCAAGAGCCTGTCATAGAGGCATGCATGCTGGGTAATCTTCCCAAGGAGTTTCCGCAGGTCATCGGCTTCGTGCTGCTGCCGCGTTTTTCGATGATCGCGTTCAGCTCGGCCGTGGAGGCTCTGCGCCAGGCCAATCGGATCAGCGGGCGCGAACTTTACCGCTGGCCGATCTTCTCGGTGGACGGGCAAGCCGTGGCCGCCTCGAACGGACTCGCCTTCACGCCCGAAGGCGATCTCGACGCCGCCGCCAAGCTGCAGACCATCGCCCTGTGCGGCGGCCTTGAGATCCAGAAGGCTGCCGACCGTCGGCTGATCTCCTGGCTGCGCCGCATGGACCGTCAGGGCTGCGACATCGGCGGCATCTGCACCGCGCCCTACGTGCTGGCCAAGGCCGGCCTGCTCGACGATGTGGCCTGCACGATCCATTGGGAGAACCTCGCCTCCTTCGTCGAGGAGTTCCCGGAGCTGGATGTCAGCAACGAGCTCTTCGAGGTCGAGCGCAAACGCTTCACCTGCGCCGGCGGGACGGCACCGCTGGACATGATGCTCAACGTCATCACCCAGCAGCACGGCCATGAACTGGCGGCCGCCGTGGCCGAGCAGTTCATGCATGAGCGCATACGCGATCAGCACGATCACCAGCGCATGAGCCTGCCGGCCCGCCTGGGGGTGCGCCACCCCAAGCTGCTCTCCATCATCGCCACCATGGAGAAGAACCTGGAAGAGCCGCTGTCCCGGGCCCAGCTCGCCCGCGAGGCCGGGCTGTCCACCCGCCAGCTCGAGCGGCTCTTCCGCAAGTATCTCAATCGCTCGCCCGCGCGCTACTACCTGGAGCTTCGGCTCAACCGGGCGCGCCTGCTTTTGCTGCAGACCAACCTGTCGGTCATCGACGTGGCCCTGGCCTGCGGCTTCGTGTCCGCCTCGCACTTCTCCAAGTGCTACCGCGATTTCTTCGGCCGTACCCCGCGCAAGGAGCGCGGTCTGCCCGGCGAAGGCAACGAACTGCGCAAGGTCGGATAGCCGCCGAGCTGCGGGGGTCGCGCCCTGGGCGCTGCTCTCTCGACAGCTTCCATTCCCGCTCTATGCTGCAGGCGATGCTGTTCCCTGTCGTGCTGCTGCTCGGACTTACGCTGCTGCCGCCCACCCTCGCCGCCGAGGCGCAGGAGGAAGAGGCAACGCGCGCTCAGCTTGAACGCCTCGAACAGCAGCTGGAATCCGACCGGCGTGAGGCCGAAGCGCTCACCGAAGCCGCCGCGGCACTGCGCTCGGAAATCGATGACTTGCGCAGCGCGGCGCGCGCCCTGGCCGAACGCATCCAGACTCTGGAAGCCGCCATGACGCTTGGCGAGCTGGGCGCGGCCGTCCACCGCGTCGCCCAACTGCGCAGCCGCGAAGCGCTGGACGTCGAGCAGGCACGCCTCGTCGGCAGCCTGGCCGCCCTGCAGCGCCTCGGCCGCCTGCCGCCGGAAGCGGCGCTGAGCGCGCCCGGCGATCCACTGGATGCGCTGCGGGCGGCGCGCCTGTTGGGCGGCGCTGTGCCGACCCTCGAGCAGCGCGCCCGGCGCTTCACCGAACTGCATGCCCGCTACGCCAAGGCCCGGGCCCAGGCGCTGGCCGAGCGCCAGCATCTGGAAGAGCAGGCCGTGCAGCTGGAGCAGGAACGTGCGGAGCTGGCACAGCTGACCGAGCGCCGCCAAGCAGTGCTGGGCGAGACGGCCGAGGCCCGCTCCCAGGCCGAGGCCGCCCTGGAGGCGCGCCTGGCCGAAGCCGACGATCTGCGCCAACTGCTGGAAGCGCTGGAGGCCGAGGCGGAGCGGGAAAGACAGCAGCGCGCCGCCGAAGCCCGGCGCGCCGCCGAGGCTGCGGCCCGGGCCCAGGCGCTGCGCGAAGCTGCGGAACGCGAGGCGGAACGCGCGCGCCAGGATGCCTCTCGCCAGGCGGAAGCGGAGGCGGCTGCCGCAGCCGCCGCCGAGGCACAGGACGATGCCCGTGCGCAGCAGGAGCAGGCAACGGCCGCTCTGCGCGAGGAGCGCCCGGCCGAGGCCCGCTCATTCCCCGAGCAGAGCAGCGCGATCCTGCAGATGCCGGCCCAGGGGCGCATCGCCCTGCGCTTCGGCGAGGAGGACCGCGCCCGTGGCGGGAGCCGGACCGAAGGCCTGGTCATCGAGGCACGTCCCGGGGCACAGGTGGTGGCCCCCTTCGACGGTCGGATTGCCTATGCGGGGCGCTTTCGTCGCTATGGGCTGATCTTGATCATAGAACACGACGGGCGATATCATTCCCTCCTCGCGGGGCTGGGCCAACTGGCGGCGACCAAGGGTCAATGGGTGCTCGCCGGCGAACCCGTGGGGTCGATGGCCGACGACGACGAGCGCGAAAGCGAACTCTATCTGGAACTGCGGCGTGGCGGGCAACCAGTGGATCCCCTACCCTGGCTGGCACTGTCCAGCGATAAGGCGCGAGGCTGATGCTTAGGATCAAACAGACGACCACGGCGGTGGCGAGCCTGCTGCTGCTCCTCATGGCGATGACCCCCTTGCAGGCGAGCGCGCAGGAGGCGGACACCTACCGGCAGCTCAAGCTCTTCGGAGAGGTCTTCGAACGGGTGCGCGCCGACTTCGTGGAAGAGGTCAGCGACCAGGAGCTGATCGAAGCCGCCGTGCGCGGCATGCTCAACCACCTGGACCCCCACTCCGGCTATCTCGACCCCGACAGTTTCCGGGAGATGCGCACCCAGACCCGCGGCGAGTTCGGCGGCCTGGGCATCGAGGTGACCATGGAGAACGGCGTGGTGAAGGTGGTCTCGCCCATCGACGACACGCCGGCCTACCGTGCCGGCGTCGAAGCGGGCGACTTCATCACCCACATCGACGGCGAACAGGTGATGGGCCTCACCCTCAGCGAAGCGGTTGACCGCATGCGCGGACCGGTGGACAGCCCTATCACCGTCACCATACGCCGGGGAGAACAGGAGCCTTTCGACCTGGAGATCACCCGGGACATCATCAAGGTGCAGTCGGTGCGCAGCCGCATCGAGGGCAACATCGGCTACCTGCGCGTCACCTCCTTCAGCGAGCAGACCACCCCCGGTCTGGAAGAGGCCATGGCGGAGATCGAAGCCGAACTTGGCGACGACCTTCAGGGCTATGTGCTCGACCTGCGCAACAATCCGGGCGGCCTGCTCGAACAGGCGATCAGCGTGACCGATCTCTTCCTTGATCGCGGCGAGATCGTCTCCACCCGCGGCCGGCACGACGAGGATTCCCAGCGCTGGAACGCCACCGCCGGCGACGACATCGAGGGGCTGCCGATGGTGGTGCTGATCAACAGCGGCTCGGCCTCCGCCTCGGAGATCGTGGCCGGTGCGCTGCAGGACCACCGCCGGGCCATCGTCATGGGCACCACCTCCTTCGGCAAGGGATCGGTGCAGACCGTGATCCCGCTGGGCGCTGATGGCGCCATGCGCCTGACCACCGCGCGCTACTACACGCCCTCGGGCCGCTCGATCCAGGCCATGGGCATCGATCCGGACATCACTGTCGAGCAGGCGACCGTGACCACGCCCGAGCAGCAGCGCCAGCGTCGGGAAGCCGATCTGCGGCGCCACCTGGACGGTGAGGGAGCGCCGGCAACACCGGCGGAGCCGGACGGCGAGGAGGCCGTGCCCGAAGTCATCCTGCCGGAGCCGGACGGCGAAGGCGAAGGCGACGAGGAAGCGGCGGAGATCATCGAGGACTACCAGCTCGCCCGCGCTCTCGACCTGCTGCGCGGCCTGGCGTTGTTCAACGGCCGCATCGTCAACTGAGCCCGGCGGAGCGGCAGCCGGTGTTGCGGATCCTCGTCTGGATGGTGGTGGTGGCCGGGCTGGTCTGGCTGGGCGTGAGCCTGGTCCAGGCTCCCGAGGAGTTCGGCCGTTCGACCTCGCTCTACACCGGTCCCCTGCCCGCCCTGGACCAGGGCGAGCCGCGCCTGGCCGGTTGGCAGAGCGTGCCGATTCCGGCTCCCGACGAGAATGCCGGCGACTCACCGACCGCAACCGAGTCCGTCGCCGTTGACCCCCCTGGGGCCGAGAACAGCGAGGAGCGTCCATGAGCGACACGGCCAACGACCCCCACGCCCGCGGCACGCTCAGCGAAGCGGAGATCGCGCGCCTGCCCTACCGCCGCGGGGTCGGCGTCATGCTGCTCAACCGCGAGAACCGGGTGTTCGTGGCCCAGCGCCTCGACATGAAAACCGAGGCCTGGCAGATGCCCCAGGGCGGCATCGACCCCGGGGAGGATCCGCTCAAAGCCGCCTTCCGCGAGATGAAGGAGGAGATCGGCACCGACCGGGCCGAGATCCTGGCCTGCAGCGAGTGGATTGCATACGACCTGCCGCCCGATCTGGTGCCGAAGCTCTGGAAGGGGCGCTTTCGCGGCCAGGAGCAGAAGTGGTACGCCATGCGCTTCCTGGGCGAGGACGCGGAGATCGACATCGACGGACCCGAGCCCGAGTTTTCCGCCTGGTGCTGGGCGGCCTTCGAGGATCTGCCGGAGCTGATTGTGCCGTTCAAGCGGCCGCTTTACCGTCGCCTGCTCGATATCTTCCGGCCGGTCGTGCAGGGCGGCGACTCGAGCACCTAGATCTGTCCGCGTCTGGCGGCGGAGCGCGGAAAGGACCCTCATGGCCGAACGCCGGCTGCGCATCGCCACTTTCAACCTGGAGAACCTGGGCGTGGCCGCGGAGGGGCGCGGCGCGCTGGATCAAAGACTGCCATTGCTGCGCGCCCAACTGCAGCGCCTTCGCGCCGACGTGCTCTGCCTGCAGGAGGTGGACGCGCAGCGACCGCCGCCGGGCAGCACGTCCCGCAGCAAGCCCCGCAGTCGGCAGCTCGAGGCGCTGCAAAGCCTGCTGGCCGAAAGCGGCTATGCCGGTTTCGATCATGCCGTTTCCCTGGACCGCAGCGGCAAGCGCCCGGCGGACAAGCACAACCTGGTCATCCTCTCGCGCTGGCCGCTGATCGCCTGGGAAAGTCTGCACCATCGCCTGGTGCCGGCGCCGCGGCTGCAGTATGCCACGGCCCTGCCGCCGTCGACCGAAGTCCAGCCGATCACCTGGGACCGGCCGCTGTTGCGCGCCAGCCTGCGCCTGCCCGACGGACCTCTGCTCCACATCGTCAACATGCACCTGCGGGCACCGCTCGCCGCGCCCGTGCCGGGCCAGCGCCGCCGCGGCGGCGGCTGGCAGAGCCTGGGCGGCTGGGCGGAAGGCTTCTACCTGGCCAGCCTAAAACGCAGCGGCCAGGCCCTGGAAGCCCGCCTGCTGGTGGAGGAGCTCCTGGCCCTCGACACTGAGGCGCTGGTGCTCGTCGCCGGCGACATGAACGCCGGGGAGCACGAAGCCCCCTTGCGCATCCTGCGCGGCGCTGCCGCCGACGTGGACACCCCGAATCTGGCGGGAGGCGAGCTCACGCCGCTCGCCCGCAGCCTGCCACAGGACCGGCGCTATTCCGTGCTGCACGACGGCAGGGCAGCACTCTACGACCATCTGCTGGCCAGCCCCGGCCTCACCTCCCACTTCCTGCACTGCGAGATCCACAACGAGGCCCTGCACGACGAAGGGGCCCTGCCGCCGGGCAGCCCGCAGTCGTTCCATGCCCCCCTGGTGGCGGAGTTCACGCTGGCCTGATCCCTCGCTCCACGGTTATCGTGATCGCGGCCCGGAACGGGCCAAACGAGATTCAGCCAAGGAGAGATCGAAGCATGGCCAGTGACCAGCTCCACGCCCCCCGCGAGCGTCTGTCGAAGAATACCCTGATGCGTCATCACGCCATCGTGTCCCTGATGGAGGAACTCGAGGCGGTCGACTGGTATCAGCAGCGCGCCGACGATTGCGAGGACGAGGCCCTGAAGGCGATCCTGCTGCACAACATGCGCGAAGAGATCGAGCATGCCTGCATGGCCCTGGAGTGGCTGCGTCGCAACGACGAGACCTTCGAGAAGCACCTGCGCGAGTTTCTCTTCACCGACGGCGACATCGTCGACCACTAACTCCTGAAGCCATCACAGCGGCAGGCTGCCCTGCTGTACACCGCTGGTGGCCTCCGCGATCAGGTCGGCCGCCGCCTCGTCCAGCAGTTCGTCGATGGCGGCGCCTGCCACCTGCTCGCGGCCGATCTCGAGCAACACCGGTACGGCCAGCGGCGAGACCCGGTCGAGGCGCCGATGCTCGAGGCGCCCCTGGACCCGGGCCAGCATGTCCGACAGGCGGCCGATGTCGGTGAGGCTGCCGGCGGCATCGGCGCGGGTGGCGCGCAGCAGCACATGGTCCGGCTCGTGCCGGCGCAGCACATCGTAGATCAGGTCCGAACTGAAGGTGACCTGACATGCGTTGCGCTCGGCGCCCGGCACCCGGCGCTCGATCAGCCCGGCGATCACCGCCACGTTGCGGAAGGTGCGGCGCAGCAGCGAGGATTCCGCCATCCACTCCTCCAGATCGTCGCCCAGCATGTCCTGGTCGAAGAGATCGGCCACATCCTCGACCGGCCTCAGGGACCAGATGGCGATCACGTAGTCGGTAGCGACGAAGCCCAGCGGGCCGTAGCCTTTGCGCTCCATGCGCCGGGTCAGCAGCATGCCCAGGGTCTGGTGTGCATTACGTCCCTCGAAGCAGTAGGCGACCAGGAAATGCTTGCCGCCGCGCGGAAAGCTCTCGACCAGCAGGCCTTCGCGCGAGGGCAGGCTTGAGCGCCAGCGCTGAGTTGCCAGCCACTCTCGTACGGCCGGGGGTAGGTTCGGCCATTCCTCCCGGCTGGCGAGCAGCCCGCGCACGCGCTCGGCCAGATGGGTGGAGAGCGGCAGGCGGCCGCCCATGTAGGCCGGGACCTGGGGATCACCGCTGCCGCCGCGGCTCACCTCCACCGTGGTTTCCCGGATGCGCTCGAAACGCAGCAGCTGGCCGGCGAAGATGAAGCTGTCGCCGGGGCGCAGCCCTTGCGCGAAGTACTCCTCCACCTCCCCGAGACTGCGCCGCGCCGCCTTGAAGCGCACCTTGAGCGTGGGCGTGTCCACGATGACGCCGAGATTGAAGCGGTAGCGGCGGACCTGGGCGGGCCCGCTCACCCGCCAGCGCCCCTTGGCATCGAGGCTCAGGCGCCGGAAACGCTCATAGCTGCGCAGGGCATAGCCGCCGCTGGCGACGAATTGAAGCACCGCATCGAAGTCGGCGCGCGTCAGCCCGGCATAGGGCGCCGCCGTGGTGACCTCCCGGTAGAGCGCATCGGCCTCGAAGGGGGCCGCGCAGGCCATGCCCAGGATGTGCTGGGCCAGAACGTCCAGGCCGCCCGGGCGCAGCGTCTCGCCATCAAGGCTCCCGGCACGGACCGCCTCGACAGCCGCGCGGCACTCCAGCACCTCGAAGCGGTTGCCCGGCACCAGCAGCGCCCGGCTCGGGCGGTCCAGGCGATGATTGGCGCGTCCCAGGCGCTGCAGCAGGCGCGCTGCCCCCTTCGGCGCCCCCATCTGCACCACCAGATCCACCGACCCCCAGTCGATGCCGAGGTCGAGGGAGGAGGTGGCCACCACGGCGCGCAGCTTGCCGGCCGCCATGGCCGCTTCCACCTTGCGGCGTTGCTCCACCGCCAGGCTGCCGTGGTGCAAACCGATGGGCAGGGCCTCTTCGTTCAGGCGCCAGAGTTCGCGGAAGACCAGTTCCGCCTGGGCGCGGGTGTTGACGAACACCAGCGTGGTGCCGGCCTCGCAGAGCCGGCGATAGACTTCCGGCAGGGCGTGCAGCGCCATGTGGCCCGACCAGGGCAGGCGCTCGCGGGTGGTGAGGATCTCGATCTCCGGCTCCAGCCCGGCGCCGCCGCGCACCAGCGCCATCGACTCGCCCCGGCCGCCCGGTGCCAGCCAGGCCCGCAGCGCCTCTTCGTCGGCAACGGTGGCGGAAAGGCCGACCCGGCGCAGCCCCGGCGCCAGTTGCTGCAGCCGCGCCAGGCCCAGCGCCAAGAGCTCGCCGCGCTTGTTGGGGGCCAGGGCATGAATCTCGTCCAGGATGACCGTGCGCAGGCCCCCGAATATCCTTGGGGCATCGGGGTAGGACAGGAGAAGCGCCAGGGATTCCGGCGTCGTCAGCAGGATCTGTGGTGGGCGCTCGCGCTGGCGGCGCCGCTTGCCTTCCGGCGTGTCGCCGCTGCGGGTCTCGATGGCGAGGTCCAGGTTCATCTCGCGAACCGGTTCGGTGAGGTTTCTCGCCACGTCCACACCCAGCGCCTTGAGCGGCGAGACATAGAGACTGTGCAACCCCTCGACGGGATGCTCGGCCAGCTCGACCAGGCTGGGCAGGAAACCGGCCAGGGTCTTGCCGCCGCCGGTGGGCGCAATCAACAGCGCCGACTGACCGTCCCGGGCGCGGGCCAGCAGCTCAAGCTGGTGACAATGCGGCCGCCAACCCCGCTGGCGGAACCAGGCGGTGAAGGTGAGGGGAAGGAGACTGTCGAACGAGCAGTTCAAAACGTGGTCATAATCCAGTCACCAAATCCAGTCCGCAATGGAACTCCTGTCCATTCCCTGCACATTGCGGAGCCCTCGGCAGAGCGTTGCTTCCAGGGCCAGCGTCGTTTGATAAGTTGCGCTAATCTGACAATGAGTATTTGTCGCATTGTCTAATGACAAGGGGGCCCTTACCCTGACTCCCCATAAACAGAGTATGGGGAGCGAAATGAACCTTTACCAGCTACTCCAGGCACGTGCCGAGGCTGGCCGACCAGTTCGCGTGGTCCTGATCGGAGCAGGAAAATTTGGGGCGATGTTCCTGGCTCAGGCTCGCTTGATGACCGGTCTGCACGTCATGGGGATCGCAGACTTGAATGTGGAGCGCGCAAGAGAGACCTGCAGGCGTACCGGCTGGGAAGACGAGCGCTTTTCAGCGCATTCCGCTTCGGAAGCCGTGCGCAGCGGCGCCACTTGGATTACCGATGATGCCTCCGCGCTAATCGCGGCTGAAGGCGTCGATGTCGTTCTGGAGTGTACCGGCCATCCCGCCGCCGGCATTCGGCATTGTTTGGAGGCGATCGACGCCGGACGTCATGTCGTCATGGTAAACGTCGAAGCCGACGTAGTGGCCGGGCCGCTGCTGGCGCGCCGCGCCCGCCAGGCCGGAGTGGTCTACAGCCTGGCATACGGCGACCAGCCAGCTGTGATCTGCGAACACGTCGACTGGGCCCGCGCCTGTGGCTTCAAAGTGGTCAGCGCAGGCAAGGGAACGCGCTATCACCCGGATTTCCACGCCTCCACCCCAGAGACGGTCTGGGAGAATTTCGGCATCTCGCCTGAAATGGCCGCGCGCGGCGGCATGAACCCTAAGATGTACAATTCCTTCATTGACGGCACAAAGTCCGGCATCGAGATGACGGCAGTTTGCAACGCGACTGGCCTTACGCCCCAGCCGAACGGCCTCTCTTTTCCCCCGGCTTCCTGCTACGACCTCGCTGAGATCTGCAAGCCGCGAGCGGCAGGTGGGCAACTCAGTCATGAAGGCACAACCGAAGTGGTTTCCTCGCTGAACCGGGACCGTACCCCGGTGGAACATCACTTGCAGATCGGCACCTACGTCGTGGTGGAGGCCGAGAGCGACTACGTGCGGAACTGCATCGAAGAGTTCAAATTCCTGCCGGATAGCAGCTTCCGATTCTCGGCCCTGTATCGGCCGACGCACCTGATCGGCCTGGAACTCGGTATCTCGATTGCCTCGATCGCCCTACGCGGCGAAGCCACGGGCGCTCCCACCGGATTTCGTTCAGACGTCGTGGCGACGGCCAAACGAGATCTTGCAGCCGGCGAGATTCTCGACGGCGAGGGCGGTTTCTGCGTCTGGGGTAGGCAGATGCCTGCCGAGCGCTCACTGGAAATTGGCGGCCTGCCGCTCGGGCTGGCGCAAGGGGTTAAGCTCAAGGTTGCAAAGATGCAAGGCGAAGCTTTGTGCTGGAATGACGTCGAGCTCGACGAAAATGACATCGCCGTGCGCATCCGGCGCGAGATGGAGCGCGCCTTTGCGCCTGAAACAGAACAGGCAACCGCAGCAATCAAGTAACTCGTTCCGTGGGGCCACCGACCTCGGTGCCCTGCATTACTAAGAAGTGCGTCAGAAGCACCGCATAGCATTCACTCGGGAGGAAAAAAATGACACGTCACATCCTTGAGACAACAACGCCGCAGAACACCCGGCCCCAACGTACATTCGTTGGCCGCACTCTAAGCGTTCTGCTCGGCAGCGCCGGTCTTCTCGCCGTTCTCGCTGCAGTGTCTACGGCGGAGGCGCAAGAACACCGATGGATCGCGGGTACCGCCGTAGCGGCAAATGATCCCATCGCCCTGGCGACTGACGATTTCGCGGAACGGGTCGAACGGCTGACCGACGGTGAGGTCGTCATAGAAACCCACCACGGAGCCGCTCTCGGTGGCGATCGTGACTTGGTGGAAACCATCCTGCAGGGCGGCATCCATCTTGCCACTCCGGGACAGGCACTGCTGTCCGGCTGGTATCGGCCAGCCGAAGTCTGGACCTACCCTTATCTTTTCGATGACGCCGATCATAAGGACCGCGTCTGGGACGCGATCCGCGATGATTATGCCGAGGCCGTTGTCGCCGAAGCCGACCTGCGCCCGCTGGTGGCGGTACCCCGCGCCCCCCGCCTGCTCACTGCGAATCAGCCGGTGGAGACTCCCGAAGACATGGCCGGCCTGAAGATCCGCGTGCCGGAAACTCAGATGTGGCTGCGCACATTCGAGCGCTTTGGCGCTTCGCCGACGCCTTTGCCATTCCCGGACGTTTACCAAGCGCTGCGCTCCGGGGTCATCGACGGCCAGGAGAACCCCCTGTCCTTGAGTTGGAACAGCGGCTTCTTCGAGGTCAATACGCACCTCAACCTGACCGAGCACATGATGCAGGACAACATCATCGTGGTCGGGGAAACTTTCTACCAACAACTCAGCTCGGACCAACAAGAGGCGCTGCAGCAGGCGGCAAGGGAAACAGAGGAAGAGTTCCGGGCCCGCACGCAAGCCGAGACCGATGAGTTGATGGAAAAGGTTCGTGAGGCCGGAATCGTCGTCACCGAAGTCGACAAAGAAGCTTTCCGGGCAGCACTCGAGGGCTTCTCGGAGGAGTTCCCCCACGTCCAGGAGTGGGTTGAGCGCGCTCGCACTGTCGAATAGAGCTGGGTCGAGCCGGGCGCGAACGACTGGAACCAATCAGTCCTCCCGTCCGGCTCAACTCTCCGCGGGCAGGGAGGCGTGCGATGAGCGATGAAGTGCCGGAGCAGGCGGAAGCATATCGGCCCCAACGCGATCGAAACGCTGCATCCGCGCTCGCCCGCTTCTGCTCCGCCAGTGAAGCAGTGTCAGTGCGTCTTCTGGGCCTGCTGCTCGCAGGGATGGTTCTGATTATGCTGGTGGCGGTCTGGACCCGATACGTGGCGAATGCGCCACTGGTTTGGACCGAGCAAGTCAACCGTATCCTCTTCGTCTGGACCACCTTTCTGGGCGCAGCGGTGCTCTACAGGCGATCTGGGCACATCGCGATAGATTTTTTCGTGGAACTGCTCCCACCTGCGCTGCGCCGCACGGTGCAGGCTCTGAATGCCCTGCTGCTGCTCGTGCTGTTTCTCGTCCTGTTGGTCTACGGCTGGAACCTAGCCTGGGCCAACCTGTCGCAGACCTTTGGAGCGCTCGATATCTCGCCCAGCACTTTTTACTTCGCTGCCCCGGTTTCTGCGGCGCTTATGCTGGTTTATTGGATAGAGCGAGCGATTGAAGGGGTTCCTCGGCTCAGCGATACCTCCAACCCCGGTAAAGGGGGGGAGGGAGGGTCATGAGCGCAATCCTGATCGGCAGCTTCTTCGTCCTGCTTCTGCTGGGGCTGCCGCTCGCCTTTGCGATGGGGGTAGCGGCAATCGGCCTGATCCTGGGGCACGGGGTCTTTCCCCTGTCCTTGGTGCCCCAGCGAGCGCTGCTCGGAGCCGACGCCTTCGCGTTGCTCGCCATTCCATTCTTCATCTTGGCCGGCAATCTGATGAACCGCGGTGGCATGACAGACCGCATTATCGGCGTCGCCAACGCCGTGGTAGGCCGGTTCACCGGCGGCCTTGCCATGGGCAACGTGGCGGCGAGTCTCTTCTTCGGCGGTGTTTCCGGCTCAGCCGTCGCGGATACAACCGCGGTCGGCAGTACGTTGATCCCTGCGATGAAGAAGGAAGGCTATGGCGGGCCTTTCAGCGCCGCGATCACTGCCGCCTCTTCAATCTGCGGTCCGATCATCCCACCAAGCATCCCGCTTGTACTCTATGCCCTTATCGCAGGTGGTGGCGTCTCGATTGGTGCGCTCTTCCTCGCTGGAATCGTGCCGGGACTGATGCTGGGCTTTGGTCTGATGGCGCTGAGCTGGATTATCGCGCGGCGCCGCGGCTATCCCGTACACGGCGCGGTGTCACCCCGCGTCTTCTTGATGCGTCTGGCAAGCGCGCTACCTGCTTTGGTGATGCCAGCAATCATCCTTGTGGGGGTGGTCGGCGGCGTCTTTACAGTGACTGAAAGCGCCGCAATAGCGGTACTCTACGCGCTGCTAGTCGGAACACTCGTCTATCGGGAGCTCACTAAGAAGGACCTCGCCGAGGTGCTAAGTCGCAGCGCCCTTGAAGCAGCGGCGGTCATGATCATTGTTGCCATGGCCAGTCTTTTTGGTTGGCTGATGGCTGTGACCGGCCTTCCCCGCCAATTATCAAACCTGCTGCTGTCTATCACTGACGATCCACTGTTGTTATTGTTGGTGATTAATGTGCTGCTGCTCGTGATAGGCATTTTTCTCGAAGCAATCGCAGCACTAACCATTTTTGTGCCGATCCTCGTGCCCATCGTGCTTATGTACGGCATCGATCCAGTGCATTTTGGCGTCATCGTTGTGTTTAACTTGATGCTTGGCCTGCTGACACCGCCGGTGGGAATATGTCTCTACATAGCTGGACAATTCGCCCAAGCTCGGATTGAGGCTGTTTTTCGTGAAGTCGTGCCCTTTTTCCTTCTGGGATTCGGGGTCCTACTACTGATCACACTCTTTCCCGGTTTGGTCCTATTTCTCCCCAGGCTGTTTATGGGCTGAGGTACTCTGGACGGGTCGGTCAACAGTTATAAGGCGGACCTGCGCTTTAAGGGCTCTCCTCAAGTTCCCGACCTTGCATTTCGGGTTGGGAAAAGAGCCAGTGGCGGAACCTTTCAACCGTCTCTCGCTTCAAGTTTGCGGGCGGACAGACGAACCAATAGAGCCTACGCAGAAAGCTCGGCGGGTTCGGCACGACGCAGACCAAGCTTCCTCCTGTGATTTCTGCGGAAGCCATGACACAACTCTCCAGGGCGACGCCCAGCCCATCCACCGCTGCCTGAATCGACATGAAAGAGCGGTCGAATCTTGGTCCGCGCAGCCAACTGGGCGTTTCGACACCTTGCGCTGCAAACCACTCCTGCCAATCCACAGGGCACTTTACGGAGTGAATCAGCGGCAAGCCAAGCGCCAGAAGATCGTCCGCACTCTTGATTTCGTACTTGCGCACCAAAGATGGCGCTGCCAGTGGAACGAAGGGCTCGCAGAACAGCGGCTCTACGTGCAAGTTACCCCAAACCTCGCCCCCAAACCGTATCTCTAAATCAACTGCCTCGCGTACAAAATCAGTTTTCTCATTGGAAGCATCGAGGCGCAGATCAATGTCTGGATTGCGCAGCAGAAAATCACCGAGGCGAGGCATTAGCCATTTAGCAGCAAAGCTGGGTGCCGATCGGACAACAAGCAATCTTGGGCTGGCGTTGCTGTCTACACGCTCTGTTGCTTCACCGATTGTTCGAAAAGCTGCGGAAACAGAAGCATAGTACAACTCGCCCGCCTCTGTAAGCAATACTCGCCGATTCAGTCTGCGAAACAGACTTATTGCGAGGTGTTCTTCTAATATCTTGATCTGTTGACTAACAGCCGATGAGGTAACATTTAACTCCTTTGCAGCTTTAGCAAAGCTCATATTGCGCGCAACTGCCTCAAAGGCCGACAACGCACGCAAAGGCGGCAGAGACACAGCGGACCTCTGCATCATTTCACCATCTGGATTTGCCAAGCCAGCACAGTCGTCCTTTAGTCCACGCCGGTTGAGTGCAACAGTGTCGCTTAGCTCAGGACCAGCACCAGTCACTCAGCTGTCATGCCGCATCGCCCGATGGTTTCGCAGGCTCGGTTTCCGGCAAATGAGCCAGGGAATGCTTACTGGCGATAATAGCCAAAGGATGTGCTGCCTGTCCGCAGCAGAATCACTTGACCGTCACCACCGTGCACTTGGCGAGGCTGGCGACCTTGTGGCTGACGGAGCCGAGCAGGGTGCCTTCCAGGTCGCCCATGCCGCGGCTGCCCAGGACGATGCAGTCGTAGCGGCCGCGGTGCGCGAAATCGATGATGGTGCGCGCCGGATGGCCGGTGCGGACCTCGGTGCGGACGCCGCGCAAACCGGTGGCATCGGCCACGTCCTTGGCCTTTTCCAGATAGGATTCCGTGTAGTCATCCAGCACGTACTGGGCCTCGCCCGAGAGATGCTCGATCTCCAGGAAGCGCTTCACCGCCTTGGAGGGCTCGAGCTCCTTGGCCACGGTCAGGAAGGTCAGGGGTGCCTCGAAGCGCTGCGCCAGGGCGCAGGCCGACTCCGCCGCCCGCAGGGCGTGCTCGGAGCCGTCGATACAGCAGAGGATCTTGGAGAACATGGGACGCGCCTCGCGGGAGTGAGCCCCGCCCATAGCACCCGGCCAGGGGCGGGACTGCTCCGAAAGCGCCGTGCTTTGCCCAGCGGGCGCCGTCAGCCGCGGCCGTGCGGCGCCTCAAGATCGAGCAGCGGCCCCAAGGGCACGACTCCGGTCGGATTGATGGTGTCGTGGCTGCCGTAATAGTGATGCTTGATGTGGTGGAAGTTCACCGTCTCGGCCACACCCGGCACCTGATAGAGCTCCCGGGTGTAGGCCCAGAGATTGGGATAATCCACCAGCCGGCGCAGGTTGCACTTGAAGTGGCCGACGTAGACCGGATCGAAGCGCAGCAGCGTGGTGAAGAGGCGCCAGTCGGCTTCGGTCTGGCGCTCGCCTGCGAGATAGCGCTGCCGGCCCAGGCGGGCTTCCAGGTCATCGAGCGTCTCGAAGAGGTCGGTGACCGCCTCCTCATAGGCCGCCTGCCTCGTGGCGAAACCAGCCTTGTAGACGCCGTTGTTCACCCGGTCATAAACCACGGCGTTGATGGCATCGATCTCCTCCCGCAGGTCCTGCGGGTAGTAGTCGCCCGGGCGCGCACCGACGTCATCGAAGGCGGAGTTCAACATGCGTATGATCTCGGCCGATTCGTTGGAGACGATGGTTTCGCGCTTTTCGTCCCAAAGCACCGGCACCGTCACCCGCCCGCTGTAGTCGGACTTGGCGCGGGTATAGAGCTGATGCATGAAATCGGCACCAAAGAGGGGGTCGCCGGTGACGGCCTCGCTCGGGTCGTCGTCGGTGCGGAATTCCCAGCCGTTCTCCTTCATCCGCCAGTGGACGACGGACACGGGAATGGCCGACTCCAGGCCCTTGAGCGCGCGGAAGATCAAGGCCCTGTGCGCCCAGGGACAGGCCAGCGAGACATAGAGGCGATAGCGCCCGGGCTCGGCGGCAAAGCCGCCGCTCCCGGAAGGGCCGGGACTGCCGTCAGGCGTGATCCAGTTGCGGAAGGCACTCTCGCTCCGCTCGAAGCGGCCGCCAGTGCTGTCCGTATCGTACCATTGATCATGCCATTTGCCGTCAATCAGCAGTCCCATAACGCATCCTTCTCTATTCCGGTCCTAAGGCTGCCCCTTCGTGAAAGGGGTCAGCCGTGCAGCTTCTGCGCAATCTGCGCCACATGGCGGCCCTGGAAGCGCGCCAGGCTCAGTTCCTTCTCGCTCGGCTGACGGCTGCCGTCGGAACCGGCGATGGTCGCGGCCCCATAGGGACTGCCGGCGCGCACTTCCGAGACATCGCTCAGTTCGGCAGCCGTATAGGGCAGGCCGACGATCACGAGACCATGATGGGTCAGGGTGTTCCAGGTGGAGGTGATGGTGGTCTCGCTGCCTCCGCCGGTTCCGGTCGAGGTGAACACACTGCCGACCTTGCCCACCAGGGAGCCTTTGGCCCAATGGCCACCGGTCTGGTCCCAGAAGGTGCGCATCTGGCCGGGCATGTTGCCGAAGCGCGTCGGCACGCCCAGGATGATGGCGTCATAGTCGACGAGCTCGTCGATCGTCGCTTCCGGCGCCGGCTGGTCGAGCTTGGCACCGATCTGCTCCAGCACCTCGCGCGGCATGGTCTCGGGCGCGCGCTTGATCACCACCTCGGTGCCCTCGAGCGAGCGGGCGCCGTCGGCAATGGCGTGCGACATGGTCTCGATATGACCGTACATCGAATAGTAGAGAACGAGAACCTTGGACATGAAGCTGCTCCTTGATTGAGTGGCTCGTTGATGAGTGGCTGGTCCGGCAATCCCGCAATCGCCGGCCCCGTTCCCAAAGAGATGATTGCTTCCCCGCTTTGTGCCAAGCCGTATCCCATGCAATTGATTGTTTCCGATGTCGAACCAATATGCGCAGGCGTGCACAAAGCCGCCGATGCGGCTAGAAAGCCGCAAACCTCACATCGCCCAAGGCTAATGCCTCCTTCATGCCCGCTGCCACTATGACCCAGACTCCCGTGCTCGCCTTCGACTGCGCCGGCAGCAGCTGCTCTGCCGCCATTCTTGTGGGCGACGCGGTCCTGGCGCAGCGCTTCGAGGCGCGCCGGCGCGGCCAGGCCGAGCGGCTGCTTCCGCTGTTGCAGGAGTGTCTGGCGGAGGCCGGACTCGATTGGGCCGATCTGGGGCGTCTGGCGGTCACCCGCGGGCCCGGCAGCTTCACCGGCGTGCGCGTGGGCCTGGCGACTGCCCGCGCCCTAGCCCTGGCCGGCGGCCTTCCGCTGCTCGCCATCGACGGCTTCAGGCTGTACGCGGCCATGACCGCCCAGGTGCTGTCCGAGGCCGAGCGGAGCGAGCGCACCCTGGCTGTCGCCATCGACGCACGACGGGCCGACGTTTTTGTGCAGTGCTTCGATCCCCAAGAACACCCTCTGGAGGCACCGCAATCGCTCCCGCCCGAGCTGGTGGCGGAACGCCTGCCCAGGGGTCCCTTGTTGCTGGCCGGCGATGGGGTGGAGCAGATCCTGCCGGCTCTGGCGGGGCGCGACTATCAGATGGTCGAAGGCACCGACGCGGCGGACAGCGTGGCACTGGCCCGCCTGGCGGCGACACTGCCACTGCCTTCGGCCGACAGCCCGCCCCCGGCTCCGCTCTACCTGCGCCCGCCCGATGTCACCCTGCCGGGCAAGCCCCGTGCATGAGCCTGCCGTCCGACCGATCGACGCCGAAGACGCGACCGCCATCGCGGCGCTGCACGCGCGCTGCTTTCCCCATGAAGTTTGGTCGCGGCACAGCTTCGAGCAGCTGCTCGCCTCGCCGGGAGTCTGCGGCTGGCTGCTGGAGTCTTCGGGCGAGCGGCAAGACGACGATGCGACGCCCGAGGGCTTCATCCTGCTGCGGATCGCAGCCGATGAAGCGGAGATCCTGACCTTCTGTGTCGCGCCGGAGCAGCGCCGGACCGGGCTGGGCAGCCGGCTGCTGGCAACGGCGCTGCCGCGGGTCCGGCTGTTCGGGGCGCATCGTGTCCTGCTCGAGGTGGCCCGGGACAATGCGGCGGCCCTCGCACTCTATCAGCGCTTCGGCTTCGATGAGGTGGGCCGGCGCCCGAATTATTACACTCGGAAAGGCGAAAGGGTGGATGCCCTGCTGCTCGCCTATGACTTGCCGTAACACCTTGGCGCCACGAGTATCGTCAGGCGCGGATTTCCCATCTGCCAAAGCGTTTTTCTCCGCGCGTTTCAAACGCATGCTGCGCATTTCCTTAGCGATGCGAGGGGACTACTTCCGATATGCAAAAATAGTATTGCGTGCCCAGTCTCACCTATCTATATCCTCAGGAAGATTTCGCTTTTTCGGGAACGAATAATGTCTGAACAGCCAAAGCCGAGTGAACTGCTTTCCCTGACCAGCAACATCGTCGCGGCCCATGTCTCCAACAATGCCGTCGCACCATCAGATGTGCCGGGCTTGATCCGCGAAGTTTACGAGATGCTGGACCAAGTGGGCTCCGCCGAAAAGCAGGAGGAGCGCCCGGTTCCGGCCGTGCCGATCAAGAAGTCGATACATCCCGATTACTTGATCTGCCTGGAAGACGGCAAAAAGCTGAAGATGCTCAAGCGTCATCTCAAGACCGCCTACGACATGACCCCGGACGAGTATCGCGAGAAGTGGGGCCTGGGTCCCGACTATCCCATGGTCGCGGAGAACTACGCCAAGCAGCGCAGTCAGCTCGCCAAGGAGATCGGGCTCGGCCGGCGCTCCAGCAAGTAGGCCTCGCCGCGGGCTGCGGCCCGGTGTGGCGGCGCGGATATGGTCAAGGCACAGGCGGCCACGCCGGAGCGCACAGCGGCTCACCGGCGTGGCCGTGTCGCTTTGGCTTGCCCGCCATGGTCGGATTACCATTGCCCCGGCACGCGATCTTGTCATTATAGGGCCAGCCGCGGCCGGGCTCGGCGGCTTGACGCAGGAGGCTGCGCGATCGCCCCGGCCAGGCCTTTGGTGTTGCAGCGTTAAGTGACGGGTAGGGTGATGGCCGACCGGATTGAAGCCCTCTGCATCGAACGCGGCCTGAAGATGACCGAGCAGCGTCGGGTCATCGCACGCGTTCTTTCGCAGGCGCACGACCATCCCGACGTGGAGCAGCTCTATCAGCGGGCCGTGGAGATCGATCCGAAAATCTCGATTGCCACGGTCTATCGCACCGTCAAGCTCTTCGAAGAGGCCGGCATACTCGAGCGCCATGAGTTCGGCGACGGACGGTCGCGCTACGAGGAGGCCACCGAGGAACATCATGACCACCTGATTGACATGCAGTCAGGCGAGGTCATCGAGTTCGTCAACCAAGAGATCGAGCGCCTGCAGGAAGAGATCGCGCGCAAGCTCGGCTACCAGCTGGTCGATCACCGGCTCGAGCTCTACGGCGTCCGCCTGGAGGAGGCCGAGCGCCGACGGGCGCACACCAAGCAGACCCCCAGCGACAAGTCCTGAGGATGTCCGCTCAACGACAAACCGGCGTGCCGCTTCGCGCCATAACCGAACGGGCATCGGACGGGCGGAAGGCATCCCAATGAGTGACATCAGGCCCGACAGCGGCACCACCGATCGTCCGGTCGACGTGCGCGCGCGCACTTTCCGGATCCGCCTGGCCGAAAGCGAGGCCGAGGTGGCCGCGGCTCAAGAGCTGCGCTACCGGGTTTTCGTTGACGAGGTGGGTGCGAAGCCGAGCGAGCAAATGGCGCGCACGCGCCGCGAGTTCGATGCCTTTGATCCCCACTGTGACCACCTGCTCATCTTCGACCACAGCGAAGGCGAACCCGGGCGGGTGATCGCCACCTATCGCTTCCTGCGCCGCGCGCAGGCCAAACGTGCCGGGCAGTTCTATACCCAGGACGAGTACGACATCAGCAAGCTGCTGGATTACCCCGGCGAGATCATGGAGCTGGGCCGTTCCTGCGTCGACCGCGACTATCGCACGAGCGGAATCATGCAACTGCTCTGGCGCGGCATTGCGGCCTACGTGCTGCATTTCAAGGTCGACCTGCTGTTCGGCTGTGCCAGCCTGCGCGGCACCGACGTGTCCTCGCTGGCGCAGCCTCTGGCCTACCTGCACCACCATCATCTGGCGCCGCCGGCCCTGCGGCCGCGCGCGGTCGACGAGCGCTACGTCGACATGAACCTCATGCCGGCGGAGGCCCTGGACGCCAAGGCGGCGCTCCATTCCCTGCCGCCGCTGGTCAAGGGTTACCTGCGTCTCGGCGGTTTCGTGGGCGACGGCGCCGTGGTCGACCATGAGTTCGGCACCACCGATGTCTGCGTGGTGGTGAAGACCGACGTCGTGACGGACAAATACCGGCGCAATCTCACCCGGAGCGAAGCGGCTACGGAGACGGGAGAGACCTGACACCATGGAAGGGGGCTACTCCTCGCCGCTGCGGGCCTTGCGTCGGACGCTGCTCTATCTCGGCTTCACCCTGGCCCTCATGCCGGTTCAGGCCTTCTTCCTGCTCTTCAGCACCCGACTGGCCCGGGAACTGCCCTATCGCTTTCACCGCCGCGGCTGCCGCCTGCTCGGGATCAAGGTGGTGGAAGTGGGCAAGGCCGTGCAGGAGCATCCGGTGCTCTTTGTGGCCAACCACGTTTCCTACTTCGATATTCCCGTGCTGGGATCGCTGTTGCGCGCCTCCTTCATCGCCAAGGCGGAGATCGCCCGTTGGCCGTTTTTCTCCTGGCTCGCCAAGCTGCAGCGCTCGGTCTTCGTCGACCGCCGCCGATCACAGACCGGCGGACAGCGCGACGAGATCGCCGCCCGCCTCGCCACGCGCGATGATCTGGTGCTCTTTCCCGAAGGCACCAGCAGTGACGGCAACCGGGTACTGCCTTTCAAGTCGGCGCTTTTCGCGGTGGCAGAACGAGAAGTGGAGGGCGGTGGGCCCTTGACGGTTCAGCCCGTCTCCATCACCTACACGCGACTGGATGGCATGCCTATGGGCCGCTTCCTGCGTCCCTATTTTGCCTGGTACGGCGACATGAGCCTGCCGGGCCACGCATGGGAAGCCCTGGGCATGGGCATGGTCACCGTGGTGGTCCAGTTCCATGAGCCCGTGACCCTGCGCGACTATGGGTCGCGCAAGGCGCTGGCCGAGCATTGCCACCGTGTCGTGGCCCAGGGGGTCGCCGACGCCCTGGCGGGCAAGGTGGGCATACCGGAGCGGCGGCGACTGGGCCTGCGGCGTGTGGCGCGGAAGGCTCCGAACGCGCCCCCGCCACAGCGGGCGGGCGGTTGAAGCGGATGAAGCGCCGCCAACTTTGTGCTAAACATTATGAATAGGGGAGCAGGGCCCGGTGGCCCGCCCCCCGGATTGGCAGGACGGAGCGTGTCGAGCAAGAAAGTCTACATCAAGACCTACGGGTGCCAGATGAATGTCTACGACTCCGCCCGCATGGCGGACAGTCTGGCACCGCTGGGCTATAGCCAGAGCGAGTCCGCCGAAGGCGCGGACCTCATCCTGCTGAACACCTGTCATATCCGCGAGAAGGCCAGCGAGAAGGTCTTTTCCGAACTGGGTCGCCTGCGCGCCCTGCAGAACGCCGCAGCCGAGGAAGGCCGTCGGCTCTTGATCGGTGTCGCCGGCTGCGTCGCCCAGGCCGAGGGCCAAGAGATCGTGCGCCGCGCGCCGCAGGTGGACCTGGTGGTCGGGCCACAGACCTATCACCGCCTGCCCGGCCTGGTGACCCGCGCCCTGGCCGGGGAAGACCGCAAGGCCCTGGTGGATACGGAGTTCCCGACTGAATCCAAGTTCGACTTCCTGCCCGAGGAATCCGTTGCCCCCGGCGCCGCGGCTTTCCTTTCCGTGCAGGAAGGCTGCGACAAGTTCTGCGCCTTCTGTGTGGTGCCCTACACGCGCGGCGCCGAAGTTTCCCGGCCCGTGGTCGACATCCTGGCCGAGGCCGAGCGCCTGGTGAAGGCGGGGGTGATCGAGATCACGCTGCTGGGCCAGAACGTGAATGCCTATCACGGCGAGGGGCCGGACGGACGTGAGTGGGGGCTGGGTCGGCTGCTGCGGCGCCTGGCGGAGTTCGAGGGGCTGGAGCGCTTGCGCTACACCACCTCGCACCCGCGCGATGTGGATGCCGAGCTCATCGCAGCGCACCGCGAGGAAGCCAAGCTCATGCCCTTCCTGCATCTGCCGGTGCAATCGGGCTCTGACCGCATTCTCGACGCCATGAACCGGCGCCACGACGCCGCCTTCTATCATCGCGTGGTGGACCAGTTGCGTGAAGCGCGGCCGGATCTCGCCCTGTCGAGCGATTTCATCGTCGGCTTTCCCGGGGAAAGCGACCGCGACTTCGCCGACACTTTGCGCCTCGTCACCGACGTCGGCTACGCCCAGGCCTATTCCTTCAAGTACTCGGCCCGGCCGGGCACCCCCGCCGCCGGCGCCGCGCAGGCTGTGCCGGAAGCGGTCATGTCCGAACGCCTTGCCATGCTGCAACAGCTCCTGAACGAGCAGCAGCAAGCCTTCAACCGCAAAAGCGTCGGCCAGCGCGTCCCGGTGCTGCTGGAACGCGCCGCCAAGCACCCGGGCCAGCTCGTGGGGCGCAGCCCCTCGATGCAGTCCGTTGTGGTCGAGGCGCCGGCGCGCCTGCTCGGTCATCTGGTGGACGTGGATGTGCTCGAAGCCCACCCAAACTCCCTGATCGGCCGCGTGGTCACCCTGCCTGCGGGCGATGACATGAATGCCGTAGAGCCGCCGCAAACCGTGGCGGCGGGAGTAACAACGAGGGCGATGGCTTGACCCGCGACGCACTGCAACTGCAGTTCGACGACAACTCCCTGTTGCCGCTGCTGTTTGGCCAGCATGACGAAAACCTGACGCGCCTGGAGCAGCAGCTCGGCGTCGGCCTGGCTTCTTTCGGCAACAACGTGACAATCACCGGGCCGGAAGACTCCCGCCAGGCCGCCAGCGAGGCCCTGGGCGCCCTCTATGAACGCTTGAAGAAGGGCATGGCCGTGGGCAATGCCGAGGTCGATGCCGCCGCCCGCATGGCGCTGAGCCAGAGCAGCGATGCCGGCCTTCAGGCCATGCACGGCAAGGAACTGGCGCTGGTCACCAAGAAGCGCCATGTGACGCCGCGCTCGGCGGGTCAGGTGACCTATCTGAAGGCGCTCTTCGCCAACGAACTGGTCTTCGGGTTGGGGCCGGCCGGCACCGGCAAAACCTATCTCGCGGTTGCCATGGCCGTAACCTGGCTGCTGAGCGGCAAGGTGGACCGGCTGATCCTCTCGCGCCCCGCTGTCGAAGCCGGAGAACGCCTGGGCTTCCTGCCGGGCGACATGAAGGAGAAGGTCGACCCCTATCTGCGGCCGCTCTACGACGCGCTGCACGACCTGATGCCGGGCGACCAGGTGATCAAGCGCCTCGAGACCGGAGAGATCGAGATCGCGCCGCTGGCCTTCATGCGCGGGCGCACCCTCTCCAACGCCTTCATCATCCTGGACGAAGCCCAGAACACCACGCCGACCCAGATGATGATGTTCCTCACCCGCCTGGGCGAGAACAGCCGCATGGTGGTGACCGGCGACCTCAGCCAGGTCGACCTGCCGCGCGGCCAGCGATCCGGCCTGCGCGACGCCGCGGACCTGCTGGCCGGGATCGATAGCGTGGCCTTCGTGCAGTTCACCGACGCCGATGTGGTGCGCCACAAACTGGTCACCCGCATCGTCCAGGCCTATGCCGCCCGCGACGCCGGGCGGGCGCAGGAGGCAGACCTCTTCGAACGACCATGACCACCGCTCCTTCAGGACGCCGTGGCGCCGAGGCGCCGGAGCCGCACATCGCCGTACTCTGTGAGGCTTCCGCATGGCGACGTGCCTTTCCCCGCCCGCTGAGCCGTTTGCGTCAGGCCGCGGCACTCACCCTGCGGCAGAGCGGTGCGCTCTCACCTGCGGGCCGGGACGAACTTTCGCTTCTGCTCACCGACGACAAGAGCCAGCAGGAACTGAACAGCCTGTGGCGCGGGCGCGACAGTTCCACCAATGTCCTGTCTTTCCCCGACGGCACGGCACTGCCGGAGGGCGGGCGCTCACTGGGCGATGTTTCCCTGGCCTTCGAGACCTGCCGCCGGGAAGCGCGCGAGCAGGGCAAGAGCCTGGCCGACCATGCCACCCATCTGGTGGTGCACGGCGTGCTGCACCTGCTGGGCCACGACCACGAGGCGCCGGCCGAGGCCGAGGCCATGGAGGCCCTGGAAGTGCGGCTGCTCGCGGAACTGGGCATCGCCGACCCCTATGCCGAGGGCGAGACCGGCGAGGCTGCGCAGACTGTGACCGGGCGAGTGGAACCAACGAGCAGTGAAAGGCTATGATTCAACAGTTTGAAAGAGCAGGAGACGACGTGAACAGGTCCGAAGGCGAAGAGCCTCCGAGTAGCACCGAGGGCTCCCCCGGCACCCCAGAGTCTTCCGGCACCAGGCCGGCGGAAACAGCACCGCGCCCCGTGCCGGATACCGAGCCCCCGGAAGAACGCGAACGCGCTTGCAGAAACGGCGGGCGCAACGGCAAGGGCGAAGAGCCGGGAGCCCTCAAACGTGCCGTGGGCTGGATCATGGGCCGCCTGCGCGGGCGCAACGGTGACAGCCAGCAGCTGCGCGAGACCCTGGAGGAGATCATCGGCGAGATCGAAGACCAGGACGATGAGGACGCCACGCCGATCGGCACCCATGAGCGGATGCTGCTCGGCAACATCTTCAAGCTGCGCCATCTCACCGCCTACGACGTGATGGTGCCGCGCGCGGACATCGTCGCCCTGCCCCTCGATGCCGATTTCGACCGGGTGCTGGAAACCATTGCCGAGGGCGGCCACAGCCGGCTGCCGGTCTTCCGCGAGTCGTTGGACGACATCGTCGGCATGGTGCACATCAAGGACGTGCTCGCGGTCAGCCGCCAGGGCAATGCCTTCCGCCTCGGTAACATCCTGCGACCGGCGGAATTCGTTGCGCCCTCGATGCGGGTGCTCGACCTGCTGCTGGACATGCGCCTGAAGCGCAGCCACCTGGCCCTGGTGGTCGACGAGTTCGGCGGCATCGACGGTCTGGTCACGGCCGAGGACCTAGTGGAGGAGATCGTCGGGGAGATCGAGGACGAGCACGACGTGGTCGAGGCGCCGAAGATGGCCTGGCGGCCGGACGGCACCCTGCTCGCCGACGCCCGCACGCCCATCGAGGACTTTGAGAGGCTGGTCGGTCCCATCCTCACCGAAGAGGAGCACGACGAGGATATCGATACGCTGGGCGGACTGGTCTTCTACATCGCGGGGCGCATCCCGGGTCGGGGCGAACTGGTGGAGCATGCCGGCTCCGGGGTCACCTTCGAGGTGCTGCAAGCCGATCCGCGGCGCATCAAGCGCCTGCGCTTGCGCAACCTGCCTGCATTGCGCGAGGCCGGGGCGGGGTGACGAGGCCGGACGACCTGACACCCCCCTCGCCCAGTCGGGCCTGGGTTCTGGAAGGCCTCGCCCGCCGTCTGGCGGGGCTTTCGCCCTGGAGCCGGGCCGGCGTGGCGCTGCTCTGCGGCCTGCTGGCGGCGGCTGCCCTGCCGCCGCTCTTCCTGCTGCCCCTGCTGATACCTGCCTTCACCGGACTGCTCTGGTTGCTGGACGGCGCCCGCGACCGACGCCAGGCCTTTGCACTGGGCTGGTGCTTCGGGCTGGGCTATTTCGCCGCCGGACTCTACTGGGTCGGGATCGCCATGACGGTCGATCTGGCGCGGTTCGGCTGGTTCATGCCGGTCTCGGTGCTGGGACTGTCGGGCGGCCTGGCGCTCTTCATCGGCCTGGCCCTCTGGGCGATCTGGCAGAGCGGGCTGCAGGGACGCGCCCGGGTCCTGCTCCTGGCCCTTGTCTGGCTGGCGGCCGAGTTTGCGCGCTCGGTCCTGCTCACCGGCTTTCCCTGGAACCTGCTGGGCAGCGTCTGGAGCCTGCACCCGGCGCCCTTGCAGATTGCGGCGGTCGCGGGCGTCTGGGGCCTCACCGTCCTCACCCTGCTGGCCGCGGCCGCGCCGGCGGTGCTGGCCGGCACGGGCCGCCTGCCGCTGCGGCGTGGCTTGGGTTTCCTGGCGCTCTGCTGGCTGCTCCCGCTGCTGGCCCTGGGCTACGGCACACTGCGCCTGGCCGAGGCGCCCGGGTCCGGCGAAGCAATGCAGCCGGACGTGTCCCTGCGCCTCGTCCAGCCCTCGATCCCGCAGGACGAAAAGTGGCAGGGGGAACTGCGCCAGCAGCACCTGCAGGAGCATGCCCGCCTGTCCCGTCAAGCGGCACCGACCCCGCCGACCCACATCATCTGGCCCGAAACCGCCCTGCCCTGGTACCTCAACCACGAGCCGGCCTTGGCCGAGGCGCTGGGCGAGCTGGTGCCGCCGGATGGCCTGCTGATCTCCGGCGCGCCGGCCTACGAGGAGACGGACAGCGGCAACCCGCGCGTCTACAACTCGATCTATGCCCTGGACGAGCAGGGCGAGACGCGGCTGCGCTACGACAAGTTTCACCTCGTTCCCTTCGGCGAGTACCTGCCGCTGCGCGATTTTCTGGGCTGGTTCGGCATGGACAAGATCACCGCCGGCAGCCTGGATTTTTCCTCCGGACCCGGACTGACGACCGCCGCGCTGCCTGGCCTGCCGCCGGCCAGCCTTCTGGTCTGCTACGAGATCATCTTCTCCGGCCGGGTCACCGCCCGCGATGCCCCGCGCCCCGAATGGCTGCTGAACCTGACCAACGATGCCTGGTTCGGCCGCTCTTCCGGCCCGCATCAGCACTTAGCCAGCGCGCGCCTGCGTGCCGTGGAGGAGGGGCTGCCGCTGGTGCGCGTCGCCAACAACGGCATCAGCGCCGTGGTCGATCCCTACGGGCGAACGCTGGTTCGCCTGGAGCAGGATGCGGTGGCTGCCGCCGACTCGCCACTTCCCAACCCGCTGCCGCCCACGGTTTATGCCCAATTGGGCCGCTTGTGGGTGCCGCTGCTGCTGGTTCTGCTGGGGGCGGGCTGCCTGCTGACCCGCCGGGACGGCAAGGCCGGAGCCTGACGGATCGCTGTGTTACGGGCCGCTGTGTTCAGGTCTGTACCCGCCAGCCGCGACGCAGCAGGCGCCAAACCAGCGCTCCCAGGGCCGTCGTCAGGACCAGCCCGAGGGCGAACCCGAACAGCGGCGACGCCTCCGACACGCCGGTGAAGCCGCTGCGAAAGCCATCGATCAAGTAGAAGACGGGATTGACCTGCATGATCCAGCGCGCGGCTTCGGGCAGGATCGCGGGCGTGAAGAAGCTGCCCGAGAGCATGCCCAGCGGCATCACCAGGAAGGTGTCGACCACCGCATAGCGATCCCACTTCTCCGCCCACATGCCGGTCAGAAACCCGAGCAGAGCGAAGAAGAGCGTGCCCAGAACCGCAAAGGCGAGCACCGGCAGCAGGGCCGGCAGGGGGAGCGGAATGAAGAGAGCCAGCACGAGCAGCACCGCGCTGCCGGTGATCAAGCCGCCGGTTGCCGCCGCAGCGACATAGGCGCAGAGAATCTCCGCCGGGGTCAGCGGGGCCATCAGGATATCGCCCAGCATGCCCTCAAGCTTGTCGTAGAGCAGGCCGAAGGCCGCGTTCTCGAAGGCATTGTGGAAGAGCGCGTAGCCCGCGATGCCCGGTGCCAGGAAGACCAGGGCCGAAACTCCGGGCTGAAGCTGCAGGCGATCCGGCCAGGCCAGGGAGAAGACGGCGAGAAAGAGCAGGGAGGAGATCAGGGCACCGCCCAGGCTTTCCGGGGCGATGCGCAGGTAGCGCAGCAGTTCCCGCCGGTAGAGCGCCCAGAGCGCTGGCCAGCCGATCCGCCCCCAGTTGCGCGGCGGACGCCAGCCCGCGGTTTCCGAGACAGCCGGCGGCTTCACGGCTTCAGCTTGTATCCGCTGGCCACCAGGCGGTAGGCCAGCGCCCAGAGCAGCACATTGACCACCCCGACCAGGATGGCGCCTAGGACAAGATTGCCGTCATGCACGCCGACGAGGCCGTAGCGGAGGCCATCGATCAGGTAGAAGAAGGGGTTGAAGTGGGCGACGAAGGACCACTCCTCCGGCAGGCGCTCGACCGAGTAGAAGGTGCCCGACAGGAAGGACATCGGCACGATGACGAAGTTGGTCACGGCCGCGATGTGATCGAACTTCTCTGCCCAGATGCCCCCGATCAGGCCCAGCAGTGCCAGCATCAGGCAGGCGTTGAGCGCGTACCACAGCACCGCGTGCGGCGCGTTCAGGCCGAGCGACACGAAGGGCAGCATCGCCAGACCCGTCGCCAGGCCGACCAGAAGGCCACGCGTCACCCCCGCCGCGGCATAGGCCAGCGTGAACTCGAAGGTGGAGAGCGGGGGCATCAGTACGTCGACGATGTTCCCCTGCACTTTCGAGATCAGCACCGAGGAGGAGGTGTTGGCGAAGGAGTTCTGGAGCATGGTCATGGTGATCAGCCCCGGCGCCAGGAAGAGCGCATAGGGCAGGCCATGCACCACCATGGAGCCACGCCCCAGCGCCAGGGTGAAGATCGCCAGGAACAGCAGCGCCGTCACCACCGGCGCCATCACCGTCTGGGTAATGACGTTGAGGAAACGGCGCACCTCCTTCAGATAGAGGGTCCAGAGGCCGAGCCAGTTGATCTGGCCGAGTTGCCGCGGCGCCGGCGGCGTGGCCGCGGGCGGGGCAGACGGGTTGCTGTCGATCATGGCTTGGACATAACGCCGCATCTCCAGCGGAACAAGGCCGCTGGCGCCATGGGTCACTTGCAGGAGGCGCATGCATCATGTCGGACAAAGCCAAGCCCCGCAGGCGCGCGCCCCGCAAGGCAACGCCCGACTACCTCGAACGCGCCGCCCTCTTCTACCTGGAGCGCTACGCCAGCTCCTCGTCCAGCCTGCGCCGCGTGCTGCTGCGCAAGGTGGCCCGCTCTGCCGAAGCGCACGAGACCGATCCGGCGGAAGGCGCGGCAGCAGTGGAGACCTTGATCACCCGGCTGCAGGAACGCGGCCTGGTCAACGATGCCGCCTTCGCCGAATCACGCGCCCGGGCCCTGCGGCGGCGCGGCGCCTCCGCGGCCGGCGTGCGCGCCCGCCTCGCAGCCAAGGGCATCACTGCGGAGCTGGCGCAGCAGGCGCTCTCGGCCGTGGCGGAGGAGACGCCGGGCGACGAGGAACTGGCCGCCGCGATTGCCTTTGCCCGCAGACGGCGCCTGGGGCCCTGGCGCGTGCCGGAACAGCGGGCAGAGCGGCGCCAACGCGATCTGGCCGCCCTCGGGCGCCAGGGCTTCCCCGGCACCCTGGCCCGCCGCGTGATCGATGCCGAGGATCCGCAGACGCTGGAGCAGCTGTTCGCCGAAACGCGGCACGAAGACTGACGCCACTTCCGTATTGCGTTTGTTCTGGTTTTGAACCTATGCTGCCGGCATGGATGAGCGACGACCGGAACAGGCGATCAAGGGGCGCGGCGCGGTGGGCAATCCCACTGGCCGCTTCGAAGCCTACGAGCGCGAGGCCACCTGGGACGGCTGGTGGCTCGATCCCGAGGAACTGGAGGAGCGGCCCGCGACCAGCGTCCTGCCCGACGCCAGCCGCAGCATCCTGGCACGCAACGACAGCCCGGACGTGCCCTTCGAGCGCTCGATCAATCCCTACCGTGGCTGCGAACACGGCTGTATCTACTGCTTTGCCCGGCCCAGCCATGCCTACCTCGGCCTCTCTCCCGGGCTGGATTTCGAAACCCGACTCTTCGCCAAGCATCAGGCGCCGCAGCTGCTGCGCGAGGCCCTGCGCAAGCGTGGCTACAAGCCCTCCACCCTGGCGCTGGGTGCCAACACCGACCCCTACCAGCCGGTGGAGCGCAAGCTCGAGATCACCCGCGGCCTGCTTCAGGTGCTCGCCGAGGCGAACCACCCCGTCTCCATCATCACCAAGTCCGCCCTGGTGCTGCGCGATCTGGACATTCTCGCCCCCATGGCGCGTGAGGGCCTGGTGCGGGTCTGCCTCTCGATCACCACGCTGGACGGCGCGCTGGCGCGCATCCTCGAACCCCGCGCGGCGCAGCCGAAGCGGCGACTGGAAGCCCTGCGCCGGCTCACCGAGGCCGGAGTGCCGGTGGCCGTTCTGGCCGCGCCCATGATCCCGGCCATCAACGACATGGAGATGGAAGCCATTCTCGAAGCCGGGGCCGAGGCCGGGGCGGATCGCGCCTCCTGGATCCTCCTGCGCCTGCCGCGGGAACTGGGCCCGCTGTTCGAGCAGTGGCTGGAGACACATTTTCCGCAGCGCAAGGCGAAGGTGCTGAACCTGCTGCGCGACACCCGCGGCGGCGCCCTTTACGATGCGCGTTTCGGCAGCCGCATGCGCGGCGAAGGGCCCTACGCCTTCCTTCTCGCCCGGCGATTTTCCCTGGCTTTGCGCCGACTGGGTCTGGACAAACGCAGTTGGGATCTCGATATAAGCCGCTTCAGGACACCGGGCCCCGAGGGGCAGATGGCCCTGTTTTAGTCTTCCATTTGAAAGACTTAGCCGTCAGGGCAGATCGGTTATTCGCAGAATGCAATGCTGCGCTGCGATATGATGCTTTGATGACACATGAATCTACTTTATATACTGAAGCCATCCACGAATGATCCGAATGGCAAGGGCTTGGGAGAGATCCGATGGCCAGAAATCGCAGTGAGACAGTCAAGAAGCCGGAGAGCGACCGTCCGCACGTGTCGAAGGCGCGCAAGTGTCTGATGTGCCGCAACGAGTTCCGCTCTCAGTGGTCGGGCGAACGCATCTGCCCGAACTGCAAGCAGACCCAGGCCTGGAGCGACGGGCACGGGATGGCGGCGTGACCCGTTAAGGGTCGGGGCCGGCGGATGTGCCGTCGCTGCAGATTGCCGCGACACATCCGCCGGCCTGAAGCCGCAAGACCGGATCGCATTCACCTTGATGCGGTCCGGTCTTTCTTTTTGAGCGACGGGCTTTTTGAGCGACGGGATGAATGCACGCATTTAATCTGAGCCCGGGCTGGTTCAGATGAAACGCGATCCGGTCTACCTCTTTGAATGCCGTTGAACACGGCAGACCGCTGCAGTATCGCTGGGGCCTGGGAGGCCGCGAGAGCAGACGGAATGCCGGACGATCGTTACGAGATCGAATTGGGCGCCCTTCACGGGCGCCTTGTCGTTGGTGTGGACGAGGTGGGCCGCGGCCCCCTGGCCGGACCGGTGACAGCGGCAGCCGTCGTTCTGGATCTCAAGGCACTGCCGCAAACGCTGCGTCGGGACCTGCAGGATTCCAAGAAGCTCACGGCCCGGCGCCGCGAAGCGCTTGCCGCAGCCATCCCCGATTACGCCGCGACCGCCCTGGCCAGCGCAACGCCGGCGGAGATTGACGCGATCAACATCCTGCAAGCCAGCCTGCTGGCCATGCAGCGTGCCGTGGCCGCCCTGCCGGTGGTACCAGAGGCGGCCTTGATCGACGGTCTGCACGCCCCGGCGCTGCCCTGCGAGCATCGCTGCCTGGTCGGCGGAGACGATCTGAGTTGGTCCGTCGCCGCCGCCTCGATCCTGGCCAAGGTGGCGCGCGACGCCGAGATGGAAGACCTCGCCGGAGGCTTTCCCGGATACGGCTGGGAGCGCAATCGCGGCTATGGCACTTCGGAGCATCGCCGCGCCCTACTAGATCTAGGGCCTTGCCAGCATCACCGGCGCTCTTTTAGTCCCATACGTCAACTTTTTCTCCCAAATACCTGAGTCCGCTCAAGAATCTTGACCCGGATTCCCGGTCGTAGGATGCTGCACACCATGCAGATGGCCCAAGGGCCTTTGATCGGGGGTAGAGACTATGGCGGGTGTGACCAAGGCTTCGGCGCGGGCAGCGGCAAGAAAACGTGCCGCAGCCCAAGGGGGAAAGGAGGCCGAAGCGGCGGCATTGGACGCGGCGCTGGACCGGGTGCTGGAAGGCGATTGCATCGAGCTGATGCGCAGCCTTCCTGACGCCAGCGTCGACGTGATCTTCGCCGATCCGCCCTACAATCTGCAGCTCGGCGGCGAGCTGCACCGGCCGAACAACAGCCGGGTCGACGGCGTCGAGGACAGCTGGGACCGTTTCGACGACCTGGCCACATACGACGCCTTCACCCGGGCCTGGCTCGCCGAGGCGCAGCGCCTGCTCAAGCCCGATGGCACGCTCTGGGTCATCGGCAGCTATCACAACATCTTCCGGGTCGGCGCGGCGCTGCAGGATCGCGGCTACTGGATCCTCAACGATGTGATCTGGCGCAAGTCCAACCCCATGCCCAACTTCCGCGGCCGGCGCTTCACCAACGCGCACGAGACCCTGATCTGGGCCGCGCGCTCGCAAGAGTCACGCTACACCTTCAACTACGAGTCCATGAAGGCGCTGAACGACGATCTGCAGATGCGCAGCGACTGGTACATTCCGATCTGCAGCGGCGGCGAGCGCCTGCGCGACGCCGAAGGGCGCAAGCAGCATTCGACCCAGAAGCCGGAGGCCCTGCTGCACCGCGTGCTGCTCGCTTCGACCCGGCCGGGGCAGTTGGTGCTGGACCCCTTCTTCGGCAGCGGCACCACCGGCGCCGTGGCCAAGCGCCTGGGGCGGCGCTGGATCGGGCTGGAGCGCGACAACGACTACGCCCGCATCGCCCGCGAGCGCATCGCTCGCGTCGAGCCCCTGACCGACCCCAGCCTCATCGAGATCAAGCCCAAGCGCGAAGCGCCGCGGGTGCCCTTCGGCTGGCTGGTGGAGCGTGGCTTGCTGGAGCCGGGCACCCTGCTCTACGGCCCGGGTCGCCGGCACTGCGCCAAGGTGCGCTCCGACGGCACGCTGATCGCCAGCGGGCCGGAAGGCGATCACCGCGGCTCGATCCATCAGGTGGGCGCCGCCCTGCAGGGTGCGCCGGCCTGCAACGGCTGGTCCTTCTGGCATCTCGACGTGGAAGGCCGTGCCGTGCCCATCGACGTGTTACGCCAGAAACTGCGTGCTGAAATGGAGTAACGCCGATCCCGCCAAGCGTGGTCCGGCGACACTACAGCCGGGCCGGCGGACCGGGCGAAATCATCTGGAGTGGTTCGCGTTTTGCCGGTAGCGCTTCGCGTTCCCGCCCAACCACATCCCCCCGACCACATCCCTGCGTTCGACCCGGAACACACCATTCCAGGTCGAACCGCTGGTCGGTCCAATGGCTCAAACGTATTGGACGTGGAGAATCTCGTAGGCCTTGGTGCCCTTGGGGGTGGTGACCTCCACGGAGTCGCCCACGGCCTTGCCGATGAGCGCCCGGGCAATGGGCGAGGTGACGGCGATGCGACCTGCCTTCACGTCGGCCTCGGTCTCGCCCACGATCTGGTACTGGGTTTCCTGGTCGGTGTCCTCATCGACCACGCGCACCGTGGCGCCGAACTTGACCGTGTCGCCCGATAGCTTCGTCGGATCGATCACCTGAGCGCGGCTGATCCTGTCTTCGAGTTCGCCCACACGGCCCTCGATGAAGGACTGGCGCTCACGCGCCGCGTGATACTCGGCATTCTCCGAGAGGTCACCGTGCTCGCGTGCCTCGGCAATGGCCTTGATCACCTCGGGCCGCGCAACGGTCTTGAGGTGACGCAATTCTTCTTCCAGCCGGGCAAAGCCTTCGGCTGTCATGGGAAACTTTTCGCTCATCGCCCTTCGGAAACCCTCCTGGCAAGCGTGCCGACCCTTCGAGGTGGCCGAAAAAACGTGCGTTCCGACCGCAGGGGCGGTCAGAACGCTCCTTTAAAGTATGACTGAAGCGGAGCCACTTCAAGCAGCCCGCCACGCGCGGCGATAATCGCCTGAACCGCAGCCTCCGCCCCCGCCATGGTCGTGTAGTAGGGAACGGAGTTGGTCAGGGCGCTGCGGCGCAAGGAAAAGGAGTCCGCCACAGCCTTGCGATCTTCCGTGGTGTTTATCACAAGCTGGACATCCCCGTCGATCATCCGGTCAACAACGTGGGGTCGATTTCCGTCACGCACCTTATGGACGAACTCGGCCGCGATGCCTTGCGACTCCAGATATGCAGCCGTTCCTGCGGTGGCAATCACCGAGAAGCCGACCTCGATGAGCTGGCGCGCCAGCTGCGCGGCGAAGGATTTGTCGCCATCCTTCACCGAAACGAAGACGCGGCCCTTGGACGGCAGCTTGACGCCGGCGCCGAGCTGCGACTTGAGGAAGGCCCGGGCAAAGTCCCGGTCGATGCCCATCACCTCGCCGGTGGACTTCATCTCCGGCCCCAGCACCACGTCCACGCCGGGGAAGCGCGCAAAGGGGAAGACCGCCTCCTTGACCGCGACATGCTCGCGCTTTGAACGGGCGAGATTGAAGTCGGCGAGCTTGGCCCCGGCCATGACCTGGGCGGAGATTTTCGCGATCGGCACGCCGGTCGCCTTGGCCACGAAGGGCACGGTGCGGCTGGCCCGCGGATTGACCTCCAGGATGTAGATCTCCGAGCCCTGCACCGCGAACTGCACGTTCATCAGCCCGACGACGCCCAGGGCAAGTGCAAGCTGCGCCGTCTGCCGCTCGATCTCCTCGACGATATCCTGCGAGAGTGAATAGGGCGGCAGCGAGCAACCGCTGTCTCCGGAATGGATGCCCGCTTCCTCGATGTGCTCCATGATGCCGGCGACGAAGACGTCCTTCCCGTCGCAGACGGCGTCGACGTCGACCTCGGTTGCGTCGCGCAGGTAGGAGTCGATCAGCACCGGGTTGCGCCCGGAAACCTGGACCGCCGTGGCAATGTACTGCCGCAGCTCGGACTCGTCATGGACGATCTCCATGGCCCGGCCGCCCAGCACGTAGGAGGGGCGCAGCAGCACCGGATAGCCGATGCGCTCGGCCTCCGCCACCGCCCCCTCCAGCGAACGCGCCAAGCCGTTTGCCGGCTGCTTGAGGCCCAGTTCCTGCAGCAGCACCTGGAAGCGCTCGCGATCCTCGGCCCGGTCGATGGCGTCGGGTGCCGTGCCCAGGATCGGCAGTCCGGCGGTCTCCAGGGCCTGGGCCAGCTTCAGCGGCGTCTGACCGCCGAACTGCACGATGACGCCCTTGAGCGTCCCGCGCGACTGTTCCAGGCGGCCGATGGCCAGCGTGTCCTCGACCGTCAGGGGCTCGAAGTAGAGGCGATCCGAGGTGTCGTAGTCGGTGGAGACGGTTTCCGGGTTGCAGTTGACCATGATGGCCTCGAACCCGGCCTCCTTCAGGGCATAGGCGGCATGGACACAGCAGTAGTCAAACTCGATGCCCTGCCCGATCCGGTTCGGACCGCCGCCCAAAATCATCACCTTTTCGCGATCGCTGGGCTCCGCCTCGCACTCCGGCTCGCGCCAGTCGTGGCCCTCGTAGCAGGAGTACATGTAGGGCGTGGGGGAGGGGAATTCCGCGGCACAGGTGTCGATCCGCTTGTAGACCGGCTGGACCCCCACGCTGAGCCGAGCGGCCTCGACGGCGGCCTCCGATTGCCCGGTCACGGCGGCAAGGCGGGCGTCGGAGAAACCCATGGACTTGAGGCGCAGCAGGGTCCGCCGCTCCCGGGGCAGGCCATCGCGACGCAGTCCGGCCTCCGCCTCCACCAGTTCGGCAATCTGGCGCAGGAACCAAAGGTCGATGTGCGTGGCGCGGTGAATCTCCTCCACCGTGAGCCCGTAGCGCATGGCCTGGGCCACGGCCAGAAGCCGCTCCGGCACCGACTGTGAGAGGTAGCCCAGGACGCCCTCGCGGTCGACCTGACCCTCCTCATCGAGGCCGCCGGGGATCACCACCTCATCCAGGCCGCTGAGGCCGGTTTCCATGGAACGGAAGGCCTTCTGCAGCGACTCCTGGAAGGTCCGGCCAATGGCCATGGCCTCGCCGACCGACTTCATGGAGGTCGAAAGCAGCGCCTGGGTGCCCTTGAACTTCTCGAAGGTGAAGCGCGGCATCTTGGTGACGACATAGTCGATGGTCGGCTCGAAGGAAGCCGGGGTCACCTTCGTGATGTCGTTGTCGAGCTCGTCCAGGGTGTAGCCAACCGCCAGCTTGGCCGCGATCTTCGCAATGGGGAAGCCGGTCGCCTTGGAGGCCAACGCCGAGGAGCGCGAGACCCGGGGGTTCATCTCGATCACCACCATTTCCCCGGTTTCGGGATCGACCGCGAACTGCACGTTGGAGCCGCCGGTCTCCACCCCGATCGCCCTGAGACAGGCGATCGAGGCGTTGCGCATGATCTGGTATTCCTTGTCGGTCAGCGTCAGCGCCGGGGCCACGGTGACGGAATCGCCGGTGTGGATGCCCATCGGGTCGATGTTCTCAATGGAGCAGACGATGATGCAGTTGTCCGCCTTGTCGCGGACCACCTCCATCTCGAACTCCTTCCAGCCCAGCACCGACTGCTCGATCAGCACCTCGTTGGTCGGGCTCGCTCGCAGCCCGTTCTTGACGATCTCGACGTATTCCTCGCGGTTGTAGGCGATGCCGCCGCCGGTCCCGCCCAGCGTGAAGGACGGCCGTATGATGGCCGGCAGGCCGACGAAGTCGAGCGCGTCCATGGCCGCATCGAAGCTGGTGATCATGCGCGAGGCCGGGCTTTTCAGGCCGATGGCATCCATGGTCTCGCGGAAGCGCTGCCGGTCCTCGGCCTTGTCGATGACATCGGCATCGGCGCCGATCATCTCGACGTTGTAGCGCTCCAGGATGCCCAGTTCGTTCAGCTTCAGCGAGGCGTTCAGCGCGGTCTGGCCGCCCATGGTGGGCAGCAGTGCGTCGGGGCGCTCACGCGCGATCACCTTCTCCAGGAACTCCGGCGTGATCGGCTCCACATAGGTGGCATCCGCCAGCCCGGGATCGGTCATGATCGTCGCCGGATTGGAGTTCACCAGGATCACCCGGTAGCCCTCCTCTCGCAGCGCCTTGCAGGCCTGGGCTCCGGAATAGTCGAACTCGCAGGCCTGTCCGATGACGATGGGGCCGGCACCGACGATGAGAATGGACTGGATGTCGTTACGCTTGGGCATGCGGGCACTCTGACTGGGCGCACGGACCTACTCGGGGCCCGACGCGCAGGGGTTCACGAGGATCTTACATGGCGACTGTCTGCTGAAGCAGGGTTTCTGCCAGAAGCAAGCGGGTAAGGAAAGCGCGAAGGGGAAAGGCGACTACTCCGCAAGAATTGACGCCGACGCTTGCAGCCAGTCCCGAAACACGCCACTTGTGGATAAAGCACGTCAGCAAGGTTGACTGGCCACGGCCGGCTGCGCGCTAAACCGACGCGATCCGAGCCGCGGCCGGAAACTTCACGAACAAGAATTCGGACCAAGAAGAATGACAAGCCGCCGCAGTTTCCTGTCCTTCACCCTCCTGCTCACCGGTGGGCTGCCCTTGATCGCCGCCTGCACGCCGCCGCCGCCGCCCAGCCCCGACTACACCCAGATCGGCTTCGGCCACCGCGCGCCCTTGCGCCTCAACGTGGCGCGCGTCGTCTTCCGGGACGAAAGCCGGCAGCCGCGCGAAGCGCCTGAAGTGGGGCACCTCTTCCCCGATCCGCCGCCCACCGTGATCGAACGCTGGGTGCGCGACCGCCTGCAGGCCGTGGGCAGCGCCGGGGAAATTGAAGCGGTGCTGCGCGAAGCCTCGGTCACCGAAACGACACTGCCGCGCAGCAGCGGCCTGCGCGGGCTGGTGACCCGCGAACAGAGCGAACGCTACGATGCGCGCATCGCTTTGGCCCTGCGGGCACGCAACGCCCAGGGCGACCCCGATGGCAGCGTCGAGGCCCGCCTGGAGCGCAGCACCACGGTGCGCGAGAACCTGGGGCGCGGCGAGCGCACGGCGATCTGGCACCGTCTCATGGAAGAGATGGCGCGCAGCCTGGACGAGGAGATGGAGCGCGCCATTCGCGACGGCGATCTCGCGCGTCTGCTGGCCTAGTGAAAGTCCAGGGGCACAGCGGGGAGAAGCCGAGAGGGGACTTGCGGTGAGCCGCTATGCTGCTCCGCCGGGCACGCGTCTTTACGCCATCGGTGACATCCATGGCGAGGCGGCGCTGCTTGAGCTCCTGCTGGAGCGCATCGAGGCCGACGCGGCCGCGCATCCGGCCACACGCCGCGTCTTGATCTACCTGGGTGACTACGTGGACCGCGGTCCCGCCTCATGCGAGGTGCTCGATCGGCTGGTGGCAGGACCGCCGCAAGGCTTCGAGCAGGTCTGCCTGTTCGGCAATCACGAGGAGATGATGCTGGGCTTTCTCACCGGCAACCCGGCCCTGGGGGCGCTGTGGCTGGACTACGGTGGAGACGAAACCTGCCGCAGCTACGGCGTGGATCCGGAAGAGCGACCGGCGGCGCTGGCCGAAGCCCTGCGGGCGCGGCTGCCCGAGAGCCACAGGGCGCTGCTGTGGCGCCTGGCATTGAGCCACCGCGAAGGCGGCTACTTCTTCGCCCATGCCGGCGTGCGCCCCGGCGTGCCGCTTGCTCGGCAGCAACGCGACGACCTGATCTGGATCCGCGGGCTCTTCCACCGCAGCGAGGCCGACCATGGCGGCGTGGTGGTGCATGGGCACTCGCCGGTCGCGACTGCGGAGAATCTTCACAACCGGATCAACGTCGACACCGGCGCCGTCTATGGCAACGCGCTTACCGCGGTCGTGCTGGCAGGGCACGAGCGTGCCTTTCTTCAAGTGGACGCGCGCTCGGGCGCCTTTTGCGAGCTTCCCTCTGCCTCGGGGTCCGGCAGCAGCACCGCATAGCGGTGGATCAGCCACACCAGGCGCTCGAACAGCGCCGTGGCAGCCAGTAGCCCATTGCGCTGATCCGACCCCAACTCGGCGCCATTGCGCAGCAGGTCGCGCCGCAGCTTCTCCATCAAGGCCGAGCGATCCGAGGTCAGGGCACGCAAGAGCTGCGGATCCACCGCGTCGCCTTCGCCGCCGGCCTCAACGAGGCTGTCGAGCAGCGCATGGGCCGCCTCGGTGAGATTGGCCGACAGCGGCGGGGGCCCGTCCGTTCCGTTGCTCGTGTCCAGGGCCGTCATGAGCTCGTCCAGGGTCTCGCAGAGGCCTTGCAGAAGCGCATTGCGGCTCTTGAGGTTCATGGCCCGTCCCAGCGCTTCATCGCCCTCGCTGCGCCGAACGACCTCCGAGAGAAAGCGCTCGCCCTCAGCCACCACTTCCTGGCTGGCCTCCAGCACGGCCCGCCGCTCCGCGGGCGGCGGGACCACCTGACCGTCGGCCGGAATCAGGGCCGGGAGCCGGGTCAACAGCGCCTGCTGCTCGCGCTCCACCAGCTCCAGGGCGATCGCACTGTCTTCCAGCGCCTGGTCGTAGAGGAAACGCGGGCGTGCCAGCGCTTCGGCGGGGGCTGGCGGCGCCAGGCTGGCGCAAATCCGCAGCAGCGGCCGCTGCAGGGGGTGGCTGAGCAGGGCGCCGGCGAGCTGAATGACCAGGAAGAGAAGCGCCATCTGCAGCGCCGTCCCCTCGGCCAGCGCCTGAACCGCTGCGAGCAGCAGTGGCACGCCCCCGTCGCGCTCCAACCAGAAGAGCAGCAGCACGCCCAGACTGCCCAGCAGCTTCACCGCGACCTGGAAGTAGGCAAGCTGGCGCGCGCTGCCGCTGAGGCCGCCGGCCATGACGGCCACGCTCAAGCCGGAGCCGACGCCCGAGCCCAGAACCAGCACCAGGGTCTGCTCCAGCGACAGCAGACCCAGGCCCGTGAGCGTGACCGCCATGACGGTGAGCGTTGCCGAGGATTGCAGGATCAGCGCGCCGAGCAGCCCGATCGCCAGCCCGAGCCAGTCGGCCGTGCCGGCGAAGGTCAGGAAGGCGGTCATCCACTCGAGTTCGCGCAAGGGGCCGGCCGCGGCCTTGATGTACTGCAGGCCAAGGAACAGCAGGCCGATGCCCAGCAGCGCGCCGACCACATGCCGCCAGCGCGCCGACCGCTCGACATCGAAGTAGTAGGCGAAGCCCACCAGGCCGAGCAGGAAGAGTACCAGCAGCCTGAGGTCCACCGCCGCCAGCAGCACCAGACCCGCCGTTCCTACGTTCGACCAGGCCACCAGCGGGGCGGCCCGGCGCACCTCCGTCAGGCCGGCTGTGACCAGACCCACGGCGATGAAAGTGACGGCGTTGCTGCTCTGGGTGAGCGCGCCGGCCAGCACGCCAACAATCGCACTTGTGCCTGACCGGCGGGTGGCCGCCGCCACGACACGGCGGAAACGCCGGCCGGTCATGCGCTTCAGATGGCTGCCGATATAGCGGATGCCGATGAAGAAGAGTCCGAGACCGGCAAAGAGACTGGCGAAACTCTCCATCCCGTCCGCCCGGTTCAGCCGCGCGCCGCCGGACCACGACCCACAGGGTCACGCAGGGCCAGCAGCAGCAGGAGCGTCAGCAAGCCGATGCCGAGCCCATGGGCGAACAGCACCACCTTGCGCAGGGCCTCATAGCGGCGTTCCGCGGCCACTCGGGCCTCCTGCAGCGCTTCACCCAGAGCGGCGCGCAACTGCTCGGCCAAGGCATCCAGCGCCTGGTCCAGTCCGCGATCCACCCCGCGAACCCGGGCATCCACCGCAACAGGGTTCTGGCGTCCCGCCTCCTCGAAGGCAGCGGCTGCCGCCTCATAGTCCGCCTGGATTCGCCCATGCAGCGCACGCGCCACCGACGCCCGCTCGGTCAGGGCCGCTGGCGTGGCCGGCGCGCGGGAGAGGGCCGCCAGGGCAGCCTCGACGCGCTCGCTCTGGGCCTGCATCGCATCACGATAGCGGGCGTAGTCCTGCGCATCGTGGCCACGCAGCAGCAGGTTCTTCCACTCCTGCACCTGTCGCTTGAAGGCGACCTGCGCCGCCCCGGCCTCACGGCTGGCCGCATCCAGGTCCTGGAGCGTCTGGACCGTCTGCCGGTGCCCCTGGTCGGCATAGTAAAGGCTGAACAGGGCGACGATTCCGGCAATCAGGATTGCAAGGATGCCCAGCGCGCCGATGGTCAGTCGCGCCCGTCGCGTTGACTGCTCGCCATAAGCGTTGCGTTGCAGGTGCTCCACCCCGCCCCCCCCTAACGGACTGTAATATTTACTTAATATTCTCTGCCGCCCATCGAGTGCCAAGCTAGGCCGGAAGTCCGTGGCGCGCAACACGCAATGCCGCGCCGTCCAAGGCACGGATCAATTGCAGGCTTTACTCCCTGTGCAGCCGCGATCACTGTGGTATGCTGGCGCCACGGGGGCGAGGGAAAAATGTCCGAGGCGAAGAGCGCGCGATTGGAACTGCGACTGCGCAACGACTTGACGGAGCTCGACAAGTTGAGCGAGGCGCTTGAGGAATTCTGTGAGGCCAAGGCGGTGCCCACAGGGGCCGCCTATCATCTCAACCTCGTGCTCGACGAGCTGGTGACGAACATCGTCAGCTACGGATACGAGGCGGATGCGGGTGAGCGGGAGATCGTAATTCAATTACAGCGCGAACCGGAATCCGTCGCCGTGGTCGTGGAGGACGATGGCGTGGCTTTCGACCCCCTGTCCGTCAAGGAACCGGACCTGGACGCCTCGGTGGAAGAGCGGCCCATCGGTGGTCTTGGCTTGCATTTTTTGCGTACCCTGATGGATGACCTTTGCTATCGGCGCGAGGATGGGCGAAATAGGCTGGGATTCCGCAAGCCGCTGACGGACCAGCCCAACGCGGCATAGAGCAGACGAGGTAAGAGCACGATGCAGATTGATGAAACCATGGACGGTGACGTCCTGATCCTGTCGATTCAGGGGCGACTGGATAGCAACACCTCCAAGCAACTCGACGAGGTATTGACCAATCAGGTTCAGAACCGGCCTGCGGTCGTCCTGGATTTTTCCGGCCTCGAGTACATCAGCTCCGCCGGATTGCGGGTGCTGCTCAAGGGCGCGAAGCAGGCGCGGGCCAGCAACGGCAAGTTGGCACTCTGCTCCCTGTCGCCGCACGTCCGCGAGGTCTTCGACATCAGCGGCTTCTCCAGCATCTTCTCCATCCAAGCAGACCGGCAGACCGCTCTGGCTGCCGTCAAGTAGCGCGGAGTCCAGCTGAGCGGGTTCGGGAACGGTCGCATGCGACTGTCGGTCAAGATTGCCGTCTACATGGTGGGGATCATCGCTTTCGCCCTGCTGCTGTTGACCTATCTGACCAACGCCAAATTCCGCTCGCTGCAGGAGGAGGTGGAGCAGTCGCGCTTCCTCGTGCTGGCGCTGGACGTCAAGACGACGGCCGAGCGCGGACTCGCACTCGGCCTCACCCTGGAGCAGATGGACAATCTCGGCGGCATCCTGCGCCGCCTGGTGGAGACCCACGGGGATATCCTTTCCCTGGCGATCCTCGACGAACAGGGTGAACTGCTGCACCTCGCCGGCACGCCCCCGGATGAAGCCGGCCTGTCCGAGGGCCTGCAACGCTTGCAAAGGCCGGAACGGGGCGGCGGCGACGACACGCTGGTGCTCTCCGACAGCCACTCCTTCGGGCTGATGGTGCCGCTGCTCAACGCCTTCGGGCAGCAGGCCGGGGTGGTGGCGCTCCACTACGACCGCGCTGCCAGCAGCGCCCTGGTGCGCCAGGTGACGCTGGAACAGTTGCGCTTCGGCCTGGCCGCCTTGCTGCTGAGCTGCGTGGCGGCACTGCTGCTGACCGGCTGGTATCTGCGCGGCGTCACCCGGGGTTTTGCGCGCCTGACCCGCCTGGTCGAGGGGCGGGAGCGCCAGGCCTCGGTGGACGGCGGCTTGCCGACCGACGATCTGGAGCGCCGTTTCCAGGTCGTCCACCAACAGGTTGGGGAACTGGAGGCCAAGGTCGAAGAGGCCGAGAACGCGCTGGCGCGCCGCTGAACGGGATCGCCTCCGCTCGGAAAGGGGCGGTTGGCGAAACGGATGCTTTGGCCGGCGGGCGCTCAAGGGGATGGGGCAAAAGGTGATCGAGGAACGCGGGCTCAAGCGCCTGTCCTACGGGCTTATCGTCCTGACCCTTGCACTGCTCACCGCTGCGCTGTCGGGCGTGGCCTATCTCAGCCTGCAAAGTTTCGAGCGGGTGCTGCAACCGCGCCTCGAGGCCAAGGCCGGCGTGGTCGCCAGCGTCATCGGCAGCGAGATCGATCGCGCCCTGGCCGCGGGCATCCCGCTCGAGGAGCTGCGCGGCTTCGAGCCCTTTGCCGCCGCCATCCTGGAAGACCATCCGGAAATCCTGAAGATCGAATTGCGCGACAGCAGCGGCCGGACACTGTTCGTCAGTTCGGAACAAGGGGTGCCAGCCGAAGCGAGCTGGAACGAAACCGTCGCCGTCGGGTCACCCAGCGCAGAGGCGGGGCGACTGGCCGTGGCCGTGGCACCGGGCTATGTGACGGATCGCCTGCGCGAGATCCAGGCGGAGATTCTTGTCATCCTGCTGGTGGCGCTTTTCCTCACCTTCGAGGTGCTGCTGGTGGTGGTGGCCATGTTCGTCACCGAGCCGGTACGACGGCTCAGCCACCTGATGGCCGAAGGGGAGCGCGGAGTCTTCCGCCATCTGGTTCCGGGAGAGACGCGCGACGAGATTGGCCGCTTCGCCGCCGCCTTCAACAGGATGGTGCGGCGTGAGCAGGAGCGCTTTGCTGCGCTGGAGGAGGCCTTTTCCCGCCTGCGCCCCACCGCGCCGCCGGAACTCAGCGCCCTGATGCAGGACCTGGGCGAGCGCCTGCGCCCCGAGGCGCGCCCCGCCGCTGCCACCGAGGGCAGCATCGCCGACGTGCGCATGCCGCTCTTCCTGTTCTTCTTCGCGACGGAACTCAGCCGCTCCTTCCTGCCGATCTTCGCGCGCGATCTCTACGAGCCGCTGCCCGGCCTGTCCTACGAGATCACCATCGCCCTGCCGATCGCGCTCTACCTCTTCCTGGTGGCGATCCTGACCCCCATGGCCGGGGCGCTGGCCGGCCGCTTCGGCAGCCGCCGACTCTTCCTGCTCGGCCTGGTGCCGACCGGGGTTGGCCTGCTGATGACCGCCCTGGCAAACGACATCGCCATGCTGATCCTCTGGCGCGCGGTGAATGCGGTGGGCTTCGCGCTCACCACCATCGCGGCACTGGACTACATTGCCCGGGCGGCGGGCCGGAACCGTCGGGCTGAAGGCATGGCGATCTACACCGCAGCCTTCGTGACCGCCGGGCTTTGCGGCACCTCCATCGGCGGCATCCTCGCCGACCGCCTGGGCTATCACGCCACCTTCCTGGTGGCCGCAGCGGTGACCCTGCTCTCGGCCTTCATGCTGGTGATCAACTTGCGCGACCGGGGCACCTCAGCCATGGGTGGCGGGGTGCGGCTGCGCTTGGCCGACTTCGGAACGGTGCTGGCGAACCCGCGCTTTCAGCTCTTGATTCTCATCGCCGCCATTCCGACGCAGCTGCTCACCACCGGCTATCTCTTCTACGCCACGCCCATGCTGCTTGATTCGGTCGGCTACTCCACCTCGGTGATCGGCCAGACCATGATGGTCTATTTCGTGGTGATGATCCTGATGGGCGTGCCGATGGCCCGACTGGCGGACCGGGTGGGGCGCTACCGCCTTTTCGCCGGTGGCGGACTGCTGCTGGCCGGAATGGCAGCGATACTGCCCAGTGCCTTGGAAGGCAGCGCCCACTTCGCGCTTTGGGTCGCGCTGTCCATGGGTCTGGTGGGCGTCGCCCATGCGCTGTGCATCCCGTCCCAGGGCGCCATCCTGCTTCAGGAGGCCGACCGGGTGGGCGGAGACAGACGCACCGCCGCCATCTCGGCCTACCGCGTGCTGGAGCGCATCGGCAGTGTCCTGGGCCCGATTCTGGCGGCCAGTCTTGCGGCCCTCTACGGCTATGCCTGGACGATCGGGCTGCTCGGGCTGTACGTTCTGGCCTGTGGGCTTCTGTTCACGGCAATCTCACTGCTGCGCGCACGCGGCGGCGCCAGCGCGGTGAACTGACGGAAGCAAGGGGGGGCAAAAGCGGATGCAAGGGCGCAGAACAACCGGCTGGGTCGCGGTAAGCATTCTGCTGAGCGCGCTGCTGGGCATCCTTGCCACGGCTCCCGCCACGCCGCTGCATGCGCAGGAACCGGAAGCGGCCGAGCGCCATCAGGTCTATATCGCCACCTTCCGCGGCTGCGAGGAGGTCTGCGAAGCCTTCAAGAGCTACCTGCTGGACCGCGGCCTGGCGGTGGAGTTCATCGAGCGCTCCATCGAACGCGACACCACGCGCATTCCCGATCTGGTGGAAGAGGTGAAGGACCTGCAGCCCGACCTGCTGGTCACCTGGGGCACGGCGATCAGCCTCGGCATGGTCGGCCCGGTCGGCACAACCGACAGCGAGACCTATGTCACCGACATCCCGGCCGTCTATCTCTACGTGGCCGACCCGCTGGGCGCCGGGCTGGTCAACCGCCCCGACGTGTCGGAGCGCCCAAATCTGGCCGGCGCCAACATCCAGGTGCCGCTCGAGGCCCAGCTGCGCGTCATGCAGTCCTACCAGGAGGTGGACCGGATCGGCGTGGTCTACGGGGCCGACGAACTGAACTCCGTGGCTGCGGTGAGTGCCCTGCGCGTCGCCGCCTCGCGCTTCGGCGTCGAGGTCGTGGAGCAACAGCTTGATCCGGGCCCCGAAGGCCGCCCCCTGCCGGAGTCCATCGCGCCGGCGATGCAGGCCATTGCGGAGCAGGAGCCGGACTTCCTGGTCACGGTATCCAGCTCCTTCATCATCCAGAATGTAGAGGCCTACACCGCCGCCGCGGTCGAGACCGGCCTGCCGGTCTTCACCTCGGCGGAGCTGCCGATCCGGCAGGGCGATGCCATGCTCGCACTCTTCGCCTCACTTTCCAGCATCGGTCAGGTCGCCGGCTATCAGGCCGAGCAGATCCTGCGCGAGGGCGCCGACCCGGCCAACCTGCCCACCCCTTCGCTGCGCCGCTTCACCCTGCTCATCAACATGCCGGTCGCGCTCGCGCTGGAGCGCTACCCGCCCATGCTGGTGCTCCAGATCGCCGAGTTGATGGACTGAGGCATGCCGACGGCGCTCGCTCTTCGCATGACGACGATTCTCGGCAGCGTGCTGCTGGTGCTGGCCCTGCTGTTCAGCCTCGCCCTGGAATCAGTGCATGTGGACAGCGAGCGGGATCTGCGCGAAGGCCGCTTTGCCTACAGCCTTGCCCAATTGAAGCAGCGGGTGGAATCGCCGCTCTCCCTGGGGCTCGAGGTGGAAAGCCTCGACTATCTGCAGCAGCTGCTCGAGCTGGAAGCCGCTGCCGATCCCGAGATCCTGTCCATCGACCTGTTCGATTCCGAAGGCAACCTCCTCTTCACCACCGACCGCGTCGGCATCCGCCAGGCCGTGCCCGAAGGCTGGCTGGAGGCAACCCTGCAACTACCGACGCCCGACGAGGCCGAGCAGACCCCGGAAAGCGAAGCAATCTGGCATCTGGAGGAGCGCGACGGTCAGGCCCTGGGCGTGGCCCTGCACAACGATTTCGGGCTTGTGGTCGGCGGTCTGGTTCTGCGCCACAGCATCACCCGCGTCGGCGAAGGGTACCTCTCGGCGCAGAACATGGCGCTGGCCCTGCCTTTGGCGCTGGCCCTCGGCGGCACACTGATCGGCGGGCTGCTGTTTCAGCGCCTCTGCCGCCCGGTCGAAAGGGAAGCCGCCGCGCTGGCCGAGGCCCTGGATAGGCCTCAGGCCGAAAGCAAGACCCTGGACAGCAAGACGGCAACCAACGCCACGGGCAGCCTGATCGCAACGGTCACGGCCCTGCACGGCGCGGTTCAGGCCGCCGAGCGCCGCTGCCGCGAGGCAACCGGTGAGGTGGAGCGCATCGATGGCCGTAACTGACCAGTCGCCCCTCGCTCCAGGCGCCCCGGTGACGAAGGGCGAGACGCTGGACGAAACGGCGGACGCCGACAGCCGGGCCCTGCTTGTGCAGACCGGCTGGACGCTGCGGCTGCGGGTCCGGTTGGTGCTCTGCGGCCTCCTGCTCGTGCTGCTGACTGCCGGGCTGAGCGGCTGGCTTGGGCTGCGCGCCGTCGAAGACCGCCTGGAAAGTGAGATGACCTCGGCCTCGCGCACCGTGGGCAACGGCTTGGTACAGCAGTTCGAGCTCGCCCTGGAAGCCGGCATCCCCTTTGAGCGCCTTGCCGGTGTCGAGGCCTTCCTGGCGACGACCACCAGCTTCGACGACCGCATCGGATTTGCCACCCTGCTCGACGGCGAGGGCGCGAAGGTCGCAGCCGCCGGCCGCGACAGTGGCCTGGTGCCGGACCGGCTGGGCGCTGACTCGCTCAACGCAGAAGCCTTCCGCCCCGCCGGCCATCTGGCGGTGATCGCGCCCATTTCGCACGGGGGCACGACCCAAGGCTATGTGCTGGTTGGCGTCGCCGATGGTCTGCCGCCGCACACGATCCTGGCGTTTGCGGCCGCCGCCGCTCTGGCCACGCTGGCCCTCCTGGTGCTGCTGCACGAAGCGCTGCGCGCAACCCTGTTCAAGAGCGTGGAGCGACCCGCGGAGGCGCTCGCGCGCCTGGCGGCGGCCCTTGAGCGCGGCGACCTGTCTCGCACCACCTGGCTTGCAGCCCCGGGCAGCATGGGCCGGCTGCTCCTCGCCACCCGGCACCGACTTGCCGGCGTCAACACCGCCTTCCACGCCTTCCTGCTCAGCGCCTTCGCCGCCCGGGCCGGCCATTTCGAGCCGCCGGTCCTGCGGGAGATCACCGATGTGGTGCGCCGCGGGCTCGGCCCGCATCGACTGCCCCCGGTGGCCGGTGCCTGGCCGGTGGCCGTGGCCGGCGACGGTCTCTTCCGGCTGGCCGTCTTTGCGCTGCTGCTGGGCGAGGCGGTGCTGCTGCCGGGCTGGTGGAGCCTCGGCGCACTGGAGGCGCTCTCGACAAATGCCGCCACGGCGGTGCTGGCACTGCCGCTGCTGCTCGCCATTCCGCTGGGCTATGGCCTGGCCGGGCGTGCCCTGGCCGGCTTCGCCCCGGGCATGACCTTCACCGCCGGCGCCCTGATCGCCGCCGCCGGACAGCTCGGCTTGGCCCTGGCGGAATCCCCGGAATCGGTGATGGCGCTGCGCGTTCTCGGTGGATTGGGCATCGGCATGGCCTTTCGCCCGCTGGGGGGTGGCGCGGCGCTCACGCGCGGGGCGCTGCTGGCCCTGGTGGCCGGCGCCGGCCCGGGCTTTCTCTTCCTGGCGCTCACCGGCTCGCCAAACCTGGCACCGCTGGCCGCCCTGGTCACCGCCATAGGCGGCCTGCTCGTCGGCCAGACCCTGCCGGAACGCAACGAGGCGATGGATGGCGCCATCGAGGCACAAGCGACGCCACGCTGGCTGCCGCTACCCCTGCCGCTGTTCAGCCTCGGCCTGCTGGCGGCCCTGCTGCCGACGCTGTTCGCGGACCGCGCCGCAGACAGCGGCACCACAGAAATCGTCGCACTGCTGGCCATCGCCATCGCGCTGCTGGCCGGCGTGCTGCTCTCGGGCAACCTTGCCCCGGCCCTGGGGCTGGTGCGCACGCGCCGCTTCGCCGCCCTCGCGGGCGGGCTCTGCCTCGCACTTGCGGCCTTCCTGAGCCAGGCGGCCCCCTCGTCCCTGCAGGCCATGTCGATTCCGGCGCTGGCCGCTGCTGTGCTTGCCGGGCTGCTGCTCACTGCAGCGGTCCTGACCGCTGACGCGGGCCACAGCGCACCCCGGAGCACGCAGAATGTCTTCGCCCTTGCCGGCGGCACGGCGGTCGGCCTGCTGGCGATCAGTGCCTTTGGCTGGCCGCTCCTCTTCGCCCTGGCGGCCGCCGCCCTCCTGGCCACCAGTCTGATGGGGAGGCGCTGATGAGCGCACGCCTGCGCCTGCTGCTGATCGCCGGCCTGCTGCTCGCGCTCGGCGTTGCCGGCAGCCTGATCTGGACCCGCAGCGTCGCGCTTCCCAGCGTCAGCGAAGCCGAGTTCCAGGTGCATCAGCGCGAGCAGGCGCGGCTCTGGCGCACCCTGGTGGAGCAGCAGTCGGGGCTGCTTTCCCTGGCTGCGGAGGAGTTGGCCGAACAGCCCTGGCTGCCGCGGCTTCTGGACCAGGACCGCCCTGACCTGCTGGCCACCCGCATCGCCAGTGAACTGCCGACCCTGGAGCGGCGCTACGGCCTGCGCAGCGTCGAGATCGTCGACAGCGAGGGCCGGCTGCTCTACCCGCAGACAGAGAACGGCTCGAACGGACAGCGCGTCGGCAACCTCGAGGCCCGCGCCACCACGGCCGCCGGTGCCGATGCCGAGGCGGGCGATGAGTTCGCCGGCTTCCGACAGAACGCGCAGCGCGACTTCGTGCTGGCCTACACCCGAACGCTGCCGAACGACGCGCGCGTGATCGTCTCCTCCGGCATGGACAGGCTGCTCCAGGGCATCTCGCGCAATGGGGTTGCGCCGGCACGCCCCGCCGCTTTTGCCGACCTGCGTGGTCAGACCGTCGCGCTCTCCGGACCGGACGAAGGCCAGTCGCTGCTGCGCCAGGTGGTGGCCGGCGAGGTTGCGGTGCCGGAGGGCCTGCGGCTGCTGGAAACGCCGCTTTCCGACATCGCCGAGCGGCCCATCGGACAGCTCTTCTCGCTGCTGCCGGCCGAGCCGGTCAGCGAGACCATGAACCGGCTCTTCCTGCTGACCGCCGGACTGGGCCTGGCGCTCTTCCTGCTGCTGCTCCTGGTCCTGGCCCGGGCGCTGCACAGCGAGTTCGCGCCGCTCGATCGCCTGATCCACGGCGTGACCGCGCTCGCGGCCGGCGACAGCGAGGTGGAGGTGCCGCGCCATGCCGGCACCGACGAGGCCGGCCGCCTGTCCAGCGCCCTGCAGCAACTGCGCCAGCGCGCGCTGCTGCTCACCACGCTGGAGATCTCCCGCGAACGGCAGCGGCGGCGGCAGGAACGCTTCCTGCGGCGCCAGCTCACCGGTCTGGCCGAAACCCTGGAGGGCAAGGACCGCGAGGCGCTGCTCGGCGACCTGGAGCGCCTGGAGCGCACGGCCCGGCGCGAAGGCGCGCAGCAGAGCGACCTGCTGGGGGCCGCCGACGGCCGACTGGAAAAGGCGCTGCTGGAGCCCCGCGCCGGCGGCCAGGATGACTTCGCGCTTCTGGCAGTGGCCTTCGAGAACCTCTCCTTCCGCATCCGCGATCAGAACGCCAACCTGAAGCAGCTCGTCTCCGAGCTGAACGAGGCCCTGCGCGCCAAGAGCGAGTTCCTGCTGCTGCAGCAGGAACTGGACATGGCGCGCTCGATGCAGCTCTCCATCCTGCCGCCGGACCGCCCCGAACAGAACGGCCTGGCGGTGCACGGCATGATGCTGCCCGCCAAGGAGGTGGGGGGCGACTTCTACGACGCCTTCGAGCTGCCGGACGGGCGCCTGGCGCTTGTGGTCGCCGACGTCTCGGGCAAGGGCGTGCCGGCGGCCTTCTTCAGCCTGATCACGCGCACGCTGCTGAAAGCCATCGCCACCGCTGATGCCGAGCCGCGCGCTGCCATCGAGCGGCTGAACGATCTGCTCTGCGCCGAGAACGAGCAGATGATGTTCGTCACGCTGTTCTTCGGCCTGCTGGAGCCGGAAACCGGCCGCTTCGTCTACGTCAACGGCGGCCATAACCCGCCCCTGCACTTGCGTGCGTCCGGCGAGGTGGAGCTGCTGCAAGTGACGGGCGACATGGCACTGGCGGTGATGGAGGAGCAGGACTACCAGGAGCGCGAAGTCATTCTGGAGCCCGGCGATCTGCTCCTGCTCTATACCGACGGCGTGACTGAGGCCTGCGATCCCGTGAACAACGAGTTCGGGGAGGAACGCCTGTTGAGCGAACTGCGGCGCAATCAGGACACGCCAACCTGGATGATGCCGCAGGCCCTGGGCAACGCGGTCAAGGCCTTCGAGAACGGCGCCGCCCAGGCCGACGACATGACCATCCTGGCGACCGGCTACCGTCGCGGCGGCAGTTAATCAAAAGAAATCGAGACGATCGGGTCTAAGCCTCTAACCCTTCCGGCAGGAAGTGCCGGGCCAGTGCCAGATAGTCCTCCGGCTCCACCATGACCTTGCCCGCCGCCTCGAAGCGCGCCAGGGCCTCCGCATCGGGAAGGCGAAGATAGCGCCGGGGGGCCGTCGGCGACTGCGTCTGCAGCGCGGGCGGGTTCCCCTCGGCCAGGCCGCGGGCCAGTTCGGCCAGCATGTCGGCGCCCTGCAGGTAGTTCTGCACCATGGTGTAAAAGAAGGAGCGCCCCGGCTCGATGGGCCGCTGGCGCATCAGGGCGATGGGGCCGGTGTCGATGCCCTCGTCGATCTGGTGCACCGTGGCTGTGGTAGTGGCTTCACCGTCGTGCATCGCCCAGAAGGCCGCATGCAGGCCCGGACGCTCCGGCAGGGCGCCGGAATGCAGGTTCCAGGCGCCCAGGCGCGGCAGGGCGATGTCATCGGGCTGCAGCAGGAAACCGAACTTGAAGGTGAGGATCATGTCGGGCGCGAGTTCACGATAAAGCGCACTGCGCCCGGCACGGCCCATGCCGTCGGCAATGATCAGGCGAATGTCGTGGCGCGCCGCCAGGCTTTCGAACGGTGCCAACTCACCCGGCGCGCCCGCTGCCGCCGCGAGGGGAAAAAGAACCTGGTTCGGCAACTCCTCCTCGAAAAGCCGCAGCATGCGCAGCTGCGGCACCGCCAGCGCGCCGCTGCGCAGGCGGTTGGCCAGGAGCAGCGTGATCCGTGCAGGCGGAAGTTGTGGCAGCATGCGATGAAGCATCAGGTTCGCCACCAGATCGCGCTTGCTGCAGAGGAGTAAATGCACCGATACCTCGCCACTTTGTAGAACCACCCGTAAGGGTATAGGCTCCTTTGCTGAAGGTCACGCCAGCAGGAAACGTCAAGCGGGGGATAAGCGTCAATGCCGTCACCAGAGCTGGAGCAGGCAGCGGTTTCACACTCGCATCGCTACCGACCGACCGAGGACGGCGAGCGCCTGCGCGCGCTGCTGGAAGGCGAGGCGCTGTGCCCGCAAGCGGCCGTGCGTCAGGGCGATGAGGTGGAGGCACGACTTGCGCCCTGCCCCTCCGGCGAGCCGCTGCGCTTCCTCTCACCGGATGCCGAGGCGACGATCCGCGCCCTGTCGGAAGCAATTCGTTTCCTGCCCAAGGTGACCTGGAAGACCAGCCACACGGAAATGCTGGTCAAGGGCCTGCGCGACGGCCGCTGGCACGGCATGGCTCTCGAGCATCGAGAAACAAAACTCGTGTCCTACCTCGACTATTGCCTGCGCGAAGAGCTCAACGAGGTGGAAATCGGCTTCTGCATGACCCATCCGGATCACCGCGGCCGGGGTCTGGTGAGCCGGCTGCTGGCCAGCCTGCTGCTGCTGCACTTTCATCGCGATTTCCGGGTCTCCACCCATGAATCCAACCTCCCGATGAGTCGCGCCCTGGCCCGTTTCGGCTTTACCGTGATCGAAGAACGGCCGCGCGATCGGATCAACGGAGAGACCACGCTCTACCTCATCCGCAAGGCAGGCACCGGCTTTTCCCTGGAAGCATGAGGCACGGCCATGCAGCTTTTCCTTTTGTCGCTGTCACCTCAAAGGCCTATCTCCTGGCGTCATGGACCTTTATCTCGACCGTCTCTTTGACCGCGCGCTCGATACCGGACGCGGACTGGTAGAACGTCGGCTGCGCCTCGGCGTGACCGGCCTCGCCGAGGCCGGCAAGACGGTCTTCATCACCGCACTGGTGCAGGCCCTCCTGCACCCCGCCGCCCTGCCGCGGCTGCAGGTGGTGGCTGAGGGACGTCTGCGCACCGTGCTGCTGCGTCCGCAGCCCAGCCAGGACCTGCCCCGCTTTCCCTTCGAGGACTGCGTCGCCCGCCTCACGGGCCGCGACGGGCCGCCGGACTGGCCCGAAAGCACGCGCAACCAGGCCGAACTTCGGCTGTCGCTCCGTTACCTGCCGGGCGGGCTGATGGGCCGGCTGGGCGAGCGGGTGCTGCACCTCGACCTCTTCGACTATCCCGGCGAATGGCTGCTCGACCTCGCCTTGCTGCAGCAGGACTACGAGACCTGGTCCGCCGGCGCACTGGCCAGCCTGCGCGAGGCCAGCGCCCTGCCGGAGGCGCGCGCCTTCCTGGAGCTGCTGCATCGCCTGGCGCCCGACCGGGCCGACGCCACCGCCGAACCCCAGGCCATCGAGGCTGCCCGGCTGTTCACCGCCTATCTGCTGGCGCGCCAGCGCAGCGTCGGCCGGGCCGCACCGCTGGGGCCGGGTCGCTTCCTGCTGCCGGGCGAGCTGGAGGGCTCGCCGCTGCTCACCTTTGCACCGCTGCCGCCACCCGGCGCCGAGGCAACGGCGCGCAGCTCGCTGCGCCGCCTCATGGCCGAGCGCTACGACGCCTATCGCGAGCAGGTGGTGCGCGCCTTTCACCAGCGTCATTTCACCCGCCTGGACCGCCAGATCGTGCTGATCGACCTCGCCGGCCACCTCAGCGCCGGTGAGGAGCGGGCCGACGCCTCGGCCGCGGCGCTGGACGCGGTGCTGGCCGCACTGAGAGTGGGCGGCAGCGGCTGGCTGCCGCGCTGGCTCTCGCCGCACATTGATCGGGTGCTCTTCGCCGCCACCAAGGCGGACCATCTGCCCGGCGACCAGCACCAGGGCCTCGAGGAACAGCTGCGCCGCAAGCTCGACGCGGCTCTGCGGCGGACGGCCTATAGCGGCGCCGAAATGGAAACCCGCGTGCTCGCCTCCCTGCGGGCGACGCGCGAAGTGGAGGCGCGGGGCGAAGCACGGCGCTATGTCGCCGGCACGCCCTACGGCGGCGAGAAGCCGCTGGCGCACTATCCGGGCAGGATTCCCCAGACCGGGCGCCTGGCCAACGGCAGCTTTCGCATCGAACGCTTTCGCCCGCCCGCGGACCTGGACCCCACTGGCCCCTGGCCACACCTCGGTCTCGACCGGGCGCTGGAATTCCTCATTGGAGACTGGGTGGAATGAGCGACGCTGAGGGTCCACGCTCCCGCCCCCTGGAAGAGGTCGAGGCGACAGCTCCGCAGGCCGAAGCGCCGCGCCCGGAGGCACCGCACTCCCTGCCGCTGGAAGCCACGCGGCTGCTGCCGGTTGACGTGGAAGCGCGCGACCCGGCCGACCCGCCGCGCCGCTCCCTGGCCCTGCGCCTGGTCCTCGCGGGCGGCGGTCTGCTGCTGGGCGGAGCCCTGGCGCTGATCGCCGAGGATCTGATCCGCCGCGCGCTGGAGCCGGCGGGCCAGCTTGCCTGGATCGGTCTGACAGGACTGGGGCTGCTGGCGCTGGGTCTGCTGCTCGCCTTCCTGCGCGAGTGGCACGGCCTGACCAGCCTCGAGCGTCTGCGCGCAGCCCGGCTGCAGGCGGAAAGTGCCGAAGCTGCCGGGCAGCCCGAGGCCGCCCAGGCCGTTGTCAAAGAACTGAAGCAGCTCTACCGCCGCCGCTCGGACATGGAGTGGGCATTGCGTCGGGTGGAGGACCAGCAGGCCGCGGCCGCGGCCTCCGGCAGCCTGCTGCCCCTGGCGGAACGAGAACTGCTTGCCCCCCTGGACCAGCGCGCACAAAGGATCGCGGTCTCCGCGGTCCGCCGTGCCGCCATGATCACGGCGATCAGCCCCTTTGCCCTGCTGGACATGCTGGTCAGCCTGATGATCGGCCTGGGGTTGTTGCGCCGCATTGCCCGCATCTACGGCGGACGACCCGGCTGGCTCGGGGCCTGGCGCCTGCTGCGGCTGTCACTCGCCCAGGTTCTCGCCAGCGGCGCCCTGGACCTGGCCGACGACAGCATCGGCGACCTGATCGGGGCCGGGATCGCGTCCCGCTTGTCGCGTCGCGCCGGCGTGGGGCTGCTCAATGGCCTGCTGACGGCCCGGATCGCCACCGCTGCCATGGACCTCTGCCGCCCCTTCCCCTGGGACCGGCAACCACCGCCCTCGGCCCGCGGGCTGCTGCGCCGCGCCCTGACGGACCTCGGCGGCAGCAAGGAAACAACCCCCTGAAACGCAAACAGCCGGCCCTGGTGGGGCCGGCTGTCTGAAGCCAGATAACTTTGGAACGCCCTCAGGCGTTGCCGGCCGGCGCTCCCTGGGTGGCTTCGGCCTGCGCCTGCTGCTCCTGCGCCTTGCGCTGGCGATAGAGGCTGACGAAGTCCACCGGATTGATCAGCACGGGCGGGAAGCCGCCTTCGCGCGTAATGTCGGCCACGATGCGCCGGGCGAAGGGGAAGATCATCGTCGCCACGTCGATCAGCAGCACAGGCTCGATCCGGTCCTCCGGGATCATGGAGCCCAGGGTGATCAAGGCCCCATAATCCAACTCGATCATGAAAGCGGCCTTTTCCTCGTGCTTCGCCGAGGCGCGGATCTTCAGCATCACCTCGTAGAGGCGCTTTTGCTGCTCCTGCTGGATCGGCCGCGCGTTAACGTGCATCTGGATGTCGAGCTGCGGCGACTGGCGCATGCTGGCCAGTACCGCCGGCGCACGCGGGCTTTCGAAGGAGAGGTCCTTCACATACTGCCCGTGGATGACGATGGGGGCTTCCTGCTTGTTCTCGGTGCCCTGGTTCTGGGCGGCCTGAGTCTGGCCGGCCTCGGTCTGGGCGCCCGGCTGGGCGGCTCCCCCGGTCGCGGCGCCTGTCGGCGCGCTGCTGTTCTGATCGCTCATGGTTGCTCCGCACGGCTGGTATGGTGTCTTGACGGCGGCCGATTGGCTATCACGATCCTCCCGCCGGTACAACTCTGCAGCAGGATCGCCGAACGGCGCTTCGCCCCGGCTGGCGCGGCCTCAGGCCGGGTCGCGCCCCGGTGCCTGCGGCCCCTTTGGCTGCGACCCCTTGGGGTGTGTGTCGCTGTCCTGGTCGTTGGCGGGCAGGTCCCCCTGACTGTCCACCTGGACCCAGTCGCCCTCGATGGTGTCGCTGCGTTGCTGCTGGCCGTGCGGCCCCGAGCGGTAGACCTCCTCGCCATCGCGATAGACCCGGGTGCGCATGCGCATCTTCTCAGCGCGGATGCGGCTGCGCCTGAACAACCAGCCGCGCACCGGCGGCAGCAGCAACAGCACGCCCAGGGTATCGGTCGCAAAACCGGGCAGCAGCAGCATGGCACCGGCTATGGCCAGGCAGATGCCGTCGAACATCTCGCGGGCCGGAACCTCGCCACGGTCGAGCTGCTGACGCGCCTGCATCAACAAGGCAAAGCCTTGCAGCCGGACCAGCCAGATGCCGACCACGGCCGTGAGAATCGCCGTCGCCAGGGTCGGCCAGAGGCCGATGGCGTCGCCCACTTCGATGAAAAGCCCCACTTCGATGAGCGGGACGGCAAGGAGAATGGCCAGGATCAGCAGGGGCATGCTTGCTCTTTTTCCGTTGCTTCCCTATGTACGGGGGGTGGGGCGCTGGACACTACAAGGGTCCCACGGCGCGTCTCGTCAAGGCCTTTCGCACATCGGCTGCGTGGGGTCGGCTTCTTGCGCGGTAATCATCGGATCGACCGAATGGGTGAAGGCAGTCAGTTGCTCGATATCATACTCTTTGCAGCGATCGCGGCCTTCCTCGTTCTCAGGCTCAGGAATGTCCTTGGGCGGCGTACCGGCGATGAATCGCGGCCGGATTTCGATCCCTTCAAGCAGCGCCCCGAGCAGAAGAACGGGCCGGAGCAGGACGCCGATCAGCAGCCCGACGATAAGGTGATCCCGCTGCCGGGCAACGGTCGCCGACCGCAGGAGGCCCCATCCATGGCGGACGCAAACGATCCCGTATCGGCCGGCGTCATCCAGATCCGTCTGGCGGACAGCAACTTCGATCCCGACGGCTTTCTTCAGGGCGCGCGCGCTGCCTTCGAGATGATCGTCACCGCCTTCGCACAGGGCGACAAGGATACACTGCGCTCCCTGCTGGCCGACGACGTCTACAATGACTTCTCCCGCGCCATCGAGGAGCGCGCCAGCGAGGACCAGACCCTGGACACCACGCTGGTCAGCATCCAGCACCCGGAGATCATCGAGGCCGAGATGCAGGGCAACACCGCCTTCGTGACGGTCAAGATCGTGTCCGAACAGGTGAATGTCACCCGCGACTCCGAGGGGCGTATCATCGAGGGCGATCCCAGCGATGTGGTCCGCCTGACCGACATCTGGACCTTTGCCCGCAACACCCGCAGCCGCGACCCGAACTGGGCGCTGGTCGCCACAAGCAGCCCCAACTGAGGCGCGAGGCATGGCGCTACCCGGTCGAGCGCACACGGGTCGCAATGCAAGCCGGTCGTGGGCCCTGTCCAAGGGTTTGACCTCGCGTCGCATACTGGCGCGACTGCTTCCCGCCGCGGCGCTGGCCTTCATTGTTGCCTCCTGCGAATCCCCCAAGGAAGAACCGCCACGCGGCCTCAAGCTGCAGCCCGCCTCCTTCAGCGATCTGCCGGGCTGGCAGGCGGATGACGTGGCACGGGCCCTGCCGGCCCTGCGGCGCTCCTGCGGGCGGCTGCTGACCCAGCCCGACGAGCGGGCCCTGGGTCCCGATGGCCTGGCCGGCACCGTGGCGGACTGGCGCGCACCCTGCGAGCGTCTCGCCAACCTCCCGGAAGGCGACGACGCAGCGCTGCGCAGCTTTCTTGAGGATACCTTCCAGCCTCTCTCTGTCGGCGACGGCGAGGACGCGCAAGGCCTCTTCACCGGCTACTACGAGGCGGAGCTGAACGGCAGCCTGGAGCGCAAGCCGGGCTACGAGGTGCCGCTTTTCGAGCGCCCCGACGACCTGGTCGAGGTGGACCTGCGCGACTTCCGCGCCGACCTGCCCCCGGAACGGCTGGTTGGTCATGTGGATAACGGCCGGCTCAAGCCTTATCCCGAACGCGCCGCTATCGAGAACGGCCACCTCGCCGGGCAGCAGGCAGAGTTGCTCTGGGTCAGCGATCCGATCGATGCCTTCTTTTTGCATATCCAGGGCTCCGGGGTGGTGCAGCTGGACGACGGCCGGCGGCTGCGGGTCGGTTTTGCCGGCTCCAACGGCCGGCCCTTCTACGCCATCGGCCGGGCGTTGATCGACGAAGGCATCATCGACCGCGAACGCAGCTCCATGCAGGCGATCCGCGACTGGCTGCGCGCCAACCCGGATCAGGCCGAAGCCCTGATGCACCGCAACGAGCGTTTCATCTTCTTCCGCGCCATCGACGGCGAAGGGCCCATCGGGGCCCAGGGCGTGGCCCTGACGCCCGGGCGCTCCCTGGCGGTAGACCCGGGTGAACTTCCGCTCGGGGCACCGCTCTGGCTCGAGACCACCTGGCCGGCCAGCGACCAGCCCTTGCAGCGGCTCATGGTGGCCCAGGACACCGGAAGCGCGATCAAGGGCGTCGTGCGCGGCGACTTCTTCTGGGGCAGCGGCGAGGCCGCCCTGGAACAGGCCGGGCGCATGCGCCAGCAGGGTCGCTACTGGCTGCTGCTGCCGCGCAGCGTGGCCGAGCGCTACGGCAGTTCCACTTAGCCCAAGGGTATCGGCGCTCGGCATAACGAGACGCGCGACCCTGCAGCACCTTGAATCCAGACCGGATTCACGCGCCTAATCTGAAACCTTGTGGTTCAGATTGAGCGCGATCCAGTCTAGACTGGCCGCGCCATGCTGGACATCAACGAACTCCTTGCCGCGACCGTTCTGTTCGTCGGCGGCCATCTGCTCCTCGCCAGCGCGCCTCTGCGCGGCCTGCTGCACGGCAAACTGGGCGCGACAGGCTTCCGTCTGCTTTATTCGCTCGTGGCTGTCGTCACCCTGGTCTGGATGATCAAGGCCTACACCCAGGCGCCCTTCGTGCCGCTCTGGTCCTTCATACCGCTGCTGGACTGGATTCCCCTGCTGCTCATGCCCATCGCCTCGGTCCTGCTGGTGGCCGGTGTCACCACCACCTCCCCAACGGCCGTCGGCAATGAAACAGCGGCCTTGGCGGCCGATCCGGCACCGGGAATCCTGCGAGTCACCCGTCATCCCTTTCTCTGGGGCACTGCGCTCTGGGCGATCAGTCACCTTCTGGCCAGGGGCGACCTAGCGAGTCTGGTGATGATGGGCGGCATCCTGGCGCTGTCCCTGCTGGGCATGAAGCAGATCGACCGCAAGCGCGAGCTGCAGCTCGGCGCCGGTTGGGGACCGGTGAAGCTGACCACCTCGCTGCTGCCCTTTCGCGCCATCGCGGAGGGGCGCACCGAGATGGACTGGGCGGGGCTCGGCTGGTGGCGCCCTCTGCTGGGTATCGTGCTCTACCTGGCCTTCATCATTCTGCATCCCTGGGTCTTCGGCGTCCCGGCCGTGCCCTGGTAGGGCGGGGCCTGCGCCGCACCGGCCGCGATACCCATGCTGCTCCGCGCCTTCGCCACCGTCGGCTCGCTCACCGCTGTCAGCCGCGTTCTCGGATTCATCCGCGACATCCTGATGGCCGCGGCGCTTGGCACCGGGCCGGTGGCCGATGCCTTCTTCGTCGCCTTCCGTTTTCCCAATCTCTTCCGTCGTCTCTTCGCCGAGGGCGCCTTCAACGCCGCTTTCGTTCCGCTCTTCGCGACGCGGCTGGAGCGTGACGGCAAGGCGGCGGCCAAGGCCTTCGCGGAGCAGGCGCTGGCCGTGCTGACCGCCGTGCTGCTGCTGCTCACCGCGCTCTGCCTGCTCGCCATGCCCTGGCTGATGCAGGTGATCGCACCGGGCTTCACCGACGACCCGGAGCAGTTTGCCCTGGCGGTGGAGCTGACCCGCATCGCCTTTCCCTACCTTCTGGCCATGGCGCTGGTGGCGCTGCTCTCCGGTGTGCTGAACGCGCTCTATCGCTATGCAGCGGCCGCCGCCGCGCCGATCCTGCTCAACCTCTTCTTCATCGCCGCCATCATTCTGGTGCTGCCGCACTTCCGCGATGCGCCGGGGCAGGTGCTGGCCTGGACGGTCTGCCTGGCCGGACTGGGCCAGTTGCTGCTCCTGCTCTGGGCGGCTAAGCGCGCGGGCATGGCGCTGCGGATGCCGCGCCCGCACCTGACACCGGAGATCCGCCGCTTGTGGCGCCTCATGCTGCCGGGGGTGGCCTCGGCCGGGGCCATGCAGTTCAACCTGCTGGTCGGCACCATGATCGCCACGCTGCAGGCGGGTGCCGTCTCCTACCTCTACTACGCCGACCGGCTCTACCAGCTGCCGCTCGGCATCATCGGCATCGGCATCGGCGTGGTGCTGCTGCCGGAGCTGGCACGCAAGCTGCGCGCCGGTCGGGACGACGAAGCCCACGGCAGCCTGAACCGCGCGCTCGAGTTCTCGCTGCTGCTGACCCTGCCGGCGACCGCGGCCCTGCTGGTGGCGCCCTTCCCGATCATCTCGGTGCTGTTCGAACGCGGTGCCTTCGATGCCGAGGCGGCACGCCTGACCGCCTGGGCCCTGGCCGCCTTCGCCATCGGGCTGCCGGCCTATGTCCTGGTCAAGGTCCTGCAGCCGCCCTTCTTCGCCCGCGAGGACACGGTGACACCACTGCGCTTCGCCCTGGCATCGGTGGCGGCGAACCTGGCGCTCAGCCTGCTGCTCTTCTTCACCATCGGGTTTGTCGGCATCGCGCTGGCAACCGCACTCTCCTCCTGGCTGAACGTGCTGCTGCTCGCCGGGCGCCTGCGCCGGCTGGGCTTTCTGCGCTTCGATGCCCGACTGCGCCGACGGCTGCCGCGCTCCCTGGCCGCCGCACTGGCCATGGCCCTGGCGCTTATCCTGCTCCAGCCGCTGCTGGCCGATCTCTTTGCCGGCGGCGAGATTGAACGCATCCTTGCTCTGGCGCTGCTGGTGGCGGCGGGCGGCGGGCTCTATTTCCTTCTGGCCTTCGCCCTGCGCGCGGTCGAGCCGGCCGATTTCCGCGCCGCCTTTCGGCGCAAGCCTGCGAGCGGCGACGGCGATCAATCGCGCGATGAGAACCTCCCGCGAAATGCTTGACCGGGCACGAGCACCTCGGCCACACTCCGCGCCGCCGACGGTGCCCGCAAGGGCCCGAGAGGGAACGCGGTAGGAGTCATCCGAAGCCGCGGCTGCCCCCGCAACTGTGAGTGGCGAGCTGGCACCCAAACATGCCACTGGGCGATCAAGCCTGGGAAGGTCGGGTGCGGGCGAAGACCCACGAGCCAGGAGACCTGCCGTCGGCACGGAGTCGCGCTCGAGCGCATCGGACGGGGGTGCCGGTGTCGAAGCGTCCTGCCTTGGCAGGACCTCGGTCGTTCGGCGCGACGCTTCGAGGGGAAGTCTCGACCGATGCCGAACGAACTCACGCGTCCTTTCATCACCAAAACCGCCCAATAACCCGACCGCCGACCTGCATAGCCCTTCCGGGCGCTGCACGCGCGGCGTCCGGCACGCTGTCCCAGGTCGCAGTCCTCTGCACCAAGGAACACTGCCATGCGCAAGCCTTTCGGTGGGGAGCGGGCGGTTGCAATCGCCGCCCCGCTCACCCTTTTGTTTTGTCTTTCAACCCTCTCCTCGGCGCCCGTTCAGGCGCAGGAGAACGCTGCGGACGCCGCACAGCTCGACCCGCTGGTGGTCACCGCCACCCGCACCGAACGCCCGCTCAGCAGCGTCGGCAGCAGCCTGACGCTGATCACGGCCGAGGATCTCGAAAACCGCGGCACGGACTATGTCGCCGACATCCTGCGCGAAGTGCCCGGTGTCAGCGTGAACCGCAGCGGCGGGCCGGGGGCCCTGACCGAGGTGCGGCTGCGCGGCACCGAGACCAACCAGACCCTGGTGCTGATCGACGGCATCGAGGTGAACGACCCCGCCGGCGCCTCCTTCTTCAACTTCGCCCATCTGCTGGCGGCTGACGTGGAGCGCATCGAGATCCTCCGCGGGCCCCAGACGGTGCTCTACGGCTCAGAGGCCGTGGGCGGCGTCATCAATGTCATCACCAAGAGCGGTGGCGACCGGCCCAGCGGCGCCGTCAGCCTGGAAGGCGGCTCCTTCCGCACCGGACAGGCCAATGCCAGCCTCGGCGCCGGGGGAGAGCGCTACAACGCCTTCATCAGCGGCACCCACATGCGCAGCGACGGCATCTCCCAGGCCAAGAGCCCCGGCGGCAGCCTGAAGCCCGACGGCTACGAGAACACCACGGTCTTCACCAAGCTGGCGGCGCGCCCGGTGGAGAATCTGGAACTCGACTTCGTGGCGCGCTACACCCGCTACGATCAGGAGATCGACAATTTCACCACCCGCGCGGTGGAAGCGGACATGAGGACCAAGGGCGATCAGCGCTACGGCCGCGCCCAGGCACGCCTGGACCTCTTCGACGGTCATTGGCAGCAGCGCTTCGGCGCGACCCTGACGCGCATGAAGGCCCGGGACTACGACAGCGGCAACCGGACCAACACGGCCACCGGCGGCAAGACGAAGTTCGACTATCAGAGCGACGTCCTTTTCGACACGCCGGAGTTCGCAGACGCGTCGCATCTGGTCACGCTGGGGCTGGAGCAGGAGCGGGAAAGCGTTGAGATGAACAGCGCCTTCGCCGATCTCGACCGCAGCTTCCGCACCCGCAGCCTTTTCGGCCAGTACCAGATCGACCTGCTCGAGCGGGTCTCCCTGACCGCCGGCCTGCGCCACGATGCCAACCAGCGCTTCGAGGACACCCAGACCTACCGCTTCACCGCCGCCTACAACCATTTCGAGACCGGGACCCGCCTGCGCGCCTCCTACGGCACGGCGGTGAAGAACCCCACGGTCACCGAGCTCTACGGCTTCGACCAGACCTATCAGGGCAATCCCGACCTGAAGCCGGAAAGCAGCCGCGGCTGGGACATCGGCATCGAGCAGGATCTCTTCCAGGATCGCCTCACGCTCGGCGCCACCTGGTTCCAGCAGAACATCGAGGACCTGATCACCGGCGCCGGACGCACCTCGGTCAACCTGGACGGCCGCTCGCGCTCCCGCGGTGTGGAGCTGACCGCCGATCTCGACCTTTCCAACGGCTTTTCGCTGCAGGGCAGCTACACCTTCAACGACACCCGCGACCCCAACGGCGACCGCCTGACCAAGCGGCCACGGCACAGCGGCAGCGTGAACCTCAACTACCGCTTCCTGGAGGATCGGGCGAACCTGAACCTGGGGGTGCTCTACAACGGCAATCAGCACGATCTGGCCTTCGACCAGAACTTCAACACCTCGGTGGTCTCGCTGCGCTCCTACACGCTGGTGAACCTGGCGGGCTCCTACCGCATCACCGACAATCTGGAGGTCTTCGGGCGCATCGAGAACGCGCTGAACGAGAGCTACGAGGAGAGCTACACCTACAACACCCCAGGGCGCGCAGCCTACGCCGGCCTGCGCCTGCGCTTCTAGGCGGGGACGCTGCGAGTCATGCGCTTCATCCGGAAAGTCTGCCGGTGGCCGTCCTGGCTCGCAGCACTCCTGCTCGCCCTGAGCCCTTCGGTCGGCTGGGCCGAGAACCCCAGCCGCATCGTTTCGCTCAACCTCTGCGCCGACGAGTTGCTGCTGCGGCTTGCCGACCGCGAGGACATCGCCTCGATCACCTTCCTGGCCGCAGACTCGCGGGTGTCCTCGGTATCCGACCAGGTGGGCGACCTGCCCCTCAACCGCGGCCGGGCCGAGGAGATCCTGCCGCTCAAACCGGATCTGGTGCTGGCGGAACCCTACACCACCCGCAGCACGGTCGAGCTGCTCCGGCGCCTTGAGGTGCCGATCCTCGACGTGGCCGTGCCCAGCACCCTGGAGGAGGTGGAAGCCCAGGTCGCCGAGGTGTCCGCCGCGCTGGGCTGGCCGGATCGCGGGCAGGCCATGATCGAGTCCATGCGCCAGGCCCAGGCAAGCCTCGGTCCTCCGCTGGAGGGACCGAGACCGCTGGCTGCGGTCTATCGCCCCAACGGCTTTCTGGTCGGACCGGGCACCCTGGTGGATGAAATCCTGCGGCTTGCGGGCTTCAGGAACCTTGCCTCGGAAGGCCTGCAGAATCACAACGGCGTGCTGTCGATCGAAACGCTGCTCTGGCATCGCCCGGATCTGCTCGTGCTCAACAGCATCGAGGAGCCCATGCCCTCCCTGGCCCATGAAGTGCTCTCCCACCCCGCCCTGGAGGACGCCTTTCCCGACATGCAGCGCGTCGTGGTGCATCCTGCACTCTGGAGCTGCGGCGGACCGGGGCTGATGGAAGCCCTCACCAAGCTGCGCAGTGCCGCCAAGCGCCTGACGACGGGCAGCGGCGAATGACCGAAAGTCGCGAGAATGCGCCCATGCCGGCCTGGCTGCTGCCCGGGCTGGGGCTGCTCGTCATCGTGCTCTTTTTCATCTCCCTAGGGGTGGGAACGATGCCCCTGCCGCTGAGCGGCACGCTGGCCGCTCTGTTCAGGGGCGAGAGCAGCCTGGAAACGCTGCTCCTGCTGGAACTGCGCCTGCCCCGCGCCCTGCTCGGCCTGCTGGTCGGGGCCAGCCTGGGCCTGGCCGGTGCCGCCATGCAGGGCTTCCTGCGCAATCCCCTGGCGGAACCGGGCGTGATCGGCGTGTCGAGCTGCGCTGCCTTCGGAGCGGTTCTGGCCTTCTACAGCGGGCTCTCCCTCACCTTCCCGCTGGCCCTGCCCCTGGGCGGCATCGGCGGCGCATTCCTGTCGGTGCTGCTGCTGCATCTGCTCGCCGGGCGGGAAGCCAGCACGCTCTCGATCATTCTCGCCGGCGTGGCGATCAATGCCTTCTCTGCAGCGCTCACCTCCCTGGTGCTGAACTTCGCGCCCAACCCCTACGCCGCACTGGAGATCATCTTCTGGATCATGGGGTCCCTGGCCGACCGCAGTATGGAGCATGTGCAGCTGGTGGCGCCGATCATGCTGCTGGGCTGGCTGCTGCTTCTTGCCTCCGGTCGGGGGCTCGACGCGCTTACCCTGGGCGAGGACACCGCGGCCAGCCTGGGCATCGACCTGGGCTATCTCCGCCTCAAGCTGATCGTGGGCACTGCCTTGGCAGTGGGTGCGGCCGTGGCGGTCTCCGGCGCCATCGGCTTCGTCGGCCTGGTGGTGCCGCACCTGCTGCGTCCCCTGGTGGGGCAGCAACCGGCGCGACTGCTGCCGGCCTCGGCGCTGGGTGGGGCCGCCCTGCTGCTGGCCGCAGACCTTTTGGTGCGGCTGCTGCCAACCGGTCCGGAACTGAAGCTGGGGGTGGTCACCGCCCTGGTCGGGGCGCCCATCTTCCTGCTGCTGCTCCACCGCCTGCGGCGGGAGATGGCCGAATGATGCGCATCACCGCCGAAGCCGTCAGCGTCGAGATCGGCGGCAAGCCGCTGCTCGACGGCGTCGACCTGGAAGTGCGGCCCGGCGAACTGACGGGCCTGATCGGCCCAAACGGCGCCGGCAAGACCACGCTGCTGCGGGTGCTGGGCGCCCTGCGACCGCCTGGGTCCGGACGGGTTCTCTACGACGGGAAGGCCATTGCCCGCCGGGAGCGTCCCGCCCTGGCGCGGCGGCTGGCCTATCTGGCGCAGGGCGGCGAGGCGCACTGGCCGCTGCGCGTCGAACGTCTGGTGGCGCTGGGCCGCCTGCCGCACCAGGGGCCGCTCGGCCGCACCTCGGCCGAGGACCAGGCGGCGGTGGAGCGGGCGTTGCAGCGCAGCGGCGTCGAACACCTGCGCGCGCGCACCCTCGCCACGCTCTCGGGCGGGGAGCGCATGCAGGTGCTGCTGGCCCGGGCGCTGGCGGTGGAGGCCGAGGCCCTGCTGGCCGACGAGCCGGTGGCCGCCCTCGACCCGCATCATCAGCTGCGGGTCATGGACCTGCTGCGCGCCGAGGCCCGTGCAGGCAAGGCTGTCGTCGTGGTGCTGCACGATCTCTCCCTGGCTGCGCGCTTCTGCGACCGGCTGGCCCTGCTGCACCGCGGCCGCCTGCTCGCCCAGGGACAGCCCGAGACGGTGCTGGGCGACCGGGAACTGGCCAGCGCCTATGGCGTGCGCGTGCTGCGCGGCATGGAGAAGGGCGAGCCCTTCCTGCTGCCCTGGGAGCGGCTGTAGGGCGGGGAACGGCCATGACCGGCCTTCGGCCCGCTGCTTGACCCTCTGCCCGGCAAGGGCGATAACCCCTTCCGTTCCGTTCCCGCAGCCCGCGTTTGCTTTTCAGTGCCTGGACCCAGCGACATGAAGCGCATCTTTTCCGGCGTGCAGCCCACCGGCAACCTGCACCTGGGCAACTATCTCGGCGCCATCCGCAACTTCGTCGCCCTGCAGCACGACTATGAGTGCATATACTGCGTGGTGGATCTGCACGCCATCACGGTCTGGCAGGAGCCGGCCGCCCTGCGCGCCCACACGCGTGAAGTCACGGCCGCCTACCTGGCCGCCGGCATCGATCCCAAGCACTCGATCATCTTCAACCAGTCGCAAGTCCCCGCACATGCGGAACTTGCCTGGATCTTCAACTGCGTCGTGCGCATGGGGTGGCTCAGCCGCATGACCCAGTTCAAGGAGAAAGCCGGCAAGCACCGCGAGAACGCCAGCGCGGGCCTCTTCGTCTATCCCAGCCTGATGGCCGCCGACATCCTGGCCTACAAGGCCACGCACGTGCCGGTGGGCGAGGACCAGAAGCAGCACCTGGAGCTGACGCGTGACACGGCCCAGAAGTTCAACAACGACTACGGTGTCGACTTCTTCCCGATCACCGAGCCGCTGATCCTGGGCGCAGCGACCCGGGTCATGTCGCTGCGCGACGGCAGCAAGAAGATGAGCAAGTCCGACCCCTCGGACATGAGCCGCATCAACATGACCGACGAGGCGGACGCCATCGCCCAGAAGATCCGCCGCGCCACCACAGATCCGGAGCTCCTGCCCGGCCCGGCCGCGCTGGACGAGGCGGGGCGCCTGCCGGAGGAAACCCGCAAGGCCCGGCCCGAGGCCTGGAACCTGCTCGGCATCTATGCCGCCCTGTCCGACCAGAGCTGGAGCGAGGTCCTGCAGGAGTTCGAGGGCGCCCAGTTCTCCAGCTTCAAGAAGGCGCTGACCGAACTCGCCGTGGAGAAGCTTGGGCCCATCGGGGCCGAGATGAAGCGCCTGCAGGCCGATCCAGACCATGTGGACGGCATCCTGCACGACGGCGCCGAACGCGCCGCGGCGATTGCCGAGCCCATCCTGCGCGAAGTGCAAGACGTCGTCGGCTTCCTGCGCCCCTGAAGCGGGGCCGCCTGGAACGACAGACCGTCACGCAGTTTTAGTCGGCTCGCCGGCCAGCATGGGTTGGCAGCCGCGGCAGGAGCGGCCCGAGCAGATCGCGTGTTATCGGAATCGCCAAGCGATCCGTATATAACGCGATATAATGCGTGAATCGGCTCTAGCTGTTTGAAACTAGACTGGATTCACGCATTTAATTTGAAACCTTGTGGTTCAAATTGAAGTCGATCCGGTCTAGGATTCCCGGTCACGGTCGATCCAGGGGCCAATCCAGGGGTGGAACGGCCGCGTCGGCGAAGGGGTTTTCGCACATGGGCGCAGGCAGGCAGGAGCGGGTCACGACCGAAAAGGTCGATGTCCCGGAGTCTTGCCTGGTTCACCGCTGCCGAAGGGAGCGCGCCTGAGCCCCATGCAGATTTACCTGCCGATCGCCGAAATGTCCGTGAACGTTTTCCTGCTGCTCGGTCTTGGCGGTGCGATCGGGTTTCTGTCGGGGGTCTTCGGGGTCGGCGGCGGCTTTCTCATGACGCCGCTCTTGATCTTCATCGGCATTCCGCCCCCCATCGCCGTCGCCACCCAGGCCAACAACGTCATCGCCTCGTCGGTCTCCGGCAGCTTCTCGCAATGGAGCCTGGGCAACGTCGATTTCAAGATGGGTCTGATTCTGCTGGGCGGCGGTTTCGCCGGGTCGACAATCGGCGTGGCGATCTTCTCCCTGCTGCAGGCGCTCGGCCAGATCGACCTGGTCATCAATCTGTCCTATGTCGTGTTGCTGGGCACGGTGGGCGTGCTGATGCTGCTCGAGGGCACCCGGGCACTGCTGCGCCGCCGCCGCAAGATCAAGCCGGGTAAGCTGCACACCCACAATTGGCTGCACGGCCTGCCGCTCAAGACGCGTTTCCGACGCTCCCGGCTCTACATTTCCGCCCTGCTGCCCTTCGTCATCGGGTTTGCCGTGGGCATCCTCAGCGCCATCATGGGCGTGGGCGGCGCCTTCGTCCTGGTGCCGCTGATGATCTACCTGCTGGGCATGCCGACCGCCATCGTGGTGGGCACTTCGCTGTTCCAGATCATCTTCGTCTCGGTCAACGTCACCTTCCTGCAGGCCATCCAGAACCAGACCGTGGACATCGTGCTGGCGCTGCTGCTGACCATCGGCGGCGTCGTGGGTGCCCAGTTTGGTGGCCGCTTCGGCGCGCGCCTGCCCGGGGACACGCTGCGGCTGCTGCTGGGCATCCTGATCCTGGGCGTGGCCGTGCGGCTCAGCCTGGAGTTGGTCGTGCCGCCGGATGACCGCTACAGCCTGGGGATTCCGTCGTGAGCCGGTCGCTGCGCGCCCTGCTGCTCTGCCTGCTGGTGCTGGGCGGGACCGGCCTGCCCGCGCGTTCGGCCGGCCTGATCGCCGACCTCTCCAATCACCTGGTCGCCATCACCAGCGGTTTCGCCGGCGTCGACGTGCTGCTCTTCGGCGCCATCGACGAGCCGGGCGACCTGGTGGTGGTGGTGCGCGGGCCCGAGCGCACCCAGCCGGTGATGCGCAAATCCAACGTCGCGGGCATCTGGATGAACACCGCGCGCATGACCTTCGAGCGGGTGCCCAGTTTCTACTTCGTGGCCTCGAACCGGCCGCTGTCCGAGATCGCCTCGGAGCCGGTGTTGCGCGCCAATCAGTTCGGGGTGGAGAATCTCGGCATCGCCCTGCCCTCCGCACGCGCCGGCGGCCGGGCCGCCACGGAGTGGCGCGAGGCCCTGATTCGCAACAAGCAGCGCCAGGGCCTCTATGTGCGCGAGACCGCCAGCGTGGCCCTGCTGGGCCAAAGGCTGTTCCGCACCTCGGTACATCTGCCCTCCAACGTGCCGCCGGGCCTTTATCGTGCCGAGACCTACGTGCTGCAGGACGGGCAGGTCGTCGCGGCCCAGACCACGCCCCTGTCCATCAGCAAACTGGGGGTAGAAGCCGATCTTTACGCCTATGCCCACGAGCAGCCTGCCGCTTACGGCGCGATTGCCGTGCTGGCCGCCTTGGTGGCAGGATGGCTGGCCCACCTGCTGTTCCGGCGCTCCTGAGGCCGGCAGTGGGACAGCGACTTAACAGCGAACGCAGTCATGGCTGACGAACGAGCGAACGACAAACCAGCGGACGACGAACGAGCCGACGGGGGGACCAAGACCGGCGAGGCAAAACCCACCGAGCGGGTGATGCTCGTGGTGGTCGACGACAGCCTCGAGATGCCGGTGGCCCTGCGCTATGCCTGCCGCCGGGCGCGTCATGCCGCGGGGCGCGTCGCCCTGCTGCACGTCATCGAGCGCACCGAGTTCCAGACCTGGTTGGGCGTGGGCGACCTCATGGCCAAGGAGGCGCGCGAGCAGGCCGAACGCCTGATGCAGCGGGTTGCCAAGCGGGTGATGGAGCAGGTCGGCAACATGCCGATCCTCTACCTGCGCGAAGGCAAGCAGAGCGACGAACTGATGCGGCTGATCTCGGAAGAGCCCTCGATCTCGATCCTCATCCTGGGCGCCAACACCGACCCGGGCGGCCCGGGCCCCCTGGTCTCGGCCCTGACTGGCAAGATGGTGGGCAGGCTGCGCATCCCGGTGACCATCGTGCCCGGCAACTTGTCCAGCGAGGACATCGACGCCATCTCCTGAACATGGCTGCCTTGCGCTGGCGCCGGCCGGGAAGCGCCCGGCGCGCTTGAACTGCTGTGCCATCTCGACCATCTTTCAAACAGCATTCGTGAGACTGCTGTTGATTGCCAGGATTAGCGGAGCACCCCATGTTCATTCAGACCGAGCAGACGCCGAACCCGGCGACTCTCAAGTTCCTGCCCGGCCGCACGGTCATGCCCGAGGGCACGGCGAGCTTTGCAGATGCCGACGAGGCCGAACGCTCGCCGCTGGCCAACCGCCTTTTCCAGGTCGAGGGCGTGAGCGGCGTGTTCTTCGGCCATGACTTCATCTCGGTCAGCAAGGACGAGGAACGGGAGTGGTATCTGCTGAAGCCGAGCGTTCTCGGCGTGATCATGGAGCACTTCGTCTCCGGGCAGCCGCTGATCCTCGAAGCCGGCGCCGACGGCCACGCCGAGGGTGAGGACGACAACGAGGTGGTCTCCCAGATCAAGGAACTGCTGGACACCCGCGTGCGTCCGGCCGTGGCCCAGGACGGTGGTGACATCCTCTTCCACGGCTTCGAGCGCGGCGTGGTCTTCCTGCGCATGCAGGGCGCCTGCTCAGGCTGCCCCTCCTCCACGGCGACGCTGAAGATGGGCATCGAGAACATGCTGCGGCACTACATCCCGGAAGTGACCGAGGTGCGCGCGGTCTGATCGGCAACCGCCGTGGGGGCGATTTACCGCCTCCAAAAGCCGGCCCGGTGCCCTGCGCCGGGCCGTTTCTATTTGTCGCGGGATTTATTTGTCGCGGCCGGGAACCAGGGGCGGCACAAAGCTGTCACATTTTAGAGGCGGGACCTCCATGGAGGCGGCCGGTATCTTTGCAGGAGCGTGCCGGGCCGCCGGTCTGCGTGGGCGATTCCCGGAAACGTTGGGGCAAAGCAGGTTCGATGCAGCAAGAGAAGACGCCAAATAGGGCGGCGGCGCCGAGTGGCGACGGGCGCGTCGGGCTTCTCGACAGCCTGCGCGGCTTCGCCATTCTCGGCATCCTGCTGATCAACGTGCAGTCCTTCGGCCTGCTCTCCAGCGCCTTCCTCAATCCCAAGGCCCTGGGCGAACCGCCGGTCGCCGACTATTCAGTCTGGCTGATCACCCATCTGCTGGTGGACGAGAAGTTCATCACCATCCTGACCCTGCTGTTCGGCGCCGGCATCGTACTGATGGCTGAGCGCTCGAAGCTGGAGGCCCAGGAGTTCGAACGGGTTTTCCGCCGGCGCATGCTCTGGCTGCTCGGCATCGGCCTGGCGCACGGCCTGCTGCTCTGGCGCGGCGACATCCTGACCAGCTACGCCATCTGCGCCATGGCGGCGGTCTACTTCCGCGACCGGGCCCCCTGGCAACTGCTGAAGATCGCTCTTGTGCTGCTGCTCGTGCCCACGGTCATCGCCATACTGATGACCGTCGGCCTGCAGCTCCTGCCGCCGGAGCGCCTGCAGGAGATCGCGAACGCCCACTGGTTGCCCAGTCGCGAGGTCATCCGCGACGAGGTCGCGCTCTACACCGGCCCCTGGCTCAGCACCATGGGCGCGCGGGCCTTGGACGGCCTGACCATCCAGGGCTGGATGCTGATCACCGAACGCTTCTGGCGCGTGCTGGCGCTGATGCTCATCGGCATGGCGCTCCTGCGCATCGGTTTCCTCAGGGGACAGTGGGAACCGCAGCAGTACCGCCGCATCGGCCTGCGCGCGCTGGCCATTGGCCTGCCCGTGGTGGCACTGGGCGTGCTGCTGAACGAGGTGTTCGGCTGGGATCTGCGCTATTCCCTCTACCTGGGGGACATCGCAAACTACTGGGCCAGCGCCCTGGTGGCGATCGGCTGGATCGCGCTGCTGGCCCTGCTGTTTCAGTTCAACCTGCTCGGCCGCATCTCTCTGTGGCTCACCGCCGTGGGTCGTCTGGCACTCAGCAACTACCTGCTGCAGACCCTGATCTGCGCTTCGCTCTTCTATGGCTTCGGGCTCGGCCTCTATGGGAAACTGGATCGGCCGATGCTGCTCCTGGTGGTCCTGGGCATCTGGATCACACAGATCCTGCTCTCCATCTGGTACCTGAAGCACTTCAAGGTCGGCCCCTTCGAATGGGCCTGGCGCAAGGCCTCTGCCCGCCCGCTCTTTGCCTAGACCGGGTCGGGTCAGGCACCTTTCGAGGGAATTGGCTTTCGCGCCAAAGCCGTGCTATAGGCAATTTTGTAAGGATGAGGTTCAGAGGGCTTGGCCATGACCTACGCGCCGCGACGACGAAGCCGGCTTGCTGCCGAGGCTTAGCTGCGCGTACCGCAATGGTCCGTCGCCGCTCCTGCTCCCCGGGCGCCAGCCCGCCCGGACATCCTGACGACGGAACCTCCCCCATGGACTTCGAGATTCTTCCTGAGCGGCCCGCCGACGCTCCCCTGATCGAACCGCTGCTGGACCGGGCCTTCGGGCCGGATCGCAAGAGCCGCACCGTCTATCGCCTGCGCGAAGGCATCGCGCCCCTGCCCGGCATGTCTTTTGCCGCCGTGCACCCCGACGGTTCCCTGCTCGCCTCGCTGCGTTTCTGGCCGATCCTGATCGAGGAGACGCCCGCCATCCTGTTGGGCCCTCTGGCGGTGGAGCCGGCCTATCAGGGCCGTGGCGCCGGGCGCGCCCTGGTTCGCCATGCCCTGAACGAAGCCCGCCGGCTGGGTCACCGCCTCTGCATCGTGGTGGGTGAGCCGGAATACTATCGGCCCTACGGCTTCGCGGCCGCATCGCCCTACGGCCTGGTGCTGCCCGGACCGGTGGATCCCCGACGCTTCCAGGTGCTGGAACTGTCGCCGGGCAGCCTGGAAGGCCTGCGCGGCCTGATCCGGCGCGCGGAGACGCACGTCATGCCGGTGCAAAGCGGTTCACGCACGGCCTGAAGAAGCGCCCTGGCCCGAGGCCTCCTGGCGCAGCAGCGCCTTCTTGCGCGCAACACCCCAGCGATAGCCGCCCAGAGCCCCGTCGCCACGCAGGACCCGATGACAGGGCAGGATCAGCGCCACGGGATTGGCGCCGCAGGCACCGCCCACGGCCCGGGCCGCCTTCGGCAGCCCGAGGCGGGCGGCAAGTTCGGCGTAGCTGCGGGTCTCGCCGCAGGGAATGGCGGCCAACTCATTCCATACCCGTCGCTGAAAGGCCGTGGCCCGGATGTCCAGTGGCAGGTCGAGATGGGGCTCATGGCCCTTCAGGTGCTCCACCAACAGGTCCAGTGCCACATCCACGGCGGCAGGGTCGCGCATAAGGGCATCGGCCGCCGGGAACTCTGAACGCAGCTGCGCTTCCAGTTCCTCGTCCTTGTCTCCCAGTGCCACGAAACAGATGCCCTTGTCGGTGGCCGCCACCAGCAGGCGCCCGAGCGGCGAGTTCGCGCTGCCCCAAACGATGCGCGCCCCCTTGCCGCCACGGGCATAGCTGGCGGGAGTCATGCCCAGACGCTCGCCGGCCTGTTCGTAGACGCGGCTGGATGAGCCGTAGCCGGCGCCGTAGAGCGCATCGGCCACGCCCTGCCCACTGCGCAGCTCACCGCGAAAGCGTGCTTCGCGCCGCGCCGCGGCCCAGTCCCGCGGACTGACGCCAAGATGCTTGCGGAAGCGGCGGTGCAGTTGCCAGGGGCTGCAGCCCAGTTGCGCCGCAAGCCGCTCCAGGGACAGCGGTTCCATCTGGCTGTCGAGCAACCGGCAGGCCTGCTCAACCGTTTCCAGTGCGTCGCGCTCTACCCTGCCCTGCTGCGTCGTTTCGTGGACCGTCATCATCGTCCGCCTTCCTCGTTCCTCAGGCTGATCGGCAGACTAGCGACCCCTCGATGCGGTCGCTATCCGAAGCTTGCGGCACTGGGGCGCAGCCGCCGCTTGCGCCACGAAGATTGAGCGGCTACGAACGATAATGTGCGGAAACGAAAGCCGAGAGCGGAAATGCCGCCAAGGCCTCTGTTCGCATACGAAAAGGCTTGTCCTTTGTCATCGAAGAGCAACAATAGGTTCACATCAGGGTCGTCCATGACGACTAATGGGGAGCAAGGACGCCCCGGTCGAGCCGAAGCGTCGCGCCTGCGCAACAGTTGGGCGCGGCTCAGAACAGGCTGCCGGGGTTCCGCGTGAGAACATTCGTCGGCGCTCCGTCAGGTGCGGAGGGCCATGAAAATGAGGGAGACAGAAATGACATTCAAGTCAAAGGCGCTGGCCGGAGCCGCAGTCGTCGCGCTGCTCGGCATGACCCAGGCCGCTCAGGCCCAGGTCGAGGTGAACTGGTGGCACGCCATGGGTGGCGAGCTGGGCGACCGCGTGAACGAAATCGCCGAAGGCTTCAATGCCAGCCAGGACGACTATCAGGTCAATGCGGTCTATCGCGGCAACTACACCGAGACCATGACCGCCGCCATCGCAGCCTTCCGCGCGCGCGAGCAGCCGCACATCGTGCAGGTCTTCGAGGTCGGCACCGCCTCCATGATGGCAGCCGAGGGCGCCATCTACCCGGTCTATCAGCTCATGGAAGAGCACGGCGTCGACTGGGACCCCAGCGTCTATCTGGCGGCCGTGGCGGGCTACTACGCCGATCCGAACGGCAACATGCTCTCCATGCCCTTCAACAGCTCCACCCCGGTGCTCTACTACAACAAGGATGCCTTCGAGGCCGCCGGCCTGGACCCGGAGCAAGCGCCCGAGACCTGGGATGACCTGGTCGCGGCCAGCGAGGCCATGATCGAGGCCGGCGCCACCGAGTGCGGCTTCACCACCGGCTGGCAGTCCTGGGTGCAGATCGAGAACTTCTCGGCCCTGCACAACGTCCCGCTCTCCACGCATGCCAACGGCTTCGAGAGTCTGGAAACCGAGTTCCAGTTCAACAGCGACCTGCACAAGCGCCACATCGGCAACATGGAAGCCTGGCAGGAAGACCGCATCTTCGAGTATGGCGGTCGGCGCTCCGACTCCCGGCCGAAGTTCCTCTCCGGCGAGTGCGGCGTCTACATGGACTCCTCGGGCTCCTACGCCGCCGTCAGCGCCGGCGCCGATTTCGAATTCGGTGTGGGCATGCTGCCCTACTACGACGATGTGGAGGGCGCGCCGCAGAACTCCATCATCGGCGGCGCCACCCTGTGGGTGCTCGAAGGGCACGATGCGGAAGAGTATGAAGGCGTTGCCGCCTTCTTCCAGTACCTCTCCTCTCCCGAGGTGCAGGCCTCATGGCACCAGGACACCGGCTACCTGCCGATCACCTATTCCGCCTATGAGCTCTCGCAGGAGCAGGGCTTCTACGACGAGAACCCGGGCACGGACGTCTCGATCAAGCAGATGACCCTCAACGACCCGACGGATAACTCCCGCGGCCTGCGGCTGGGCAACTTCGTGCAGATCCGTGACGTCATCAACGAGGAGCTTGAGGAAGTCTGGTCCGGCAACAAGTCGTCCGACGAAGCCCTCGAAGCGGCGGCGGAGCGCGGCAACGCGCTGCTGCGTCAGTTCGAGGAAGACAACTCCTGATCTAGCGTAACGGGGCGCCGCCAAGCGGCGCCCCGCTTGCCTGCCGACCGGTCTCCGGGTGATCCGTCTCCCGGCGACCGGTCCCTGGCACTCGAGGGCCCTGGATGCACAAGAAGGTCACCTTCGGGGGTTTCGGTTTCCCCCTGCTGCTGCTCCTGCCGCAGCTTGCGATCACACTCGTCTTTTTCATCTGGCCCGCGGCCCAGGCGCTCTATCAGTCGGTGCTGCGCCAGGACGCCTTCGGCCTGCGCACGACCTTCGTCGGGCTCAACAACTTTGCGCGGCTGCTGAGCGACTCCTCTTATCTCGGCTCCTTCAAGGTCACGATGGTCTTCAGCGCCTCGGTGACCCTGGCCGGACTGGCGATCGCGCTGCTGCTGGCGGTCATGGCCGACCGCACCATCAAGGGCGCCACCGGCTACAAGACCCTCCTGATCATCCCCTACGCCGTCGCGCCCGCCGTGGCCGGCGTGCTCTGGTATTTTCTCTTCAACCCCTCGATCGGCATCCTGGCCTACCTGGTGCGCGGCATGGGCTACGCGTGGAACCACCAGACCAGCGGCACCGACGCCATGATCCTGGTCATCATCGCCTCGGTCTGGAAGCAGATCAGCTACAACTTCCTCTTCTTCCTGGCCGGCCTGCAGGCGATCCCCAAGTCCCTGATCGAGGCGGCGGCCATCGACGGCGCGGGGCCGTGGAAGCGCTTCACCTCGATCATCTTCCCGCTGCTCTCGCCCACCACCTTCTTCCTCATGGTGGTGAACGTGGTCTACTCCTTCTTCGAGACCTTCGGCGTCATCCATGCCACCACCTCGGGCGGGCCGGGCCAATCCACCACCATCCTGGTCTACAAGGTCTTCACCGACGGCTTTGTGGCGCTGAACCTCGGCTCCTCGGCGGCCCAGTCGGTGATCCTGATGCTGATCGTCATCCTCCTGACCGCCATCCAGTTCCGCTACATCGAGCGGCGGGTGCAGTACTGATGGGGCGCGCCGATGGTTGAAAATCGTCCCTGGCTGACCTTCCTGCAGCACCTGGTGCTGCTCTGCGGCGTGGCGCTGGTGGTCTTTCCGATCTGGATTGCCTTCGTCGCCTCGACCCACGACGGCCGCAGCCTGGTGTCGGGCGTCATCCCGCTGCTGCCCGGCGATCTCTTTTTCGAGAACTACCGCACGCTGCTCTCCGAGGGCATGGCGGGCAGCGGCGGCGGGCCGGTCTGGCTCATGCTGTTCAACTCGCTGGTGATGGCGCTGTCCATCGCGGTGGGCAAGATCGCGATCTCGCTGCTTTCGGCCTTTGCGGTGGTCTACTTCCGCTTTCCCTTCCGCATGTTCTGTTTCTGGATCATCTTCGCCACCCTGATGCTGCCGGTGGAGGTGCGCATCCTGCCGACCTTCGAGGTGGTGGCCAATCTGGGCATGCTGAACAGCTACGCCGGACTGTCGATCCCGCTGATCGCCTCGGCCACGGCCACCTTCCTCTTCCGCCAGTTCTTTCTCACCGTGCCGGATGAACTCACGGAGGCCGCGCGCATGGATGGCGCCGGGCCCTTCCGCTTCTTCAAGGACATCCTGGTGCCGCTCTCGCGCACCAACATCGCCGCCATCTTCGTCATCATGTTCATCTACGGCTGGAACCAGTACCTCTGGCCCCTGCTGGTAACCACCGACGAGTCCTTCTACACCATCGTCATGGGCATCCAGCGCATGGTGACCGTCGCCGATTCCTATCCCCGCTGGCATCTCGCCATGGCAACCACGGTGCTGGCGCTGCTGCCGCCGGTGATCGTGGTGGTCGTCATGCAGCGGCTCTTCGTGAAGGGCCTGGTCGAGACCGAGAAGTAACGGAGCCACCTCCTCCCATGGCCGACATTGCCATCAAGAACGTGATCAAGCGCTACGGCGACACCCAGGTCATCCATGGTGTTTCCATCGACATCAACGACGGCGAACTCATCGTCATCGTCGGCCCCTCCGGCTGCGGCAAGTCCACGCTGCTGCGCATGGTGGCCGGGCTCGAGGCGATCAGCGGCGGCGAAATCTCGATCGCCGGGCGCGTGGTCAACCGCCTGGAGCCCAAGGACCGGGACATCGCCATGGTGTTCCAGAACTATGCGCTCTACCCGCACATGAGCGTCTTCGACAACATGGCCTATGGTCTCAAGATCGCCGGCCGGCCGAAGGAGGAGATCCGCGAGCGGGTGGAAAAGGCCGCCAAGCTTTTGGAACTGAGCGCCCTGCTTGAGCGCCGGCCGCGGCAGCTCTCCGGCGGCCAGCGCCAGCGGGTGGCCATGGGCCGGGCCATCGTGCGTAACCCCTCGGTCTTCCTCTTCGACGAGCCGCTGTCCAACCTCGACGCCAAGCTGCGGGTGCAAATGCGCCTTGAGATCAGGCAGCTGCAGCGCTCGCTCGCCACCACCTCGCTCTACGTGACCCACGATCAGGTGGAGGCCATGACCCTGGCCGACCGGCTGGTGGTGATGAACCAGGGCGTGGCCGAGCAGATCGACACGCCGATCAACATCTACGACCGGCCGGCCACCGTTTTCGTCGCCGGCTTCATCGGCTCGCCCTCCATGAACTTCCTGCCCGGCGAGGTCGATGCCAAGGGAGAGGCCATCGCACTGGCGCAGGGCCCGCGCCTGCGCAGCATCAGCCAGAAGCTTGGCAACCACGCCGGACGCTCCATCACCCTGGGTGTGCGTCCCGAGCACCTGCAGCCCGTGGCCGAGGGCGAGCAGGACTTCCACCTGGAAGCCGGGGTCGTGGAGACCCTGGGTGCCGACGTGCTGGTGCATGGCCGGCTGGTGGAAGCCGCCGGCGCGGCCGCCCGGCAGGTCGAGGGCGAAGGCGGGGCCGGCATCGTCGCCGTGCGCCTGCCCGGCCACGCCAAGATTGCCGAGGGCGACCGCCTGCCAGTGAAGGCGCAGGACGGCCTGCTGCACCTCTTCGATCCCGAAAGCGGCAAGCGGCTGGCCGACGTTTGATACCGCGCGCGCGGCCGCGAATCCCTGCCAAGCGTCCGCAAAAGTCGCCTCGCTGCTTGACCCGTCCCCTCGGCTTCGCCATCTAGCCTGCATGTCCGACGAACAGTCTTCCTCACAATCCGTGTCCTGGCACGGCACCACCATCCTCTCGGTGCGCAAAGGGGGAAAAGTGGTGATCGCTGGTGACGGCCAGGTGAGCTTCGGCCACACCGTCATGAAGTCCAACGCCCGCAAGGTCCGCCGGCTCGGCCGCGGCGATGACGTCATCGCCGGTTTCGCCGGGGCCACCGCCGATGCCTTCACGCTCTTCGAGCGGCTTGAAGGCAAACTGGAGAGCCATCCGGGACAGCTTCTGCGCGCCTGCGTCGAGCTGGCCAAGGACTGGCGCACCGACCGCTACCTGCGCCGCCTCGAGGCCATGATGGCCGTGGCGGACAAGGACCATTCGCTGGTGCTCACCGGCAACGGCGACGTGCTGGAGCCCGAGGACGGGCTCATCGGCATCGGCTCCGGCGGCGCCTACGCGCTTTCCGCCGCACGCGCACTGGTGGACATCGACAGCCTCGACTCCGAGGCCATCGCCCGCAAGGCCATGGGCATCGCAGCAGGGATTTGTATTTACACGAATGACAACGTCACAGTTGAAAGCCTCTGAAGCCCCCGCACCGGAAGTCACCGGCGCCTACGCCTTCAGCCCGCGCGAGATCGTCTCCGAGCTCGACCGCTACATCGTCGGCCAGCGCGAGGCCAAGCGCGCCGTCGCCATTGCCCTGCGCAATCGCTGGCGTCGGCAGCAGCTGCCCGACGACCTGCGCGACGAGGTGCTGCCCAAGAACATCCTGATGATCGGCCCCACCGGCGTGGGCAAGACAGAGATCGCCCGCCGGCTGGCCAAGCTGGCCCAGGCCCCCTTCCTGAAAGTGGAGGCCACCAAGTTCACCGAGGTGGGCTATGTGGGGCGTGACGTGGAATCCATCGTGCGCGACCTCGTGGAGATCTCGATCCACATGACGCGCGAGCGCCTGCGCAAGGCGGTGCGGGCCAAGGCCGAGCTGAACGCGGAATCGCGCCTGGTGGACGCCCTTGTGGGCGCCAACGCCAGCCAAGAGACCAAGGACAAGTTCCGGCGCATGCTGCGCGACGGCAAACTGGGCGACCGCGAGGTCGAGCTGGAACTCCAGGAAAGCGGCGGCATGCAGATGCCGACCATGGACGTCCCCGGCATGCCCGGCGCGCAGATGGGCATGATCAACCTGAACGACATCTTCGGCAAAGCCTTTGGCAACCGCACTCACAAGCGCAAGGTGACGGTGGAGGACAGCTACGACCTGCTGATGGCCGAGGAGAGCGACAAGCTGCTGGACGAGGAGCAGGTGGTCAGCGAAGCCATCGCCGCCGTGGAGCAGAACGGCATCGTCTTCCTGGACGAGATCGACAAGATCACCGCCCGCTCCGACCAGCGCGGCGGCGCCGACGTCAGCCGCGAGGGCGTGCAGCGTGACCTGCTGCCGCTGATCGAAGGCACCACGGTCGCCACCAAGCACGGCCAGGTGAAGACCGACTTCATCCTCTTCGTGGCTTCCGGCGCCTTCCATCTCGCCAAGCCCGCCGACCTGCTGCCGGAGCTGCAAGGCCGCCTGCCGATCCGCGTCGAGCTGGCGGCGCTGACGCGCGACGACTTCAAGCGCATCCTGACGGAGCCCGAGAATTCGCTGATCCGCCAGTATCGGGCCTTGATGGAGACCGAGGAGGTCGAGCTTATCTTCACCGACGAAGCCATCGAGGCCCTGGCCGACCTGGCCGCCGAGATCAACTCCACGGTGGAGAACATCGGCGCGCGCCGGCTGCACACGGTGCTGGAAAAGCTGCTGGAAGAGATCTCCTTCACCGCAAGCGACCGCAGCGGTGAGCGCGTCGAGATCACCCCCGACATGGTGCACGAGCGCGTCGGCATCCTCTCCAAGGACGCCGATCTCTCGAAGTTCATCCTGTAGCGCCAGCTCGATCACGGTGAGTGGGTCCTGCAAGCCGATGCAGCCCGTCCGTAGCAGCGACAGCTCTCGGCATCGCTCAGGTGCGAAACGCTACACGCTGACGTCTTGCTGCTGAATGCCGATCTGACCGAGGAACTTGCGGGTCCGCTGGTGTTGCGGACGGGTGAAGAATTCGCTGGGCGGGGCGATTTCTACGATCTCGCCTTCGTCCATGAAGACCACGCGGTCAGCCACCTTGCGCGCGAAACCCATCTCGTGGGTGACGCAAAGCATCGTCATGCCGCCTTCCGCAAGATCGATCATGGTGTCTAAGACCTCCTGCACCATCTCCGGGTCGAGCGCCGAGGTCGGTTCGTCGAAAAGCATGATCTTGGGGTTCATGCAGAGCGCACGGGCGATCGCCACTCGCTGCTGTTGGCCACCGGAAAGCTGGGCCGGATACTTGTCGGCCTGCTCGGGGATACGCACCCGCTCCAGGTAACGGCGCGCCGTCGCCTCGGCCTCTTCGCGTGACACGCCTCGTACCCGGCGAGGGGCCAGGGTGCAGTTCTCCAGCACCGTCATGTGCGGGAAGAGATTGAACTGCTGGAACACCATCCCGACTTCACGGCGGATCGCCTCCACAGCGGCACTGCCCGAAGTCAGGTCACGGCCATACACCAGGATGCGACCGCCCTGAATCGCTTCCAGGCGGTTGATACAGCGAATCAGTGTCGACTTTCCGGAGCCCGATGGCCCGCAGATGACGATCCTCTCGCCACTGCGGACATCCAGGTCGATCTTTTTGAGCGCATGAAAGTTATCGTAATGCTTGTCGACCCCTTCCATGCGCACGGCAGTTTCGGAGCCTCGCGAAGCTCCCGTTGCTCCTGTCTGGAGTTCCGTCGGCATCGCGAAGCCTTTCCTTAACCTGCCGAATTGCGGACGAACTCGGGCAGCGGGGAGTCGAGCCACTTCTGGTGGATTTCATCCAGGCGACCGTCGTCCTTCACCCGCTGCAAGAAATCGTTGATGTAGCCCAGCAACTCACTGGAGCCGGGCCGCACCGCGATGCCCTGCACCTGTTCGGAGATGTCGAACTTCACATCGAAGCGCCCCGGCGCCATCTGCTCCAGCTGAGCAATGACAGTATTCGAGCAGCCAATCACGTCGACCTGGCCCGAGAGCAGGGCCTGCACCGCCGAAGCATCGTCATCGAAACGCTGAATGTGGGCGCCTTCCGGAGCCAGCGCGGTAATGCCGGTGTCCTGGGTGCTGGCCCGGGCAACGCCGATCGTGATGCCCTCGAGATCCTCGGGCTCCGCGACCTCGACACCCTTTTCGCCATAGACGGAAATCTGGATGCCCACATAGGGCTCGGAGAAGTCGACGCTCTTGGCCCGCTCTTCCGTGATGCCCAGAGAGGCCACCAGCAGATCGACCTGATTGCTGACCAGATAGGGGATGCGATTGGGGCCGGTCACGGGCACGAGATTGACCTCGACCCCCATATCTTCAGCCAAGAGCTTCGCCACGTCGGCATCGAAACCATCGGGCTGGTTCTGCTCATTCATGATGCCGAAAGGCGGGAAGTCGACCAGCATACCGATGTTGGCCGTCCCCCGCTCCTGAATCTCCTCGACCGTCTGTGCCTGAAGCGGCGCGCTCCAGAGACCGATGGCCAGGGCCGCACCGGCTGCCAGTGAAAAGGCTGATTTCATCATCTTCATGTTCTTTTACTCCTCCCTTGCGTGAATCGCAGTTGGTTCATCGGGCTGTCGAGCGCGCGAAGTGGCGCTCCAACCGCCGCGCCAAGAGCGACAGCGGCCAGCATAGACTGAAATAGATCAGGGCGACGACGCCAAAGACCTTAAAAGGCTCGAAAGTGGCGTTGTTGATGATCTGCCCCGAGCGGGTCAGCTCCATGAAGCCGATGATCGAGGCCAGCGAGGTTCCCTTGATCAGCTGCACCAGGAAACCGACGGTCGGCGCCACAGCGATACGCGCCGCCTGAGGCAGGATCACGTAGCGCATGCGGTCGCGATAGTTCAGCGCCAGCGCCGTCGCCGCCTCGTTCTGGCCCGGCGCCACGGCCTGGATACAGCCGCGCCAGATTTCACCGAGAAAGGCACTGGCATGCAGGGAAAGCGCCAGCAGCGCCGCGATCCAGGCGTTCAGCGGCAAGCCGAAGATGTTGGCGCCGAAGTAAACCAGGAAGAGCTGCATCAGCAGGGGCGTGCCCTGGAAGAGGCGAATGTAGCCAGTCGTCACCAGGCGCAGCACCTTCATCGAGGAGGTCCGCGCAAGTGCGATCGCCAAGCCTCCCAGTCCGCCGCCGCAAAAGGCGATGGCGGAGAGCGCGATCGTCCACTGCGCCGCCGTGAGGATGAAGAGAAACTCATTGAAGCCGAAGGGACGGATCATCGCATTGTCCCTAGCGGCTGAGCGGATAGTTGAAGGCGAACCGTTCCACCAGCTTGAACAGGCTCGAGAAGCCTATCGAGAGGAACAGGTAGATCAGCGTGATAACGAGATAGACCTCAAAGGCGGCGAAGGTCGCGGACTGGATGTTGTTGCCGATGGCCGTCAGGTCGTCCGCGGAAATTGCCGAGACCACGCTCGATGTCAGCATCAGGTAGATGAACTGGCTGGTGAGCGCCGGATAGATCGCGCGCATCGCAGGCTTCAGGATGATGTAGCGGAAGATCTGCAGGCGCTTCAGGCCCAGGGCGGAGCCGGCCTCGATCTGCCCCTTGGCGATTGATTCGATACCGGCCCGGATGATCTCGGTTCCATAGGCCCCAAAGTTGATAATCAGGGCCAGCAGCGCTGCGGAGTTGGGCGTGAGCCGCAAACCCAGCGCCGGCAGGCCAAAGAAGATAAAGAAGATCTGGACGAGAAAGGGGGTGTTGCGGATCAGCTCTACGTAAGCATTCACAACCCAGGCCAGCGGCCGCGGACCGGATGTTTTCAGCAGGGCGCAAAGAACGGAGACCAGAAGGCCGACCAGCATCGCGCTACCCGAGAGCTGAATGGTCAGCCAAGCGCCTTCCAGGAGCTGATCAAACCGTTCGAATACCGGCTCAAACCGGAAGGTATAGCCCAAGAGGCGCCCCCACTTCCTCCGCCGCTTCAGTCGGCGGACGCCAGCTTAGCAGCAGCCTTAAGAGGATCAAATTGCAAAAATTCGCAATCTATTGGCGCAAAGGCTCTGGGCTTGTCTTTGGAAGCCCGCCTCAGCCCTCGAGGAAGCGGTAGCGGCCTGGCTTGCCGTCGGTGACCTCGAAGACCATCGGCACGCCGGTGGGAATCTCCACGGTGGGGATCTCCTCCGGGCTGTGGCAGCCCAGGGCCACCAGAAGGGCGCGCACCGTGTTGCCGTGGGCGCCGACCAGTACGGCCTCGCTGCGTGCAAGGCAGGGCGCGATTTCGGCCTCGTAGTAGCGCCCGGAGCGCTCCACCACGTCCTTCAGGCTTTCGCCGCCCGGCGGCGCGATGTCGTAGCTGCGGCGCCAGATGTGCACTTGCTCCTTGCCGTACTTCTCGGCCGTCTCCGCCTTGTTCAGCCCGGCAAGGTCGCCGTAGTCGCGCTCGCGCAGATCGTCATGGCAGGTGATATCCCAGCCCCCGTCGCGGCGCAGATGCTCGTTGCTTCCGCTTTCCGCCAAGGCGATTTCCGTGGTCTCGATGGCGCGCTTCAGGGTGGAGGAGAAGGCGCGGTCAAAGCGCGTGCCCGCCAGGGCGCGGCCACCCTTGCGCGCCTCTTCGCGACCGAGCTCGGTCAGGCCGACGTCGACGAATCCGGTGAAGCGGTTTTCCGCATTCCATTGGCTCTGGCCATGACGCAGGAGAACAAGCAGGGACATCGGCGCAGCTTCCTCTGAGCAGTGGATCGTCGGTGCCATCGGTTGTAGCCGGGGGCGGGGGCGATGGGAAGAGACTGACGCCGGCCCAAGCGCGCGCCCGAGCCTCAAGCGGCTAGGCCTCGCGCTTCTCCGCCAGGATCCAGACCTCCTCGGCCTCGCCGGCGAAGGGCTCGCCGTCCAGGCTGGACCAGCAGGCGGTGGTCTCCAGGCCGGCGGCCCGCAGCAGCCCCTCCACTTCCGCCAGGGTGAAGACATGGTGGCGGGCCAGATGCTCTTCCTGCGCCTGGCCGCGCCGGAAGCGATAGCGCGTGGTCAGCACCCGGCGTTCCGGGTCATAGGCATTCTGCGCGCGCATCTCGATGCCGCCGCGCTGCACCCGCACCTGCGGCTCCAGGAAGGGCAGCAGCGTTTCCGCCAGGTTCGCACTGTGCAGCAGCAGACGCCGGCCCGGCTGCAGGCAGGCTGCCACGGCGGAGAAGATGGCGCCGGTGGCCACGGCATCCTCGTAGCCCAGGGAATTGCCCAGGAAGTAGGCGCCGTGGAAGCGCCCGGGCCAGGGCAGGTCGCGCAGGTCCCGCTGACAGAGTTCGAGATCGACCTCTGCCGCCGCAGCCCCCGCACGCGCCGCCACCAGGGCCCGCGGCGAGAGATCGACGGCGGTGATGCGATAGCCCACGGCCGCCAGCGGCACGGCCAGCCGCCCATCGCCGCAGGCCAGGTCCAGCAGCGCGTCGCCTGGGTCCACATCAAGCGCATCGGCGACCAGGGCTGCTTCCTGGGCTGTGCGCTCCGGCGGGCAGGCCGCGCGCCAAAGCTCGGCCGCCAGGCCCTCGAAGAAGCTGCGATACCAGTCGGCCGGCGCCTCGCCCAGGGAACGGCTCATATCCGCTGCCCGCGCGGCAGGAAAACGAGATACCAGAGCAGGGAGAGGAGCTGCAGTCCCACCACGCCACCAAAAGCGAGCTGGTAGGCTTCGGCCGGATAGCGGCCCTGGGCCTCCGGCGCCGCCAGGTCGAGCAGACCGCCGATGGCGTACTGCATGGCGAAGGCTCCGGTGAAGACCATGAGGTTCAGCGAGGTGTTCACCCGGCCGCTGAGCGATAAGGGAAAGGACCGGGCCAACCGCGGGTAGATCACCATGCAGAGGTTGGAGGTGAAGCCGAAGGCCATCCACGGCAGGGCCGATTGCGGCGCCAGTTCCAGCACGATCGCCAACTGCGGCAGGATGAAGAGGATCGCCCCGAGCACCATGGCTGCATCCAGTCCCAGGCCGATGCGTTCCATGCCATCGGCCAGCAGGCCGCCGAAGAAGAAACCCACCGTCATGGAGAGCGCCAGGGCGAGCAGCACGCCCGCTACGGCCGAGGAGGAAAGCCCGCCCACATCGGACAGCCAGGGTCCGGCCCAAAGGCCCTGCAGCGACAGGCCCGCGGCCAGGGTCGTGACGCTGAGCGGTACGGCGGCCCAGAAGAGCCGGCTGCTCAGGATCCGCCCCAGGCCGGCGATCTGCTCGCGCAGACTGGACTGCGCCGCCCCCTGCTCGCCGCGCGGCGGCACCACCAGGAATATCAGGGAGGCAACCAGCAGGGTGGCGCCGGACAGAATGAGGAAGAGCGTGCGCCAATCCACCAGGTGCAGCGCCGCCTCGACCGGGGCCGTGGCGGTGGCCGCACCCAGCCCGCCGACCATGAGAAAGCAGCCATTGACCAAGGCCCAGCGCTGCGGCGGGAACCAGAGGCTGAGCGCCTTGAGCGAGGCCATGAGGCCCCCGGCACAGCCCAGCCCAATTAGTGCTCGCCCGATCATCAGGGTGGTGAGTGACTCGCCCAGGGCAAAGACGACGCCACCGATCGCAGCAAAAAGCAGCAGTCCCGCCTGGACCCGTCGGGGACCGAAACGATCCAGCAGCAGGCCGAGCGGCAGCTGGAAACAGGCAAAGGCAAGGAAATAGGCGGCCGTCAGCAGGCCGAGCGCCGAGGCATCGAGGCCGAGCTCCGAAAGCAGCCGACCCGAGATCACAGCATTGACCGAGCGGAACAGGTAGGAGAGGAAATAGCCGCCGGCAAAGGGCAGAGCCACCACCAGCGCGATGCGCAGCAACCCCAAGGTCGGGGTTTCCTCCTGTTCCGCGCTGCGGCCGGAACCCAGCTGCGCCTCTGTCGTCATGTCCGTCCCGATCCCTCGCAACCGTGGCGCACCACAGATCTCCTGCGCCGAAAGCGGCCCCTCGGCCAGCCCTGGCGCGCTGCAGCCCTGCCGCGGCGTGGAAACCGCAGCGACCCTAAGAGGAAAGGGCACAGCGAACAACCGGCGCGCGCCTCATGGCTGCTTCCCGCCGCGCGCGCCTTATCGCGGAACGGGACAGCGGCTAAGAGTGGGGACCAATCAACAGTGGAGACCCGCCTTGGAGTGGCTGTGGATTCCCATCACCATTGCCGCGGCTCTGTTTCAGAACGTCCGCACCGCCCTGCAGAAGCACCTGACGGGACGCCTGTCGACCTATGGCGCCACCTTCACCCGCTTCGTCTATGGCGTGCCATTGGCGCTGGGCTACGTGGTGCTGCTAAACCAGGGCCTCGGCCAGGCCCTGCCGCAACCCGGCGGCGGTTTTCTGCCCTGGGTAATGCTGGGCAGTTTGACGCAGATCCTCGCCACCGCGGCCCTACTGGCCTGCTTCCGCCAGCGCAACTTCGCCGTCGGTACCGCGCTGTCGAAGAGCGAAGTTGTGCAAGCAGCGCTCTTCGCTCTGATCTTCCTCGGCGAAGCGGTCACGGGATTGGGGGTGGCGGCCATCGCCCTGGGCACCGCCGGAGTCATGCTGATCGCGGTGGAGAAGGGTCGTTTGAGTTGGCACGGCCTGCTGGCGGGCCTGGGCGGCCGAGCCGCCGGGCTCGGCCTGCTTTCGGGTGCGCTGTTCGCTATCTCCTCCGTTGCCTTCAGGGGGGCTGCTCTTTCCACCGGCCATCCCTCCTTCCTCATGGCCGCCGGCTGGACCCTACTGGCCGCAGTCTTGCTGCAGACCCTGATGCTGGGGCTCTGGCTCTACCTGCGCGAGCCGGGGCAGCTCCGGGCGGTCTTCGCCAGCTGGCGCCTTTCCGGACTGGTCGGCATCACCGGGGTGCTGGGCTCGGCCTGCTGGTTCACCGCCATGACGATCCAGCAGGTGGCCTATGTGCGCACCCTGGGCATGATCGAACTGGTCTTCACCTTCCTCGTCTCCCTGCTGATCTTCCGCGAGCGCCCCAGTCCGCGCGAGTGGCTGGGCACCCTCTTGCTGCTCGCCGGCATCTTGCTGGTGCTGCAACGCTGACGCAGGCTCTCAGCACGCCCTGTCGGTAGCGAACCAAGCTGTCCGCGTTATGGCCACTACTTTTCCCGGACGAGCACCATGTTGGCGACAGTCTCCCGCGTGTGAACTTTTCGACGTCCCGCTGCTCTGGTAGCGTGCTGCTACAAGAGGAGACTGGAGACACGCCGCGTTAGGAAATCTTTCATTTCAGCAGGCGCGATCCGGAGGGAAGCATCCACTTCACGTCACGTCATGAGGGACAAAAAGATGAAAAGAATTACGTCTTTGCTCGCAGCCTGCGCTGCGCTGTCATTGTCTGCCGGAACCCTTGCGGCCGAAACCTGGGACATGCCGCTCGCCTATCCGGCGTCCAACTTCCATTCTGAGAACGCGGCCAAATTCGCGCAGTGCGTCACCGAGGGCACAAGCGGAGAACTGGAGATCGTCACCCATCCAAACGGCTCCCTCTTCAACGGCTCCGACATCAAGCGCGCTGTTCAGACAGGCCAGGCACCGATCGGCGAGCGCCTGATCTCGGCGCACGCCAATGAGAATCCGCTGTTTGGCATCGATTCCATCCCCTTCCTCGCGACCTCCTTCGAGGCCTCCGAGAAGCTCTGGGCGGCGGCCGAGGACAAGATGAAGGAGGTCCTGGAGAGCCAGAACCTCGTTTACATCTATGCGGCCGCCTGGCCGCCCCAAGGGCTCTACGCCAAGCAGGAGATCAGCGGCACCGAGGACTTGCAGGGCGTGAAGTTCCGGGCCTACAACACCGCCACAGCGCGCATCGCCGAGCTTGCGGGCATGGCCCCCGTGCAGATCGAGGCTGCCGAACTCAGCCAGGCGCTGGCCACCGGTGTGGTCGACAGCATGATCACCTCGGGTTCGACAGGCGTCGATTCCAAGGTCTGGGAGAGCGTTTCTCACTTCTACGATGTCCAGGCCTGGCTGCCGCGCAACCTCGTGTTCGTCAACAAGAGCGCCTTTGAAGGGCTCGACGAAGAGACGCAGAATGTCCTTCTCGAATGCGGTGAGACCGCCGGCGAAGAGGGTACGCGCATGGCAGAGGAGCTGACTGGCGGCTATCTGGACGAACTGCGTGCCAATGGCATGACGGTGGAACCGCCCTCCGATCAGCTGCGCGAGGAGTTGGCCGTCTTCGGCGAGACCATGACCGAGGAGTGGATCGCCAGCGCCGGCGATGATGGTGCCGCCATCATTGAAGCCTATCGGGCGCAGTAGGGAACAAGAGGGGCCCGGCCGAAAGCGACCGGGTCCCTCCCATACCTCTTCCCAGCCGTGGGGGCTGCATCCGTGAATGAAGTGGGTCGCATGATCCGCCGCCTGCTCGACGCGCTTTACTACGCAGCAGGTGGGCTCGCCGCGCTCTGTCTTATCCTCATTCTGGTCGCCATCACCCTGCAGGTTGCAGCGCGGTGGTTCGGTATCCCGCTGCACGGGCCTGCCGAGATAGCAGGCTATCTGATGGCGGCAGCCTCCTTCCTCGCCTTCGCGCACACCCTCAACCACGGGGCGCACATCCGCGTCGGGATCCTGCTCAACTTCCTCGGGGAAAAACGCTTCTGGGGTGAGCTCTGGTGCCTCCTGGTTGCCTCCGCCGGCGGCATCTATGTCGCCTGGTATGCGATCAGGACCGTCTACTGGTCCTGGCTGCTGGGAGATGTCAGCCAGGGGCAGGACGCCACCCCGCTCTGGATCGCTCAGACGCCGATTGCCGTCGGGGCCGTCATTCTGGCGATCTGCCTCGTTGACAATCTCGTTACGCTGCTCCTCACCGGGCGCGACAACATCCGTGCCGGTGCCACCGAACCGAGCCGCGTGGAGTAGAACTCGTGGAACAACTCTACGCGATCGGCCTTTTCCTCTTTGTCCTCTTCCTGCTGCTCGGCTCCGGCGTATGGATCGGTCTGGCGCTGCTCGGCACGGCCTACATCGGCATGGAGATCTTCGCCGCCCGCCCCACCGGCGACGCCATGATGACGGCGATCTGGCGGCAGTCGTCTTCTTGGACCCTGACCGCCCTGCCGATGTTCATCTGGATGGGCGAAATCCTCTATCGCACGCGCCTGTCCGAGGACATGTTCAAGGGGCTCTCGCCCTGGATGACGCGTTTACCGGGCGGCCTGATGCACACCAATATTGCCGGCTGTACCGTGTTCGCCGCCGTCTCCGGCTCCTCGGCAGCAACCCTCACCACCGTCGGCAAGATGACCATTCCGGAACTGCGCCAGCGCAACTACCCCGAAACCATGGTCATCGGTACCCTTGCGGGCGCCGCAACCCTCGGCCTCATGATCCCGCCCTCGCTGACGCTGATCGTCTACGGCGTCTCGATCAACGAGTCGATCACCAGCCTCTTCATTGCCGGCATCATCCCGGGCCTCGTGCTGGGGGGCCTCTTCAGCCTCTACGTGATCCTGGTTTCGCAACTCTCGAAGAACTACAACCCGAGCCCCGAGCCCCGGATCAGCTTCAGGGAGAAGCTCCAGCGATCGCGCTTTCTCATTCCAATCTTTCTGCTGATCCTGCTGGTCATCGGCTCGATGTACCTGGGGGTCGCGACGGCGACCGAGGCTGCCGCGATCGGTGTCATCGGCGCGATGATTCTGGCCGCCGCCCAGGGCTCGCTCAACCGGAAGGTCTTCTTCGAAAGCCTGCTCGGCGCGACCCGCACCTCCGCCATGATTGCGCTGATCCTTGCCGGCGCCGCCTTCCTCACCATGGCGATGGGCTTCACCGGCCTGCCCCGCGCCCTTGCCACCACGATCGCCACGCTCGAGCTCAGCACCTTCCAGCTCATCATGATGCTGATGATCTTCTACATCGTGCTGGGTTGCTTCCTCGACGGCATCTCGATCGTGGTCCTGACAATGGCGATCGTGGAGCCGATGGTGCGGCAGGCAGGCATTGATCTCATCTGGTTCGGCATCTTCGTGGTCATCGTCGTGGAGATGGCCCAGATAACGCCACCGATCGGCTTCAATCTCTTCGTGCTACAAGGCATCTCCGGGCATTCGATGAGCTTCATCGCCCGCGCGGCCCTGCCGATGTTCCTGATCATGTTCGCAATGGTCTTCCTGATCATCGCCGTTCCGGAACTGGCCACCTGGCTGCCGGAGCAGGTCCGTCCGGTGGCGGGTTCGTCGGCGCAGTGAGGTCGGCCAATCGGAAGAACGGCAGGTAGTCCGCGGCAGCGCCCGTCGAAGGATCAGGCCCCTGCCCGCTCGACAGCCACCGGCACCGACCGGCAGATGGCGTTGCGTCCTCCCTCGCTCAGCACGCCCTTTTCCCGCCGGCCCGACTTCGTCACAATCCGCGCCGCCTGGCAAAAGGGAGAAGCAGGGTGAGTTCGACGGCATACGACGTGGTGATCGTGGGTGGCGGCGTCATCGGCAGCGCGGCCGCCTATTTCCTGGCCGCCAGCGCCGACTTCACCGGCTGTATCGCCGTGGTCGAGAAGGACCCCTCCTATCAGAGCGGCGCCACGGGACGCTCCGCCGGCTCGATCCGCCAACAATTCTCCACGCCGGAGAACGTCGCCATCTCGCGCTTCGGCGCCGCCTTCCTCAAGTCCCTGCCGGAGCATCTCGCGGTCGAGGGCCAGACGCCCGATCCCCAGTTCCAGGAAAAGGGCTATCTCTTTCTGGCCGGGCCGGCGGGGCTGGATATTCTTCGCCACAACCATGTGGTCCAGCGCGCGGGCGGTGCCCATGTCGCGCTGCTCGACCCGGCCGAATTGCATGAACGCTTCCCCTGGATGCGGATCGAGGATCTGGCCGGCGGCTCCCTCGGCCTGGCGGATGAAGGCTGGTTCGACCCCTTCGCCCTGCTGCAGGCCTTCCGCGCCAAGGCGCGCAGCCTGGGCGTCGACTACCTCAGCGACGAGGTGGTGGGGCTGGAACTGGACGCGAGCCGCATCCAGGCGGCGAAGCTGGCGTCCGGCGAGCGGCTCGCCTGCGGCTGGCTGATCAATGCCGCCGGCATCCAAGGGCGCCGCGTCGCCGCCATGGCCGGGATCGAAATCCCCGTCTTTCCGCGCAAGCGCAACGTCTTCGTCTTCGACTGCCGCACGCCGCTGCCGCACTGCCCGCTGGTGATCGACCCCAGCGGTCTCTATTTCCGGCCGGAGGGCGATGGCTTCATCTGCGGCATCTCACCGGGCGAGGGCGAGGCCGATCCCGACTGCGAGGATCTCGAGGTGGAGCACGCCCTCTTCGAGGAGCGGCTCTGGCCCCTGCTCGCCGAGCGGGTGCCCGCGTTCGAGGCGATCAAGCCCACCGGCGCCTGGGCCGGCCACTATGACGTCAACAGCTTCGACCACAATGCCATCCTTGGCCCGCACCCGGAGATCGCCAACTTCCTCTTCGCCAACGGCTTTTCCGGCCACGGCCTGCAGCAGAGCCCGGCGGTGGGCCGCGGCCTCATGGAGTGCATTGTCCACGGCGGCTGGCAAAGCCTCGACCTCTCCGCCTTCAACTTCGCGCGCCTGCGCGAGAACCGACCGCTGCGTGAGGTGGCGGTGGTGTGAGGGGGCGGACAGCGCGCTGCCGGGCAGCGACACTATCTCTGCCGGCGGCCTATCAGTGCCGGGACTCTTTGCCTGCAAGCGCGCGCTTCTCGTAGACCGTGGCGATTTCCCGGCCGTCCCAGACATAACAGAGGTGGCGTTCCTGGCGCACATTGGAGAGCAGCGGTGGGCGGAACACCGCCGCACACTGCCCAGCGGCGCGCCGGACACTGCCATAGGCGATGCCGTTCGAGCCGGCCTTTCGCAGCGCCTTGGCCAGGTGCTGCGCAGATGCGTAGTCCTCGCTGTGGTAAACGAGCGGATGGCTCTCCTGTCGCCCCCTCAGGTCGTGGAGACGGCCTGAGAGATCCACGGCGTAGACCCGCATATCGAGCTCCATGGCGTCCTGCGCCGTTGCCCGCATGAAACGCCCTCGGTGATACCTCGTTTCCGCGATGGCCGTTCCGAGGTCGTAGGCGGCGTAGAAGACGCCGTAGCTGCCGTCGGAGAAACGGCTTCCCTCTGGGTTCAGGTGCGTGAAGGCGGCCATGATGATGCTGGTACCGGGTCCGCTGATTCGCTCCTCGGGCGGCACGAGACGAATGTCGCCCACCTCATCGCGCAGCCGCGGATTGGTCAGCGATTCCAGCGCCAGAACCGCCTCTAGATCTTCCGGCGCGGCAACCCGTTCGAACAGCTGGATGGGCGGGAAACGGCTGGGAATGATCCTCCAGCACGGCTTCCACTCGATGGAAACGACCGGAGGCGTCACCCCCAGCCGCCCCGCTGCGCGTCCAGATACTGCCGAACGAGGAAGAGATCCGCCACCTGGCCCGAAAGCATGCGATCGAGCGCCGAGCGCCCGGCAAACAGCGGCGCCTCATTGGGCCGCCTGATCCAGGCGTCGGCCCCCTTTTCATCGGGCAACAGGATCTGGAGTGCCTTGTAGATGCCCAGAATGTAGGAAATGCGCTCGAGGGTGTCTTTCGGCAGAGCGGTATTGGGGTCCCGCTTCCACTTGAAGAAGGTCGAGCGTGCCGTCAGGCCAAGCAGCGTCATCTGCTCGTTCACCGACAGGCCCCACTGCTCCGCAATTCGAAAGAAGGTCCGCAGCGCCGGGCCGGAGAGACCCTTGCGATCGATCGCAAGAGCCGGATGTGCTTGCGCGCCCATTCACCCTGCTCCATGCGTGGCGTCTCAGCCGAGACTAGTCCATATATGGATGAAACGCAAGGATGGCGACCCCGGCTGGATTCGAACCAGCGACCTACGGATTAGGAATCCGTTGCTCTATCCTGCTGAGCTACGGGGCCGTTGCGGTGTGGCGCTTGTGGGTCGGTTATAGCAGGGGCGGGTTGCTCGCCCAAGAAGCTTGCTTTCCAATCCGGTCTACAGCCGCTTGAAGCGCTCCATGGCCCGGACCAGGGCGCGGCGGATGTTGGGTTCCATGGCCGAGTGGCCGGCGTCGGCGATCATCTCGAAGCCCGCTTCCGGCCAGGCCTGGGCCAGTTCCCAGGCGGTGATGGGCGGACACACATTGTCGTAGCGGCCCTGGACAATCACCGCCGGGATGTGGCGGATGCGCGACACGCCGCGCAGCAGCGCACCCTCTTCCAGGAAGCTGCCGTGCGAGAAGTAGTGCGCCTCCAGGCGCGCCAGGCCGATTGCCGTGCGCTCGCGCCCGAAGGCGGCGACGGTGTCGGGGCTGGGCAGCAGGGTGGAGCAGGCGCCCTCGTAGGTGCTCCAGGCCTGGGCCGCCGGGCGGTGCACCTCGGGATCGGGGTCGCTCAGGCGTTTCAGGTAATTGCCGAGCAGGTCGCCGCGCTCCGCCTCGGGCAGGTGGCCGGCAAAACGCTCCCAGGCCTCGGGGAAGAAGTTGCGCAGGCCATAGAGGAACCACTCGATCTCCCGGACGCGCGACATGAAGATCCCGCGCAGCACGAGCGCCGCCACCCGCTCCGGGTGGCGCTGGGCATAGGCCAAAGCCAGGGTCGAGCCCCAGGAGCCGCCAAAGACCTGCCAGCGGGCGATGCCCAACAGGTCGCGCAGGCGCTCGATGTCGGCGATCAGGTGATCCGTCGTGTTCTCGTGCAGCTCCCCCAGCGGGGTGGAGCGCCCGGCGCCGCGCTGATCGAAGATCACGATGCGGTAGTGCGCCGGATCGAAGAAGCGCCGGTGATCCGCCGAGGCGCCGGCTCCCGGGCCGCCGTGGAGGAAGAGCACCGGCTTGTCGTCGGGATTGCCCGACTGCTCCCAGTAGAGCTCGTGCAGGTCATCGACGCGCAATCGCCCGGTTTCATAGGGCTCGATCGGCGGGAAAAGGTCATAAGGCGGCATTGCGGGCGTCTCCTTCCTGGCCCTCACTCTTTAGCATGCGTCGGGAAGGCGCGCAGCAGCCGCAACCACTTTGCCTTGCTTTGGCACTATCCGTTATTCTGCGGCATGTTTAAGCTATTTCTGATTGCTTATCTGTTTGCTCGGCTGACGAGTGCGTCGGAGGCAGCTGCGCCGGACTGGCAGGACGCCGCAACCGGCCAGGTGGCCGCGGTCCTCTCCGCGACCGAACTGCGCCTGGAAAATGGACGCATGCTGCGGCTGGCCGGCGTGCGCGGCCCGCAGGCCCCGCTCGCCTATGACGATCGTACCCCCTGGCGCCAAGCCGAAGCGGCGCGCGCCTGGCTGGAACGGCTGGCACCGCCCGGCAGCGCGCTCAGATTCCAGCCGATGGCGCCGGGCAGTGACCGGCACCGGCGCCTGCTGGTCCAGGCCGCAGTCGACCGCGCTTGGCTGCAGGAAAGGCTGCTGCGTGAGGGTGCGGTGCTGCTCGATCTGCGCGGAGCCGAACTGCCAGCGCCGGCCCTGGCTGCGGCCCTGGTTGCTGCGGAGCGGGCGGCGCGTGACGAGCAGCGGGGACTCTGGGCCGATCCGGCGCACCAGCCGCTGCATCACAGCGAGGCGCGGCGCGCACTGGGGCGATTCGCGCTGATCGAGGGCCGGGTGCTGGCGGCTGCGGACGTGCGCGGCACCGGCTACCTGAACTTCGAAGTGGACTGGCGCGAGGATTTCACGATCCGACTTCCCAGTGCCGTCCTGCGCCGCCTGGCGCGCCAGGGACAGCTCCTGTCCGCCTACGAAGGGCGACGCGTACGCGTACGCGGTTGGGTGTTCTTCAGTGGTGGCGCCATGATCGAGGTTGCCTCCCCGCAGCAGATCGAGCTGCTGGAACGCGCACCCCTGCCGTGACAAGGGCGATCACGCGTTGGACTGCGGCTCGGCGATCAACGTCGGCTCGCCGTCTCGCAGCGCGTTGTAGAAGCAGCTGCGCCGGTTGGTGTGGCAGGCCGGTCCCGTCTGCTCCACGAGCAGCAGCAGGCAGTCGGCGTCGCAATCCCAGCGCAGGTCGACCAGCTGCTGTACGTGGCCCGAGCTTTCCCCCTTGCGCCAGAGCGCGGCACGCGAGCGCGACCAGTAGCACACCCGACCGCTGTGCAGCGTTTCACGCAGCGAGTCCGCCGACATCCAGGCCAGCATCAAGACCTCCTTGCTGTCGTGCTGCTGCGCGATGGCGGGAATCAGCCCGCGCTCGTCGAAACGCAGGGCCGCCACGACGCTCTCGATGCTCTCCGGGCGCTCTACCTGCCATTGCATTTTCTTGCCCATGCCTTGATCTCCTGTGCAGCGGTGCTTGCCCTATCGTCCAACAGCGGGCAAAAGTCCGGGCGACTGCGTCCTGCGGACAAGCTCACGGACGAGGAAAACGGACCAACTCGCCATGTCACTCGGATTAAGGGACCCTCTCGAAAGGCGCAAGCGTGAGCGCCGCTGGGCCCTCATCAAGACACTTCTGGTGCTGGGCAGCATCGCCGTTGCGGCCTGGATGGCCTATGGCGCCGGGCGCCAGGTGGGCCAGGCCCAGATCGACGCACTCGCGCATCAACTCGAAGAAACCCGCGGACGACTCGATTCGATCCAGGCCGAGAACGGCCGGCTTGCCGCCGACGCCGCCAGCGCCCGCCAGGCCGAAGCCGAGGTACGGGAGCGCTATGAGCAGGACGTTCCCACCGGCGAGATGGCCGAACTGCTCGACCAGGCGCAGTCCCGGCTGGCGGACGGGGTCGAACTTTCCCGCCTGACCTTCGTGATCTCCGCGGTCGAGCCCGAGCGCGAGTGCCGCGGCGAGCCGGTCACCCGGCGATTCCTGGTGCGCACGCCGCTTCATCGCGGCGGCAACGATGTCGCCTCCTTTGCCGACGGTCTCTTCACCGTCACCGCAGCCGGCCCGACGGCCATGAACGCCGACGGCAACCCGGAAGCCTGGTTCGATCCCGGAGCGCTGCTGCAGCTGACTGTCACGCGCCTGGGCGGAGAGACGCAGGAGTTCGAAGGCGAGCTGCCGCTGCACTTCTCCGTCGTCCATGATGGCAGCGAGCATCTCTTCGCTGCGCAGCAGGGCGAGAACCGCGGCTTCCTGCAGGTCACCCACGACCTCTGCGCCTTTCCCTGATCCGGTGGCGGGGGATGCGCCGCGGCTGGCAATTGTCATCCCGGCGCTGAACGCCGCCGCCAGCCTTCCAGCGACGCTCGAATCCCTGCGCAAAGACTGGCCGGCAGCGGAGATCGCAGTGGAGACCATCGTGGTCGACGGCGGCTCTAATGACGGCACACCAGCGATTGCCGAGAGCTTCGGCTGTCGCTGCCTGAACAGCCCCGCCGGCCGCGGCCGGCAACTCTCAGCCGGGGCGCAAGCCGCGATCACGACCGGCGCCGAGTGGCTCTTCTTCCTGCATGCGGACAGCCGGCCCACCGGCCCCTGGGTCGAGGCGCTGCGCCGTTTCATGGGCAATCCGGCCAACCGCCGCCGCGCCGGCTACCTGCGCCTGCGTTTCGACTGCCCGGCGCCGCAGGCCCGAAGGGTCGAGCGCCTGGCAACCTGGCGCGCCGCCTGGCTCGGCCTGCCCTATGGCGATCAGGGCCTGGTGATTGCCGCCGCCTTCTACCAGGACCTGGGCGGCTACCCGGACTGGCCCCTGATGGAGGATGTGGCGCTGGTCCGGCGCATCGGCCGAAAGCGCCTGGTCGCCCTTCCGGCCACGATCTCCACCAGTGCACAGCGCTACGAGCGCGAGGGCTGGTGGCGCCGGCCCTGGCGCAATCTCACCTGCCTCGGGCTCTACTTTCTCGGCGTGCCGCCCGAGCGACTGGTCCAGCGCTACGAACGCCGCCGCGGCACGCCGCCATGACGCGCAGCCACAACCGCCTGATCGTGATGTGCCGGCAGCCCCGCTTCGGGCAGGGCAAGCAGCGTCTGGCGCGCGAAGTCGGCCAGCTTGCGGCCTGGCGCTTCCAGCGCATCGCTTTGGCGGAGCTGCTGCGCCGCGTGACGGCACCGAGGGAGTGGAGGCTGGAGGTGGCGGTGACGCCGGATGTCGCCGCACGGGGGTCGGGCCGCTGGGCATCTAACCACCCACGACGTCTGCAAGGGCGCGGCGACCTGGGCCAGCGCATGCTGAACCTGCTGGCACCGGGGCCCGGGCGAAAGGGCCCAGCGCTGCTGATCGGGGCCGACGTGCCCGGCATCGACGCGGCAGCGGTGCGCCGGGCCTTCTTCCTGCTGCGGCGCCACGACTGGGTGCTGGGCCCGGCGGAAGATGGCGGTTTCTGGGCCATCGGCGCCCGCTGCCGGCCCTGGCAAAGACCCGATCTCAGCGGTGTCGCCTGGGGCAGCGAAAGCGTGCTGCAGGACACCCGGGCGCGACTGCCCGGGAGCCTGGCCCTGCTGGAGCAGCGCTATGACGTGGACGACGCGCAGGCGCTGAAGCGCTGCGGCGCTGGCAGACGGAGCAGCTGATGAGCGGCTGAGGATCAGCTCTGCAGCTCGTCACGCCCCTTGAAGTGCTCCAGCGCCTCGGGGTTGGCCAGGGCGTCCTGGTTCTTCACCTCGCGGCCGTGGACCACGTCGCGCACCGCCAATTCGACGATCTTGCCGGACTTGGTGCGCGGAATGTCCGGCACCGCCAGCACCCGGGCCGGGACGTGGCGCGGGCTGGCGCCCTGGCGGATGGTGGTCTTGATCCGCTTGATCAGCTCGTCGTCCAGCGCAGCCCCCTCGGCGAGGCGCACGAAGAGCACGACGCGGACGTCATTATCCCAGTCCTGGCCGACGACGATGGATTCCAGCACCTCGGGCAGCTGCTCCACCTGCCGGTAGATCTCCGCCGTGCCAATGCGCACCCCGCCCGGGTTGAGCGTGGCATCGGAGCGGCCATAGACGATGATGCCGCCGTGGCGGGTCAGTTCCACATAGTCACCGTGGCACCAGACACCGGGGAAGCGCTCGAAATAGGCGCTGCGATAGCGGCTGCCGTCGGGATCGTTCCAGAAGTAGATCGGCATGCAGGGAAAGGGCTTCACGCAGACCAGTTCACCCTTCTCCTCGACCACCGGCTCGCCGGCATCGTTCCAGACCTCGACCGCCAGCCCCAGGCCGCGGCACTGGATCTCGCCGCGCCAGACCGGGTTGATCGGATTGCCCAGCACGAAACAGGAAACGATATCGGTGCCGCCGGAGATCGAGGCGAGGCAGAGATCCTCCTTCACGTTCTCGTAGACCCAGTCGAAGCTCTCCGGCACCAGTGGCGAGCCGGTGGAGGTCATGACCTTCATGGCCGAGAGGTCGTGGGTGTCCTTGGGCCGGAGATCGGCCTTCTTCAGCGCGTCGATGTACTTGGCCGAAGTGCCGAAGAGCGTCGCCCGCTCCGCCTCGGCATAGTCGAAGAGCACATTGCCGTCGGGATGGAAGGGCGAGCCGTCGTAGAGCAGCAGCGTGCACTCGCTGGCCAGGGCCGAGACCTGCCAGTTCCACATCATCCAGCCGCAGGTGGTGAAGTAGAAGACCCGGTCGTCCGGCTTCAGGTCGCAGTGCAGCTTGTGCTCCTTCAGGTGCTGGATCAGCGTGCCGCCGGCGCCGTGGACAATGCACTTGGGCTTCCCGGTCGTACCGGAGGAGAACATGATGTAGAGCGGTGCGTTGAAGGGCATGCGCACATAGTCGATCTCGCCCACCGGCGGCAGCGGCAGATAGTCCTCCAGCCAGACACCGCGCTCGTCGAAGTCCAGCGCCGCGCTGCCGTCGCCCAGCAGGGGGCAGACCACGATGCGCTGCACCGTGGGCAGCTCGGCAGCGAAGGCCTTGACCCGGTCGAGCACCGGCAGGGTCTTGCCGGCGTAGTAGTAGCCGTCCGGCACAAAGAGCACCTTGGGCTCGATCTGGCCAAAGCGGTCGAGCACGCCCTGATGCCCGAAATCGGGGGAGCAGGAGGACCAGATGGCGCCCAGGGCGGCGGTGGCCAGCATGGCGATGACCGTTTCCGGCATGTTGGGCAGGAAGCCGGCCACCCGGTCGCCGGGCTCCACGCCCTCCTCGCGCAGCGCGATCACCAGGCGCGCCACCTGTTCGTGCAGTTCGCGGTGACTGAGCCGCCGTTCCACCTTATCTTCCGCTCGGAAGACGATGGCATCGGCCCCGTCTCGGCGGCGCAGCAGGTTCTCGGCGAAGTTCAGCTTTGCTTCAGGGAAGAACTGGGCACCGGGCATCTGATCGGCATTGACCAGGGTCAGCTCGCCCGGCCCGTCCGCGATGATGCCGCTCCACTCCCAGAAAGCGCGCCAGAAGGTCTCGGACTGGTCGACGGACCAGCCATAGAAGGAGGCGTAGTCCGCCAGGTCCAGGCTCTCCCGCTCGCCGACCCAGGCCATGAAAGCCGTCATGTTGGCCTCGGCGATCCGCTCGGCCGAGGGTTCCCAGAGTGGCTTTGCAACAGTCATCTCGGCTTCGGTCCCGGTGGTCGGCATGGCTCGACGGCTCCCTTGTGCTCCAGTCATTTCCCCGCCTGGCGGCGGGGCGCCAAACACTATGGCGAAGGCCCCGTGGCGCGCAAGGCAGGCTTGCACGGCTGAGCGTAGCGGCGGCTTGCAGGGCTGCCTATGCTGGTTGCCCCATGGGCCTTTTCGATCGTTTTCCCCCGGCAGCCTTGCGTCCCAGCGCCCCCATTGCCGCTGCGCTTTATATGAGTGCCGCCGCTTTCGGCTTCTCCTTGATGAACGTGGCGATCCGTGAAGCGGCCCAGGAACTCTCGCCGCTGCAGGTCGCCTTCCTGCGCAACTTCTTCGCCGCGGTCACCCTGATGCCCTGGCTGATGGCCGGCGGCTTCTCCGCCCTGCGCACGACCCGGCTCAAGACCTATTTCTGGCGCGCCGCCGTCGGGCTCTGCGCCATGATGATGTGGTTCACCTCGCTGGCGCTGCTGCCCCTGGCCGACGCGGTGGCCCTCAACTTCACCGTCCCGCTTTTCGCCACCGTGGGCGCTGCCCTCTTCCTGGGCGAGATCGTGCGCGCCAGACGCTGGATGGCCACCCTTGTGGGTTTTGCCGGCGTGTTGGTGATCCTGCGCCCGGGCTTCACCGATCTCAGCCTGATCATGCTGCTGCCCATCGCCGCCGCCCTTTTCCAGGCCATGGGCGCGCTGATGGTCAAGTCCCTGAGCCGCACCGAGGGCGCGGGCACGGTGGTCGCCTACATGAACCTGCTGCTCACGCCCCTGTCGCTGGTACCGGCGCTCTTCGTCTGGCAGTGGCCGAGCGGCTATGCGCTGGCGCTTTGCGCCTTCGTCGGTTTCACCGGCGCCATCTCACACGTCGCCTTCACCCGCGCCTACGCCCTGGCGGATGCCAGCGCGGTCATGCCCTTCGACTACATGCGCCTGCCCTTCTCCGCGGCGCTGGCCTACCTGCTCTATACCGAACTGCCCGATCTCTGGACCTGGGTGGGTGCGGGCATCATCGCCGCTTCGGCCGTCTACATCGGTCAGCGCGAGGCCAAGCTGGCGCGCGAGCGCGAACGCGCGGTGCTGCGCGCTGCCTCCACCTCACCCAGCAGCCGCGATGTCTGACGGGCTGCGACACACCTACGCCGCGCTGCGCGCCGGGCGCGCGCCCGCGGGTTGGGCCCGGCTCGGCGGCAATGAGCGCGGCGCGCTCTGGATGCTGCTGGCCGCTTTGGGCTTCACCCTGAATGCGGCCTTCGCCAAGACCCTGGCGCAGGGCGGCATGCCGGTGTTCCAGATCGCCTTTGCCCGCGCCTTCTTCGCCCTGGCGCCGCTGCTGCCCTTCCTGCTGGCCGGGGGATTCATCGCCTTCCGCACCCGCCATCCCGGAACCCACCTGCTGCGCGCGCTCTTCGGTGCAGGCGCCATGGTCAGCGGCTTCTACGCGCTCTCGGCCCTGCCGCTGGCGACGGTGACGGTGCTGACCTTCACCGTGCCGCTCTTTGCCGTGGTGCTTTCGGTGCTGCTGCTCGGCGAGCGGGTACGCTGGCGCCGCTGGACGGCCACGCTCACAGGCTTCGGCGGCGTCGTGATCATGACCCTGCCCACCCTGCTGCAGGACGGCGGTTTCGTGCTGGAATGGACGCTGCTGGCAGGCCTGGGCCAGGCCTTCGGCATCGCCATGTCCGTCGTGCTGGTGAAGCGCTTTCCGGCCAGCGAAAGCCAGCCGGTGATGGTCTTCTGGTTCTGCCTGGCCTCGATCATTCTGACCGCACCCCTGGCGCTGATGCAGTGGATCACACCCAGCCAGGAACAGTGGATCCTCCTCGCCGCGGTGGGCGTGACCGGCTTCGTCTCGCAGTCGCTCATCATCAAGGCCTACCGCAGCGGCGAGGCCTCCTTCGTCGCACCCTTCGACTACGCCAAGCTGCCCATTGCGGTGCTGGCCGGCTGGCTGGCCTTCGCCGAGCTGCCGGACTGGGCCACCTACCTGGGCGGCGCCATCGTGGTGGCCTCCACCCTCTACATCGCCCGCCGCGAGGCACGCCCGGCCGACGGTTCCCGCTTTTGATCCGTCGCAACAAGGCTTCCGTTGCCGACCGATAAAATGCTTTCATATCGGGAACCGACCCGGAAACGCCGGGCGGAGCGAACATGAACGAGGAGGCTTTGATGGCACGACTGGCACTGGTCACCGGCGGCACCCGCGGCATCGGTGAGGCGATCTGTGTCGCGCTGAAGGAGGCCGGCTATAAGGTGGTCGCCAACTACGGCGGCAACGACGAGGCGGCCCAGGCCTTCACCGAGCGCACCGGCATCCCCGCGGTCAAGTTCGACGTTTCCGACTTTGAGGCGGTGAAGAGCGGCATCGAGAAGGTCACCAACGAACACGGCCCGGTCGAGGTGCTGGTCAATAACGCCGGCATCACCCGCGACACCACCATCCACAAGATGACGCCGGAGCAGTGGCAGGCGGTCATCGACACCAACCTGACCTCCTGCTTCAACCTCTCGCGCTGCGTGATCGAAGCCATGCGCGCGAAAGGCTTCGGGCGCATCGTTAACATCGGCTCGATCAACGGCCAGGCCGGGCAGTACGGCCAGGTGAACTACGCTGCCGCCAAGTCGGGCATTCACGGCTTCACCAAGGCGCTGGCCCAGGAAGGCGCGGGCAAGGGCATCACCGTCAACGCCATCGCCCCCGGCTACATCGCAACCGACATGGTGCGCGCCGTCCCGGCCAATGTGCTGGAAAAGATCGTGGCGCGGATTCCGGTGGGACGTCTCGGCGAAGCGGAAGAGATCGCGCGCGGCGTGGTCTTCCTGGTGGCCGATGACGCCGGCTTCATCACCGGCTCCACCCTGTCGATCAACGGCGGTCAGCACATGTACTGACCACCCACCGGCGGAAGCCGGCGCGGTCAGTCGGCATCGGGGCCCTCAGCGCCGGCGAGCACCGCCCTTGCGCCGGGGACCTTTACCTGTGCGGGACTTCTGCTTTGCGTCCGCCTTGGCGATGCGCGCCGCGAAGCCGCCCGCACCCTCGGCAAGGCCGACCGTGGCGCTGCCGGGCAACTCCAGTTCGGCCGCTTCCAGGCGCTTGATCTCGTCGCGCAGGCGGGCGGCCTCCTCAAACTCCAGGTCGGCGGCTGCGCTGCGCATGCGCTCCTCGAGTTCGGCGATGTAGGCCTTGAGGTTGTGCCCCACCAGCTCGCCGCGCCCGGCATCGCCGGTGTCCACGGTGACATGGTCGCGCTCGTAGACCGACCCCAGTATATCGGCGATCTGCTTGCGGATGGTCTGGGGCGTGATGCCGTACTCGGCGTTGTAGGCGAGCTGCTTTTCCCGCCGCCGTTCGGTTTCATCCAGGGCGCGCCGCATCGAGTCCGTGATCTTGTCGGCGAAGAGCAGCACCCGCCCATCGACGTTGCGCGCGGCGCGGCCGATGGTCTGGATCAGCGAGGTGGTCGAGCGCAGATAGCCTTCCTTGTCGGCATCGAGAATGCAGACCAGCGCGCACTCGGGGATGTCCAGGCCCTCGCGCAGCAGGTTGATGCCCACCAGCACGTCGAACACACCCAGCCGCAGGTCGCGGATGATCTCGATGCGCTCCAACGTGTCCACGTCCGAGTGGATGTAGCGCACCTTCAGTCCGGCTTCGTGCAGGTACTCGGTCAGATCCTCGGCCATGCGTTTGGTCAGCGTGGTGACCAGCACACGCGCGCCCTGCTCGATGGTGGCGCGGCACTCGGCGATGACCTCGTCCACCTGATGCTCCGTCGGCCGAATCTCGCAGGGCGGGTCGATCAGTCCGGTGGGGCGGATGACCTGCTCGACGAAAACCCCGTCGGTGCGCTCCAGCTCCCAGCGCCCAGGCGTCGCGGAGACATAGATCGTCGGCGGGCGCATCAAGTCCCATTCCTCGAACTTGAGCGGCCGGTTGTCGATGCACGAGGGTAGCCGGAAGCCGTACTCCGACAGAGTGGACTTGCGCGCATAGTCACCGCGGTACATGCCGCCCAGCTGCGGCACGGTGACGTGGCTCTCGTCGACGATGAGCAGGGCATCCTCGGGCAGATACTCGAAGAGCGTCGGCGGCGGCTCCCCTGGTTTGCGGCCCGAGAGATAGCGGGAGTAGTTCTCGATCCCAGCGCAGGAGCCGGTGGCCTCGATCATCTCGAGATCGAACTGGGTGCGCTGCTGCAGACGCTCGGCTTCCAGCAGCTTGCCGCCCTCGACGAATTCCTCCAGGCGCAGCTTGAGGTCGCGTTTGATCTGCTCCGCCGCCTGGATCAGCGTCGGCCGCGGGGTGACGTAGTGGCTGTTGGCGTAGACCTTGATGGCCTCGAGAGTCTGGGTCTTTTCGCCGGTCAAGGGATCGAACTCGAAGATCCCCTCCACCTCGTCGCCGAACAGCGAAACGCGCCAGGCCCGATCCTCATAGTGGGCCGGGAAGATCTCGAGGGTGTCACCCCTCACCCGGAAGGTGCCGCGCACGAAATTGATGTCGTTGCGCTTGTACTGAAGTTCGGTGAGCTCGCGCTGAAGCTTCTTGCGGTCGAGCAGATCACCCTGCCGGATGGTCCGGGTCATGGTGGCATAGGTTTCCGGCGAGCCGATGCCGTAGATGCAGGACACCGAGGCCACGATGATCACGTCGCGGCGCTCGAACAGCGCCCGGGTGGCGGAATGGCGCATCCGGTCGATCTGCTCGTTGATCGAGGATTCCTTCTCCACGTAGGTGTCGGTGCGCGGCACGTAGGCTTCGGGCTGATAGTAGTCATAGTAGGAGACGAAGTACTCCACCGCATTCTCCGGGAAGAAGGCCTTCATCTCCGCATAGAGTTGCGCCGCCAGGGTCTTGTTGGGTGCCAGCACAAGCGTCGGCAGCTGCAGGTTCTGAATCACCTGGGCGATGGTGAAGGTCTTGCCGGAGCCGGTTACGCCCAGGAGTACCTGGTCACGCTCGCGCTGCTGCAGGCCTCCGGTGAGATCGACAATGGCCTGGGGCTGGTCCCCGGCCGGCTCGTACTCGGACTGGATGCGCAGCGGCGGCGCGCTTTCGAGACCATCGGGCAGGGCAGGACGATTGGCCCCGCCCAGGGGGTGGAAAGTGGCGGTTTCGGACATAGCTGAAGTGTAGTGCCGCGCGTGCCGCTCTGCCAGGGGCCAGGATGAGGCAAGAGGGCGCTGGATCTGCTGCACTGCTCTCGGCCCGCTTCAGGTGCGCTGCGAGCTGGGGTTGCGAGCGCTTCTTAAAGAATTTCTAAAACCGCCTTGACCGCGGTGCGACCCCACACTACATCAGTATCAACGCAGATTAGACGCGTTCCAAACAATGGGCTTGCGAGCCCAACCCAGTGGGCGCCGACAGGTGCCCAACTTGACGCAGCACAAAGGGAATCTCTCATATGCTTACCGTTGGTCATAAACTCCCCTCCTTCAATCTCCAGGCCGTTCCCGCCGGACAGCCCCAGTCGCCGAGCGAGGCCTTCGTCGACATCAACGACAAGTCCCATCCCGGCAAGTGGCTGGTGCTCTTTGCCTGGCCGAAGGACTTCACCTTCGTCTGCCCGACGGAGATCGCAGCCTTCTCCGCGCTGAACGAGGATTTCGAGGATCGCGACGCGCAGATCCTGGGTCTCTCCACCGACAACGAGTTCGTCCATCTGGCCTGGAAGCGCGACCACGAAGACCTGCGCGACCTGAAGTTCCCGATGCTCTCCGACCTCAAGCGCGAACTGTCCGAGGCGCTCGGCATCCTCGACGTCAATGAGGGCGTGTGCCTGCGTGCCACCTTCATCGTCGATCCCGAAGGCATCATCCGCCACGTCTCGGTCAACGACCTGAGCGTCGGCCGCAACCCGCAGGAGACGTTGCGCATCCTCGACGCGCTGCAGACCGACGAACTCTGCCCCTGCAACTGGCAGCAGGGCGAAGAGGTCCTGAAGGTCGCCTAAGGCGAGCCACCTTCTCACACTCAGCCCCGGGGGCAGCGCCCCTGCCCCCGGGTTGCTGTCCGCTTTCCCCAGATCGCTCAAGAAAGGAGGCGCGCCATGGCTGTCGACGCCCTCAAGGCCCGCATCCCGGCCTACGCCAAGGATATCAAGCTCAACCTCTCCAACATCTTCCAGTCCACCGCGCTCAGCGAATCGCAGGTCTGGGGCGCCGTCCTGGCCGCCGCGCTGGCGACCCGCAACGCCGAGGTGATCGCCGCCGTGGCCGAGGATGCCGCCGGCAAGCTGAGCGCCGAGGAGCAGCAGGCAGCCAAGGCTGCTGCCGCCATCATGGCGATGAACAACATCTACTATCGCTCGGTGCACCTGATCTCCAACAAGGAGTACGGCAAGATGCCGGCGCGCCTGCGCATGAACATCATTGCCAACCCCGGTGCCGACAAGGTCGACTTCGAACTCTGGTCGCTGGCCGTCTCCGCCATCAATGGCTGCGGCATGTGCCTGGACGCCCATGAGCGCGAAGTGCTGGCCAAGGGTGTCTCCAAGGAAGGCGTGCAGGACGCCCTGCGCATTGCCGGCGTGATCCATGCGGTCGCCGCGGTGCTCGACGGCGAAGCCGCACTTCCGGCCGACCAGCAGGCTGCCGCCTGAGCCCCGGGCCGAAACGCCCTTTTCAAAGTCTCTCCCTGCGCAGGCGCCTCGTCATCATCCGTGATGGCGGGGCGTTTGCGTTTCTGGAGCTATGCTTAGGGCAATCCCGCCGGCGACAGGCCCGGCCGGGCCGGCTCCGCTTCGCGCGGGCGCAGGTGCCCGGAGAGGCGATACTCCACCTTCCGCAAGACCCAGAGAATCAGGTAGGTGCAGGCGAGATAGAGCAGGCCCGCCGCGATATAGAGCTCGTAGACCGCGAAGGTGCGCGCCACCATCACCCGGGCCACGCCGGTGAGATCCAGCAGCGTGATGATCGAGACCAGGGAGGTGGCCTGGAAGAGGAAGACCACCTCGTTGGAATAGGCCGGCAGCGCCAGGCGAAAGGCCTTGGGCAGGATGATCCGGCGATAAAGCAGGCCGCGGCTCATGCCGCAGGCCCGTGCGGCCTCGACCTCGCCGTAGGGCACGGCCTGGATCGAGCCCCGGAGAATCTCCGCCGTGTAGGCCGCGGTGTTGAGTGTCAGGGTCAGGACGGCGCAGAAGTAGGGCTCGCGGAAATAGACCCAGAGCCCGAGGGTCTCCAGCTCCGTGCGGAACTGCCCCGAGCCGTAGTAGATCAGGAAGAGCTGCACCAGCAGCGGCGTGCCGCGAAAATAGAAGATGAAGCTAAACACCGGCAGGCGCAGCAGCGGGTTGGTGGAGATCCGCATCAGCGCCAGCGGAATGGAGGCGGCAAAGCCCAGCGCCAGCGCCCAGGCGGTGATCTCCAGGGTGACGAGCAGGCCGGAGAGCAGCTGCGGCAGGGAATCGAGCACCAGCGCCAGGTTCACCGCCTCAGGCCCTCCGCACGCCGCGATTGGCCATGGCCTCGAAACGCTGCTGCAGCAGCATGGAGACCACGGTGATCCCGAGGTACATGAGCGAGGCCACGAAGTAGAAGGTAAAGGGCAGCTTGGTGGCGCCCACGGCGATCTGCGTCTTGCGCATCAGCTCGTCGAGCTGGATGACCGAGATCAGCGCCGTTGCCTTGATCAGCACCATCCAGACATTGCCCAGGCCCGGCAGGGCAAAGCGCCAGACCTGCGGCAACACGATGCGCCGGAAGGTCAGACGCCGGCTCATGCCGCAGGCGCGCGCCGCCTCGATCTGCCCCGCCGGCACGGCAAGAAAGGCGCCGCGGAACACCTCGGTGGCAAAGGCGCCGTAGATGAAGCCCAGGGTCAGGACCCCCGACACGAACGGGTTCAGGTCAATGTAGACGGGGTAGCCCCAGCGCGCCGCCGTGTTCTGGATCAGCGTCGGCGTGCCGTAAAAGATCAGAAGGATGAGCAGCAGCTCGGGCACGCCGCGCACCACGGTCGTATAGGTCCCGGCCACACCCCGGGCGATCCGCGAAGCACCCAGCTTGGCCCAGGCGCCGAGCAGGCCGAGGAGGATGGCCATCAGCAGCGATGCCAAGCCAACCAGAAGGGTGAGCTGCAGCCCTTCCCAGAGCATCCAGCCGTAGCCGCGCAGGTCGGGCAGCATTCAGGCCCTCCCGCTGAACACGGTCGGTGAATGCTGTGGCTGCCGGCTCCACGAAAGCCGGGCCGCACCGGCTGCAAATGAAAACACGCCCACGGCCCGGCCTCGGGTCACTCAGTCGCCGTAGACGTCGAAGTCGAAGTACTTGGCGTTGATTTCCTGATAGGTGCCTTCCTCGCGGATCTCCTCAATTGCCGCGTTCAGCGCCTCGCGCAGGTCATCCTCGCCCTTGCGCACCGCGATGCCGATGCCTTCCCCGTGCCACTGCTCCTCGATGTAATCCGGGCCGACGAAGCTGTAGCCCTCGCCTTCCTCGGTCTCCAGGAAGCCTTCCAGCAGCACCACGGAATCCGCCATCACCAGATCGACACGGCCATTGACCAGATCGAGATTGGCTTCGTCCTGGGTGGCGTAGACCCGGATGTCCGCATCGCCGAAGTTGTCGCGCAGGAAGTTCTCGTGAACCGTGGCGCGCTGCACGCCGATCGCCATGTCGGACAGGGTGTCATTCGCCTCGGCGATCTCGCCGGGAATTTCGAGATCGCGGTCATCCGCCTTCACGAACTTCGCCGGCGTGGCGTAGTACTTGTCGGTGAAGTCCACCACCTCCTTGCGTTCCTCGGTGATCGACATGGAGGCGATGATGGCGTCGTAGCGCCGCGCCAGCAGGCCCGGAATGATGCCGTCCCAATCCTGCACCACGAATTCGCACTCGAAGTCCGCCGCATCGCAGAGCGCATTGGCGATATCGATGTCGAAGCCGACGAGGTTGCCTTCGGCGTCGATGTAGTTGAACGGCGGGTAGGCGCCCTCCGTGCCGATGCGCACCGTATGCTCGTCGGCCGCGGCCGACGCAGCAGCGAAGCCGAACGCCGCCGCCGCCAAACCCAGAACCAGTTTCTTCATTGTCCTACTCCCCCTTCTTGGACGTCTTCACGACGCCGTTGGTTGTTCGGCCGCCGCCATTGCGGGGGCCGTGGGACCATTGCGGTCCCGGCTCAAATGCGATGCCAGGAACTGCCGGCAGCGTTCGGATCGCGGCGATCCGAAGACCTGTTCCGGCGGACCCTGTTCCTCGATGCGACCCTGGTGGAGATAGATCACCTCGCTGGAAACCTCCCGCGCAAAGCCCATCTCGTGGGTAACGATGATCATGGTGCGGCCTTCCTCGGCCAGCTGGCGCATCACCCGCAGGACATCGCCCACCAGCTCCGGATCAAGCGCCGAGGTCGGCTCGTCGAACAGCATGACCTCCGGCTCCATCGCCAACGCCCGGGCGATGGCGGCGCGCTGCTGCTGGCCGCCCGACAGGTGCGCGGGATAGGCGCTCGCCTTATCCGCTATGCCAACCTTCTCCAGCAGGGCCATGGCCTGCTCGCTCACCTCGCGCTTGGGTTTGCCGAGTACGTGTACCGGCGCCTCGACGACATTCTGCAGCACGGTCATGTGGGTCCAGAGATTGAAGGACTGGAAGACCATGCCCAGGCGGCTGCGCATGCGGTCAACCTGGCGCCAGTTCGCCGGCCGCGACTGCCCGCGCCGATCCCGGGTCATCTCCAGCAGCTCACCACGCAGCCGAATGCGTCCGGAATCGGGGATTTCGAGGAGGTTGATGCAGCGCAGCAGTGTGGACTTGCCGGAGCCACTGGCGCCGATCAGAGCGATCACGTCCCCTTCCGCGGCGGAAAGCGACACGCCCTTCAGCACTTCCAGCGGACCGAAGGCCTTGTGAATGTCCTCGACGACCAACGCCGGCGCTGTCTGCGCCATCCCCCTAAGCCCCCTCGTCAATCCAGAGAGCAAGCTCCGCCTGCTCTGATGTCCGCGTTGCGTGCCGCTTGGCCTGCGCGCGGGCATCAGGCCGACGGTAGTCGCCAGGGACGGCCGGCGACAAGGGAAAAGCGAGCCGCTGCACGGCCTCCGCGCCCAGCCTATGAGCCATCGCCCAGGAGGCGCAGGCCTTCTTCCACGGCCTGGCGCCGACGGTCGTCTGCCGGAAGCTCTGCCACCAGAGGTTCGGCCCGCTCCAACGCCTCGAGAGCCGCATCGGTCTCACCCAGCACCAGCCGGGCCTGGACCAGCCGCAGCCACCCGTCGATGTCCTCGGGGTTCTGCTCCAAGCGGTCGGCCAGGCCTTGGACCATGGAGCGGATGAAGGCTTCGCGCTCCTCCGGGCTCATGTCCTCCACCGCGGCTTCCTGCTCCGCCATGGGACCGCCGCGCGGCTCGGGACCGGCCGGGATGCTCAGCTCCGCCAGCGGCAGCCCCAGGTCCTCCGCCGCCATGACGATCTGTTCGCGCAGCAGCGGGCGCCAGCCGGCATCGCGCGACGTGGTTTCCGCCAGCTCCAGCCAGAGATCCAGCGCCTCGCGCACCCGGCCACCCTGTTTCAGAGCGAGAGCGGTGTAGTAGCGCGCCCGCGGCTCCTGCGGATCGGCCTCCAGGGCAGCGGCAAAGGCTGCAGCAGCGCGGGGTGAGACGGTGCCGCCGGCCGCAGCGGTCAGGGCCTCGCCCAGGGCCGATTGCAGGTCCGCCTGTTCGGCGCCGCCGCGGGCCACGGCCTCCTGATAGGCCTCCGCCGCCGCCTCCCAGTCGCCCATCTCGGCGCGTGCGCGTCCCAGCAACTGCCAGCCACGCACATCATCGGGGTTTTCAGCCAGGCGGCGCTGCAGGTCGGCGACCATCTCGCGCATCTCTCCCTCGCGCTCCACCTCGGCGCTGCGCTCGGCCAGCGGCTGGCTCGGCAGATCGGGCTGACCGACGGAGAGATAGGTCGCCAGCACGCCCAGCGGCACCACGACGACCACCGCCAGGGCAGCCATTCGCGATGCGGTGCTGCGGCGCGGTGCAGCCCCGGCGGACTTGGTATTGCCGCCCTCGCGGCGTCGGTCAGCCGCCAGCAGCCGGCGCTGAACTTCCAGCCGCGCGGCGTCGGCCTCGCGTTCGGTCAGCACACCGCGGGCAAGATCGCGATCGATCTCCGACAGCTGGTCGCGATAGATGTGCAGGTCGTAGGCTTCACGGTCCTCCGGCGCCGCCTCCCCGGAGGCCTCCGCCGGCCGGCGCAGCAAGGGGTGCAGCAGAGCACCGACGCTCAGCGCCGTGAGCACGGCGGCCACCGCCCAGAAGAGCCAACTCATGTGGGCCCACCCTTTCCGGAGTCCTCATGCAGCAGCCGCTGCAGGCGCGTGCGTTCCTCATCGCTCAAGGCTGCCGGGCCGCCCTCGGCCCGACGGCGGCGGCGAACCACGGCCAGGGCCAGGCCGCCGCCGGCCAGGGCCAGGATCACCGCCGGCCCGAACCAGAGCAGCCAGGTCTCCGGGCGCATGGGCGGGCGGAAGAGCACATAGTCACCGTAGCGGGCCACGAGGTAGGCCTTGATCTCCTCGTCGCTGTCCCCGGCCTCCAGGCGCTCGCGCACCAGCACCCGCAGGTCCCGCGCAATGCCGGCCTGGGAGGAATCGATGGACTCGTTCTGGCAGACGACACAACGGATCTCGCGCTGCAGGGCCCGGGCCCGCTCCTCAAGTTCCGGATCCTCGAGCCGCAGCTCCTGAGCCAGCGCCGGCAGGGTGAAACAGAACAGCAGCAGGGTCAGCAGAAGCTTCACTGCAGCCGCTCCAGGATCGGCAGGATCAGTTCTTCCAACTCGACCGGATGGATCGGCCCCACGTGCCGGTAGCGGATGGTGCCCTCGCGGTCGACGACGAAGGTCTCGGGCACGCCAGAGATGCCCCACTCGATCCCCACACGCCCCTCCTCATCGGCGCCGATGCGCTCATAGGGGTTGCCCAGTTCCTCCAGCCATGACAGGGCTTCCTCCGGCTCGTCCTTGTAGTTGATCCCGAGAATGCGCACGCGGTCTTCGGCGGCCAGTTCCATGAACAGGGGATGCTCGGCGCGACAGGGCAGGCACCAGGAAGCGAAGACATTGACCAGGGTGACCTCACCATTGCCCAAATCCCCAGTGGAGAAGCCCGCCTGGTCGCCGCCAGTGATCGCCGGCAACTCGAAGGCCGGCGCCGGCTGGTCGATCAGCACGGACGGAATGGTCGAGGGATCACGGTCGGGATCGAGCCCGAGATAGAAGAAGTAGGCGCCAACGGCGAAGATCAGCAGCGGAAGAATGAAAAGCAGTCGTGCCAGCATGTCAGCCCCTTACTCCGCCGGCGCCGGCCGGACCGCTGCCTTGGCCGCCTTGCGCGGCGCGCCGACCCGCAGGCGACGGTCGCTGAGCGACACCAGCCCACCCAGGGCCATGAAGGCCGAACCGAACCAGATCCAGGGCACCAGCGGCTCGAGGTAGAGCCGCAGGGTCCAGGCGCCGCCGGGTTGCGGGTCGCCGATGACAGCATAGAGATCGTAGAGGCCGTTGGTGCGGATGGCGGCCTGGGTGGTGTGCATTTCCTGCACGGGATAGAAGCGGCGCTCCGGATAAAGCGTGCCGAGCTCTCGCCCGTCGCGCAGCAGGGTGAGCGGCGCGGTGTCGCTGAGATAGTTGGGGCCCTGGATGCGCTGGGTGCCGTCGAAGCGGAAGCTGTAGCCGCCGAGCGCCACCTCATCGCCCGGACGCACCACCCGCACCTCCTCCAGCTTCCAGGCCGAGGAGCCGATCATCCCGGCCATGGCCACGGCAAGCCCGGCGTGAGCAAGGCTCATGCCCCAGGCGGCGCGCGGCAGGCCGCGCGCCCGGCGCCAGGAATCCCCGGCGGGCACCCGGAAGAGGCGCAGGCGCTCAGCCAGTTCCCACAGCGTGCCGAGGAAGAGCCAGACCGCCAGCCCCATGGCCAGGGCGGCCAGAACCGGCCCGCCCTCCTGAATATACCAGGTGGCAGCCGCGGCCAGGACGGCGGCAAGCGCCACGAACTTGAGCCGCCCCAGCACCCCGGCCAGATCGGCGCGCTTCCAGGCCAGCATCGGCCCGATCGCCATCACCGCCACCAAAGGCAGCATGATCGGCAGGAAGGTGGCATTGAAGTAGGGCGGGCCCACCGAGAGGCGCCCACCTGCGAAGGCTTCGACGAAGAGCGGGTAGAAGGTGCCGAGCAACACCGTCGCCGTGGCCGTGGCCAGCAGCAGGTTGTTCAGCACCAGCCCGCCTTCCCGGCTGACCGGCGCGAAGAGGCCGCCCGCTTTCAGGCTGGGTGCCCGCCAGGCGAAGAGCGCCAGAGAGCCGCCGGCGGCGATCACGAGCAGCAGCAGAATGTAGAGACCGCGCGTGGGGTCGACGGCAAAGGCATGCACCGAGGTCAGCAAGCCCGAGCGCACCACGAAGGTCCCAAGCAGCGACAGGCAGAAGGTCAGGATGGCCAGGAGGATGGTCCAGACCTTCAAGGCGTCGCGCTTTTCCACCACGATGGCCGAGTGCAGCAGCGCCGTGCCCAGCAGCCAGGGCATGAAGGAGACGTTCTCCACCGGATCCCAGAACCACCAGCCGCCCCAACCCAGCTCGTAGTAAGCCCACCAGCTGCCCAGCGCGATCCCGCCGGTCAGGAAGGTCCAGGCCGCAAGCGTCCAGGGCCGGACCCAGCGCGCCCAGGCCGGATCGACCCGCCCCTCGAGCAGGGCGGCGATGGCGAAGGAGAAGGCGATGGAGAAGCCGACGTAGCCCAGGTAGAGCAGCGGCGGATGGAAGGCGAGGCCCGGGTCCTGCAGCAGCGGATTGAGGTCGTTGCCGTCCAGCGGCGCCGGCCAGACCCGCTCGAAGGGGTTGGAGGTGAAGAGCATGAAGGTGAAGAAGCCGATGGCGACCCAGGCCTGCACGCCCAGAACCCGCGCCTTCAGGCTGGGCGGCAGATTGTGCCCGAAGGCCGCCACCGCCGCTCCGAAGATGGTGAGGATCAGCACCCAGAGCAGCAGGGAACCCTCGTGGTTGCCCCACACGCCGGTGACCTTGTAGAGCATCGGCTTGGCCGAGTGCGAGTTCTGCACGACGTTCAGCACGGTGAAGTCGCTGACCACGTAGGCCCAGGTCAGTGCCGCGAAGGCCAGCACCGTCGCCGCGCACTGCAGGAGAGCGGCCGGGCGGGCCACTGCCATCCAGTCAGTACGGCCGCGCGCGGCCCCGAGCATGGGCAGGGTTCCCTGCACCAGCGCCACCAGCAGCGCCAGCACCAGGGCGAAGTGACCCAGTTCAGGAATCACCGCTCAGCCCCCGCTGCCCCGGGGCGGGCCTTCGCCGGATTCCGGGCGCCAGACCCCGGCGCGCTCCAGCGCATCGGCCACCTCGGAGGGCATGTAGTTCTCGTCGTGACGCGCCAGCACCTCTTCCGCCTGGAACAGCCCGCCATCGGTCATGCGACCTTGGGCCACCACGCCCTGCCCTTCGCGGAAGAGATCGGGCAGGATGCCGCGATAGGCGACCGGCACGCTTTCGGCAAAGTCCGTGACCCGGAAGGCCACGCTGCCCTCCCCGTCCCGCTCGAGCGAGCCCTCCTCCACGATGCCGCCGATGCGCAGCATGCGACCGGGCGGCGGTGCCTCGCTGTGCAGGTCGGACGGCGAGTAGAAAAAGAGCAGGTTGTCCTCGAAGGCGGTCAGCGCGAGCGCCGAGGCGGCCCCGAGGCACAGCAGCCCAAGGCCGACGACCATCATGCGGCGGCGCTTGCGGGTCATGCGCCCTCCCCCTTCTCGCTGCCGGTTCGCTGCCGGCGATGCGGCGCCAGGGCGCGCAGAGAGTCCAGTTCCCGCTCCCGCCGTTTCAATCCCTGGCGCGCGCCGAAGAACAACAGCCCAAGGACCAGGGCGGTCAGGGCATAGCTGCCCCAGACGTAGAGCGCATAGCCGCCCATGGCGAGGTAGCCGCTCATCAGCGTCCCTCCACGGCCAGGCGGCCCAGTGCACGCAGGCGCGCGGCGAGCAGCTCACTGCGCATGCGCAGGATCAGCACCACCACATAGAACAGCGTGAAGGCCAACGCCATGACCAGCAGCGGCCAGAGCATCGAGCTGTGGATCGCCGGCGTGCCGATCCGGCTGACGCTGGCCGGCTGATGCAGCGTGTTCCACCAGTCCACCGAGAACTTGATGATCGGCAGGTTGACCACACCCACAAGGGCCAGCACGGCCCCGGCCCGGCGGCCGCGCTCCTCGTTCTCGAAGGCGTTAGAGAGTGCCATGTAGCCCAGATAGAGGAAAAAGAGGATCAACACCGAGGTGAGCCGTGCGTCCCAGACCCACCAGGTGCCCCACATAGGCTTGCCCCAGAGGGAGCCGGTGGCCAGCGCCAGAAGAGTGAAGGCGGCGCCGATGGGCGCACTGGCCTGGGCTGCCACCCCGGCCAGGGGATGGCGCCAGATCAGCAGCGAGGCGCTGGCGAGCGCAAGATTGAGATAGACGAAAAGCGCCATCCAGGCCGCGGGTACGTGCACGTACATGATGCGTACGGACTGGCCCTGCTGATAGTCGGCAGGTGAGATAAACAGTGCTCCCACCAGCCCAATGGTCAGCGCAGCCAGCATGGCACCGAAACACCAGGGATAGATGCGGTTGGCAAAGCGCAAAAAGCGCCCCGGATTGGCGAGGCGGTGCAGATTGGCGCTTCTGGCGGTGGTGGTATCGGTCACTGCTTTTCAGCCGAAGTCCTGCAAGCGCGTGGCGGCAGCCGGCCCGATCGCAGGCTCCTCAGAGGAGCCGTCCGGGCCAACCGGGGATCGGGCTTCGCATTCGGGGCGTAAAATGGCCTGTTGTACCCCTCAGGTCCAGCCAAATGCCGCAGAAAAGGCCGCGTCATTCCGCCGCCTGACGCAACCCCGCCCCTCCGGCGACGGCGGCCACCGGCAGGGCGATCAGCAAGAGAGCACCCAGCAAGAGCAGGTGGGGACGCGCCGGCAGCCCCGCAAGCGTGGCATCCACCGCTGCGGTGCCGAAAATCAGCACCGGCACGGCAAGCGGCAGCACCAGCAGGGGCAGCAGCACGCCGCCGCGCCGCGCCCCGAGGCAGAGCGCGGCCCCGGTGGCGCCGAAGAGCGACAGCGCCGGCGTTCCCAGGAGCAGGCTGGCCAGGAGCACGAGATAGCCTTCCGGCGGCAGGGTGTAGAGCAGCCCCACCAGCGGCGCCGCCAGCACCAGCGGCAGCCCCGTGGTCAGCCAGTGGGCCGTGGCCTTGGCCAGCACCAGGGCTTCCGCCGGCAGAGGCGAGAGCAGCAGCAGGTCGAGGCTGCCGTCCTCCTGTTCCAGGGCAAAAAGTCGCTCAAGCGAGAGCAGCAGGGCCAGCAGCGCGGCGACCCAGACCACGCCCGGCCCGATGCGCAGCAGAAGGTTGGGCTCCGGGCCCAGGGCGAAGGGAAAGAGTGCTGCCACCAGCAGGAAGAAGGACAGGGCGAGGAAGAGATCGCCGCGCTGACGCCAGGCAAGCTGCAGATCGCGGGCGACGAGCGCAAACCAGGGGCTCATGCCAGCAGCGCCTCGGCGTCGGGGGCCTGGGGGCGATAGTGGGCCAGATCCAGGCGCTGCGCCCGGTCGGTCACGCCCGGCAGGGCTTGGTGCGTCGCCATGACGAGATTGCCGCCGGCCGCCCGATGCCGGGAGATGGCTGCCACCAGCGCCTTCTGGGACGCCGTGTCGAGGCCCACGGTCGGCTCGTCCAGCAGCCACAAAGGTCCGGGTGATACGGTCAGGCGCGCCAGCGCCAGCCGGCGGCGCTGCCCGGCCGAGAGCAGACGCCCGGGCCGCTCGGCCAGAACCTCCAGGGCGAAGGCTTTCAAGGCCTCCTCCACCAGACGGCCGGGCTGTGCATGTAGCTTCGTCCAGAAGGCCAGATCTTCGCGCGGGGTGAGCGGTGCCTTGATGGCATCCTGGTGCCCGAGATAGCGCGTGCGGGCGCGATGCAGGTCGGGATCCTTGGCCACGGGAACGCCCTGCCAGCGCAGCTCGCCAACGGCCGGCGGAATGTAGCCGGCCAGAAGCCGCAGCAGGCTCGACTTGCCCGAACCGTTGGGCCCGACGAGCAGCAACGCATCCCCGGGCTCTAGGGCAAAATCGAGCTGGGCAAAGACCGGCCAGCCACCCCGCAGGCAGCCGAGGTCATAGCCTTCGAACTGGCTCACGTCGGGCTCCTTGCTGCATTGGCCAGGAAACTCTGGCCGCGCGTCGGCGCCTGATAACAGATCAAAGGCCTGGGCCAAAGGGGGCGGACGCCCTTCGAGGGCAGCGCCGAGCAACTTGCAGCTGGGAAGGGAGAAGGCGCTGAAGAAAAAAGCGGCCGCCGGGGGTCGGAGCCGGCGGCCGCTCGAGCCGGTCTATGCTTGGGGGGCATTTCGAGGTCGACCGGCAAACCTCTGACAGAGAGGGGAAGTCTCCGTAGGATTAAAGCTAGGTCTCGATTGTGGTGCCCATTTGCTCCGAATAAGGCGGAATTGTGATTCCGGCAGCCAGTGCGTACGCCTGTGAGTGCGGGCATCACTTGCCGATGCAGAAATCGCGAAAGATGATGTCGAGCAGCGCCTCGACATCGACCCGACCCACAATGCGGCCCAGTGCGCGCAAGGCCAGGCGCAGATCCTCGGCAAAAAGCGCGGTTTCGCCCGCCTGCGCCGCCCGGGCCAGGGCCTCGGCACAGTCCGCCACCGCCGCACGCTGGCGCGCCCGCGTGAGCAGCGGCGCCTCGCCAGCATGCTCGAAACGAGCCTCCACGAGGGCCAGGAGGCGGCTTTCCAGTTCGGCCAGGCCGGCGCCGCTGCGCGCCGACAGCGACAGCGCGGGAATGCCGTCCAGGCTCTCCGGCAGTGTCCCTTTGACCAGATCGACCTTGTTCCAGAGCACCAGGCTGTCGCGATCGAGCAGCGCGAAGCTTGCCGGATCCGGTGCCGCGGCCTCGGCGGCGTCGAAAACCAGCAGCTTGATGTCGGCGGCTTCGGCCCGGGCCAGGCTGCGGCGGATCCCCTCGGCTTCCACCGGATCCAGCTTGCTTGTTTCCGGCGCAGCCCGCAGCCCGGCGGTATCGGCCAGCAGCAGCGGATAGCCGCCGAGATCCAGGGCCACCTCGACCACATCGCGGGTGGTGCCAGCCCGTTCTGAAACAATGGCGGCATCGCGCCGGGCCAGGGCATTGAGCAGGCTCGACTTGCCGGCATTGGGCGGGCCCAGCAGGGCGACGCGCAGCCCCTCGCGCAGTCGCTCGCCCGTCGGCGGTGCCTCCAACAGCGCGACCAGCTCGCGCCGCAACGCCTCGGCATCACGCGCGGCCTCCGGCAGCAGGTCGTCCGGCAGTTCTTCGTCGGCGAAATCGATGGCCGCTTCCACCCGGGCCAGGATGCGGGTCAGACGCTCCGACCAGTCGGCCACCGCCCGTCCCAGCAGCCCCTCCGCCTGCGCCAGGGCCTGGCGGCGCTGGGCTTCGGTATCGGCGTCGATGAGATCGGCCAGGCCTTCCACCGCCGCCAGGTCGAGCCGGCCGTTGTCGAAGGCGCGGCGGGTGAACTCGCCCGCCTCTGCCGGCCGCAATCCTGGCATGGCGGACAGAGCCTCAAGCAGGACAGCGAGAACGGCACGGCCGCCGTGGACCTGAAACTCCGCCATATCCTCGCCGGTGAAGGAACCCGGCGCCGGAAACCAGAGAACCAGGCCATGATCGATCACGCGCCCGTCGCCGGGGTGGCGCAGCGCCCGCAGGCTCGCCCGGCGCGCTTCCGGCAAGGCACCGGCCAGCGCGCGGACGGCAGTCGCCGTGGCGGGTCCTGAGCAGCGGACCACCGCCACACCGGCGCGCCCCTGCCCGCTCGACAGCGCAAAGAGCGTCTCCTCAGCGCTCACGGCACTTCACAGAGGTGGTGCAGCAGGAAACTGACCGCGGGAGAGAGGCGCGATCACTCCCCGCTCTTGCCGCTCTTGCCACCCTTCCCGCCGCCACCGCCCCCCGTGGCGGCCGTAGCCATCTGGTTCCAGAAGTTCTTCTGCAACTCTTCCCATCCCTGCAACGAGGCCGGCAGCCAGGTCTTGAGCAGCGTTTCCGGCTCGCTGGCTTGCAGGGCCTTGCGCATGCGCTGCTGGATTTCCTCCATCAAGGCCTCCTGCATCGGCGCCACGTCCGGCAGACCGAGAAAGGAGCGGGCCTCTTGGGCGGTGCAGTCGATATCGATGGTGATCTTCATGACCAGATGCCTCCCGGGCTTGAGAGCGGGCGGTGCCGCCCCTCATATAACCTTCTAGCGATCCGTCGGCAAAGCCCGGCGACCCAATCACCAGCCGCCGAAGGGATGTCGCCATGAGCCGCAACCGCCTCGCATGGGAAAGCAGCCCCTATCTACAGCAGCACGCCGACAACCCTGTGGACTGGTATCCCTGGGGCGAGGAGGCCCTGGCGCTGGCCCGCAAGGAGAACAAACCGATCCTGCTCTCGGTGGGCTATGCCGCCTGCCACTGGTGCCACGTCATGGCGCACGAAAGCTTCGAGAACCCCGAGATCGCGGCGCTGATGAATGCCCACTTCGTCAACATCAAGCTCGATCGCGAGGAACGGCCGGACCTCGACCATCTCTACCAGCAGGCCCTCGCGCTGCTTGGGGAGCAAGGGGGCTGGCCCCTGACGATGTTTCTCACGCCCAGCGCCGCGCCCTTCTGGGGCGGAACCTATTTCCCGCGCGAGCCGCGCTATGGTCGGCCGGGCTTCGCCCAGGTGCTGAACGCCGTCTCCGAGGCCTTTCACCAAAGACCGGAGGCCGTGGGCCAGAACGTCGAGGCGCTCACCGAGGCGCTGGAGCGCCTGGCGCAGCCCGAAGGCGGGTCCGCGATCACCGCCGAGCAGCGCATGGCGCAGGCCCGGCGGCTGCTGCGCGAGATCGACCCCTTTGAAGGCGGCTTCGGTCGGGCGCCCAAGTTTCCCCAGCCGATGATCCTCAAGCTGCTCTGGTACGCCTGGCATGCCAGCGGCGACCCGGCCTTCCGCCAGGCCGTGGAACTCTCCTTGCGCAAGATGAGCCAGGGCGGGATCTACGATCACTTGGGCGGCGGCTTTGCCCGCTACAGCACGGACAATCGCTGGCTGGTGCCACACTTCGAGAAGATGCTCTACGACAATGCGCAGCTGCTCGACCTGCTGAACTGGGCCTGGCAGGCCGGCAAGGATCCGCTGTTCGAGCAGCGGGCCAAGGAGACCGTGGACTGGATTTTCCGGGAGATGCGCGCCGAAGACCGGCCCGGCGGGGTGCCCAGCGGCGGCTTCGCCGCCAGCCTCGATGCCGACAGTGAGGGGGAAGAGGGCCGTTTCTACGTCTGGAGCGAGGCGGAGATCGACGTCCTGCTCGGCGAGAAGGCGGCCTTATTCAAGGATCACTACGATGTGAGCGCCGCTGGAAACTGGGAGGGCAAGGTCATCCTCAACCGTTCGCACCGCCCCGACCTGCTGGATCCGGCCGGGGAAGCGGTGCTGGCCGAATGCCGCGCGCGCCTGTTCGAGGCACGCGAAGGCCGGCCGCGGCCGGCCTGGGACGACAAGGTGCTTGCGGACTGGAACGGCCTGACCATAGCCGCGTTGGCCCGTGTGGCCGGCCCCTTCCAGCAGCCGGAATGGCTGCAGGCGGCGCAAGAAGCCTTCGACTTCGTGGTGAGCGAAATGGATGAAGGCGGACGGCTGTTTCATGCCTGGCGCCACGGACAGCGCAAGCATGCGGCCACCCTGGACGACTATGCCCAGATGGCCGAAGCCGCCCTGGCACTGGAAGAGGCCACCGGCCAGGCCCGCTATCGCGAGCAAGCGCTGGTCTGGGTCGAGACGGCGCTGGCCCACTTCTGGGATGAGGAAAGGGGAGGCTTCTTCCTCACCGCCGACGATGCGCGCGATCTCGTCGTGCGGCCGAAGCATGCCCAGGACAACGCGACCCCGGCAGGCAACGGCACGATGGCCGCGGTGCTGGCGCGTCTCTGGCACCTGTCGGGCGAGCCGCGCTGGCGCGAGGCGGCCGAGCACAGCCTTGCCGCCTTCTCCGGCGAGATGGAACGCAGCCTCTTCGCCTTTCCCGGCATCATCCTGTCCAGCGCGCTGCTGGAGGACGCGCTTCAGCTGGTCATTGTCGGCCGGCGCGATGCCGAGGATACGCATGTCCTGATCCAGGCTGCCCAGTGCGGTCGCCCCGACCTGGTGCTCCAGGTGGTGGACGACACCAGCGCCCTGCCCGCCGGACATCCGGCGGCCGGAAAGGACGCGCTTGCCGGCCAGGCCACGGCCTTTCTCTGTCGCGGGGTCACCTGTTCGCTGCCCATGACGGAGGCGCACGCCCTGACCCGGGCGCTGGCTGAATCGGCGACAGAACCCGAGGCCGGCGGATGACAGCGCGCCGCTGCTGCAGCTAGACTTCGATCCGAAACACCACCTGCGTTCCTCCACCTCGAAAGCCGCGGCGCGCGGGAAGGATATAACCCAATGACGACAGGAGGGTCATGACCATGCCCGAATTGACGATCCAGGCGCCGGACGGCGGCAGCTTCTCGTCCTACCTCGCCCTGCCCGCCCAGACACCCGCGCCCGCGATCCTGGTGATCCAGGAGATCTTCGGCGTGAACCAGGTGATGCGCGACACCTGCGACTGGCTGGCGCGCGAAGGCTACGTCGCCTGCTGCCCCGACATCTTCTGGCGCATCGAACCCGGTATCGACATCACCGACAAGACGGACGAGGAGTGGAAGCGGGCCTTCGAGCTCTTCCAGGCCTTCGATGTGGACAACGGCATCGAGGACCTGAAAGCCACCCTGGCCGCGCTGCGCAGCCACGAAGCCAGCACCGGCAAGGTCGGATCGGTGGGCTACTGCCTGGGCGGCAAACTTGCCTACCTGATGGCGACGCGCAGCGATGTGGACGCCAGCGTCGGCTATTACGGCGTGGGGCTGGACGAGCTCATGGGCGAAGCCGGCAAGATTTCCAAGCCGCTGATGCTGCACATTCCCACTGAGGACGGCTTCGTGCCCAAGGAGGCCCAGGCGAAGGTGCACGCCACCCTGGATGACAACCCGCAGGTCACCCTGCACGACTATCAGGGCAACGACCACGCCTTCGCCCGCGAGGGCGGGCAGCACTACGACCCCAAGGCTGCAGAGCAGGCGAACCGCCGCAGCCTCGACTTCTTCAAACAGCACCTCTCATAAGGAGCCGCCAATCCATGTCCAAAGCCATTGTCATCCACGAGTTCGGCGGCGCCGACGTCCTGAAGTGGGAAGATTTCCCCGTCGGTGAGCCGGGTCCCGGGGAGGCCCGGGTCAAGCACACCGCGGTGGGGCTCAACTACATCGACGTCTATCACCGCACCGGCCTTTATCCGCTGCAGCTGCCCCACCCCATCGGCATGGAAGGTGCCGGGGTCGTGGAGGCCGTGGGCGAGGGTGTGAACGAGGTTGCTCCCGGCGACCGCGTGGCCTATGCGGCCAACCCGCCGGGCTCCTATTCCGAAGCACGCCTGATCCCCGCGCACCGCCTGGTGAAGCTGCCCGATGCCATCGACGACCGGACGGCCGCGGGCATGATGCTCCAGGGCATGACGGTACAGTATCTGGTCCGTCGTACCTACCAGGTGCAGCCGGGCGAAACTGTGCTCTGGCATGCCGCAGCCGGTGGCGTCGGGCTGATCGCCTGCCAGTGGCTCTCCTCCATGGGCGTCACAGTCATCGGCACGGTGGGCAGCGACGAGAAGGCCGCGCTGGCTAAGGCCCATGGCTGCACCCACACCGTCAACTACCAGACCGAAAACTTCGTCGAGCGCGTCAAGGAGATCACCGACGGCAAGGGCGTGCCGGTGGTCTACGATTCCGTGGGCAAGGACACCTGGGAGGGCTCGCTCGACTGCCTGCAGCCCCTGGGCCTGATGGTGAGCTTCGGCAATGCCTCCGGCGCGGTGCCGCCCTTCAACGTCACCTCGCTGGCGCCCAAGGGCTCGCTCTACGTCACCCGGCCGACGCTGATGACCTACACCGCCAAGCGCGAGGACCTCGTGGCCAGCGCTACGGAGCTCTTCGACATGGTCGGTACCGGCAAGGTCAAGATCGAGATCAACCAGACCTACCCGCTGTCGGAAACGGCCCAGGCCCACCGCGACCTGGAAGCGCGGAAAACCACGGGTTCGACGTTGTTGCTACCCTGAACTCAGTCACATCATCCTAAACAAACAGGATGAAGACGCAGAACTGAAAAACCCGCCGGGATGTATCTCCCGGCGGGTTTTCGTCGTTTTGGCGCTTGCCCCTACTGATTCATCGAAGCGAAGAAATCGGCGTTGGTCTTGCTTTGCTTGAGCTTGTCGGTGAGGAACTCCATGGAGTCCACCACGCCCATCGGCATGAGGATTCGGCGCAGGACCCACATCTTCGACAGCGTCGCCTTGTCGACCAGCAGCTCCTCCTTGCGGGTGCCGGATTTGCCGATGTCGATGGCCGGGAAGGTACGCTTGTCGGCGAGCTTGCGGTCCAGGACAATTTCCGAGTTACCGGTGCCCTTGAACTCCTCGAAGATCACCTCGTCCATGCGGCTGCCGGTATCGATCAGCGCCGTGCCGATGATGGTGAGGCTGCCGCCCTCCTCGATGTTGCGTGCGGCACCGAAGAAGCGCTTGGGACGCTGCAGCGCATTGGCGTCGACACCACCTGTCAGCACCTTGCCGGACGAGGGCACGACGGTGTTGTACGCGCGTGCAAGGCGGGTGATGGAATCCAGCAGGATCACCACGTCCTTCTTGTGCTCGACGAGGCGCTTGGCCTTCTCGATCACCATCTCGGCGACCTGCACGTGGCGCTGGGCCGGCTCGTCGAACGTGGAGGAGACCACCTCACCGATCACGGAGCGGTCCATGTCGGTGACCTCTTCCGGCCGCTCGTCGATCAGCAGCACGATGAGGTAGACGTCCGGGTGGTTCTTGGCGATGGAGCGCGCCAGGTTCTGCAGGATCATGGTCTTGCCGGTGCGCGGTGGCGCCACGATCAAGGCGCGCTGTCCCTTGCCCAGAGGTGCTGTCAGGTCGATGACGCGGCTGGTCTGATCGCGGATCGTCGGATCCTCGACTTCGAGCTGCAGGCGCTCATCCGGGTAGAGCGGCGTCAGGTTGTCGAAGTTGATGCGATGCCGCGTGGCTTCCGGCGGGTCGAAGTTGATGGTGTTGACCTTGAGGAGGGCGAAATAGCGCTCGCCGTCCTTGGGCGAGCGGATCTGCCCCTCCACCGTATCGCCGGTGCGCAGGCCGAAGCGCCGCACCTGGCTTGGGCTGACGTAGATGTCGTCCGGTCCCGGGAGATAGTTCGCTTCCGGGCTGCGCAGGAAACCGAAGCCGTCAGGCAAAACCTCGAGCACGCCGCCGCCGAAGATTGCGATATCGTTCTCGGCGAGCTGCTTGAGGATCGCGAACATCATGTCCTGCTTGCGCAGCGTGCTGGCGTTCTCGATCTCAAGCTCCTCGGCGTAGGCGAGGAGGTCGGCCGGAGATTTGGCTTTGAGTTCTGCGAGATTCATTGAGGTGCTCTGACAGCGGCTGAGGGATTGGCTGAAAGACCGGCGTGATGGCCGGTGAATAACGTCGGGAAGCGGGAAGCCGGGCTACGGCGAGCGCTTGGTCGGCGGCTGCGACCCTTGGCCCCGCGACCTTGTTCAGGTCGAGCTACCCGTAAAGGTGGGAAACGGAAAAGGCCCCGGCAAGAGCCGGGCTGATTTCTAGGTAGCCTTTTCCTGCGGCGCGCGTCAAGGACAGTTGAGCGCTCGGAGTCAGAAAGGCTTGGCCACCGCCAGCAGCACGATCGCGACCAGCAACAACGCCGGCATTTCGTTCATCCAGCGATAAAAGCGCGCAGACCGGCGATTGCGGTCGGCTGCGAATTCCTTGCGGCAACGGGCGAAGAAGCCGTGCAGGCCGAACATCCCCAGCAACAACAGAAACTTGGCGTGCAGCCAGCCCTGGGCCAGCACCCCGGGGACCAGCAGCAACAGCAAGCCGAAGAGGAGCGAGGCGATCATGGCCGGGGTCATGATTCCGCGCAGCAGGCGGCGCTCCATAATCTTGAATGTCTCGCTCATGTCGGAGCCCGGCGGGGCATCGACGTGATAGACGAAAAGCCGCGGCAGGTAGAGCATCGCCGCCATCCAGGCGATGATCGACATCACGTGCAGGGCCTTGATCCAGGGATAAAGTGTGCTCAGAAGGGTCATGGTCACCTTGTTCGGGTCGCCAGCGGGGTCATCGGCTCACTTTCTCCAGCCTATAACCAACCTGCGAGCTCCTGTTCAACCAGGCCCTGGAGCAGATCGAGGCCGCCGGGGCTGTCGTTGAGGCAGGGAAGATAGGCGAAATCGCTACCCCCACCTTCGAGAAAGCTTTCCTTGAGGCCGATCGCCAACTCCTCGAGGGTTTCCAGGCAGTCGGCAGCAAAACCCGGACTGACGATGGCCAGCCGCTTGACCCCTTCGCCGGCCAAAGCGGCCACAGTGGCATCGGCGTAGGGCTGCAGCCACTCCTTGGGGCCGAAACGCGACTGGAAGACCACCTGGAAGCGCTCTTCCGGCCAGTCGAGCCATTCGCGCAGCAGGCGCCCGGTCTTCTGGCAGTGGCAGTGGTAGGGATCGCCCTTGGCCAGGGTCTCCCGGGGCATGCCGTGGAAGGAGACCAGCAGGCGCTCCGGCTCCCACGCCAGCGTCTCCAGCGATGCCTGCATCGATCGGCCGAGCGCCTCGATGTAGCGCGGGTCGTCGTAGTAGGGCGCGCCGACCCGCAGAGATGGCTGCCAGCGCTGGCGCATGGCCCAGCGGAAGGCCTCGTCGCAGGCCGTGGCGGTGGTGGCCGCGCTGTACTGCGGATAGAGCGGTAGGAGCAGAATACGCTCACAGCCGCGCTCCTGCAGTGCCTGTAGCTTCGCGGGGATAGAGGGCTGGCCATAGCGCATGGCCCAGTCGACGACCAGGTCGGGATGGGTTTCGGCGAAACGCGCGGCCACGCCTTCTGCCTGGCGCCGGGTGATGGCGCGCAGGGGCGACTCGTTGCGCTCCTTGTCCCAGATCGAGGCATAGGCCTCACCGGATTTCGTCGGACGCCGGGACAGGACGATCCCCTGCAGGATGGGCTGCCACAGGAGCGGCGAGAGTTCCACGACACGCCGGTCGCTGAGGAACTGCGAGAGGTAGCGCCGCACGGACCAGTAGTCCGTGGCCTCGGGCGTGCCCAGGTTGATCAGCAGCACACCCACGCGCCGCGGTGCCAGAGTCGGATGATCATCCGGCAACGCGCGCGGTGCTCGAACCGGAAAATCCCTGGGCATCGCGGTGTTCCCCTTGGCTAAGCCGGCGTCGGACGCTGCGCGCGGACCCGCTCCACCAGCCGGGCAACATGCTCCGGCGGGGTGTGCTTGTCGATGCCATGGCCAAGATTGAAGATAAAGCGTCCCTCGCCAAGTTGCTCCAGGATGCGATCCACCGCCGCGTCCTGTGCCTCGCCACCCACCAGCAGCAGCGCGGGATCGAGATTGCCCTGCACGGCCACCTTCGGCTGCAGGTGGCGCGCCGCCCAGTCCAGCGGCACCGTGGTGTCGAGCGAAAGCGCATCGGCGCCCACCTCTTCGGCCACGGCGGCGTAGAGCGGCCCGGCGCCGCGCGGGAAGACGATGATCGGCACCTGCGGGTGCGCCGCCTTCACACGACGGACGATCTCGCGCTGTGGCGCCAGGCACCAGCGCCGGAACTCCGGCTCCGGCCAGACGCCCGACCAGGAATCGAAGAGCTGCAGGGCCTCGGCTCCCGCTTCCACCTGGGCGATGAGATAGCCGGCCGTGGCCTCCACCAACAGGCCGATCAGGCGGGCGAAGCCCTCGGGATCGCCGTAGGCCCAGCGCTTGGCCTTGAGAAAGTCGCGGCTCGATCCACCCTCGATCATGTAGCTGGCAACGGTCCAGGGCGCCCCGGCAAAACCGATCAGCGTGGTTTCCGCCGGCAGGGACTTTTGCAGAAGGCCCAGGGTCGCAAACACCGGCTGCAGGCGCTCCTCGATGCGCCCGGGGTCGAGCGAAACCAGGTCCCCCGCGCCCTGCAAGGGTTCCAGGCGCGGTCCCCTGCCCTCCTCGAACCAGAGCTTCTGGCCCAGCGCATGAGGGATGACCAGGATGTCCGAGAAGAGGATCGCGGCGTCGAAACCAAAGCGCCGGATCGGCTGCAAGGTGACCTCGCAGGCCAGTTCCGGATTGTAGCACAGATCGAGAAAGCTGCCGGCCTCCGCCCGCAAGGCACGGTACTCCGGCAGGTAGCGACCGGCCTGGCGCATGAGCCAGATCGGGGGCGGCTGCAGGCTCTCGCCGCGCAGCACGCGCAGCAGGCGCTTCTCGTCAGCGGCGGGAAAGGATGCGTCCATGATGGCGTTCGGGATCTGTGGGGCCGGCGGCTTTTTGCTCATGCCCCCTCTTACCCTGAGTCAGGGTTAAAAATAAGAGTAGGTTTTTGTTGTAGTAGAGCGGTGAGTCCTGGGGATGGCACGGCCATGCCCAGATTCATGCCCAGGATGGGCCACGGCGTGCCGGATGACCGTGATCTCTTAATATTCCGTGGGACCAATCATCCAAAACCGCAGAAAGCCCGCCGCTTGCGTCGGCCTGTGAATTGGGGGGATAACTGGGGCAGGGATCATCGACGCGCAGAGTTATCCCCAGGTCTGTACAAGTCCATCCCGAGGTGGACAGGGCCTGTGCGCCAGCGCGTGCAGCGGGGACGGAATCCACCGGGCGGTGGACAACCGGTCGCAACACAGAAGTTATCCACTGCAGGGTGGGGAAAGGGTGAAGGCTGAGCGTGAACGAGGGTAACGACACCGTGCATCAGCACCATCTGCACCTGATTTCCGACGCCACCGGAGAAACGGTGAATTCCGTGGCGCGGGCCTGTCTGGTGCAGTTCGACGCCATCGAACCCATCGAGCACATCTGGACCCTGGTGCGCACCCGCGGCCAGCTCGACAAGGCGATCGCAGCGATCGAGGCCAACCCGGGGCCGGTGCTCTACACCATGGTGGACGATAGCCTGCGTGGGACGCTGATCGATGCCTGCCACCGCCTGAATGTAGCGGCCGTGGACATTCTCGACCCGGTCATGCACGCCCTGGCAGGCCACTTCCGGCTTGCCGGCAGCCGACGACCCGGGCGCCAGCACACGCTAGACTCGGTCTACTTCGACCGCATCGAGGCCATGGACTTCGCCATTGCCCACGACGACGGCCAGGGTGTCGACAGGCTGGAGCATGCGGATGTGGTGCTGGTGGGCGTTTCGCGCACCTCCAAGACCCCGACCTGCATCTATCTCGCGCAGCGCGGCGTGCGTGCCGCCAATGTGCCGATCGTTCCCAACCTCCCGCTGCCCCAGGCGCTCTTCCGCACGCGAGCACCGCTGATCGTCGGCCTGACCAAGGATCCGGCGCGCCTGGTGGACGTGCGCCGCACGCGCTTGCGGGCCATGGGAGAGCGCAACGAGGCAGGCAGCTACGCCGATCTTGAGACCGTGGCTGCGGAAGTGCAGCAGGCACGCCGGCTCTGTGCGCAGCGTGGCTGGCCGGTGATCGATGTCACCCGGCGCTCCATCGAGGAAACGGCAGCGGCGATCCTCACCCTGCTGCAGGAGCATCGCAAGGCGGCTGCGCAATGACGGGCCTGCAGCAGGCTGACGCAGCGCCGGTGGTACTGGCCTCGGCAAGCGAGGCGAGGCGCAGGTTGCTGGCTGATGCCGGCTTGACCGTGGAAGCGCTGGCCGCACCGGTCGACGAGGCCGAGGTCAAGGCTTCCCTGGCTGCCGAAGGCGCCTCGGCGGCACAGGCCGCCGAAACCCTGGCCGAATTGAAGGCTCTGGCGATCTCGCGGCGTCGTCCTGGGGCACTGGTGATTGGCGCCGATCAGATGCTGGCCTGCGAGGGGCGCTGGTTCGACAAGCCGGAAAGCCTCGAGGCTGCGGCCGAGCAACTGCGGGCTCTCTGCGGACGGCGACACAGCCTGTTCAGCGGCGTGTGCCTGCTGCGTGACGACCAGCGCCTCTGGCACCATACCGCCGAGGTGCGGCTGACGATGCGGCCCTTCTCGGAAGATTTCCTGCAGGCCTATCTGCAGGCAGCGGGGCCGGCCGTGTTGAGCTCGGTCGGGGCGTATCACTTGGAGGGCTTGGGCGCGCAGCTCTTCCAGCGGGTCGAGGGGGATTATTTCAGTGTGCTCGGGCTGCCGCTGCTGCCGCTGCTCGACATTCTGCGGGCGCAGGGAGTGCTCCTGTCATGAGCATCAGCGGTGCGGCACGCCTCGCCGGGGTACTGGGCTGGCCGGTGGCGCATTCTCGCTCGCCGCAGCTGCACGGCCACTGGCTGGCGCACTATGGCATCGACGGGGCCTATGTGCCGCTCGCCGTGCGCCCGGAAGACCTGGAGACGGCAGTGCGCGGACTGGTGGCGCTGGGTTTTCGCGGTGCCAATGTCACCATCCCACACAAGGAAGCGGTGCTGGCGCTTTGCGACAGTCTCTCACCACGCGCCGAGCGGATCGGTGCGGTGAACACGCTGCTGTTCGGCGCGGAGGGCATTGCCGGCGACAACACCGACGGTTTCGGTTTCCTGGCCAACCTGCGCCAGGAGGCACCGGACTGGCAGGCGTCGGCCGGTCCGGCCGTTGTACTGGGTGCCGGCGGCGCGGCGCGCGCCATCCTCGTGGCTTTGCTGGATGCGGGCGTGCCGGCCGTGCGCCTGCTCAACCGCACGCGGGCGCGGGCCGAGACCTTGGCGGCGGAGCTGGGCGGCGCCATCGAGGTGGTCGACTGGGAAGCGCGGCACGCCGCGCTGGATGGCGCCAATCTGCTGGCGAACACCACGGCGCTGGGCATGACCGGCAAGGCGCCGCTGGAGCTCGAACTGACGCAGCTCCCCTCGGCAGCCCTGGTCACCGATATCGTCTATGCGCCGCTGGAAACACCCCTCCTGGAGGAGGCCAAACGGCGGGGGAACCGCACTGTGGATGGTCTGGGCATGCTGTTGCATCAGGCGCGGCCGGGGTTCCAGTCCTGGTTCGGGGTGGAACCGGAGGTCACCCCTGCCTTGCGCCAGGCGGTGCTGGAGGCCTGAGGTGCGCGTGCTCGGCCTGACGGGCTCCATCGGTATGGGCAAGTCGACCGCGGCCAGCATGCTGCGGCGCATTGGGCTGCCGGTGCACGATGCGGATGCGGCGGTGCATCGGCTCTTCGCAGCGGGCGGGGCTGCCGTGCCGGCGATCGAGGCCGCTTTTCCCGATAGCGTGGTCGAGGGCGCCGTTGATCGCCGTCGCTTGGGCGCGGCCGTGTTCGGGGATCCCGCTGCCTTGCGGCGACTGGAGGCCATCGTTCATCCCCTGGTGCGGGCCGAGGCCCTGGCCTTTCTGCGCCGGCACCGCAGAGCCCGCCGGCCGCTGGTGGTGCTGGACATCCCCCTGCTCTACGAGACCGGCGGCGACAGGCTCTGCGACGCCGTTGCCTTGGTGACGGCACCGTCCTTTTTGCAGGAGCAGCGTGTCTTGCGTCGACCCGGGATGACCGCTGAGCGTCTGGCCGCCGTGCGGGCGCAGCAGATGCCGGATCGGGAAAAGCGGCGGCGCGCCGATTTCCTGGTGCTGACCGGCCGCGGCAAAGGCGATACCTTCCGGCAGTTGCGACGGATCGTGCGCCGCCTGTGCCCGGCCGTTGCGACCTGCGCGAACGAAGGGACTGGGCTGGATGCGTGAGATCGTGCTGGATACCGAAACCACCGGACTGGACCCGGCGAGCGGCGACCGGGTGGTGGAAATCGGCTGCGTCGAGCTCTTGAACCATGTGCCCTCGGGGCAGACGCGGCAGTATTACATCAACCCCGAACGCGACATGCCCGAAGAGGCCTTCAAGGTTCACGGACTGTCATCGGAGTTTCTGGCCGGACAGCCGCGCTTTGCCGAGATCGCCGAGGATTTTCTCGCCTTCGTGCGGGAAGACACCCTGGTTATCCACAATGCAGAGTTCGACATCAAATTCCTGAATGCGGAACTGGCGCGCCTGGGGCACTCACCGATCCCCATGACCCAGGCGGTGGATACCGTGGCGATGGCCCGGCGACGCTTTCCGGGGGCGCAGGCAAGCCTGGACGCGCTCTGCCGCCGCTTCGACATCGATCTCAGTGTCCGCAGCCTGCATGGCGCCCTGCTCGACTGCCAGCTTCTGGCGGCGGTCTATCTGGAACTGCGCGGCGGGCGCCAGCCCGGGCTCACGCTGGACAGTCAGGCAAGTGGGGGCACGAGCCGCGTTGTGGGCGTCACCCGGCGCTATCGCGAGCCGCGCCAGCATGCCCCGAGCGAGGCCGAGATCGCCGCGCACGAGCGCATGCTCGACAGCCTGAAGGAGCCGCTCTGGCGGAATTGACGCTGGGGTTGCGGGCACCGGGGTAGCGGACGGGGAGCGCGTGAAACCGGTCTATTCCGCCGCGCGCAGGTGCTCCTTTAGCCGCGGCATCAGCTCCACGAGGTTGCAGGGTCTATGGCGGGCGTCGAGCTGCCAGCGCAGTATGTCCTGCCAGCCGTCCTTGCAGGCACCCGGCGAGCCCGGCAGCGCGAAGAGGTAGGTGCCGCCGGCGACACCGCCCAGGGCGCGCGACTGGATCGTCGAGGTGCCGATCTTCTGGTAGGACAGCATGCGGAACAGCTCTCCGAAGCCTTCGATGTGCTTTTCCAGCACGGCCTCGAAGGCTTCCGGCGTCACGTCGCGGCCGGTCACTCCGGTGCCGCCGGTGCTGATCACCACGTCGATTTCGGAATCCTCGATGCAGCTGCGCAGGAAGGCGACAATGTCGCTCACCTCGTCGCGGCAGATTTCCCGCCGCGCCACTTCATGCCCGTCGCTCTCGATCATGCGCCGCAGGGTGTCGCCGGAGCGATCCTCCGTGGCGCTGCGGCTGTCGGACACGGTGAGGATGGCAATTCGCACCGGCAGGAAAGGCCGGCTTTCATCGATGCGGTTCATGGTCTGCTCCCGCGAGCTGTTCCGTCCCGGCTGCGCCGGGATCACCCAGACTGGATATACGCTGCCCAAGCAGGAGGGACCAGGGGGCGTGCCGCCGCAGGTCGACTCAGTCGAGCGCCTCGTAGTAGGGCCATTCGCCGGCCGCCAGCGTAGCCAAGGAGGGCGTCGGCTGCTCGAGACGCAAGCGATAGATCCAGAAATTCGTCAGGACGCGGCGAATGAAGCTGCGCGTCTCGGCCGAGGGCAGGCTCTCGATGAAGAGCAGCGGATCGTTCGTGTCGACGCCGGCGCTTTCCATGGAGGCCAGCCAGCGTTGGAGGTTGCCCGGCCCGGCGTTGTAGGCCACGGCCAGGTGCAGCAGATTGTTGTCCACGCCGTCGTACTCGAGGAGATAGCTGACGTAGCGCTGGGCCAGTTCGAGATTGAAGGCCGGGTCCAGCAGAAGGTGCCGATTGGCGCCGGCGAGGCTGTTGTCGCCGGAGACGTAGCTGGCGGTGCGCGGCATGAGCTGCATCAGGCCGCTGGCACCCATGGGGCTGCGGGCCGTGGGGTCGAAGGCGGATTCCTGACGCATCAGGGCGTAGAGCAGCGCCCGATCGAGGGTAAAACCCCCGTTGGGCTCCCAGGGCGGCAGGGGAAAGAGCCCCACGTCGAGGGTGCCCAGGCCGTTGTTTGCACCGACGATCTGCTCCATGCGGCTGGCCAGATCAAAGGCCTTGGCCGGGAGACCGGCGCGGTCGATGAGCGCGAGCAGCGCTTCGGCCTCGCGGTAATTGAAGGTCCCGCCCAGGCTTTCGATCTCGTCCGCCGCCCGGGAAGGCTGCCCCGCCTGGGCCAGGGCCAGGGCGCGCTTGACGGCCGGCTGGCCGAGCAGGCGGTTCATGGCTTTGGGATCGTATGCGACCTCGGTGAAATCGAAGGCTGGTGCCGTGCCCAGCGCCTGCTGTGCCAGCAGGCCATAGAAGCTGCGCGGCTCGGAGAGGGCTTCACGCAGCCAGCGGCTCATCTCCTGGGGCTGCCCGAGACGCAATGCCGCGCGCGCGGCCCAATAGGCGCCGGCCGAGCGGATCCAGCCGCTGGCCTGATCGTCGATCACGATGGCCTGGAAGTAGGCAGCGGCCGCCTCGGTTTCCCCGCGGCGCCAGGCCTCCAGACCCTTGTTCCAATGCTGCTGCGGCGCCTGGGCTGTCGCCAGCTCCGCGGCCTTGTCGGAAACATCCTGCGCGCGCTCACGATCGCCCGGCAGGATCCAGCTTCCCGCCGTGCCGCGCCCGACGGTGAAGGCGGGCAGGCCTTCGCTGTCCTGGGCCGTCGGTGTGCTGGCCGATACGGTCATCAGGGGCGAGTGATCCGCTGTCTCGATCTCCGTCGCCGGTGCGGCGGAGAGATCGACCCGGAAACCACTACTGCGCCTGGGCGCCCGCGGATCCGGCGCTCCGGAAGGCTTGCGCTGGAGGGCGAGGCGATGAATGCGGTGGGCGCCGGGTTGGTCGGCATACTGGGCCAGCCAGTTGCGCAGTTCGCTGTATTCGGAGCGGTAGGCCGTGGGGTGCATGTAGCGCTGGAAGAGCACATGGCCCATAAGGCGCTGATCGGCTAGACGGGCGATCAGCCGATCGGCTTCGTCCCAGCGCCCATCCCCCTGCAGATCGAAGATGCGGCGGTAGCGCAGCGCATCGGCGCGGGAGAGAATTTCCGGCATGGCAGTTGGCTGCGCGGCACCGAGGCTCGGCAGCGCAGCGGTTTCCGCTTGCACCTCCGGGCCGCTGCCGGGTCCGCCTGCTTCGGCAGCCACGGCTGAGCCAAACGGAAGCAGGCAGATCACTGCTCCGCACAGCACCGCGCGCAGCGACGCGCATGCCTTTTGAACACTCACGGGAAACCTTCTCCTCTCGCCCGACGGAGAACCACACTTGCCCCACAACATTTTAGACTCATTTTCGGCGTCGGCGCCAGAGGGGAATGGAACTTTTCGCACCTTGGACCCGATTGTGCAGTTCAGTGCATCCCGAGGGCGCCTGCTGCATGATGGCTGGAAAGGCCCTTGCGCTCAGGTCTCAGGTGCTGTGAGCGGATCCAGCCAGAGGATCCAGATTGCCGGCCACGGCCGCACGGAAGTCCAGCATGTCCCGCCAGGCCAAGCGCTTCTGTGCCGGCTGGCGCAGAAGATATGCCGGGTGCAGCGACGCCATGGCTGGCAGGGGTGATGACAGGCCCTCTTGCTCATAAGGGAACCAGCGTCCGCGCAGGCGGGTAATGCCCTCACTGCGCACCAGCAGGGACTTGGTGGCGACATTACCGATCAGCAAGAGGTGGCGTGGCTGCAAGAGAGCGATCTGCCGTTCGATGAAGGGCAGGCACACCGCGATCTCGCGTTGCTCCGGCGTGCGATTGCCCGGCGGTCGCCAGAACAGCACGTTGGTGATGAAGACCTCATCGAGGCCGAAGCCCGCCCACCGCAACATGTCATCGAGCAGACGTCCGGCCGCACCGACAAAGGGTTCGCCCTGAAGGTCCTCGTCGCGGCCCGGCGCTTCGCCGATCAGCATGACGCGGGCGGCCGGGTTGCCGCGAAAGATCACCGTGTTGGTGGCGGACTGCTTCAGGGCGCAGCCCTCGAAGGCGCGAATGGCGGTGTGCAGACTCTCCAGGTCCTGGGCCGCATTGGCCTGGGCGCGGGCATCCTCGATGACGGCCTGGGGCGCGCTCGGCGGCTTGATCTTGGGAGCCCAGGTGCCGGGGGCATCGCTGGAGAGATCGGGTGGCGGACTGCGCCGGTCAGGGGCGGGCGGGGCTTGTTGGGGCGCCGCGGGTTGGGCTGTTGCCGGGAGGACCGCCTGCGCATAGCGATCCTGCGGCATGTCGGCCAGGGCCTCGTCGGCCCCGGCGTCGACCAGCCAGCGCAGCGCTGCCAGCGCGTCCTGCTCCTGCCCACTCTCCGTCATGATGCCAAAAGTGACCTGCCGCTGACCTTACGGCAAGCCCGTGCGCGACTCGCCCCGCCGTTCCTTGCGGGCGCGGGTTGCAAAGAGGCGGTCGCCGTGGTGGTTTCTTTTACCACCAAGGCGCCGTTCTGATGAGCCGCAATTGGGGGCCTGGCGCGGAACGCGGCGATCCGGTCTAAACGGGAGAGAGCGATGGAACGTGAGTCGATGGAGTTCGACGTTGTGATCGTGGGCGCCGGCCCGGCGGGACTGGCGGCGGCGATCCGTTTGCGCCAGCTGGCGGAGGAAACCGGGCAGGACATCAGCGTCTGCGTTCTGGAGAAGGGCTCGGAAGTGGGCGCGCACATCCTCTCGGGGGCCGTGCTGGAGCCACGGGCGCTCAACGAGCTGCTCCCGGACTGGAAGGAGCGCGGCGCGCCCCTGAACACGCCGGTCGAGGACGAGCGCTTCCTGCTGCTGAGCGAAAAGGGCAGCCGGAACATCCCCGTCTCCCTGCTGCCGAAGCAGACCCACAACCACGGCAACTACATCGTTTCGCTGGGCAATGTCTGCCGCTGGCTGGCCGAGCAGGCCGAAGCGCTGGGGGCTGAGGTCTATCCCGGCTTCGCGGCCGCGGAGATACTCTACGACGAGTCCGGCCGGGTGCGCGGCGTGGCCACCGGCGACATGGGCCTGGACCGCAACGGCGAGAAGAAGCCGAGCTGGGAACCGGGTATGGAACTCCTGGCCAAGTACACGCTCTTTGCCGAAGGCTGCCGCGGCTCGCTCACCAAGGGGCTCGAGCAGCGTTTCGGACTGCGCGACGGGCGCGACCCGCAGACCTATGGCATCGGTATCAAGGAACTCTGGGAACTGGATCCCGCCCAGCACAAGCAGGGCACGGTGATCCACACGGCCGGTTGGCCCATGGACGACAAGACCTGGGGCGGCTCCTTCATCTACCATCTGGAGGGCAACCAGGCCTACATCGGCTACGTGATCGGGCTCGATTACCAGAACCCGCACCTTTATCCCTTCGAGGAGTTCCAGCGCTTCAAGACCCATCCGGCGATCCGGCCGATGCTCGAAGGCGGGCGGCGCATCTCCTATGGCGCGCGGGCACTGAACGAAGGCGGCTGGCAATCGGTGCCGAAGCTGGCCTTTCCGGGCGGTCTGTTGCTGGGCTGCGCGGCGGGCTTCCTCAACGTGCCCAAGATCAAGGGCAGCCACACCGCCATGAAGACCGGCATGCTGGCCGCGGAGAGCGTGGCCGAGGCGCTGGCTGGGGGCGACGACGGCTATGGCACCCTGGAGAGCTACGAGGAGAAGTACCGCGGCTCCTGGGTGCACGAGGAGCTTCGTCTTGCCCGGAACTTCCGGCCGGCGGCGGCGCGCTGGGGCAATCGCCTGGGCTTCCTCTACGGCGGGATCGACCTCAAGCTTTTCGGCGGCAAGTTGCCCTGGACACTGCATCACAAGCATCAGGACCACGAGACCCTGAAGCCGGCGGCGGAGATGCCGAAGATCGACTATCCCAAGCCGGACGGTGTGATCACCTTCGACCGTCTCTCGAGCGTCTATATCTCCAACACCATTCACGAGGAGGACCAGCCGGTCCACCTGCGCCTGGCCGATGCCTCGATCCCCATCGACAAGAACCTGCCGCTCTATGACGAGCCGGCCCAGCGCTATTGTCCCGCCGGGGTCTATGAGGTGGTGCGCGACGATGACGGCTCCAATCCGCGCTTCGTGATCAACGCCCAGAACTGCGTCCACTGCAAGACCTGCGACATCAAGGATCCGGCTCAGAACATCAACTGGACGGTGCCTGAAGGCGGCGGCGGGCCGAACTATCCGAACATGTGAGCCTGCTGCCCGCAGAAAAAGCCGGCACGCGCGCGAAGGTTTCGCCGGTGCAGGCGGTCAAAGCGTGAGCCGGCGATCCGGGTACGCGTGATCTATCTAAAACCTTGTGGTTCAGATTGAACGCGATCCGGTCTAGTTTGGGGCAAGGTCTCACCGGCAGAAAGGGTGCGTGACGCGCATGGCCTATCGACTGCGCCGCAGCAGCGGCCTGAAACTACCGCTGATCGCAGCGGCACTGGCCGCCGGATTGGGGTTGATCGCGCCGTCGGCACAGGCCACGGCCTCGCCCGACAGTGCGCCGGACCGCCTGCTCTCCGACAGCGTCTGGTCGCAAGAGAGCATCTACGGCAGCTACCTTGCCGGCCTGGTTGCGGAAGGGCGGGGCGACTACGGCGCCGCAGCGGAATTCCTGGTGCATGCGCTCTCCGGCGACCCGGAGAATCCCGCCCTGCTGCAGCAAACCTTCATGCTGAACGCCGCGGAAGGGCGCATGGACCGGGCCTACAATCTGGCCGAGCGCCTGCTGGAGCAGGGCCGGGCGGATGCAGCGGCGCTGCTGCTGCTCGCCGGCCAGGCTCTGGAGCAGGATGATCCGGCCCGCGCCCGCAGCCTGCTGGCCGACCAGCCCGCCTCGGGCCTGGTCGAGATCACGAGACCTCTGCTGGATGCCTGGCTCGCCGTCGCGCAGGGCAAGGGCGAGGAAGCCCTGGAATCCCTGGAAACGCTCGAGCGCGATGGTGGTCTGAGCGCCCTGACAGGGCTGCATCGGGTGCTGCTGTTGGATGTGCTGGGACGCGATGGTGAGGCGTTGGAGGCGGCGCAGACCATGGCGGAGGTGAGCGAGCGCCTGTCCATGCGCCTGGTCTGGTACCTGGGCAACGTGTTGGAGCGTGGCGGCGAAGCAGCCGAGGCCGAGGCGCTTTACGAGGCTTTCGCCGAACAGAACCCCGACAATCTGCTGGTGGAACGGCTGCGCGCGAACAGCGGCGAACCTGAACCCCTGGTGGCCGACCCGCTCCGTGGATTTGCTGAAGCGCTGTTCGACTTTGCCAGCCTGATGGCGCAGGAGCAGGTGCCGATCCCCGGCCTGATCCATGCCCGTTTGGCGCTGCATCTGGCGCCGGAGATGGAGGCCGCCCGCATCCTGATCGGGGAAATTCTGCAGTATCAGCAACGCTCCAATGCCGCGCTCGCGGTCTACGAAGACATTCCCGAAGACTCGCCCTTCGCCTGGAATGCCGGCCTGCGCATGGTCGAGGAGTTGCAGCAACTGGGCGACAACGAAGCGGCCGAGGCACGGCTGCGCGCCCTGGCCGAGGCGCGGCCGGAGCGCTACGAGCCGCCCTATCGGCTGGGCAACCTCCTGCGCAGCCAGGAGGATTTCGAGGCGGCCGCCGAGGCCTACAGTGAAGCGCTCGAGCGCGTGGGCGGAATCAGTCGACAGCAATGGGTGCTCTTCTACTTCCGCGGCATTGCCCATGAGCGCAGCGAGCAATGGGACCAGGCAGAAGCCGATTTCCTGCGCGCCCTGGAGCTGGAACCGGACCAGCCCTACGTCCTCAACTATCTCGCCTACTCCTGGATCGAGCAGGAGCAGAACTTCGAGGAAGCGGCGGACATGCTGGAGCGCGCGGTCGAGCGTGAACCCAACGATGGCCACATCGTCGACTCCCTGGGCTGGCTCTATTACCGCCTCGGCGAGTACGAGAACGCTGTGGAGCAGCTCGAGCGGGCGGTGGAACTGCAGCCTCTGGACCCGGTGATCAACGATCACCTGGGCGACGCCTACTGGAAGACCGGGCGCGAGCGCGAGGCCGTGGTGCAGTGGCGTCGGGCCCTCTCCCTTGATCCCGAGGACAAGGACATCCCGGCGATCGAGCGCAAGCTGGAGGACGGGCTGCCGGACGAGGCGGCGCTGTGATCATGGGGGCAGGGGCCGTCGTCGAGACGGTGCCGGCCAAGCTCAATCTCACCTTGAGGGTCGTGGGCCGCCGCGCCGACGGCTATCACGAACTGGAGAGCCTGGTGGCCTTTGCCGGTTGCGGGGACCGCCTGACTGCGCGCCCCGCGGCGGAGCTGTCCTTGGAGATCACTGGTCCCTTCGCTGCTGCGCTGCACGACGCGGGTTCGGGCAATCTGGTGCTGCGCGCGGCGCGATTGCTGGCGCAGACCGCCGGTGTGGCTGAGCGCGCTGTTCTGACGCTCGAAAAGCGCTTGCCGGTGGCTGCGGGCCTGGGCGGTGGCTCCGCCGATGCCGCCGCCGCTTTGCGCCTGCTGCAGCGCCTCTGGTCGCTCGGCCTGCCGGAACCCCGCCTTCAGGCCCTGGCTGCCGAACTGGGGGCGGACGTTCCGGTCTGCCTGCTCGGCCGGCCGGCCATGATGCGCGGCGTGGGCGAGCGCCTGGAGCCGCTGCCGGCGCTGCCGCCGGCCTGGCTGGTTCTGGCCAATCCGGGCGTGGCCCTTGGAACGCCGGAGGTGTTCCGGGCGCGCAGCGGCGCCTTTTCCGGCGCCGGTCCGCTCTGGGAGACGCCGCCGCGCACGGCGGCAGAATTGGCGGATTGCCTGCGCCGCAGCGCCAACGATCTGGAGCCAGCCGCGCGCACACTCTGCCCCGAGATCGGTGAGGTGCTGGGCACCCTGGAAAGAAACCCCGGCTGCCTGCTGTCGCGCATGAGCGGCAGCGGGGCCAGCTGCTTCGGGCTGTTCGCCGGGCGTGAGGAAGCGGAAGCGGCGGCCCGTCGCCTGAGGGCGGCGCAGCCGGACTGGTGGGTTCAGGCCGCGCCGCTGCTCACGGGCGGCTCCGAACCCTGAGGCGCTCCGGCACTATTCGAGATACCAGCGCAGCAGTTCGATGGCCTCGGCGCCGTCCCAGGGCGCGGCGCCTTCCACACGCCCCACAACCTGCCCTTCTCGATCGATGACGAAGCTGGTGGGCAGGCCGCGGGTTTCCATGGCGCGCATCAGGTCGCCGCGCGGGTCGAGCCAGATGCCCAGATGTTCCAGGCCGTGCTCCTCATAGAAGGGCAGGACCTGCTCGGCGCCGCGGCGGTCGTTGGAGACGACGAGGACACGGAAATCCTCGTTGCTCAGTTCGGCGTCCAGGGCGTCCAGGGCGGGCATCTCCTCGACGCAAGGGGCGCACCAAGTGGCCCAGAAGTTGAGCAGCAGCACCTCGCCGGTGTAGTCGGCCAGGGTGACCTGCTCCTCTTCGCCATCGTTCAGCCGGGTGATGGGGATGTCCGGGGCGCTTGCCTCCATGGTCTGGTAGCCTTCGGCGAACCAGCCATTGAGCGGCGGCTCACTCGCCGAAAGGGCACTTGCTGCCGCCGTCAGGGGAAGCAAGAGTGCTGCAAGGAAAAGCTTTTTCTTCATCGCCTCCATCCGCTACACCACAGCCATGACCAATCAGCAGCCCAAGAACGCGCCGGACAAAGCCGCCAACGCCATGTGGGGCGGGCGCTTTGCCGCCGGCCCAGCCGCCATCATGGAGCGCATCAACGCCTCCATCGATGTGGACCGCCGTCTCTACACGCAGGACATTGCTGCCAGCCGCGCCCATGCCGCCATGCTGGTGGCCACGGGGATCATCTCTGCGGAAGATGGCGATGCCATCGATCGGGGTCTAGAGACGATCCTGGGTGAAATCGACGCAGGGCAGTTCCGCTTCTCCCCGGCGCTGGAGGACATCCACATGAACGTGGAGGCCCGGTTGCGCGAGCTGATCGGTCCGGCGGCGGGGCGGCTGCACACGGCGCGCTCGCGCAACGACCAGGTGGCGACGGACTTCCGGCTCTGGGTGCGCGATGCCGTCGATCAGGTCGATGCCGGTTTGGCCGAGTTGCAGGCAGCGCTGCTGGATACGGCCGGGGCCGAGGCCGACACGGTCATGCCGGGCTACACCCACCTGCAGGCGGCGCAGCCAGTGACCTTCGGTCATCACCTGTTGGCCTATGTGGAGATGATCGGGCGGGATCGCGGGCGCTTCGCCGACTGCCGCGCGCGGCTGAACGAGAGCCCCCTGGGCGCGGCCGCCCTGGCGGGGACCTCCTTTCCCATCGACCGGGCGATGACGGCCCGGGCGCTGGGCTTCGAGCGCCCCATGGCCAACTCCATCGATGCGGTGTCCGACCGGGATTTCGCCCTGGAGTTCCTGGCCGCCGGCTCGATCCTGGCCGTGCATCTCTCGCGCTTTGCCGAGGAACTGGTGCTCTGGTGCGCCGAAGGGTTTCGTTTCGTTCATCTTTCGGACGCCTTCACCACCGGTTCCTCCATCATGCCGCAGAAGAAGAACCCGGATGCGGCGGAACTGGTGCGTGGAAAGGCAGGCCGGGTGATCGGCGGACTCAACACCCTGCTGATCGTGATGAAGGGCCTGCCGCTGACCTACGGCAAGGACATGCAGGAGGACAAGGAGCCGGTGTTCGACGCCTTCGACACCCTGGCCCTCTCCATTTCCGCCACCGCCGGCATGGTGCGCGACCTGGAGGCCAACCGCGACGCCATGCATGCGGCGACGGCCAAGGGCTTCCTGACGGCGACGGACCTGGCCGACTGGCTGGTGCGCGTGCTGGGGCTGCCTTTCCGCGACGCCCATCACGTGACCGGGACGCTGGTGGCCCGGGCCGAAGACCAAGGAGTCGACTTGGCCGACCTGCCGCTGGACGCGATGCAGGCGGTGGAGCCGCGGATCACCCAGGATGTCTATTCCGTCCTGACCGTGGAGCGCTCGGTTTCCAGCCGCAGCGCTTTCGGCGGCACGGCGCCGGAGAACGTGCGGGCGGCCGTCAAGGCGGCGCGGGAGCGTTGGGCATGAGGGCGGCGGTTCTGATCGCGCTGCTGGCGGGCCTGCTCGCTGCCTGCGGCGTCAAGGGCGACCCGGTGGTGCCGGAGGGCGAGGAAGCACGCTATCGCCTGGGCGAGCGGCAGTATCCTGCCCCCCACACGGTGGTGCCGCAGGCGCCGGCCCCGGAGGGACGCGAGGCGCAGCCGTGACCCAGGCCTTTACCTATTCAGAAGGCCGCCTCCTGGCCGAAGGGGTGGCGGTGGAAGACATCGCTGCTGCGGTGGGCACGCCTTTCTACCTCTATTCCGCCAGCGCCATGCGGCATGCCTACCGCCGCTTTTTCGGGGCCTTGCAGGGCGCGGGCCTCGATGCCCTGGTCTGCTACGCGGTCAAGGCCAATCCCCAGCTTGCGGTGATCGCAACCTTCGCGGCCGAGGGCGCGGGCGCGGATGTGGTCTCCGAGGGCGAACTGCGCCGGGCCCTGGCGGTCGGCGTGCCGGCGGAAAAGATCGTCTTTGCCGGGGTGGGCAAGACCGCGCGCGAAATGGCCCTGGGCCTGGAAGCGGGCATCCTGCAGATCAACGTGGAATCCCGCGAGGAACTGCGCCTGCTGGACCAGGTGGCGCGGGACAAGGGGGTGCAGGCGCCGGTGGCCCTGCGCGTGAACCCCGACGTCGACGCCCGCACCCACGCCAAGATCACCACAGGCAAGGCCGAGAACAAGTTCGGCATCGACTATGACGATGCGGCCGCTGTCCTGCAGGAAGCGGTGGCTCTGCCCGGGATCTTGCCTGTCGGCCTCGCAACCCACATCGGCTCCCAGATCACCGAGTTGGAGCCCTACGAGGCCGCTTTCCAACGGGTCGCCGGTCTCTTCGCCGAGCAGCGGCAGGCCGGGGTGCCACTGCAGCGGCTGGATCTCGGCGGCGGCCTGGGCATCGCCTATCAACAGGAAGCCCTGCCGACACCGGAGGACTACGCAGCGGTGGTCGCGCGCACGGCCGGGCGGCTGGACGTGCCGCTGGTCTTCGAGCCGGGGCGGCACCTGGTGGGCGAGGCGGGGCTGCTGGTCTCGCGGGTGGTCTACGTGAAGCAGGGGCGCAGCCGGCGTTTCCTCATCGTCGATGCCGGCATGAACGACCTGATGCGCCCGGCGCTCTACGACGCCTGGCACGACATCGTGCCGCTGCGCGAGCCTGGCAGCGCGGCGCGCCTGCACTATGACGTGGTGGGGCCAATCTGCGAAACCGGCGACCTCTTTGCTGAAGGGCGCGAGCTGCCGGAGCTGGCGGCGGACGATTTTGTGGCCTTCGGCGCTGCGGGCGCCTATGGCGCCACCATGGCCTCGACCTACAATTCCCGCCCGCCGGTCGCGGAAGTCATGGTGCAGGGCGACAGCTTCGAGGTGATTCGGGCACGGCCGAACCATGACGCATTGATGCGGGCGGAAAGCCTGCCCAGTTGGTTGGGCAAGGCGCCGAAAAGCGGTTAGAGTATCAGCCCTGACGGCCCCTGCGTGAAAGGCAAGGCGTGTCGTGAACGGCAAACCCGCAAGCGAGACTTCCAGGTCTGGCAAGAAGCTCCTGCCCGGGCTGGCCCGCAAGCTCGGCCTGGCGCGGGCGGCGCTGCTCTGGGAGCGCCTCTGGCCGGCATTGATGCCCGCGGGTCTGGTGCTCGGGCTGTTTCTCACCCTCGCCTTCCTTGATGTCCTGCCACGGCTTGGCTTCTGGACGCACAGCCTGGTGCTGGTGGTTCTGTCGCTGGCCTTTTTCGAGCTGCTGCGCCGGAACCTGCGCGGTCTGGCCCTGCCCCGCCAGGAGGAGGCACAGCGCCGCCTGGAGCGGGACAGCGGGGTGCCGCACCGCCCGCTGTCCGCGCTGGAGGATCGACCGCTTGCCGGCGGCGGGACCTCGGAGGACCGGGCTGCCTATTGGGACCTGCATCGCCAACGCCTGCTGGCCGGGTTGCAGCGCCTGCGCCTGGGATGGCCGCGGGCCGGCTGGTCGCGTCGGGACTCTGTGGGGCTGCGCGCCGTGGTGGGGCTGCCGCTGGTCATCGCGCTGGTGACCGCGGGAGATGCCTGGTGGCCACGTCTGGAGCGGGCCCTTGTGCCCGGGACCCCGGCGCCGGCGGAATCGGTGCCGGCCCGCCTCGATGCCTGGATCAGTCCACCGGCCTACACCGGTGCAGCACCCCACTATCTCGAAGGCCGCAGCGGCGAGGAGCAGGGTGGAACACTGCTGAGTATGCCCGAGGGGAGCCGTTTGTTGGTGCAGCTTCAGGGCGGCTACGGCACGCCCTGGCTGAGCCTGGATGACACGGCACTGGGCGAGCTTGAAGAGCGCAGGGACGGCGTGTTCCGTAGCGAGGCCGAGCTGCATGAGGGCGGTGTGTTGAGCATCGGCCGCGGGCGCGAGCAGCTGGGCAACTGGACCCTTGAGGTGGTGCCCGATCAACCGCCCTGGGTCGAGTTCCTGGCGGCGCCGGCGCGTGCGGCGCGCGGCGCTATCCACTTTCGCTATCGCGTGGCCGATGATTATGGCGTGGAAAGCCTGTCGGCCGTGATCGAGCGCCGGGACGCGCAGGGAGCGGGCGAACAGCTGCAGCTTTCCCTTCCCTTGCCCGGACGGCGGGGCGAGGCCGGGCAGGGGGAACCAGCCGATGCGGAGAGCTTCCAGGATCTCACACCGCACCCCTGGGCGGGTATTGCGGTGACCATGACCCTGGAGGCCGTCGATGCGGCCGGGCAGAGCGGGCGCAGTGAAGCCTTTGAGACCGTGCTGCCGGCGCGCACCTTCAATCATCCCGTGGCCCGGGCCCTGGCGGACCTGCGGCGCGAGCTGACGCTGGATCCTGGCGCTCGGGTGCCGGTTTCCCGTGGCCTGGACCGGCTGGCGGAGCGGCCGGACCACTATTTCAATGACCTCGTGGTGTCCCTGGGCATCATGTCCGCGGCGGAACGACTGCTGCTCGACCGCCGCGAGGCGGCGGTGCCGGAGGTGCAGGCGCTGCTCTGGGATCTAGCGTTGCGGATCGAGGAAGGCGAGGTGGCCATCGCCGAGCGCCGGCTGCGGGAGCTGCAGCAGGAGTTGCAGGAAGCATTGCAAGAGGATGCGCCGCAGGAAGAGGTCGAGCGCCTGATGAACGAGCTGCAGTCGGCGCTCGACCAGTTCCTGGAGAACCTGCTGGACCAGGCCATGGAAGGCCTGGAGGACCTGCCGCCGCAGGAGCAGCCCCCGGGTGGTGACAATCTTGAGCGCCAGGATCTGCAGGAACTGATCGAACAGGCGCGCGAACTGGCGCGCAGTGGGGCGCGGGAGGAAGCCCGCGAACTGCTGGCCCAGCTTCAGCGCATGCTGGAGAACCTGCAGGCACAGCCGATGCAGCAGAATGAGCTGAACGAGCGCCTGCAGGAATCGCGCGAGATGATGCAGGACCTGCAAGAGATGATGAGCCGGCAGCAGGAACTGCTGGACCGCAGTTTCCAGCGCAACCAGCGTGGCGACATGCGCGGTGCCGAGGACGGTGAGGGCGGCCGCGAGGGTGAGGAAGGCAGCCCGGGACGCGCGCCGGGCACCGAGGGTGCTGACGCCCAGACCCAAGAAGAGCTTCGCCGCGAGCTGGGGGAGCTCATGCGGCGCTCGGGCGACATGACGGGATCGATTCCCTCACCCCTCGGCTCAGCGGAACAGGCGATGCGTGCCGCGCGTGATGCCCTGCAGCAGGGCTCCTCGGGCCGGGCGCTGGGGCCACAGGGCGAGGCCCTGGATCACCTGCAGCGGGGCATGGAAGCGCTGCTCGAGGACTTTGCCCAGCAGCTTGGTGAGGGGCAGGGGGGCGAGGGCAGCAGCTTCGGCCGGCCGGGCGACGAAGAAATGGACCCACTGGGCCGGCGGCGTGGCCGGGGCGGCTATCTTGAGTCGGGCGAGGGGGTCGAGATCCCGGAAGAATCGGCGCTGCAGCGCTCCCGCGAAATCCTCAACGAACTGCGGCGGCGCAGCAGTGAACGCGAACGCCCGGAGATCGAGCTGGACTACCTGGAACGGCTGCTGCGGCAGTTCTGAGCCGGCAGAGTCCTATCGCGCCGGGTCCTGGTTGAGCCTCCGCAGCACTTCGTCAAGCTGATCGAGGTCATCGTAGTGCAGGGAGAGCACGCCGCCCTGCCCGCGCAGGTCGATGGTGACCTTCATGCCCAGCAGCGCTGCGAGATCCTGCTCCAGGGCCAGGGTGTCGGCATCCTTGTCCTGCCGCGGGGCCGATTGGGAGCGACGGGGGCGTCCGGCGCCGTTGTCGTCACGTCCCTTGGCCACCAGGCGCTCGGTTTCGCGGACGGAGAGGCCGCGTTTGACCACCTCCCCGGCCAGGGCTTCCGGGTTGTCGGCCCCGAGCAGCGCGCGGGCGTGCCCGGCCGAGAGGCTACCCTCGCGCACCAGCTCCTTGACGGGATCGCCGAGGTTCAGCAGGCGCAGGGTATTGGCGATGTGCGGGCGGCTCTTGCCGATCAGGCGGGCCAGCTCCTCCTGGGAATGGCCGAACTCCTCGAGCAGGCGCCGGTAGCCTTCCGCTTCCTCGATGGCGTCGAGGTCCTGGCGCTGAACGTTCTCCACCAGGGCCAGTTCCAGGGCCTGCACATCGCTGAGCTCGCGCAGGAGAACGGGCACCTCGTAGAGCTGAGCGCGTTGGGCCGCGCGCCAGCGACGTTCGCCGGCAACGATTTCGTACTCGCCCGGACGATCGGGATGCGGACGCACGAGTATGGGTTGGAGCAGGCCCTGTGCGCGTACGGAGTCCGTGAGCGACTCCAGTTGGCTTTCATCGAAGCGACGCCGCGGCTGCACACGACCTGGGTGGAGGTATTCGATGGGCACGCGATGACCCGGAGGTGGGGCCGGCGTCTCGCCATTCTCGCTAAAGGCCGGGGTCAGGGTGGTCGCATCTTCGCCCAGGAGAGCGGCCAGGCCGCGTCCCAAACCGCGCTTCGAAGCCGGAGTGCCAGAGTTGCTCATGGGTGCATGTCCTCAGGTTCAGGAAGCAGAGTCAGGATGCGAGAGCCGGAATCGGGGGCAGGGGCCGCCCTTCCCGCTGCAGCACTTCGCGCGCCAGGCCGAGATAGGCCTGGGAGCCACTGCAGCGCAGGTCGTAAAGCAGTACGGGTTTGCCGTGGGATGGCGCTTCAGAGACACGCACATTGCGTGGGATCATGGTGTCATAAACCCGGTCGCCCAGGTGCAGGCGCACGTCGTTGGCGACCATCTCACAGAGGTTGTTCCGCCTGTCGTACATGGTCAGGACGATGCCCTGCAGTTCCAGGACGCTGTTGAGCGCGCGGCGGATGCGATCAATGGTGCGCAAGAGGTGACTGAGCCCTTCCAGGGCATAGAACTCGGCCTGCAGGGGGACTATTACGCCATGAGCGGCGACCAGGGCGTTCACGGTCAGCAGGCCAAGGGCGGGGGGGCAGTCGATCAGGATGAAATCCCAGCGTCCCTGATGCTTGGTCAAGGCCTCGCGCAGGCGGCGTTCGCGGCGCGGTTCGTTGACCAGCTCAAGTTCGGCGCCGGACAGCTCCACCGAGGAGGGCAGCACATCCATGTTGGGCACGATCGAGGGCAGGGAAGCCTCGGCAAGGTCCACACCGCCCAGAAGCACGTCATAGATCGTGGTGCGCCCTGCCTCGCGATCGAGGCCCAGGCCGGTGCTGGCATTGGCCTGCGGGTCGAGGTCGATGACCAGGACCCGGGCGCCACAGGCGGCGAGGGCCGTGCCCAGATTGATGGTGGTGGTCGTCTTGCCCACGCCGCCCTTCTGATTGGCGACGGCGAGCACCCGAGTGCGGGCGGGAAGTCGCTCGACGGTGGCCGACTCGCTTTGATCACTCGCTGGGGCCGTCATGAGGCAAGACTCCCTATTCTCAAGATGACGCTGTCGCTGGCGGCGCGGCTGGGAAAGGTCTCCATGCGCAAGCTGGGGTCCGGGGACAGCTGGGTGATTTCGCGCTCCACGGCACGGCCCTTGAGGAAAAGACAGACGCCCTCGGGCAGCAGCAGGGGCCGGGCGTAGTCGAGCAGCCGGTCCAGCGGCGCCAGGGCGCGCGCGGTGATCACGTCGGCGCGCAGGCCCTCGATGTGCTCGATGCGCTGGGGCCGCACCGATACCGGCGTTCCCGTGGTGCGTGCCACTTCCCGCAGAAAGGCGCATTTGCGCCGATCGGATTCCACCAGGTGCACCTCGCCGGCCCCCAGCATCGCCAGCACCATCCCTGGAAAGCCGGCACCGCTGCCAAGATCGAGGATGCGCAGCGGCCGATCCGGCGGGGGCGGTGGCAGGAAGGCGATGAGCTGGGCCGAGTCGAGGAAATGCCGGCGCCAGAGGTCGGTCAGGCTCTCGCGACTGACGAGATTGATGGAGCGATTCCACTTCTGCAGCAGCCCGGCGTAGGTCTCCAAGCGCTGCATCGTTTCACGTGAAACGCCCAGTGCGCGGGCGAAATCCTCCGGCTTGAGGGGTGCAGGGGCGACGCTCATGGCCTCAGGCCGCATCACTGGGTTTGGCCGGGCGCTTGGCCGGCGCTCGCAGATGGCGCAGCAGCACCAGGACCGCGGCGGGCGTGACGCCGGGAATGCGCCCCGCGGCGCCCAGGGTTGCCGGGCGGGCCGCGGTCAGCTTCTCCCGCACCTCGTTCGAGAGGGAGGGGATGGCGTGGAAATCGAGGTCCGACGGTATCCGCAGGGCCTCGTCCTTGCGATAGGCTCGGATGTCGGCTTCCTGCCGCGAGATGTAGCCGGCGTAGAGCGCCTCGATCTCCATCTGCTCGGCCACGGCGGGGGAGAGCGCTATCAGTTCGGGCCAGAGGGCGGCGAGCCGGGGTAGGGTGATGTCGGGATAGCGCAGCAGGTCGAAGGCGGTGCGGCGCTGGCCGTCACGGTTGACCTCGATGCCTGCGCGCTGCAGGGCATCGGGGGTGGCGGACAGGCCCGTGAGTTGGTCTTTCGCCCTACCCAGCGCCTGTTGCTTGGCGCGAAAGGCATCCTGGCGTTCTTGCCCGACGCAGCCCAGCGCGATGCCGTGGTCGGTCAGGCGCTGGTCGGCATTGTCGGCCCGCAACTGCAGGCGATACTCGGCCCGGCTGGTGAACATGCGATAGGGCTCGGTCACGCCACGGGTGATCAGGTCGTCGATCATCACGCCGATGTAGGCCTCTGCGCGATCGAGCTGGAAGATCTCGCCGCTACCACCCGCTGCCACGGCCGCGTTGAGGCCGGCGATCAGGCCTTGCGCGCCGGCCTCTTCGTAACCTGTGGTGCCGTTGATCTGGCCGGCAAGATAGAGGCCGGGCAGGCGCCGGGTCTCCAGGCTGGGTTCCAGCTCGCGGGGGTCCACGTGATCGTACTCGATGGCATAGCCGGGCTGCAGCATGACGACCTGCTCTAGCCCGGGGATCTGGTGCAGCAGGGCTTGCTGCACGTCGCGCGGCAGGGAGGTGGAGATGCCATTCGGGTAGACGGTATGGTCGTCCAGACCTTCGGGTTCGAGAAAGATCTGGTGGCGTTCACGCTCGGCAAAGCGCACCACCTTGTCCTCGATCGAGGGGCAGTAGCGCGGGCCGACGGACTCGATCTGCCCGGAGTAGAGCGGCGCCTGGTACAGGTTGTCGCGAATCAGGGCGTGCACCGCCGGCGTGGTGTGGGTGATGTGGCAGTCGATCTGGGGCGTTTCGATCCGCTCGGTCAGGGTCGAGAAGGGCTGCGGCGGGTCGTCACCCGGCTGGGGCGTTAGGCTGGCATAGTCGATACTGCGCCCGTCGAGCCGCGGCGGCGTGCCGGTTTTGAGGCGGCCGAGGCGAAAGCCACAGCGCTCCAGCGTGGCGGAGAGCCCCATCGCCGGCGCCTCGCCTGCTCTGCCGGCGGGGATGCGCTCAGTTCCGATGTGGATCAAGCCGCGCAGGAAGGTGCCGGTGGTCAGTACCACGGCGCCTGCTGCGAAGGTCTCGCCCGTCGCCGTTGCCACACCGCTGCAGCGCCCCTGGCTATCAAGAGTGAGATCTTCGACGGCCGCTGCCTCGATGGTCAGGTTGGCCTGCTCGCGCAGCAGCGCCTGGACCGCAGCGCGATAGAGTTTGCGGTCGGCTTGGGCGCGCGGGCCACGAACGGCCGCGCCCTTGCTGCGGTTGAGCAGGCGGAACTGGATGCCGGCCCGGTCGATGGCGCGGCCCATGAGGCCGTCCAGTGCGTCGATCTCGCGCACCAGATGGCCCTTGCCCAGGCCGCCAATGGCCGGGTTGCAGGACATCTCGCCGATCCGGGCAGGATCGTGGGTAAGAAGGAGAGTGTTGGCGCCGAGCCGGGCAGCCGCGGCTGCGGCCTCGCAGCCCGCATGACCTCCGCCGACGACAATGACATCGAATCTGCGCATAACGGCAAGATGCGCAAAAGCCGTCGAAGGGGTCAAGGCCGTTGCAGGCGTTTCACGTGAAACGCCTGCTCAGGGGAAGGACGAGTCGGGCGCTCAGCCCCGCAAGGCGGCGGCGTGATGGCGCAGGTGGTCTTCGATGAAGCTCGCAATGAAGAAATAGGAGTGGTCGTAGCCCTCTTGCATCCGCAGCTGCAGCGGCTGACCCGCATCGCGACAGGCCTGCTCGAAAAGCTCCGGACGGAGCTGCTCGCTCAGGAAATTGTCGGCCGTCCCTTGGTCTATGAGGATCTCGGCCCCGGAGGGTCGCGCCCGCACCAGGGCAGAGGCGTCATAGGCCTCCCACGTTGAACGGTCGTCACCCAGATAGCCCGTGAAGGCTTTCTGGCCCCAGGGCACCTGCATGGGGGCGACGATGGGGGCAAAGGTGGAAACCGACTGCCAACGCTCCCGGTTCTTGAAGTGCAGGGTCAATGCGCCGTGGCCGCCCATGGAGTGGCCCATGATGCCTTGGCGCGACCAGTCGGCCTGAAAGTGTTCCTCCAAGACGGCCGGCAGGTCCCGGGTGAGATAGCTTTCCATGCGGTAGGCCTTGGACCAGGGCGTCTGGGTGGCGTCGAGGTAGAAGCCCGCGCCGCTGCCGAAGTCGTAGCTGTCATCCTCTCCGGGGATGCCCTGGTTGCGCGGCGAGGTGTCGGGCGCGACCAGAATCAGCCCCAGCTCGGCGGCCACCCGCTGGGCGCCGGCCTTCACCGTGAAGTTCTCCTCGGTGCAGGTGAGGCCCGAGAGGAAGGTCACCACCGGGCAGGCCTCGCCCGCCAGGGCCTGCGGCGGCCGGTAGAGCGCAAAGCGCATCGGACCGTTGCAGGCCTGGGAGTCGTGGCGATAGACGCCCTGGAGCCCGTCGAAGCAGCGGTTCTCGGCGATGGTTTCCAGTGACATGGGCGGTGACCCTCCTGTATTCAGGCTTAGTGCAGACCGCGTTCAATTGGCATCGCTTTGCGATCCAAGTGGAACGCGATCCGGTCTAGTAGACGACGACGGAGCGGATCGACTTGCCGGCGTGCATCAGGTCGAAGGCCTCGTTGATGCGATCCAGCGGCATGGTGTGGGTGATCATGTCGTCGATGTTGAGCTTACCCTCCATGTACCAGTCGACGATCTTCGGCACATCGGTGCGTCCGCGGGCGCCGCCGAAGGCCGTGCCGCGCCAGGAACGACCGGTCACCAGCTGGAAGGGGCGGGTGGAAATTTCCTGCCCGGCGCCGGCGACACCGATGATGATCGATTCACCCCAGCCCTTGTGGCAGCACTCCAGCGCCTGGCGCATGGTCTGGGTGTTGCCGATGCACTCGAAGGAATAGTCGGCGCCGCCCTTGGTGAGTTCCACCAGATGCGGCACGAGATCGCCCTCGACCTCCTTCGGATTGACGAAGTGGGTCATGCCGAACTTGCGGCCCAGTGCCTCGCGCGCCGGGTTGATATCCACACCGACGATCATGTCGGCGCCCACCATGCGCGCGGCTTGGATCACGTTGAGGCCGATGCCGCCCAAGCCGAAGATCACCACGTTGGAGCCGGGCTCGACCTTGGCGGTGTTGACCACGGCGCCGACGCCGGTGGTGACGCCGCAGCCGATGTAGCAGACCTTGTCGAAGGGCGCGTCCTCGCGGATCTTCGCCAGCGCGATCTCCGGCAGCACCGTGTAGTTGGAAAAGGTGGAGCAGCCCATGTAGTGCAGAATGGGCTTGCCGTTCAAAGAGAAGCGGCTGGTGCCATCCGGCATCACGCCCTGACCCTGGGTGCTGCGCACCGCCTGACAGAGGTTGGTCTTGGGGTTGAGGCAGTACTCGCACTCGCGGCACTCGGGCGTATAGAGCGGGATCACGTGATCGCCCGGCTTCAGGCTCTTCACGCCCGGGCCGACCTCGACCACCACGCCCGCGCCCTCATGGCCCAGAATGGCCGGAAACTGCCCTTCGGGGTCATCGCCGGAGAGGGTGAAGGCGTCCGTGTGGCAGATGCCGGTCGCCTTCACTTCGATCAAAACCTCGCCTTCCTTCGGTCCCTCGAGCTGCACCGTCTCGATGGAAAGGGGCTTGCCGGCCTCGAAGGCCACCGCTGCACGCACGTCCATGGGATCTCTCCTCCTTGTCAAAGAGCGTGCTGCATCCTCTCCGCCGCCGCGATGCGGGGCAAGACCCGGATGAGACGATCCGGCATCAAAAGGCGTCAGGGTCGCCCAGGACCTCGCCGGCGGCTCAGGCCCGCTCCGCACCATAGAAGAGCGTGACCACGTGTTGCGCCTCGGCGAAGAAGAGCCAGCGCTCCACCAGTGTCGTGGCCAGGGTAAAGGCCAGGGCGAGCAGTGCGCAGAAAGCGCCCAGGGTGCCAGGCAGGGTGGCGGTCAGCAGCACGCAGAGCAGTGCAATAGCCAGGCCGAGGGTCACCAGACGGCGGAGCTTTCCGGCGTGACGGCGGGCAATGCGGTAGCCCATCTCCTGCTGGACGAAGTTCTCGGCCGTGTGCCCGGCCTCCCACTGCCGCACGCGGCCCAGGTGGCCCAGACCGGTGGCCTTGCCCATGTCGAGATCACGAGGCTCCTGGTCGATGGCGCGCCAGTAGAGCGTCTTGAGCAGCAGGGCGAGGACCAGCGTGCCGCCAGCCAGGATCAAGTGGCCGGACTGCATCTGGCCTCCCAGCACCGCGAATCCCAGCAGCAGCGTGGCGCCGCTGGCCAGGGCGAAGGCCAGGTAGACCGGCACCACCAGCGGCTGGTGCCACTGGCGGATCGTGGCCAGGGAGGCATAGATCATGCCCGTGGCCACGACGGTGACGGCGCAGAGAAAGGCGGTCACCAACCCCAGTACACGCAGCAGCGCGCCGTCATGGTCGGTGATGGCGAGCCAGGCGAAGACCAGCGCCGGCGGGTAGGTGGCCAGCGCCAGCACGCCCTCGCGCGACAGCCAGGAGCTGCGCCATTGGCTGAGCGCCCGCCAGGCCCGCTCCGGATGGCCGAGATGAAAGGTCGACGCGAGCAGCCCGCCGGTGATCAGCAGGAAAGCCAGGAGGAAGGCGGCGGTCAGGGTGCCGGGGCCGGGCAGGCTGGACGTCGTTCCAGCCGTCAGTCCCAAGAGGCCCAGGAGGCCGTAGCCCGCACCGGTCACCGAGGTGAAGAGGATCACCGAATAGGCAGGATGCATGCTCGCTCCTCTGTGAAAGTCCCGCCGCGCCGGATCAGCGGGACAGCACGCGGTCGGCCCAGCGAAAGAAACGCTCGGTCAGGCCGTCGCCTTCGCCGGCCAGGGAAGCAAGGGAGGGGGGTGCGGCTGCGGCGTCTCTGCGTCGCGGCGGCAGGTACTTGTTGACCGGCTTATAGCCCAGTTCGGGCAGCAGGTCGTAGCCTTCGCGTTCCTCCACCAGACGGGAGACCGCGCTGTCGGGGTCGCCGAGATCGCCGAAATGGCGTGCCCCGGTGGGGCAGGCCTTGACGCAGGCCGGCACCTGGTCCTCGGGTGCCAGGTTGTCGTTGTAGATGCGGTCGACGCACAGCGTGCACTTCTTCATCACCCCGTGATCCTGGTCGTACTCCCGCGCGCCGTAGGGACAGGCCCAGGCGCAGAGCTTGCAGCCGATACAGGTGTCGGGATCGACCAGCACGATCCCGTCCTCCGCCCGCTTGTAGGAGGCCCCGGTGGGGCAGACGGTCACGCAGGCGGCATCCTCGCAGTGCAGGCAGGAGCGCGGGAAGTGGACCCCGCGCGCCTCGCTGCCCTCGCCGGCCTCGTAGCCGTGCACCCGGTTGAGCCACACGCCCAAGGTATCGGCGCCATAGGGATCGCGGTCGCTCAAGGGGGCGCTCACGCCCTGGTCGTTCCACTCCTTGCAGGAGACGGCGCAGGCCTGGCAGCCCACGCAGGTGTCGAGATCGATGACGAGCCCGAGCTTCTTCTGGCCCGGCGCGCTGGTGTCGGGCAGGCTGGTCATGCCGTCTTCCTGTCTCGCTTTTGATTGGGTTGCCCCGGCCCGCGGCGCAGGCGAGGACGCGTGGCACTGCCCGGCGGCTGCGGCAGCGTGGCAAACTGCGGCTGGCTCTGGGCCGCCGCCGCTTCCTCGGGGGACGCCTTGGTCAGGCGCACCCGCAGATCGTACCAGGCGGCTTGCCCCGTGATGGGGTCGCTGGCGGCGTAGCGATAGCCGCCTTCGCGCTCCGGCAGCAGCTCGCCGATCAGATGATTGAGCAGAAAGCCCTTGCGCGCTTCGGGCGCGTCCGGCGCCAGATTCCAGGCGCCTGAGCGCTTGCCGATGGCATTCCAGGTCCAGACCGTGTCCGAGTTGACGCCGTCCATCACCGCGATTTGCACCACGATGCGCCCGTGCGGGCTTTCCAGCGCCACCCAATCGCCATCGGCCAGGTCCTGCGCCTCGGCGCGGGCTCGGGCCATGTAGAGGCAGTTCGAGCCGTGGATCTGGCGCAGCCAGGCGTTCTGCGAGCCCCAGGAGTGATACATGGCCATGGGGCGCTGCGTGACCGCGTGCAGCGGATAGGCCGCGGCATCGCCGATCGCCTCCTCCTCGAGCGGCTGGTACCAGAAGGGCAGGGGGTCGAAGTAGCGTGTCAGCCGCGCGCGCTCGTGCTCGGGCGGGAGAAGGGGGCCATGCGCCTGGGCGGCAAGCCGAAAGCGCTGCAGCGGCTCGCAGTAGAGGCGCAGGGTGATGGGTTCGGCCTTCGGCAGGAAGCCGTGGCTGACCGCCCAGTCCAGGTAGGCGCGGTTGTCGAAGCGGTAGTAGCGCTCCTCGGGCGCCAGTTCGCTGCGCCAGAAGCAGCCCTGCTCGACGTAGCGCTCGAGCTGGCGAGGGTGCGGCGCGCCCTTGCCCTTGGCCTCGCCGTCATCGCCCCGGAAACCGGCAAGCGGGCCGATGCCGGGTGCGCGCTCGTGGTTGACGATGTAGTCGGCATAGCCGCCGGGAAAGCGCGGCGTGCCGTCTTCCTGCGTCATGCCGGGCAGGCCGAGCCGCGCGCCCAAATCGAGCAGCACGTCCTGGAAGGGGCGAACGTCCCGGTCGGGCGCCACCACCGGCTGGCGGATCGCGTCGGCGGCGCCCTCGGCATCGGAAATCGGCCGGTCGAGCAGGGAGATGCAGTCCCAGCGCTCCAGGTAGGTGGTGTCCGGCAGGATCAGGTCCGCATAAGCCACCATCTCCGAGGCATAGGCGTCGGAGTAGATGATCCGCGGGATGACATAGTCGCCGCTGTCGGGATCGGTGGCGGTCAGATGCGCGATGGTGTCCGGGACATTGACCGCCGAGTTCCAGCTCATGTTGGCCATGTAGAGGAACAGCAGCTCGATGCCGTAGGGGTCGCGCTGCGCCGCATTGGCGATCACCCGTTGCATCAGGCCGTGAGCGGCCAGCGGCGCCTCCCAGGAAAACGCCTTGTCGATGCGCTGCGGCCGGCCTTCGCTGTCCACCAGCAGGTCCTCGGGGCCGGTGACGAAGCCGAGCGGCGGGCCGGGGAGTGGCTTGCCTGCCTCGACCTGGCCCGGCTTGCCCGCCGGCTTGATCCCCGGCGGGGGCGGCTTGGGGTAGGGCGGCTTGTAGAGAAAGCCGCCGGGCACATCGATGCTGCCGATCAGGAGCTGCAGGAGGTGGAGCAGCCGGCAGGTCTGGAAGCCGTTGGAGTGAGCGGAGATGCCGCGCATGGCATGCAGGGCCACCGGCCGCCCGCGCGTTTTCTCGTGGCGTCGGCCCTGGCTGTCGGTCCAGGGAATGTCTAGCTCGATCGCCTCCTCGAAGGCGGCCTGGGCGATCTCGGCGGCCAGACGGCGGATCGTCTCCGCCGGCACGCCGCAGGCCTCGGCCACGCGCTCGGGACTGTAGGCCTCGTCCAGAAAGCGCTCGACCAGCAACTGAAACGAGGGGATGGCCTTGCGGCCATCCGATAACACGCAGTCGCCATGGAGCGCCGCCTCTTCCCCCGCGTCCTTCGCGGGGAGCAGCGCGCCCGTGCTGCGGTGGCGCACCAGGGGGTCTCCAGCCTCGCTTCGGGCGATCAGGCCGTCCTCGGCGCCGCCGGGATCCTGGATCACCAGCCAGGCGGCATCGCTGTGGCGCTGCAGGTACTCGAGGTCGACCTTGCCCGCGCGCAGCAGCTCGTGAATCAGCGCACCGACCAGCAGGCCGTCGGTGCCGGGGCGGATGCCGACCCACTCGTCGGCGATGGCGGAATAGCCGCTGCGCACCGGATTGATCGAGACCACCTTGGCGCCGCGGGCCTTCAGCTTGCCCAGGCCGATCTTGATGGGGTTCGAGCTGTGGTCCTCGGCCACGCCGAAGAGCAGGAAGAGGCGCGTGTGCGCCCAGTCCGGCTCGCCGAACTCCCAGAAGGAGCCGCCGAAGGTATAGAGCCCGGCGGCCGCCATGTTCACGGAGCAGAAACCGCCATGGGCGGCGAAGTTGGGCGTGCCGAACTGCTGCGCCCACCATCCGGTGAGCGCCTGCGACTGGTCGCGGCCGGTGAAGAAGGCCAGCTTGCGCGGGTCGCTGGCACGGATTTCCGCCAGCCAATCGCTCGCCGTGGCCAGGGCCTCCTCCCAGGAAATCGGCTCGAACTGACCGGCGCCGCGCGGGCCGACCCGGCGCAGGGGCTGGGTCAGTCGGGCCGGCGAGAGGTGCTGCTGGATGCCGGCCGAGCCCTTGCCACAGAGGACGCCCTTGTTGACCGGATGGTCACGGTTGCCCTCGATGTGCCGCACCTGACCGTCCTTCAGATGCACCTGAATGCCGCAGCGGCAGGCGCACATGTAGCAGGTGGTGGACTTCACCTCGTCCCAGCTTTTCAGCGAGGTCTCGACCCTCGGCTCCGCCATCGGCTTGCCGCCTCTCCCCGTGACTCTTTGCAAGCCAGCCTAATGGCAAGATTCGTCGGACAACAGCCCGAAGTGACAAAGGCTTCGCAGCCGAGGCCGGTACGCAAGACCGGGGCGCGTTCAGATGCAGCCGAAGGGGAGCGACAGGGAGCTCACCCGCACCGCCGAAGGCCAGTTCGATACGGCGCTGGAGGCGGAGTGGGCTTCAGCCTGGGACCGCCAGGCGCTCTACAGCCCGGTCAGGCTGTTCATGAGATCGCGCAAGGCCATGCCTTCCCGCGCACCCAGGGCTTGGGCCAGGGGATTGGCGCGGCTTATGATGCCGCTCTCGAGCGCCGAGCGGGCGTCGCCGATGCGGGCGCTGGCGGCGGCGACGGTGACGGCGGCGATGCCGCGGCCCTGCAGTGCCGGCAGGCGCGAAGCACCCACCTCGTCGGGGCCGAGACCGGCGTCGTTGAAGACGGCCAGCCGAGCGTCAGCCTTCAGCGCATTGGCCGGATCCCCGCCGAAGAGCGCGCCATGGGAGCCGGTGATCACCACCTGTCCGGCATCCTCGGGCTGCACCAGCGCGGCGGAATCGATCAGCACCAGGCGACAGTGGCGCCTCTCGATCACCTGGCGCGCCTCGCGCATGGGCGCGACCTCCAGCGCAACCGCCTCGGCGGCCTCCAACAAGGCCGCTGCCTGGGCGCAGTCCTGCCCCCTTGCCACGCCGCAAGCCCGGGCCTGGTGGTTGACCCGGGAGATGCGCCCGCGGTTTAGCATGTCGGCCGCCTCGCCGATGCGCGCGCTGGCGTGATCGACTGCGGCGGCAGCGATGCCTCTTTCCTCCAACCAGGCAAGGCCGGCGACCCCCGCCTCCTCCAGGCCGACACCGGCGTCATTGAAGATGACGGCCCGCAGTCCGGCCCGGGCCGCGAGATAGGCGGCATAGACGCCGCCGTGCGACCCGGTGACCAGGACGGCGCCCACCGCCTCGGGGCCGAGGCGGGTGACGGTATCGGCGAGGAGCGGTGGGGCCATGGCGCTCAGGCGACCCGGTCGCCCTTGCGCACCTTGGCGGCGCGGTTGTCGACGCCCGGCAACATCTTGGCCGGGTCGCGGGTGACGACCACGTCGAGAATGGTGGGCCGGCCCTTTTCAGCCAGCGCCGTCTCCAGGGCGCCATGCAGCGCTTCCGGATCCTCCACGCGAATGCCCTTGCAGCCGAGCGCATCGGCCACCTTGGCGTAGTCGGTTTCCGCCAGGTCGCTCGACTGATAGGCACCTTCGCCGTACATCAGGTGCTGCAGCGCCTTCACGTAGCCCGAGGCCGCGTTGTTGACGACGATGATGGTAACCGCGAGGCCCAGGCGGCGGGCGGTTTCCAGCTCGCCCAACACCATGTTGAAGCCGCCGTCGCCGGTGAGCGCCACCACCGGACGCTCGGGTGCTGCCAGCTTGCAGCCCATGGCGCCCGGCAGGCCGTAACCGATGGAGGCGAAACCGCGGTCGGGCACGAAGCCGCGGCCGGGCTGCTTGCTGTCGTACAGGAGGCCGCCCCAGTGGGCCGCGAAGCCGCCGTCGGCAACCAGCAGCGCATCGGCGGGCAGCACCTTGTTGAGCTCGCCCAGCAGACGGCCCATGGACACCGGGGTTTCGGTGCTTTCCAGCTTCTCGCGCACCTTTTCGCGCCAGGCGGCCATCTGCTCGACCACCTGGGCGAGCCAGGGTCCGCGGGCTTCACGGCCGCGGCCGCCAATCGCCTTGGCCAGGGCCTCGATGCCGGCCTTGGCATCGCCCCAGAGCGGCACGGTGGGCGGGTAGCAGCGGCCGATTTCCTCGGCCCAGACCTCGAGATGGATCAGGGTCTTGCCCGGCGGTGGTACGGTGTAGCGCTTGGTGGCGATCTCGCCCAGCTTGCAGCCGACGACCAGGAGACAATCGCTTTCCTCGATCAGCTGGTTGGCGATGCGGTCATAGCGGCCGAAGAGGCCGGCGCTGATCGGGCTGGTGCAGGCCACCGCGCCCTTGCCGCTCATGGTGTGGGCGACCGGGATGCCGGCAGCCTCGGCGAAGGCCTGGAGGCTCTCGGCGGCCTGGGACAGGTGCACACCTCCGCCGGCCAGGATCAGCGGGCGCTTGGCTTCCATCAGCAGCGCGGCAGCCTTGGCCGTATCCTCGGCATCGGGGCGTGCGCGCAGCGCCGGTGCCGACTGCCAGCGGGCATCCGCGCTCAGCTCTTCGCTGTCGAAGGGGTGGGTGTCATGGCAGACGTCTTCCGGCAGGTCGATGACCACCGGGCCCGGACGGCCGCTGGTGGCGACCTGGAAGGCGCGGCGCACGAGTTCCGGCAGGCGCTCGATCTGCTCGACCCGCAGCAGCTCCTTGCAGGCGGGGCGAAGGATCTCGGTCTGGCGCGATTCCTGGGTCATGTTCTTCCAGGAGTGTGCGCGATGGCTGTCGCCGATGATGACCACCAGCGGGCTGCCGGCGTTGAGCGCTTCCACCAGGCCGGTGACCAGGTTGGTGGCGCCCGGGCCGAGCGTGGCATCGCAGACACCGACACGGCCGCTGACCTTGGCGTAGGCATCGGCCATGAAGACGCCGCAGCGCTCATCATTGATCAGCGAATGGGCTAGGCCGAGACGCCGGGCGGCATCGTAGAAGGGCAGCAGCTGAAAACCGCCCATGCCGAACATGGGGCCCACGCCATGGGCCTGCAGCATGCGGGCGAGGGCCTCGCCCCCGGTCATCTCGTTATCGCGCGAAGCGACGCCGTCAGTCATGAAGAGTTCACTCCAACATTGGTATCAAGTGATGCGGTAGCCGAGGACGCGCGGCAGCCAGAGCGCGATCTCGGGGAAGGCAATGATCAGCCCTAGGGCAGTGATCATCGACAGCAGGATCCAGCCGACCCAGCGGAAGGTGCTCTCGATGGGCACCGACGCCACTCTGGCCGTGACCATGAGATTGACCGCAACGGGCGGCGTGAACTGCCCGATGGCGATGTTCATGGCCATGAGGATGCCGAACCAGACGAAGGACCATTCGAAGGCGGTGACGATGGGCACCAGCAGCGGCAGGGTGATCAGGTAGATGGACACACCGTCCAGCACCATGCCGGCCAGTAGCAGCAGGGCCATGACCAACAGCAGGATGATCCACTGGCTGTCGCTGACGGTGAGCAGGCCGTCGGCGGCCATGCGGAAGGCGCCCATGGTGGAGCCGGCCCAGGCGAAGATGCCGGCCAGCGATACGATCAGCATCAGGACCGCTGAGATCTTCGCGCTTTCCACCAGAACCCGGTAGATGTCCCGCCAGCCCATGGTGCGATAGAGCAGCGTTCCCACCAGCAGACCGTAGAAGACGGCCACAACGGCGGTTTCCGTCGGGGTGAAGAGGCCGCTGCGCAGGCCGCCCAGGATGATGACCGGGGCCATGAGGCCGGGCAGGGCATCCCAGAAGCTGGGCCAGAATGGCGGCCGTTCAGCCACTTCCGCTTCGCCGAAGTTGTTGCGACGGCTGAGAATCACGGTGGGGATGGCCACGGCCAGCCCGACCAGCAGGCCGGGCACGACGCCGGCAGCGAACAGCGCGCGCAGGTCGGTGCCCGGCACCATCACCGCATAGACGATCAGAGCGATGGAGGGCGGGATGACGATGGCGGTGGAGGCCGAAGCGGCGATGACGCTGGCGGAAAAGGGCTTGGGATAGCCGGCGCGCAGCATGGAAGGGATCATCACCGTGGCCACTGCGGCGGCATCGGCGGGACCGGAGCCGGACATGCCGCCCATGATCAGGCAGACCAGGATCGCCACCAGGGCCAGGCCGCCCCGGCGCGGGCCGATGCAGGCCTGGGCAAAGCCGACCAGGCGACCGGCCACGCCCGAGCGCTCGAAAATCATGCCGGTCAGGATGAAGAGCGGAATCGCAATCAGCGGGTACTTGGCGATGCCGTTGTAGGTGTTGGTGCCCAGGGTCCCCAGCGCAAAGGTATCGAGGCCCAGGAGAATGCCAACGGTGCCGCCGACCCCCAAGGCCACCGCAATGGGGGTGCCGATGAGCATCAAGGCGGCGAAGACCAGCAGCAGGGCGAGATTGGCTTCGAACATGGTGCTAGTCCGCTTCCGGCTGATAACGCTGCGGACCCGGGCGCAGCCAGGCCCAGGCGCGGCCAAAGAGGCGCAGCAGAATTGCGAGGGACAGAACCGGAAGCCACACGGTGTAAATCCAGGTGGGATAGCCCAGTCCCGGCGAAGTCTCGCCCCAGTACCACTCGTCCCAGGTCACCTGGGCGCTGTAGTAGAGAATGAGGGAGAAGAGACCGGTGGTGGCCAGCAGCGTGATGATCTCGCAGACCCACTGAATCGGCGTGGGCAGGCGCTTCAGGAAAAAGGATATGCGGATGTGCTGGCCGGTCGCGAAGGCGGCAGACGAGCCGACGAAGGTCATGAACACCAGCAGGAAGACCGAGAACTCTTCGGTGAAGGCAAAAGAGACGTTGGTGGCATAGCGCACTACGACATTGCCGAAGGAAATCACGCAGATCGCGGCCATGGCCGCGGCGCCCAAGGCCTCTTCGATCTTGATCGGGATACGCGTGTGCGCGGCCGGGTCGGCTGGCTGCGGTTCCGTTTCAGGGGGAATCTGATCGCTCATGAGGCAGCTCGCTTTGGCCACAGAAACAACCCCACCGCCGGGGGCCCGGCGGTGGGGTTCGCTTTCGTTGCTTACCGGTTGGCGACGGACTCTTCAGCCATGTCGACGAGGTCGGCGCCGATGCGCTCACGCCACTCCTCGTAGACCGGACGCGTGGCCTCCACGAAGGCTTCACGCTCTTCTTCGGTGAGCTCGACGATGGTCACGCCCATGCCGCGGATCTCTTCGATCAGGCTCTGGTCGTCGCCCACCAGGCCCTTGCGGGCCACGTCGATGCCGTGCGCGCCGGCATCGAGCGCGGCCTGGCGCACGATCGCCTGGTCTTCCTCGGTGAAGGAGTCCCAGACGCCCTGGTTGACCGCGAAGATCAGCGGGTCGGCAACATAGTGCCAGAGGGTCACATAGCTCTGACCCAGCTCGTGCATGTTCAGCACGGCGTACATCGACATGGGGTTTTCCTGCCCGTCGACGGCACCGGTGGTGAGTGCGGGCTGGGCGTCGGCCCAGCTCATCTGGGTCGGGTTGGCGCCCAGCGCGGTGAACATGTCGTTGTAGATCGGCGAGCCGACCACGCGCATCTTCAGGCCTTCCAGGTCTGCTGGCTTGCGGACTTCGTGCTGGGAGTTGGTGAGTTCGCGGAAGCCGTTCTCGGCCCAGCCCAGCGGCACCACGCCGTTTTCCTGGACCAGCTCGAAGATGCGCTCACCCACCGGGCCGCCGGTCAGGGCGTCCAGCGCGTCGTAGTCCGGCATCAGGAAGGGCATGGAGAAGATGTTCATCTCCACGATCTGCGGCGACCAGTTGATGGTGGAGCCGACCGCCATGTCGATTATGCCGCGGCGCAGCGCGGTGAACTCGCGGGTCTGGTCGCCCTGCACCAGCTGTGCGCCCGGATAGACCTGCATCTTGATGCGGCCCTCGGTGCGCTCATCGACGAGCTCGGCCCAAGTTTCCGCAGCGATGCCCCAGGGGAAGGGGGCAGGCACCACGGTGGAGATGCGGTACTCGTCCTTGTAGTCCTGGGCCATCAGCGGCCCGGCCTGCAGGCCGGCCACCGCGACGACGGCTGCCGCCGCCAGATGTTTCATACGCAGCATTGTTTTCCTATTCCTCCCTCGAAATGCGGATGGAGCGCCTCGAGGCGCTCCGTCCGGTTCACGCGGCCGCCGGGGCAATCTGCTCCCTGGCCGCCGCAACGATCGCCTCCGCCGTGACCCGGACCCGGGCCTCCAGCGGCGGCGCATAGGACACCGGCACGCGCGGTGCGCCCAAACGCTTTACGGGTGCCGCCAGACGCTTGTGTAGCGCCTCGGCCACGCTCGCCGCAATCTCCGCGCCGAATCCGGCGACGGAAACCGCCTCCTGAACCACGAGCAGGCGGCCGGTCTTCTCGACCGAGGCCAGAACCCGGTCGCGATCCCAGGGCCAGAGCGTGCGCAGGTCGATCACCTCGGCCTCGATGCCCTCGGCAGACAGCGTCTCGGCCGCCTCCAGGCAGGACCAGCGCTGCGCCGACCAGGTGACCAGCGTGACGTCGCGGCCCTCGCGCACAGTCTCGGCCACGCCCAGCGGCGTCAGATGCTCGTCCTCGGGGACCTCGCCTTCCAGCGTCCAGAGATTCTTGTGCTCGAGATAGACCACGGGGTCGTCGCAGCGGATGGCGGACTTCAGCAGACCGAGATTGTCTGCCGGCGTCCCCGGGGCCACCACCACCAGTCCGGGGATGTGCACATACCAGGCTTCCAGCGACTGCGAGTGCTGGGCGGCGGAAGAGCGCCACATGCCCATGGGCTGACGCACCACCAGCGGCACCTTGGTCTGGCCGCCGAACATGTAGCGGGCCTTGGCCGCCTGGTTGACCAGTTCATCCACGGCACAAAGCGCAAAGTCGGAAAAACGCATCTCCACCACCGGCCGGGTGCCGCTCATTGCGGCGCCGACAGAAGCGCCCATGATGCAGGCCTCGGAGATCGGGGCGTCGGAAATGCGCGCGGCGCCGAACTCGTCGGCCAGGCTCTTGTACTGGCCGAAGACGCCGCCGCGGCCCAGATCCTCGCCCACGGCCCAGACCGATGGGTCGCGCCGCATTTCCTCGGCCAGGGCACGCCTGCCGGCTTCGAGATAAGTGATTGCGGCCATCAGTATGCCCTCTCCCGCGGGTCGCCTATATCCTGTACGTCTTCGAAAGCCCTGGCCTCTGCAGGCCAAGGGCTGTCCTTTGCGCTCTGGCAGACTTCTTCCATGGCCTGGCGCACTTTCGCAGCGATCGCATCCAGTTCGCCGTCACCGCTGCCACCGTCCTGCAGCAGGGCGGCAACGCGCGCGATGGGATCGGCCTCGCGCCACTGTGCCACCTCTTCCGCGGGGCGATAGGCTGCCGGATCGACGGCGGTGTGGCCGGTCATGCGGTAGGTGCGGCAATGCAGCAGCCGCGGCCCGCCGCCGGCGCGGATGGCGGCGATGGCGTCGCGGGTGGCGCTCTCCACTGCCAGCAGATCGTTGCCGTCCAGGGTTTCCGCCGGAATGTCCAGGGCTTCCGCGCGGGCGGCGGCGCCCGGTCCTGCGGTCATGCTGCTGGTGCGGGTGGTCGCAGCAAAGCGGTTGTCTTCGCAGACGAAGAGCACCGGCAGCTCGAAGACCTTGGCCCAGTTCAGCCCCTCCAGGAAGGGGCCCCGGTTGATGGCGCCGTCACCGAACAGGCAGGCGACTATGCGGTCCCCCCCGCGCAGCTTGATGGCATGCGCGGCGCCGGCAGCGATGGGAATGTTGGCGGAAACCACGCCATTGGCGCCCAGCATGCCGACCTCGAAGTCGGCGATGTGCATGGAGCCGCCCTTGCCGCCGCAGGTGCCGCCTTCGCGACCGAAGAGCTCGCGCATCATGGCCAGCGCGTCGGCGCCCTTGGCGAGCGTATGCCCGTGCCCGCGGTGGGTGGAGAGCATCAGGTCGTCGCGGCGCAACTGGGCGCAGACACCGGCCGCCACGGCCTCCTGGCCGATGGAGGGATGGATGGCGCCCAGGACGTAGCCTTCCTTCTGAGCCTCAACAGCCAGCTCTTCGAAGGCCCTGATCCGCAGCATCAGTTCATAGAGGCGCAGCAGATGCGGCCGGTCCAGGTTGCTGTGCCGTTGCGGCGCAGCGGGGGCAGGGGTCATGCCTTGTCGCTCCTTTCGGATAGTTCGCGGGATTGCAGCAGGTCGCCCAGGCTCTCGGCTTCCCGTGTCAGGCGCCGGACGAGGTCGACGATGCGCGTCGGGCTCATACGTTCACGGATGGCGGCAATAGACAGAGAGGCCTCGACCCGACCTTCGGGGCCAAACACCGGAACGGCCACCGCGGCCATGGCGCTGACAATGCGCCCGTCGTTGAGCGCATGGCCGCTTTTGCGGCTCTGCTCGATCATGGCGCGCAGGGCCGCTGCCTCGAAACCGGGATAGGCCGCGCGGCTTGCCTCGTTGCTGGTGAGCACGCGTTCGATTTCCGCATCCGGCTGAAAGGCCAGCAACGCCAGGCTGCCGGCGCCGACGCCCAGCGGGCGACGGTCGCCCACCGTGAGCGTCAGGGTACGGATGGGAAAGGCGCCCGTGCAGCGGTCGATGCAGAGTGCTTCGTCGCCGTCGCGGATGGACAGGAAGACCGTGTCTTCGGTCTCGGCCGCCAGCCGTAGCAGGGCCGGGCGGGCCAATTCGGTGATCTGGAAGCGTCGTGCAGCGCCGCCGAGCGCATAGATGCCGTAGCCCAGGCGATAGCGCTTGCTCTCGTCGCAACGGTCCGCGAAGCCCACTTCCACCAGCGCGGTGAGCAGGCGATGCACCGTGGCCTTGCCCAAACCGCTGCAGGTGGCAACGTCGGACAGTCGGCACCCAGCCGGCGCGCCCTCGCCCAGACAGCGCAGTATCGAGGCTGCCCGATCGATGGTCTTGACCGTCGAGGTCTCTTCCGATGCCTGGGTCACCATGGTGTCAGGCGCGCTCCCCCTTGAGCCGAAGCCGGTGCGGTTGTTCCGTCACGCGGAATGAGGCGCATTAGTAATTGGAACAAGTTGCCCGTCAAGGGCCTTCCCGCCCGTGCGTTGCACCCTGCCGGCAGGCCACCCGCAATCGCACGTCCCTCTCGACTGCGCCAACTCGCGGTATAGAACAGACTGGCTTGGCCAACCATTCCGTATTAGAATAATATCACGAGACGAGCCACTCCTATTGTATCGAAGTGACTTGGGGGCACCGCATGCTAGGACCTGCCGAGCAGCGTCGGGAAAAAGCCGTTGGTTTTGCCGTTGCCTTGGACTTTATCACACTTATCCCCTATGCTGCGGTCGGTATCCTCGCGCTTTCTTGGCCAATCATTGCAGATTCTTTGCGCGGCGCGCTTTTGATTGCCGTTGGTCTCGTTTCCTACACGACGCTGCGACGCATTCATCGTCGCCGACTAGAGCATTACGAATACGGCGCCGGCAAGCTCGAGCAGAGCATCACGATCCTCATCGCCGGCCTACTGCTGCTGACGGCGGGTGTGTTGCTGTGGCGGGTTGCGGGTCTGGCGGTGAAGCCGCAGCCCACCGGTATCCTCGCCACCTCCGCGATCGCCATGGCCTTCATGATCTTCGCGGTCAACGGTATACAGCTCTTTGGTCTCTACCGCGCCAACCGGGACGGCGAATCCCTCATCGTGCGCGCGCAGTATCAGGCGCGCTGGGTCAAGACCGTGGCCTCGGGCCTGGTCACCGCGGCCGTGACCGTGGCAATGCTGACCGAGAATCCGGAGGTGGCGCGCCGGGCCGACCAGATCGGCACGCTCTGCGTGATCATCGTCATGGCCGGTGCAGGGATCGCCATGCTGCGCAACAGCCTGCCGGACCTGCTCGACCGCTCGTTGCCGGAACCCCTGCAGCATGGCATCAACCGGGTGCTGGCGCGCAACATCGACGCGTTCGAGCAGCTGGGACGCGTGCGAACCCGCCGCGGCGGCAGCGTGATCCATGTGGAGATGGAGCTCTTCGTGGACCGCAATCGCCCGCTGGGAGAGGCATCGGACCTGGCCGAGCGCATCGGTGCCGAGCTGGCGGAAGAGATTCCCGGCGTCGATCCGGTGGTGATCCTGCGTGGCTACAGCGGTCAGGCGGCCAGCTGAGTCCTCCCTCGGCATCGCGTGTATATCCAGGCGCCAATGCCTTGGCGCCGCCGCTCTGAATGAAAGGAAGACTGGTGTGACAGCGCTGCGGGATGCAGATGCCATTGCAAACGATCGGGTCGTTGAAGCCGGCGCCCGCCTGGCGGAGAGCTTCCGCCCGCGCGCCACGAGCTTTCTCTTTTTGCGCCACGGGCGCACCAGCGCCAATCACCGGGGCATCATCCAGGGGCACAAGAACGTGCCGCTCGACGAGGTGGGTCGGGCCCAGGCCCGGGCTGCAGCTGGGGAACTGGGCGCGTCGGTCGTCCGTCCGAAGCGCATCATCGCCAGCGATCTGTCCCGCGCTGCGGAGACAGCCCGGATCGTTGCGACGGCCCTGGATCAGCGGGTCGGCACCTATGATCGCGGTCTGCGCGAACGGAGCTTCGGGCCCATCGAGGGCACCAGTGGGCGGGGCCTGCTGTGGAGTGGCGACCCGGAAGGGGCGGAGCCGATCGCGGCTTTCGTTGCACGCTGTGCCGAGGCCTTGCAGCGCCACCTTGCGCAGGAGACGGTGTTGATCGTTGCCCATGGCGGGGTGCTGCGCGCGACCGCGGCGCTGCTGCGCCTTCCCCTGTCGGAGGCCGACCGCGCCAATGCCGTGCCGCTGCTCTTCCGGCACGAGGCCGGCTCCTGGGGACTGGAACGCCTGCGCGCGCGAGCCGCCTGTGCAGAGCGCTTGCAGAGCGTTGCTGCAGTACCCGAAGGATGGCGTTAGGCTTCGCCGCAGAGCAGGAAGAAGGGGGCGAGGCTGTGAAGCAGGGAAACACGAAGTCGAAGGCGCTGCTGTTCGACGTGTTCGGCACCCTGGTGGATTGGCGCGGCAGTCTGATCCGGCAACTCAGCGACTTCGGGAAGGCTCGTGGGCTGGATCAGGTCGATTGGCCCGGGCTGGCCGACGCCTGGCGCGGCCGCTATGCCCCCTCCATGGACGAGGTGCGCAGCGGCCGGCGCGCCTGGACCGTGCTGGATGACCTGCACCGGGAGTCTCTGCTTGCCCTGCTGCCGACCTTCGGCCTCGGGCAGCGTCTCGAGGAGGCGGAGATCGAGGGGCTGGTGCGTGGCTGGCATCGCCTGGACCCCTGGCCCGATGTGCCCGGCGGCCTGTCCCGATTGCATGAGCGCTTCCTGCTGGCGCCGCTGTCGAACGGCAACGTGGCGCTGATGGCCAATCTGAAACGCCACGCCGGGCTGCCGTGGGACTGCATCCTGGGCGCGGAACTGGCGCGCCACTACAAGCCAGACCCTGAGGTGTATTTAACGGCCCTGGCGCTGCTGCGGCTGCCGCCGCAAGAGGTCATGATGGTCGCCGCCCACAATGATGATCTTGCCCAGGCACAAGCGCTTGGCATGCAAACTGCCTTTGTCCCGCGACCGACGGAGCACGGGCCGAACCAGACCACGGACCTTGCTGCCGAAGGCGCGTGGGATTTCGTCGTGGCCTCCACCGAGGAATTGGCGGACAGGCTTTGCGGTGACGGCAAGGCAGACGCGCACTGAGAGCGAGCAGATTTTCGGCGGGCGGGAAGAAGGAACAGGCATGACGCACTATCGTATCGCCGTGATCCCTGGCGACGGGATTGGCCAGGAAGTCATTCCGGCGGGGATCGAGGTTTTGCAGGCCGTGGCGGAACGCAACGGTGGTTTCACCTTCGAAAGCGAAACCTTCGATTGGGGTTCCGACCTCTACCGCGCCACGGGGCGGATGATGCCCGAAGACGGGCTGGAGACGCTGCGCCCCTTTGATGCCATCTATTTCGGTGCCGTGGGCGACACGGATATCCCCGACCATGTGACGCTCTGGGGCCTGCGCCTCAACATCTGCCAGTCCTTCGACCAGTACGCCAACGTCCGCCCCGCCCGCCTGCTGCCCGGCATCGAGGGGCCCTTGCGCCGGGGCGCTCTCGACTGCGTCATCGTGCGGGAGAACAGCGAAGGCGAGTACGCCGGCCAGGGCGGGCGCAGCCACCGCGGCCTGCCGGAGGAGGTGGCCACCGAGGTCTCCATCTTCACCCGCCGCGGGGTGGAGCGGATCATGCGCTATGCCTTCGAGCTGGCCATGACCCGGCGCAAGCAACTGACCGTCGTGACCAAGTCCAACGCACAGCGCCATGGCATGGTGCTCTGGGACGAGATCGCCCGCGAGGTGGCGCGGGATTTCCCGGAGGTCGCGCTGCGCTTCGAACTGGTGGACGCCATGACCACCACCTTCGTGCTCAAGCCCGAGAGCATCGACGTGGTGGTGGCCACCAACCTGCATGCCGACATCCTCAGCGATCTGGCCTCGGCGCTCTCCGGCAGCCTTGGCATCGGCCCCACCGCCAATCTCGACCCGGAGCGGCGCTTCCCCTCCATGTTCGAACCGATTCACGGCTCGGCCTTCGACATCATGGGCAAGGGCATCGCCAATCCGCTGGGCAGCTTCTGGACCGGCGCGCTCATGCTCGAGCACCTGGGGGAGGCAGATGCAGCCGCCCGGCTGATGCGCGCCATTGAGCGGGTCACCGCCGCCGGTGGTCCCTTCACCCCCGACCTGGGCGGCAAGGCCACCACCCGCGACGTCACGCAAGCGGTCATTGCCGCGCTCAAGGCGGACAACGAGTGAGTCTGTAGAAGACCATTGAAGGGGGAGGGACAACATGACGCAACCGGCACTGGCGCCGCGACCCTGGTTGCCTGAGGCCTGTGAGGCGCTGGCTCGGGAGTGGGCCGGGCGCACCGCGACAGCCGATGTGAAGGCCAACGCCCGCGAGCTCGAGCGGCTGATTGATGAGAACCGGCGCATCCATGAGCAGGACTGCGTCAATCTCAATCCCGCCACCAACGTGATGAGCCCCAAGGCCGAGGCCCTGCTGGGCGCCGGTCTCGGCAGTCGCCCCTCCCTGGGCTATCCCGGCGACAAGTACGAGATGGGCCTGGAGGCGATCGAGCGCATCGAGTTGATGGCTGCCGAACTGGCCGCCGAAGTCTTCGGCGCGCGCTATGTGGAGCTGCGCGTGGGTTCGGGCGCCCTGGCGAACCTCTACGTCTTCATGGCCACCTGTCAGCCGGGCGATTCCATCATCGTGCCCGACGCGGCCATCGGCGGGCATGTGACCCACCACCGCGCCGGCGCTGCCGGCCTCTACGGCCTGGACATTCATACGGCTCGCGTCGATCCCGAAGCTTACAGCGTCGACCTGGAGGCATTGCGCCGGCAGGTGCAGGAACTGCGGCCGAAGTTGATCACCATCGGCGGCAGTCTCAATCTGCTGCCGCATCCTGTGGGGGAGATCCGCGCGCTGGCGGACGAGGTCGGCGCCTGGCTGCTCTACGATGCCGCGCACATGTCCGGGCTCATTGCCGGGCGCGCCTGGCAGCAGCCGCTGGAGGAGGGCGCTCATGCCATGACCATGAGCACCTACAAGAGCCTGGGCGGGCCGCCGGGCGGACTGATCGTGACCAACGAGGCCGACCTGGCGCAGAAGGTGGAAGCAATCGCCTTTCCCGGACTGACCGCCAACTTCGATGCGGGCAAGACCGCGGCCCTGGCTATGACGCTGCTGGACTGGAAGGCCAAGGGCGAGGCCTATGCCGCCGCCATGGTGGATACCGCCGCGGCGCTGGCCGAGGCCCTGGCGAGCGCGGACCTGCCGGTGTTTCGCACGCAAGCGGGTTTCACCCGCTCGCAACAGCTCGCGCTGGAGGCGGCGGCCTTGGGCGGTGGACAGGCGGCGGCCAAGCGCCTGCGCCAGGCCAACCTGCTCACCTGCGGCATCGGATTGCCGCTGCCGGCGGTCGAGGGCGACATGAACGGGCTGCGGTTCGGCACGCCCGAGATCGTGCGCTGGGGCATGGGCGCAGACGACATGCCGAGGCTGGCCGGTTTCATCGCCCGTGCGCTCGACCCGTCCGGCGACCCGGCCCAGGTAGCGCCGGAGGTCACCGCCTGGCGCCAGCGCTTCCGGGAGCTGCACTTCCTGCGCTGATTCCGGGACCCGGCCCACAACAAGGCCGGCGCCGGGTCAGCTCCAGGGGAAGGGGCTGTTCGAGGTGGGGTGCAGCTCGCCCTGCTCGAAGCGCGCGAAGCGGAAGGGCGCCAGCAGCTCCTGCGGCGCGCCCAGCATCTCCTCGGCCACGAGCCGGCCGACGCCGATCATCTTGTAGCCGTGGTTGCTGTCGGCAATCAGCCAAACATTGTCCCGGAAGCGGTCGAAGACCGGAAAGGAATCCGGGGTGAAGCAGCCGATGCCGCCGGAAGGCTCGCGCGCGTACTTCGGCAGGGTGCCATGGAAGCGCTTGTGGCAGTGCGCCAGCGCCGAGACCCACATGTGGGCGAAGTCCGGGCCTGACACGAAGTCGGGGCTTTCCGGGCCGTAAGGGTCCACCGCCACCTTCTCGGCCGGCGCATCGATGGGGTAGGGGGCCGCGCCGCCCTGGACGCCGCCGAAGTGCCAGTCGGGCTTGTAGTAGATGCCCCAGGCCTCCTCGGTGATCAGGGAACCGTCGACATCCGAGTGGAGCGGTGCATCGCTGTCCACGTGGATGACCGGCGGCACGGCACCGTCGTTGGTCAACAGCAGGCCCGGTTCGACCTGCAGCACGCCCTCTTCCAGCTGCCAGTAGCGCCACATATCGACCTCCCGGGGTGCGGCCCCCGGCTTTGACCGCAGGGTGATCCGGCGCGGCAGCTCCAGCATGTGCCAGAAGTCGCGTACCCAGGGGCCGGCGCCGATCACCAGCTGCTCGCAGTGCAGCGTGCCGCGCTGGGTCTCGACCGCCCGGATCGCCGCCGAGCCGGGATCGCTCACCAGGCCCAGCACCTCGGTGCCGGTGATGATGCGCACGCCCAGCGCCTCGGCCTTCGCGGCCAGGCCATAGATCGCCTTGGTGTTGTTGGCGTAGCCGCCGCGCTTTTCGTGCAGCACTGAGGTGACCCCCCGGGCCTGCCAGTCGTCGAAGAAGCCGCGCATGTAGCGCGTGCTGTCTTCGGCGCCCTCGATGAAGACGCTCTCGTAGCCGATCGCCTGTTGCTGGGCGAAGATCTCGCCCACGTCCGCGCGCATGGCCTCGCAGGAGATCTGCATGTAGCCGACGGGATGGTAGCTGAAGGCCTCGGGGTCGCTTTCCCACACGCTCACCGAATGGGCCATGAGCCGGCGCATGGCCGGCTGGAAGTAGTTGTTGCGCACCACGCCACAGGCAATGCCTGAAGCGCCGCTGGCGATGCCGGCCTTGTCCAGCACGACGATGCGGCCTTCGACCGTCTCTCCCCTTTCGCGCAGGGCTTCGGCCAGACGCCAGGCGGTGGAGAGGCCGTGAATGCCGGCGCCGATGATGACGAACTCTGCCTGTTCGGGGAAGGCCATGGTTGATGCTGCTCCGCGCGTTCTAACCGGGGCGAGGTTTTCGACCCGAAGTTTCGAATGTACTGGTGTCGGGGTTCAGATGGACGCCCGCAGTGTGCGCGGCGGCGCCGCAAACTGCCGGGCGACCCAGTGATGGAAGTGCTGTGTGGGCCCGTCCATTACCGGGGAGAAGCGCCCGCCGTCGAAGTACAGCCCGTGGCGGCCCTTCTGCATGCCCTCGACCACGAAAATGTCCTCCTCGAAGACGCGTTTCCAGCGGCGCGCATTCTCAGCGCGCAGTGCGTCCAGCTCCGGGGTACTGGCGGGATCCTGGGCGTAGTAAAGCACAATGTGCTCGAGCGTACGCTCGCAGGAACGCGGTTCGAGCAGCACGGCGAAGGCATGGTCGCGCTGTACGCCCAGCAGGACGTTGGGGTAGAGCGCGATGTACTCGGCCGCCTCGTTCCAGGTCTCGCCCAGCCCGGCGAAGTCCGGAAGCACGGCGCCGTCCTCGCCGCACAGTTGGCGGTAGACCCGTGACCCCTGGCCGGCAAAGCCGCCGTCGCCCTCGATGTTGTAGTGGTCCTCCAGCCGGGAGTAGCTGTTGAGTTCGGGGTGAACCCAGGGCAGGTGGTAGCTTTCGCAGTAGTTCTCGACCGCCAGCTTCCAGTTGGACTGCACCTCCAATTCGAAGGCGGAACCAGGGCCGCCAAAGTACAGCGGTTGCTCGAACGCGCGCCAGCGCTCCAGCAGTGGCCCGTGGGCTACTTCGAAGGGGGGCGCTGTGCCGTCCAGATTGACAAAGACGATGTCGCGCCAGACGTGGCTGCGGATCGGGATCAGGCCCAGTTCGCTCGGGTCGAGCGCCGGGTGGCAGTTCTGCCCGGGGCCGCCGACGTTCGGCGTCGTGCGCAGGCTGCCGTCCATGCCGTAGCACCAGCTGTGATAGGGACAGCGAATGGCGCCGCGGATGCGGGTTGGCTCGGTCACCAGCAGCATGCCGCGGTGGCGGCAGGTGTTCTGGAACACCCGGATGCTGCCGTCCCGATCGCGCAGGAGGAGCAAGGGCACGCCGAGGAAATCGACCGGCCGGGCGTCGCCGGGCTGGGGAACGTCATTCCCGAAGGCGAGACCTGCCCACTGGGTGAAGAAGAGGCCATACCGTTCTTCGGCGAACAGCCCGCTGTCGATGTAGTGCTCGTTGGGCAGGCCGCGATCCGGGGCAAGACCGCGGGGCGGGACGGTCGTCAGGGTATGTTCGGTGAGGGTATGTGCGTCCATCGGTCTTCTCCCTCGACGCCAGTTCGTGCCATGAGCCTGCTCGCCTGTGTATTCCCACTCAACGGCAGAAAAATTATGGGTGACTTGAGCTGGATTCACTTGAGGGTCGTGTTAGCCGATATGGCCTGTTGCGCTGCACGCGTGCCAAGGTGAGCTGTACTGATCCCAGGGTGAGATTTTTCCGGCTTGAAGTCCTGGCGGATTCTGCCCGATCTGGGGGCCGGTCGTACAAGGCCGAAGGGAGGTGGCCATGCCGACAGACCCGGCCCGATTGCTCGCGAAAACGCCTCTCACCGACGAGATCACGGACCTTCGCTTCGAGATGTGCGAGCGCCCGCTGAGCGGCCTGGCGGCGGGAGCCCATATCGACCTCGCCCTGCCGGAGGGCCTGGTGCGGCAATACTCGGTCTGGGACTGGGATCCGGCCGGGCGCTGGTTCAACGTTGCGGTCAAGCGGGAAGCCGAGGGCCGTGGCGGCTCACGCGCGGTGCATGCGCTTGCGCCGGGAGCCCTGGTCGAGATCGGGGAGCCTCGAAATCATTTCAGCCTGGGCGAGATGGATCGGCACATCACGCTGCTGGCCGCGGGCATCGGCGCCACGCCGATCCTTCCCATGGCGCGGTCATTGCAGATGGCCCGGGCCGACTTCCAGGTCCACTACCTGGCGCGCCGGCGGGAGGAGGCCGCTTTCGATCCCGCCTTCTGCGGGCTGGGTTTGGATGAGCGCTATCACCTGCATTGCAGTGCGGAACAGGGGCGCATCGATCTTACCGCACTGCTGCAGCGCCTGCCGGCGGGCAGCGACGTCTATGTCTGCGGCCCGGAGGGCCTGCTGCAGGCAGTCTTCGATGCCGGGCGCGTCCTGCGTGGCGGCGCCATCCATTTCGAGCGTTTTGCGGCAGCGGCCGACTTTGCCGCCGACGACACGGTGGCGTTCGAGGTCGAACTGGCGCGCAGCGGCGGTGTCCTGCAGGTGGGGCGCGATGAAAGCCTGCTGGACGCCTTGCGCCGAGGTGGCCTGGAAGTCGAGTCCGCCTGCTGCGAAGGGCTCTGCGGCACCTGCATCGTCGATGTGCTGGAGGGCGAGGTGGAGCACCGTGACGGCGTGCTCTCTCCCGATGATCAGGCGGCAAACGCCTTCATGTGTGCCTGCGTTTCCCGGGCGCGCTCGCCGCGCCTGGTGCTGGACCTGTGATCACCCCTCGCTGGCGTCGTCCCCCAGCGTGGCGATGATCCAGTCCCGGAGTGTGCGTCCGGCGTCGGAAAGGCCTTCGTCCGGTCGGGTGACGAGGTAGAACCACTGGGGTGCCGGTACGCTGTAATTGCTGATCACCACCAGCTCCCCTCGGCGAATCATGGGGTCCACCAGTCGCCGCCAACCGAGCACCAGACCGAGGCCGTCCATCGCCGCATAGAGCCCGATCATGTAGTTGTTGACTCGCAGCGCGCGCTGCTGCGGCAGCCGGCAGTTCAGCGCCTCGAACCAATCGCTCCAGCGGGTCCAGCTCTGGTCGTGGGACTCGAGGTAGATCAGGCGCTGGGCGGCGAGCTCCTCTAGGCTGGGCGACTGCAGGCCTTGCGCCACCTCCGGGCTTGCCAGCGGCACCAGGGTGTCCTGGTAGAGCGGATGCTGGTCCCAGAGCGGATTGGCGTCGGGGCCGTAGCGGATGAACATGTCGAGTTCGCCCGTGTTGCCGAAACTCGTGTCCGAGACCAGCTGATCGACGGTCACCTCCGGGTGTTGGCGCCAGAAGTCGGCCAGGATTTTGGTCGTCCAGAGGCTGGCGACGGCGGAGGTGGTGCCCATCGTCACCCGCGCGCCCTCGCCGCGCTGGCGGATCTCCCGCAGGGTGTGGGAGAGACGCACGAAGCTCTCCGCCAGGGTGGCGAAGAGCCGGCTGCCCTCTTCGGTCAGCTCAACGCCGCGGTGGCGGCGCAGAAACAAGGGCGCGCCGAGATGGTCCTCCAAGGCCTTGATCTGGTGACTGACCGCTGCGGGGGTGACGTTGAGCTCGGCCGCGGCGTTCTTGAAGCTGAGATGGCGCGCCGCCGCCTCGAAGACACTGAGCGTGGTCAGGGGCGGGAGATTGTAGATCCTGCGGGACATGCCAGTGCTTCCCCAGCGTTGCCGAGGCGCATGGACCTGCTGCCGCCACGAACTGCCCAATATCGCGGCTCCGGGACTGCGAACGCCTCTCGAGTCCCTTGTACGCAGGCTTCGCTCCTTCCGCCAGAGCGCAGGGTCGCGCCGCGGCAGGGTCGTGGCCGGGCACCTCAGCCGTCGGTGGTTTCGCCCACGGCTATATGCCGCAATTTTTCTGGATTGCGAATGACGTAGAGGGCCCGAATTGCGCTGTCGTCGATCTCAAGGCCGATGGCTTGCGGTAGGCCGTCACGTTCCAGTGTCACCAACCCGGGCTGCCCGTTGACCCAGCCGAAGCGGCGGGTCAGCGGGGGCGCCGTCAGGCCCTTGCGGACCAGCCCCAGGTAAAAGCGGCAGACCTTGTCGCGGCCGAAGATGGGGTTGAGTGCCGCGGCACGCCGGCCGCCACCATCGGTGTAGAGCACGACGTCCTGCGCCAGAAGAGAGTGGAGCACGGCCAGGTCACCCTCTCGCGAGGCCCTGTCGAAGGCCGTCGCGAAGGCCCTTGCTTGCTCAGCTGGAACGGAAAAGCGCGGTCTTTGCCGGCGGATATTGGCCCGTGCCCGCGCAGCGAGCTGGCGACAGGCGGCTTCTCTGCGCCCAAGCAGGGAGGCGATCTCCGCGAAATCCGTTTCGAAGACATCGTGCAAGAGGAAGACGGCGCGCTCGAGCGGGGAGAGGCGTTCCAGCGCCAGCAGCAGCGCAAATGACAAGTCCTGCGCCAGGTCATCCGGCGCTGGACTCTCGTCGATCAGCGGCTCCGGCAACCAGGCGCCGACATAGTGTTCGCGCCGTGCCCGCGCCGACTTCAGGTGATCGAGGCAAAGACGTGTCACGATCTTCCTCAGGAAGGCGCGGACGTTGTTCACCTCTGCGTGATTCGCTCCCTGCCAGCGCAGGAAGGCCTCCTGCAGTATGTCCTCTGCCTCAGCCACCGAGCCCAGCATTCTGTAGGCCAGCCCGAACAGGCTGGACCGCTCCCTAACAAAGGCTTCTGTGGTCACCTCAAGCCGCGCCCGTTCCCGCCGGATGAACCGATCGGAAGCCGATGGCAATGCGATTCCACGCGTTGATGGTGGTGATGACCAGCGTGAGGGCCACGGCCTCCTCCTTCGAGAAACGCTCTAGCAACGCCTCGTAGTCCGCATCGGGCGCACCTGTCTTCTCGATCCGCGTGAGCGCTTCGGTCCAGGCCAAAGCGGCCCGTTCCCGCTCACTGTAGAGCGGTGACTCACGCCAGGCATTGAGCAGATAGAGCCTTTCCTCGCTCTCGCCTTCCGAGCGGGCCTCGCGCGTGTGCATGTGGATGCAATAGGCACAGCCATTGATCTGGGATGCGCGTGTCTTGACGAGGTGCCTGAGGCTGGACTCGAGGCCGGCTTCTCGCAGCCGCACCTCCATGTCGATCATGGCCTGAATAAGCTCGGGGGCCACCGCAAAGGCATCGATTCGTGGGGACATGCATCGCTCCTTCATCTCGGGATTTCCAATCACTGATCCCATGACGAGATGCACCGGTCCATTGTGACATGCTTTTCACCATGGCCGGCTGATCGAAGCGGCTTTGGTGACCTATCGCTTATCCTGCGCCGCCTCGCGCAGCACGATGATGATGCCGCTGGCCATGATCACCAGCGCGCCGACGATGGTCCAGGACTGCGGAATGTCGCCCCAGATCAGCCAGCCGAGTCCGGTGGCCCAGATCAGGGCCGTGTAGTCGAAGGGCGCCACCACCGCCGCCGGCGCGCTGCGGAAGGCCTGGCCGATCAGGGTGATCCCCAGATTGCCGCAAACCGCGATCGCCAGGAAGAACCAGAGATCCGGCGTGTGCACCAGCTCCCAGGCCTGGAGCGCGAAGGGCGCCGAGTAGATCATCGGGAAGAGCACGACGTAGAGCATCATGGTCCACATGCTCTCGCCGGGCCCGAGCCAGCGCGCGCTCATCATGAAGATGGCATAGAGAAAGGCAGCGGCCACCGGCAGGAGCGAGGCGGCCTGGAAGGCCTCGCCGCCGGGCTGGACGATGATGAGCACGCCGATGAAGCCGAGCAGCACCGCCCCCCAGCGCCGCCAGCCCACCGCCTCGCCGAGCAGCGGAACCGACAGCGCGGTGATGAAGATCGGCGCCGCGAAGATCAGTGCCGTCGCTTCGGCCAGGGGCAGGAAGCTGAGACTGGTGAAGTAGAGATAGGCCCCCGCCATCATGAGAGTGCCGCGCAAGGCGTGCAGGCCCAGGTGCCGGGTGCGCAGCACCCGCCGCCCACGCAGCGCCACGGCCACGGCCACAATCATTGGTATGCCGATCAGATTGCGCAGGAAGATGATCTGGACCGGGTCGTAGCGCTCGGTGAGCAGCTTCGCGATCGCGTCGTTCAGTACCAGGAAGGCCACGCCGGCGCAGATCGTGAGGATCCCGCGCGAGATGTCCTTCGGCCCGAACTGCGATTGCTGACTCATGCCACGCTTCACCTATAATGGTTTCCCTTTGCCTCTAACAGATGGGCGGGTTGGTGGCGAGGGGGCTGCTGTGGGGCTGGGACAAACCTGTTATGGTAGGTAGAGCCTAATTTACAGCGACCTTATTGAGCCCCGGAATCTCATTATGTAAACCCGATGAGGGTCATGGCAGCGACGAGTGCTTGGTCACTCTTGAGGCGAACGATATGGAAAAACGAAGACACATGTAAAATAAGGCGGTTTGTCGGTTCTAATTTTTGTCAATATTGCTCATAAAAGACCGAAGAGTAACCAAATGTTTGGTGGTTTATGGACAAAACAGTAAAATGATTAACGGTCACCAATAACAAAGTAAAAAGTAAATTATGAGGATAAGTGGTTTGTTTAAGGTATTAAAGGCAAGCTGGCGCTCGTTGTCAATAATGATGAGCGTGTTGGGAATACTGTGGTTTTGGCCAAACATTAGAGATTGGCCAATCGCTTATGGGTACGAATGGGGCAACATCCTTCCCCAACGCGAAACCGTTATGTGGTTGTTGCTCGCAGCGGCATTGTTATGGATTGTCTGGATTGACATACGGCCGCTCGTTCGTCCCTGGTGGAGATCTTGGCGCGGGCCTTTGCGCATTAGTTTTCCCAATGAAGTAAATCTGCCGAATAAAGTAAGCATGAACAAAAAGGAGTGTATGGTATACTGTTCGGAGGAAAGCGATAAAACTATCAGATTTGTGAAATATCTCATCGGAATAGAAAATATAAGCAACACAAAATCCGTGAAAAATGTTAAAGTAATTATTAATTACATTTCGATGCCGGATAGTTTGCCGAACCACTATCTAAAAACAGAGTCAGGAGAGACGTCTGTGGATATTTCTCCTGGTATGATATCATATTTTGAATTGGGTTCTGGAATAACCAACAACATCCCATATTACATATATGAATCAACAGCACAAACAATTAAACATATATCCAAAACATATGATGGTGGCGGGTTTGTTGTGCCAGGAACCAATAGCAAGAATGAAATAAAATTGCTGCCAAACGACGGTTATAAACTGGTTGTTGGTGTGTATGCTGATGACGAACGGGCGCTATTCGAAGAATTTCAAATAGATGCACGGAGTGAGGTTACGGTAACATATATCGGTCAAGCAGAATTTCCACAGTAAAGCGTGGTGGCTAGAATGATAAAGGCAATGAGCATCAAGCGTGAGGATGTGGACAAGGGCGTCGTGGATGTCTCCGACGTTGCGACGGGGCATCGGTTGCCGCCGGTTCATCCCGGCGAGATCCTGCGCGATGACTTCCTGGTCCCGATTAAGGTGACGGCCTACGAACTGGCCAATGCAATCAGGGTACCCCGCTCGCGCGCCAGCGATATCGTGCGCGGACGCCGGGCGATTACGACCGACACGGCCTTGCGTCTCGCGCGCTACTTCGGCACCACACCGGAGTTTTGGCTGACTCTGCAGGCGCGCTATGAACTGGATGTCGCAGAGCGCGACCTGCGCAAAAGGATCGAAGAAGAGGTTTCGCCGCGCACGGCGGCTTGAGCGGCAGAGGCGCCTGCCGGCAACCAACCAGCTTATGAAAGGACCTGCCTGTGGCCGAAGCCGCGCCGCGTGCCTGGCAACGCATGCTTTCGGGGCGTCGCCTCGACCTGCTCGATCCCTCGCCGCTCGACGTGGAGATCGAGGACATCGCCCATGGGCTGTCGCGGGTGGCGCGCTGGAACGGGCAGACCGAGGGCGACTGGGCCTTCTCCGTGGCGCAGCACTGCCTGCTGGTGGAGGAATTGGCGGTTCGCTTGTCGCCGGGACTGCCGCTGCCGTGGCGCCTGGCAGCGCTGCTGCACGACGCGCCGGAGTATGTGGTGGGCGATTTGATCTCGCCCTTCAAGGCGGCTGTCGGACTGGATTACAAGGCGCTGGAGCAACGGCTTTTCTCGGCGATCCTGCTGCGCTTTTCCCTGCCGGCCAGCTTGCCGGCGACGGTCGTGCGCCTGATCAAGCGCTGCGATCACGCCGCCGCCTATCTGGAAGCGACGCAGCTCGCCGGGTTCGGCGAACAGGAGGCCCGGCGCCTCTTCAAGCGCCCGCGCGGTCTCAGTCTCGATCGCACCCAGTTTCCCTTGCAGCCCCTGCCGCCCGGCGAGGCGAAAGCGGCCTATCTGGCCCGTTTCGAGGCCCTCAATCAGAGCCCTGCGTGAGATTTGCCCTGTGTCGCGCGCGTCGGCCACGCCGGCGGCCGGTTGGCAGCGGCCCGCTTTGGGCAGCCTGGCGCAGCAGTTCGGCCAGGCGGCCGCAAGCATCGGCGGGAGTTTCGCCGTCAGTGGAAGCGTAGCGCTGCAGCAGGCGTGCGGCCGCTGCCGCGCTGTCGCCGCCGACCGGCAGTCGCAGACTCCAGGCGAGGAAGAGGTCTTCGGCCGGGCCGGGGAAGTCCGCGCCCATGGCGAAGGCTTCGCCGATCAAGCCGCCCGGGTCGTCCGGGTGATGCAGGGGGGAGGCGTAGTGCAGGCTCATAGCGTCACGCACACGGTCGCAGCAGGTTGACGCGCATGGGCTGGCTGAAGCGATAGCCCTTGTCGTCGCGTTCGCCCAAAGCCTCGAAGGCTGCGCGCATGCTCTCCTCCCGCTCCTGAAACAGCCGCTGCCGGCTGGGGTCGACGGCCTCCATCTTCTCGCGGAAGTCAGCGAAGCCGCCGTAGCGCACCGGCGCGTCGTAGCGTAGCTCGCAAAGTTCGTCGAAGCTTTCTCCCACAGCGCCGCGCAGCCGCGCGTAGGCGACGCGCCGTACCTCGGTTTCGTCGTCGATCGGCTGTGCCAGGGTGAAATGCGCCCCTTCGGCCAGCGGCTCGGCCACGTAGAGCAGGCCGTCCGGCCGCAGCACACGGCGCGCCTCCAGAAGGGCCTGCGCCATGGCATCGAGGTGCAGGTGATGCAGGGCGTTGAAGTAGAGCAGCAGATCGAAGCGCGCGGCCGGGAAGGCCAGGGCCTCGCCGCGTCCGGCCATGAAACGCAAGCCCTCGTGCGGCTCGCCCGCCAGGGCGCGCTCGAGCTGGGGCAATGCCGCTTCGAGGCCGATGCCCTCGCGCAGCCCGCGGCGCAAGAGCGCGCGCAGGAGGCTGCCGTCGCCGCAGCCGATGTCCAGGGCGCTCTTGCCGCCGGGGTCCAGCAGCGAGGTCAGCACCTCGAGATGTTTGCGTTGGCGCAGCGCTGCCATGGGTTACACTCCGGCTATCACCACAAGGGTTCCATTGCCGGCCCGCGTGCGCAAGGCGAACGCGCCGGCGCCGGACTGAAGCGGCGGAGGCGTGCGTGCAGGAGATCACGGACTGGATCGGGCGGAGTGAAACGCGCAAGGAGCGCCTGGAGGTGGCGCGCGCCGAGGCCCTGCGCGTCACGCTGGAAAGCCGCGACCCGCCCTGCGCGCCGGGCCAGGCGCTGCCGGAACTCTGGCACTGGGCCTACTTCTGGGACTATGCCGCGCTGTCGCGACTGGGTGAGGATGGCCACGCCGAGAAGGGCGGTTTCCTGCCCCCCGTGGACCTGCCGCGGCGGATGTGGGCCGGCAGCCGCCTGACCTGGCGGGCGCCGCTGCGGCTCGACAGCGAGGTGCGGCGCCACTCCACCATTGCCGCCATCGAGGAGAAGCAGGGCCGCTCCGGGCCACTGGTGTTCGTCACGCTGCGTCATGTGCTGGAGGGCCCGGAGGGACCGGCCCTGGAGGAAGAGCACGACATCGTTTATCGCGAGGCCCCGGCAGAGGTCCAGGCCGCGGCAAGCGGTCCGGGCGAGCCGGCGCCCGAGGGGGCCTGGCACCGCAGCCTGCAGCCGGATCCCGTGCTGCTGTTCCGCTATTCGGCACTGACCTTCAACGGCCATCGCATCCACTACGACCAACCCTATGTGACCGGCACCGAGGGCTATCCAGGCCTGATCGTGCATGGTCCCTTGCTGGCCACCTTGATGGTGGATCTGGCACGGCGCAAAGCACCGGAGCGGCATTTGACGACCTTCCGCTTTCGCGCGCTGCGCCCCGTCTTCTGCGGTGAGGTCATCGCCGTGGGCGGTCAGCCTGATGAAGAGGGGGCTGACCTCTGGGTGACGGGACCTGATAGCGGGCTCTGCATGCGCGGGCGGGTGACCTTCGCCGCTTGAGCGGCGGCGAAGGCTGGAGTCCTATCCGCTCAGCGGGCCTCGCCGCTCACCGGGTCGATGTCGACGCGCACCTCACGATTGTCGTCGGTGCGATACTCGATTTCCCAGACGCCGTCATCCCACTCGATATCCTCGAAGTGGCTGAAACCGGACTCCTGCTCCAGGGTCTCGAGTATCTGCGACAGCGGCATGGCATCGGTCGGCGGCGGCGGATCGGCCAGGGCCGGGGCCACAAAACCAAGTGCCAGGGCGAAAGTGGCGGTGGCGATCGGAAGCTTGTACAAAACGTCGTCTTCCTACTGTTTGAATCGGGCATTTTACGTGGGGTGGACGCTGGCATCTGCAAGTCGGCGCGCCCTGGGGCCTGGGCGCCGGGCCATCTTTGCGACATAGCCGTCTTTGCGCCATAGTGGAGCGGTCCCAGCGGAGTGTGCTCATGGCGTCCCTGCTGCCGCGTTTCCTGCTCGTCCTGTTGCTGGTCCTGGCCGGCAGCACCTCGATCGCCCAGGCGCCTGAGCGGGAGGCGGAGCGCGAGGCCATGGTGGCGGCGCTCCAGTTCCAGGCCCGGATCGCTGCGTCGGAAACCGGCGAGCCGCGCCTGAACACCGACGTGCTGCAGGCGATGCGTCGGGTGCCGCGCCATGCCTTCCTGCCCGATGCCCTGCAGCCGGCGGCCTATATGGACACGCCCTTGCCGGTGCTGCCGGGCGCCACCGTCTCCCAGCCCTACATCGTGGCCCTGATGCTGCATCTGGCGGCCCTGGAGCCGGCGCAAGAGGCCCTGGTGGTGGGCGTGGGTGCGGGCTACCTCACCGCCTTGCTGGCGGAGATGGACCAGTCGGTGCGGGCGATGGAGTACGAGGCGGAGATCGCGGCCTATGCCCAGGAGATGTTCGATGAGTTGGGCTACGACGCCATCGACCTGCGAGAAGGCGACGGCTACTACGGCTGGCCGGAGCGCGTGCGGCGCTTCGATGCCATCGTCGTGCGCCTGGCGATCCCCGACATCCCGCCGATGCTGACCGCGCAGCTGGCCCCGGGCGGGCGCTTGGTGGCCCCGGTGGGCCAGCCGGACGGCCAACAGTGGCTGACGGTGGTGGAGCGCGACGCCGAGGGTCGCCTGCACAGCAGGCGGGTTCTCGAAGTGCGCTTCACCCCGCTGCCGGGCGGCATCCGGCTATAGGTCTCTTGTTGCCGGAAGCCGTCCCGTAGCGAGTCAACTCAGGCCTGATCGAAGATCAGTCGGTCGAGGCCGCGGATCAGGCCGGTGACGCCGGAGACCTTGCGGGCCGCCAGCAGGGTGCCGTCGGCATAGACCGAGGCATCGGTGCCGGCGTCGTGCTTCAAGACCAGCCGTGCGCCGGGAACGGTGAAGAGGGCATCCACCGAGGCGGTGTAGCTGGGCAGGCGCACGGCGTGCACCTGAACGCCGTTGACTGAACCGCCGCGGGTCTCCGACGGGCCGATGATCTCCTCGATCGGATAGTCGAGCTGGGGCTTGCGCACGTCGCCCAGGCGCTCGGCCAGCTCGCGCGCGGTGCCGCTGGGGGAATCGGGCTTGGCGGCCTTGGCGTAGTCGATCACCTCGAAGTGCGGGATGTGGCGCGCGGCGATCATCGCGAAGTGGGAGAGCAGGGCCGCCGTGATGGCGAAGTTGCCCGAGGCCACCACGCCCTTGCCGGCCTTGCGTGCTGCGGCATCCAGTTCGGTGTAGTCGTCGGCGGTAAGGCCCGAGGTGCCGATCACCACGGCCGTGCCCCGCTCCAGCGCGGCGAGAGCATTGGCCTTCACCACCGAGGGGTGGGTGTAGTCGATCAGCACGTCGGCCGGCGCCGCATCCAGGGCCTCTTCCACCGAGGCACTGATCCGAACGTCGGCGGGCTTGCGGCCCACCACCGTGCCCAGATCCTCGCCCGCCGCGTTGCGCGCCACGGCGCCGGTCACCTGAAAATCGGAGGCCGCCAGGGCGGCGCTGGCAATCGCCCGGCCGGTCCAGCCTGTGGCGCCCGCAATGCAGAGTCTCGTCATGTGCATAGCTTCCTTCTGTCGTTCCGCTAATCGCTTGAGTGCGATCCCGGCACGGGTATAGCTTCTAAACCACGGAATGAAACCGTCGACATCCGACATCTGAAGCTGGAGCCCGTTATGGCCGTGCGCCCGAATTCCCCCGCCGCCAAGGACATCGCCTACGTCCTGCACCCCTACACCAATGCCCGCCGCCACGAGGAGACCGGCCCGATGATCATCGGGCGTGGCGAGGGCGTGCATGTCTATGACGACCAGGGCAAGGAATACATCGAGGGGCTGGCCGGCCTCTGGAGCGTGGCCGTGGGCTTTGGCGAGCAGCGCCTGGTGGACGCCGCGGCAAAGCAGATGCAGCAGCTGCCCTACTACCACTCCTTCGCTCACAAGTCGCACGAGCCCTCTATCCTGCTGGCCGAGAAGCTGCTCGAGATCGCGCCGCGCGACTTCTCCAAGGTGTTCTTCACGAACTCCGGTTCGGAGGCCAACGACACCGTCATCAAGCTGCTCTGGTTCTACAACAACGCGAAGGGCCGTCCGGAGAAGAAGAAGTTCATCAGCCGGATCAAGGCCTACCACGGCATCACCCTGGCCTCTGCGAGCCTGACCGGCCTGCCGGCGAACCAGAAGGGTTTCGACCTGCCGCTGGATCGCTTCGTGCACACGGCCTGCCCGCACCACTACCGCTTCGCCTGGGAAGGTGAGAGCGAGGAGGAGTTCGCCAGCCGCCTGGCCGGCCAGCTCGAGGATCTGATCCTGCGTGAGGGGCCCGAGACCATCGCCGCCTTCATCGGCGAACCGGTGATGGGCGCCGGCGGCGTCATCGTGCCGCCGCGCACGTACTGGGAGAAGGTCCAGAAGGTGCTGCGCAAGTACGACATCCTGCTGGTGGCCGACGAGGTCATCAACGGCTTCGGGCGGACCGGCAACCTCTGGGCTTGCCAGACCTATGACATCAAGCCCGACGTGCTGGTGACCTCGAAGCAGCTCACCAGCTCCTACATGCCGCTGGCCGCGATCATGATCACCGACGAGATCTACCAGGGCGTCGCGGACTACACGAAGGAGCTTGGCACCTTCGGCCACGGCTACACCACCAGTGCGCATCCGGTGGCCACGGCCGTCGGGCTCGAGAACATCAAGATCATCGAGGAGCGCAAGCTGATCGAGCATGCCGCGGCCGTGGCCCCGCGCTTCCAGGAGGGCCTGCGCCGTTTCGCCGACCACCCGCTGGTAGGTGAGGTGCGTGGCGTCGGCCTGATCGCCGCCATCGAGCTGGTGTCCGACAAGAAGACCAAGGCCGGTTTCGAGCCGGTGGGCTCCGTCGGCCTGCATCTCTTCGAGCGCTGCCAGGAGCACGGTCTGATCCTGCGCAACCTCGGCGACGCCATCGCCTTCTGCCCGCCGCTGATCATCAGCGAGCAGGAGATCGATCAGTTGCTGGAGCGTTTCGGCCAGGCTCTGGACGACACCCTGCAGTGGGTGCAGAGCCGCAGCGCCGCCGCCGAGTAAAACACGGCAGACTTATGCAGGCCGGGAAGGGGGGCTTCCCGGCCTGCAGGTTTCCCTGACTTGCGTTCCCTGTGCTTGCGCGGCAGCTTGCCCCCATGAATTATGAAGCCTTCTTCGGCGATGCCCTGACGGCCCTCAAGCGCGAGGGCCGTTATCGTGTTTTCGCGGACCTGGAACGTCGCGCCGGCGACTTTCCCCGTGCCATTCGCCATGCCGATGGAACGCAGACGCCGGTCACCGTCTGGTGCTCCAACGACTATCTCGGCATGGGCCAGCACCCCCGGGTCCTGGCGGCCATGCGCGAAGCGGTCGATCGCTGCGGCGCCGGTGCGGGCGGCACGCGCAACATTTCAGGCACCAATCACTATCACGTGCTCCTGGAGCAGGCCCTGGCCGGTTGGCACCGCAAGGAAGCGGCGCTGCTCTTCACCTCCGGCTATGTGGCGAACTGGGCGACCCTGGGCACGCTTGCGGCCAAGCTGCCGGACTGTGTGGTCCTGTCCGACGAGCAGAACCACGCCTCGATGATCGAGGGCATCCGGCACTCGCGGGCGGAAAAGCAGATCTTTCGCCACAGCGATCCTGAGGATCTGGCGCGTCGGCTGGCGGGCATTGCGCCGGAACGCCCGAAGATCGTGGCCTTCGAGTCGGTCTATTCCATGGATGGCGACATCGCCCCCATCGCCGAACTCTGCGAGGTTGCCAAAGCGGCCGGGGCGCTCACCTACCTGGATGAGGTTCATGCCGTCGGGCTCTATGGAGAAACCGGGGCGGGCGTGGCCGAGCGTGACGGCCTGCTGGACCGGCTGGACGTGGTGCAGGCGACGCTCGGCAAGGCGGTGGGTCTCATCGGCGGCTATGTCGCAGCCTCCTCTGCACTGGTCGACTTCGTGCGCTCCTTTGCCAGCGGCTTCATCTTCACAACAGCCTTGCCGCCGGCCATTGCGGCGGGGGCGCTGGAGAGCGTTCGCCTGTTGCAGGATGCGAGCGATCTGCGCGCGCGGCACCGCGCGGCGGTCAGCGCGGTCAAGGAAGGGTTTGCGGTCCGCGGACTGCCGGTCCTGCCTGGGCCAAGCCACATCGTTCCGCTCATGGTGCGCGATCCGGAGTTGTGTCGTGCTGCCAGCGACCGGCTGCTCAACGCCCACGGCCTCTACGTGCAGCCGATCAACTATCCGACGGTGGCGCGCGGCGCCGAACGCCTGCGATTGACACCCTCGCCGCTGCATCAGGACGCGGAGATCGCGGCCCTCATCGAGGCGGTTTGCGAAACCTGGGATTACCTTCAATTGCCGTATAACGTCTGATCGGCGCAGGCTCGCGACGGGTGCCTCCCCAACTCACAGGCGAAAAGTGGCGGGAAAGAGTCCGAAAAGACTCGAAATCCATGCAAGGATAGCATAGGATCCATTCACTGAAAGCGGGGCTCACTGCATGCTGCGCAGGTGTGCTGGGCCGTGAGCGACCCGAGGAACAAAAACAGTGGCCGGAACGGGGATGGTGTTGAAACGGGGTGCAGAGTTGTCAGGCGACGGGGTGGCTGTCGCCAAGGGACTGCCCGCCTGGGCAAGCTGACGGGACCGTGCGCCGCAACTCATGATGGGTTTCGCTCCCGCCGGACTGGCTGCTTCGCCAGCAGCTTTTGTCCTCGCCGGCAAACAGACCGTCCGTATCAAGAATGCTGCCATCCCACGGCAGTGCCGCAATCATTCTGAACCGGGGGTTCTTCTTCAGTTTGCGCGTTCTGCGCGGACTGTGCCCGGCCGCCGATCCAGTGCTGACAAGAGACAAGCCGCTCGCAAGAGTGAACGACAGGGGAAAACATGAGCGAGTCCAACGACGCCTTCGTTCGTTTCATTAACGTCCAGAAGAGCTACGACGGCGAGACGCTGGTCGTTAAGAACCTCAATCTCGATATCGCCAAGGGCGAGTTCGTGACTATGCTCGGCCCCTCCGGCTCGGGCAAGACCACCTGTCTGATGATGCTCGCCGGCTTCGAAACGGCAACCAGCGGCGAGATCATGCTGAACGGGCGGGGCATCAACAAGGTCGCGCCACACAAGCGCGGCATCGGGATGGTCTTCCAGAACTACGCGCTTTTCCCACACATGACCGTGGCGGAGAACCTGGCTTTTCCCCTTCAGGTGCGCAAAATCTCCAAGGCGGAGACCGAGCAGAAGGTGCAGCGCGCCCTCGACATGGTGCAGCTGGGCCATCTGGGCAATCGCCGGCCGGCGCAGCTCTCCGGCGGTCAGCAGCAGCGTGTGGCCGTGGCGCGTGCGCTGGTCTTCGACCCCGACCTGGTGCTGATGGACGAGCCACTGGGCGCGCTGGACAAGAACCTGCGCGAGCAGATGCAATACGAAATCAAGCACATCCACGAGAGCCTGGGCGTGACCGTGGTCTACGTGACCCACGACCAGTCCGAGGCGCTGACCATGTCGAACCGCATTGCCGTGTTCGACGACGGGGTGATCCAGCAGCTGGCGCCACCGCCCGACCTCTACGAGCGCCCGCTCAACGCCTTTGTTGCCGCCTTCATCGGCGAGAACAATCAGCTCCACGGCAAGGTGGTTGAGATCAAGGGCAATGACTGCAAGGTGCAGCTCGATGACGGCTCCATCATCCACGCCCTCAAGGTCAATGTGGACAAGGTGGGCGACCGTAGCACGCTGTCCCTGCGTCCCGAGCGCGTCGCCATCGCGCCGCCGGAAGGCAAGTACCCGAACGTGTTCGAAGCGCGCGTCGAGGAGCTGATCTATCTCGGCGATCATATCCGCACCCGCGTCAGCCTGTGCGGCACCGACGAGTTCATCGTCAAGATTCCCAACGCCCATGCCCACGCCAGCATTGGCAGGGGCGAGACTGTCCAGGTGGGTTGGGCGATGGAGGATTGTCGCGCCCTCGACGCCAGTTGACGGCAAGAGGGCCCAAACAACGAACCGGCCGCAGTGCCGGGGGATTACAGAAAACCGAAGGAGGCTTTCAGATGAAGAAACTTGCACTCACCACAACCGCCCTCGCGGCCGGCGCCCTGCTGGGCGTCGCCAACGCCGGGGATGCCCAGGCAACCGACATCACTGTGGTATCCTGGGGTGGCGCCTACACCGAAAGTCAGGTGCGCGCCTATCACGAGCCCTACATGGAGCTCAATCCCGACATCAACATCATCAACGATGACAGCTCCGCCAACGCCCTGGCCGGTCTGCGGGCCCAGTCCCAGGCAGGCAACGTCACCTGGGACCTGGTGGACATGCTGCCCTCCGACGCGCAGCTCGCCTGTGACGAAGGGCTGATCATGCCCATCGACCATGACGAGATTCTGGCCGCCGCGCCGGATGGCACGCCGGCTTCCGAGGACTACCTGCCGGGCTCCCTGGGCGAATGCTTCATTCCCCAGATCGTCTATTCGACGGTGATGACCTTCAACAACGAGATGTTCCCGGAAGACAAGCAGCCGAACACCATCGAAGACTTCTTCGATGCTGATAACTTCCCGGGCCGTCGCGCCATTCAGAACCGCCCCGCTGCGAATCTCGAGTGGGCGCTCTACGCTGATGGTGTCGCCATCGATGAGATCTACGACACGCTCGAGACTCAGGAGGGCGTGGAGCGCGCCTTCGCCAAGCTCGACACCATCAAGGAGCACCTTGTCTTCTGGAGTGAGGGTGCGCAGGCGCCGCAGCTGCTGGCCGACAAGGAAGTGGCTTTCGCCACCGGCTATAACGGTCGCATGTTCAACGCGGCGGAAGTCGAAGGCCAGCCCTTCTCGATCATCTGGGACGGTCAGATCGTCGAGTGGGATGGCTGGGTGGTGCCGGAAGGCGCCAGCAACGTCGATGTCGTGATGGAGTACCTCTACTGGGCGACCGACACCCAGCGCCTTGCCGATCAGGCCAAGTTCATTTCCTACGGCCCGGCCCGTGCGTCCTCGGCCGAACTGGTCAGTGAACACGCCGATCTCGGCATCGACATGGGCCCGCACATGCCGACCCATCCCGATAACTACGAGACGCCGATCCTCCTGAACAACGACTTCTGGACGGACTATGGCGACGAGCTGCGTGAGCGCTTCAACAACTGGATGCTCCAGTAAGCTCAACGGTTGAGGTCGGGGGAGCGCGTCCTTAGGGGCGCGCTCCCTCACCGCCCGTACGATCGCGCTCGCCCAACTCGGGCTGCTCGCGTCGTACGGCAGCAAGGTGGATCGGGGGAGAGTGGTTGAATGGCACAGGCGCAAGCACACAGCGGACCCATGGTGACGGCGGACGGTGTGCCGCTGAAAACCAGCCTGCGGCGTGCTGAAAGGCGGCGCAAGATCACGGCCTTCATGCTGGTCGTGCCGTTGCTTGCCTTCATTCTACTGACCTTCATCGCCCCGATCGGCGACATGTTGTGGCGCAGCGTCGACAACCCGGCGATCGTCAACACCCTGCCGAACACCCTAGCGGCCCTCGAAGATTGGGACGGCGAGGAGCTGCCACCCGAAGAAGCCTTCGCCGCGATGGTGGAGGACCTGCGCGTTGGCCAGGAGAACCGGTCCATCGGGCAGGTGGGCATCCGCCTGAACTACGAGATGAGCGGCGCGCGCAGTCTCTTTTCCCGGACTGCCCGCAACGCCGACTCCCTCGAGCCGCCCTACAAGGAAGCGCTGCTGGACGCGCACCAACGCTGGGGCGACGTGGAAACCTGGCGCCTGATCAAGCGCGAGGGACGCCCCTATACGGCCAGCTACTATCTCTCCGCTGTGGACATGCGCTATGCCGACGATGGCTCGGTCGCCATGCAGCCGGAAAACCAGCGCATCTATGTCGCCCTGTTCATGCGTACGCTGGCGCTCAGTCTGGCCATCACGGTCCTGACCTTGCTGCTCGGCTTCCCGATCGCCTACCTGCTGGCGACCCTGCCGCTGCGCTATTCCAATCTCTTGATGATCATGGTGTTGCTGCCCTTCTGGACATCACTGCTGGTGCGCACCACCGCCTGGATCGTCCTGCTGCAGCAACAAGGCGTGATCAATGACATCCTCGTCGCCGTCGGATTGATCGGCGATGACGGGCGCCTGACCATGATGCACAACTGGATCGGCACCATCGTGGCGATGACCCACATCCTGCTGCCCTTCATGGTGCTGCCCCTCTATTCCGTGATGAAGACGATTCCGCCCAGCTATCAGCGTGCTGCGCGCTCCCTTGGCGCCAACCCGTTCGTGGCCTTCGTGCGGGTCTATCTGCCGCAGACCGTCTCTGGCATCGGGGCGGGCGCCATTCTCGTCTTCATTATCTCGATCGGCTACTACATCACGCCGGCCCTGGTGGGCGGCCAGTCGGGTCAGCTGATCTCCAATCTCATTGCCGACCACATGCAGCGGACCTTGAACTGGGGTCTGGCCGCGGCCTTGGGCTCGATCCTGCTGGGCGGGGTCCTGATTCTCTACTGGCTGTACAACCGCATCGTCGGCATCGACAACATGAAGCTCGGCTGAGGGGGAAAAGCGCACCATGGCCCTGCCATCCTATGCCTCGCCGCTTGAGCGGACCTGGTACTACTCCTATCGCGTGATCTGCGGCCTGATCTTTTTCTTCCTGGTCGCGCCGATCCTGGTGATGATTCCGCTGTCCTTCAACGCGCAGCCCTACTTCAGCTACACCACTGAGATGCTGACGTTTCAGCCCGAGGGCTATTCCCTGCGCTGGTACGAGGAGTTCTTCAACAGTTCCGCCTGGGTGACCTCGATCCGCAACTCGGTGATCATCGCCTTTGCCTCGACCTTCCTGGCCACTTGCCTGGGAACGCTGGCCGCCCTGGGGCTCTCACGCAGTCACATGCCCTTCCGCGGGCTGATCATGGGGCTGCTGATCTCCCCGATGATCGTGCCGTTGATCATCTCGGCGGCCGGCATGTTCTTCTTCTACTCGCAGATCGGACTGGCCCAGACCTTCCCCGGCGTCATCCTGGCGCATACGGCGCTGGGCACGCCCTTCGTGGTCATCACCGTGACGGCAACGCTGAGCGGCTTCGACCACACCCTGACCCGGGCCTCGGCCAGTCTCGGCGCGCCGCCGCAGACCACCTTCTTCAAGGTCATCCTGCCGTTGATCACGCCCGGCGTGATTTCTGGGGCGCTCTTCGCCTTCATCACCTCCTTCGACGAGGTGGTCATCGTCCTCTTCGTTGCCGGTGTCGAACAGCGCACCATTCCGCGCGAAATGTGGTCGGGCATTCGCGAGCAGATCAGTCCCACCATTCTGGCCGTGGCGACCATCCTGGTGCTGATCTCCATCGCGCTGTTGACTGTGCTGGAGCTGTTGCGCCGGCGCAACGAGCGGATGCGCGGCCTCTCGCCGGGCTGATCCAGCGGCCTTTCCTTTCTGGCAAGGGTCCAGTCGTTGCGAGCAGTTCGCAACGACTGGACAGCCCTCCCGCTTCGCACTATCTTGAAGGCTGTCCGGGATACCCCACCCACCGGACCAAAAGGGCGGAAGCCGGGAGAGTCTCTGTCATGTATCGCGACAACAGCTTGATGCCGAGCGAGGCGATCCGCCTGCTGGCCCTGGGCATCCTCACCGAAAGCGAGCGCTCCTACGCCGAACTTGCTTCGGCCGTTCGCCATTTCACCGAGCGCCTCGTGGGACCGTCGCTGGACCTGATCGCCCAGCCGCTGGAACTGCTGAAGGTCGAGGGACTGGTGGAAGCCGTGGATGGGCGGGGTCTGGCGGACAATGCGCATCTGCGCATCACCGCGGCCGGGGAGGAAGCGCTGCAGACGCTGCTGCGCGCCAATCTGCGCTCGCAGATCAATGACCTCAACAAGCTGATCATCGCCTTGAAGGTGCGTTTCCTTCACCTGCTGCCGGAGGCGGAGCTGCGCACTCAGGCCGAAATGATGGTTGAGCTCTTCGAGCGCGATCTGGCCCGACTGCTCGACCTGCGCCAGCACCACGCTCGTGAGGCAGGCGCCCTGACAGCCTGGCTCGACCTGGAAGTGGCGCAAACGCGCGCGCGCCTGGCCTGGTTCGAGGCGCTGGCGACCGGCGCGCGAACCTGACCCATTCCACCCGCCGGGGGCATTCTGCACCCAGCTGCATACCCAGAAGCGTGACACGCGGCCGCGGAGCGCGGACCTGCGATTTTCGCAACATGCCCGTGGACATAGCTGTCTTGCACGATAAGATTTCGCGCCCAGCCCAGCCGGGCTGTGAAGGCAAGAATGCCGCGAATAAGTTCAGGGAGCCCCGATGATGCTCAAGACCACTCCGCGTATCCTTACGCTCGGCGCGACGGCGCTGGGACTCGGCCTGGCCATGGCCGTGCCCGGGAACGCCGAAGCCCGCGATTTCACCGTCACCTCCTGGGGCGGCAACTATCAGGATGCCCAACGCGAGATCTATTTCGAGCCCTACAAGGAAGAGACCGGCAATCCTCTGCTCGAGGATGTGTGGAACGGCGGCGTGGGCGCCATTCGTGCCAAGGTCGAAGGCGGCGCGTCCGACTGGGACGTGGTGCAAGTCGAGACCGAAGAGCTGGTGATCGGCTGCGAGGAAGGCCTTTATGAACTGCTTGATTGGGATGAGCTTGGCCTGTCGGGTCAGCTGATTCCCGGCGCCGAGCATGAGTGCGGCGCCGGCACCATCGTCTGGTCCACCGCCCTTGCCTATGATGGCGACCGCCTGGATGAGGGCCCCGAGGGTTGGGAAGACTTCTGGGACCTGGAAGCCTTCCCGGGCAAGCGTGGCCTGCGCCGCGGCCCGCAGTATGCGCTCGAGTTCGCCTTGCAGGCTGACGGCGTGCCGGTGGACGAGGTCTACGACGTGCTGGCCAGCGACGAGGGCGTCGACCGTGCCTTCGCCAAGCTGGACGAGATCAAGGACGAGATCGTCTGGTGGGAAGCGGGTGCGCAGCCGCTGCAGCTGCTGGCCGCCGGCGAGGTGGTCATGACCAGCGCCTATAACGGCCGCGTGACCGGGGCCAACAAGACCGATGGCCGCAACTTCAAGGTCGTCTTCCCGGGCAGCCTCTATTCCATCGACTACTGGGTCATCCTCACCGGCAGCCCCCATGTCGAGCAGGCGCACGAATTTATCAAGTTCGCCAGTGAGCCGGAGCGTCAGGCCCTGCTGCCGAACTATGTGGCCTATGGTGTGACTCATGTGGACGCGGCGGACAGCATCTCTGAAGCGGACCTGCCGGATCTGCCGACCGCGCCGGACAACCTCGCCGTCACTGCCCAGCTCGACACCGAGTTCTGGGTGGATAACATCGAGCGCCTGACCGAGCGCTTCAATTCCTGGATCGCGCAGTAACGCGCTCTTCCTGACGCCGCCCGCCCTGGCAGAGCACAGCTGCTCGAGGGCGGGCGGTTTTTCCTATCGGAGCATTTCCGGGGCATGACCGTTTCGACCGCCACCGCGCTTACCGGCAGCGATCTGAAGCGTCGGCTGCGCCGTGCCGAATGGCGCGGGCGGCTGCGTGCCATCGCTCTGGTGGTGCCACTGCTTCTCTTCCTGATATTCTTCTTCGTCGTGCCGATCGCGCGCATGATGTGGCTGAGCGTCGACAACAGCGAACTTCCCTCGACCCTGCCGCGCTTTGCCGCGGCGATCCAGCAGTGGGAGCCTACGGAGACGCCGCTGCCGGAGGAGTCGGTCCTGGCGCTCTTTGCCGAGGAACTGCGCGCGGCAGCGCAGGCGCGCGAGCTTGCCGGCGTGGCGCGCCGGCTCAACACCGAGGTGCCCGGCTTCAGGACCACGATCATGGGCACCGCCCGACGGCTGCCCGACAGCCCGGAAGGCAGCTGGTCCGAAACCCTTGTCGGCATCAACGACGACTGGGCGGAGGCGGAAACCTGGCTGCTGCTGCGCCGTGCCTCCACGACGGTGACACCCTATTATCTGCTGGCGTCGATGGATCTGCGCTTGGGGGCCGAAGGCGGTGTGGAAGCGGCACCTCGGGACCAGGCGATCTATCGCGACATCTTTGCGCGCACCTTCACGATCGCCATCGGGGTGACGCTGCTCTGCCTGCTGCTGGGCTATCCCCTGGCCTACAAGCTGGCGACCCTGCCGGCGCGGATCAGCAATCTGCTGCTGATCCTCGTGCTGCTGCCCTTCTGGACCTCTTTGCTGGTGCGCACGACCTCCTGGATCGTGTTGCTGCAACGCGAGGGGCCAATCAATCAGGCGCTGCAGGGCGCCGGAGTGATCCAGGACCCCTTGCAGCTCATCTACAACCGCTTCGGCGTCTACGTCGCCATGACCCATATCCTGCTGCCCTTCATGGTGCTGCCGCTCTATTCGGTAATGCGCGGCATCAATCCGGCGCTGCCGCGCGCGGCGACCGGCCTGGGCGCGCATCCCTTTACGGCCTTCAGGCGCGTCTACCTGCCGCTGACGACGCCGGGCATCGGCGCCGGCTGCCTCTTGGTCTTCATCCTGTCCATTGGCTACTACATCACGCCGGCCCTGGTGGGCGGCGCCAATGACCAGATGGTGAGCTGGTTCATCGCCTTCTTCACCAACCAGACGGTCAACTGGGGCATGGCCTCGGCGCTTGGTTCGCTTCTGCTGGTGGCGGTGCTGATCATCTACTGGCTCTACATTCGTCTTGTGGGCGTCGAACGCATGAGGCTCGGCTGATGGCGCTGCCGCAGACCTACACCCGCGAACAACGGATCTGGCACTGGACCCACTGGGGCATCGTGGTGGCGGTGCTGCTCTTCCTGGTCCTGCCGATCCTGGTGATCGTGCCGCTGTCCTTCTCCGCCGGCTCCTTCCTGTCCTTCCCGCTGCCGGGCCTTTCCCTGCAGTGGTACCAGGAACTCTTCTCGTCCGGTCCCTGGCAGCTATCCTTCCGCAACTCCATCGTCGTGGCGGTGGCGACCACGCTGCTTGCCACCTTCCTCGGCACCCTGGCGGCCATGGGCCTGAACCGGGCCGACTTTCCGGCCAAGAGCGCGGTGATGGCGCTGCTGATCTCGCCGATGGTGGTGCCCATCGTCATTGTCGGTGTCGGTATCTACTTCTTCTATGCGCCGCTGGGCCTGACCGGCAGCCTGCTGGGTCTCACCCTGGCGCACACCGTGCTGGCGGTGCCCTTCGTCGTCATCACCGTCAGCGCCACCCTGGCCGGCTTCGACTACAATCTGGTCCGCGCTGCCGCCAGCCTGGGCGCGCCGCCGGTCTTGACCTTCCGCAAGGTCGTGCTGCCGACCATTGCCCCGGGTGTGGTTTCGGGTGCCATTTTTGCCTTTGTCACCTCCTTTGACGAGGTGGTGGTGGCGCTCTTTCTCACCGGCCCGGGGGAGCGTACGCTGCCGCGGCAGATGTTCGTGGGCATCCGCGAGAACATCTCGCCGGTGATTGCGGCGGCGGCTACGCTGCTGATTCTTCTGTCGATCCTGCTGATGGCGACCACGGAGCTGCTGCGGCGTCGCTCCGCCCGCCTGCAGGGGCGCGAGTAAGGTTCATGCTTTTCCCGCATAGCTGATCTGTGGCCGGTCGCATAAACGACTCTTGCTCCTGCTGCGTTTACTGGCAGTAGATGTCCTTCTGGCGGGGACTCGCCGGGTCGGTCCGCGATGCGGACACGGCATCCCCCCAAGCGAGCACCCCTTTTTGGCGACGGCGTTCAAGTAGGAGCAGCCCCACGTGCGCACGCGATTACGCACCGTTTTGCCCCTTGCGGCCTTGATGTTCGGCGGGTCCAGCGCGACCGCGCCCGGCCAGGCCGCCACGGCATCCTCGACTGCGCAGCTTCCGGCGGTGGCCGGGGCCGCGCCGGGTGAACTTGCCGGCAGCTTCGATCTTACCGGGGAGCTGGCCAAGCTCCGGCCGCTGGCGGGCAACTATGCCGATGCCGAGCTGCCGGAGGATGTGCACGCCACCGCCCTGATCGGGGCATCCATTGCCGACGTGCAGGGCAACCGCCTGGCCCGAATTCGCGACCTGCTTGCCGATCAGCGCGGCAAGGTCATGGCCGTGCTTGCGGCAAGCGGGGGTTTTCTCGGATTGTGGGAGCGGCGGGTGGCCGTGCCCATCGAGGAGTTGCTCCTGGAGCGCAAGGAGGGCGACGACTATCTCTCCGCGCTCAGCGAGGACGAACTGGCCGAACTGCCGGACTACGAGCCGCCGGCTTCGTCGGGATAGACCACAGCCGTCAGATAGAGCCCTTCCGGTGGCGCCGTGGCGCCGGCCAGGCGGCGGTCGCGCGCGTCCAGCACGCGCGTGATGTCGTCGGGCGTCCAACGCCCCAATCCCACCAGCTTGAGGCTGCCCACCAGGTTGCGCACTTGATGGTGCAGGAAGGATCGGGCAGCGGCCTCGATCCGGATCTCATCTCCAACGCGCATCACTTCCAGCCGATCCAGCGTCTTGACGGGCGAGGCCGCCTGGCAGGCCGTGGCGCGGAAGGAGGTGAAGTCCTGCCGGCCGAGCAGCCGCTGGGCGCCGGCCTGCATCGCCTCGGTATCGAGGGGCTGCGGCACCCACCAGACGCGTCCGCGATCGAGCACCGGCAGGCTGCGCCGGTTCAGGATGCGGTAGAGATAGCGCCGCCCAATGGCGGAAAAGCGAGCATGAAACCCGGGTGCTGCGCGCCGGACCTCCAGGATGGCCACCGGCTGTGGCTTGAGGTGGAAGTTGACCGCGTTGCGCAGCGTCTCCGCCGAGGTCTCCCGCGCCAGGTCCAGGTGCGCCACCTGTCCGGTGGCATGGACGCCGGAATCCGTGCGTCCCGCTGCCTGCACCAGGACGCTTTCGCCGCTGAAAGCGGTGACGGCCTCTTCCAGTGCTGCCTGCACCGAAGGGGACGTGTCCTGCCTTTGCCAGCCGGCGAAGGCGCCGCCGTCGTACTCCAGCAGCAGGCGCCAGCGGGTCACGAAAGCTGCGTTCCCGGCGCGATGGCGAAGCCGCGGAGCAGGGCGTCCGCGTCCATGGGCGCGCGGCCGGCGCGCTGCAACCGGATGAGGCGCAGTGCGCCTTCGCCGCAGGCGACCGTCAGCCGGTCATCCAGCACCTGGCCCGGCGCGCCTTCGGCACTCACCGCCTCGGCTTCCAGCACCTTGATGCGCTCGCCGCCGACCTCGAACCAGGCGCCGGGCCAAGGAGTGAAGGCGCGCACCTGCCGGGCCAGCGCCTCGGCCGGGCGGCTCCAGTCCAACTGTGCTTCCTCCCGGCGAAGCTTTTCTGCGTAGGTGACGCCGGTCTCCGGCTGGAGCTGCGGCTGCAGCCGGCCGACCGCCAGTCCTGCCAGGGCCTCGACAAGCGCCGCGGCGCCCAGCTCGGCCAGGCGTTCGTGCAGGCTGGCGCCCGTGTCCCTTTCGGTGATGGCCACGCTTTTGCTCAGCAGCATGGGGCCGGTGTCCAGCCCCTCGTCCATCTGCATGATGGTGACACCGGTTTCGCGATCGTCGGCGAGGATGGCCCGCTGGATCGGCGCCGCGCCGCGCCAGCGCGGCAGCAGCGAGGCGTGGACATTGATGCAGCCCAGCCGCGGCGCTTCCAGTATGGCTTTCGGCAGGATGAGGCCGTAGGCGACCACGATCGCCGCATCCAGTTCGAGGGCGGCAAAGGCCGCCTGTTCTTCGGGATCGCGCAGGCTGCGTGGTGTGCGCACCGGCCAGCCGCGTTCCTCCGCCAGTCGCTGCACCGGCGAGGGGCGCAGCTTGTGTCCGCGGCCCGCGGGGCGCGGTGGCTGGCTGTAGACGCAGGCGATCTCGTGTCCCGCTTCGGCCAGGGCGGCGAGGCAGGGCACGGAAAAATCCGGGGTACCGAGAAAGGCGAGGCGAAGCGGTGTCATGGGCCGCTCATTAGCACGACCAACCGCGAGGCACAGCCCTTCTGCGCTCGGCTCAGTGCAGATCGCGTTCAATTGGAATCGCTTCGCGGTCCAAGTAGATCGCGTGAATCTGCACGATCTCTTTGGTCTAGGAGGCGGCGGAGTAGGCCGGGAGCTGCTCGCTTTTGCGCGCCTTGGTGAGCTTGCGCAGGATCATGTTGCGCTTGAGGGAGCTCAGGTGGTCAACGAAGAGCGTGCCGTCGAGGTGGTCGATCTCGTGCTGGATGCAGGTGGCGAGCAGACCGTCGGCCTCCATCTCGCGGATCTCATTGTCCTGGTCAATGAAGCGCACGCGCACCTGCTTCGGCCGTTCGACCTCGGCATAGTGCTCAGGCAGCGAGAGGCAGCCCTCGTCGTAGGTGCCGAGCTCATCCGAGTGCCAGAGGACTTCCGGGTTGGCCATGCGCAGCGGCTGCGCTTCTTCCTCATCCCGGGAGATGTCGACCACGATCACCCGCTCCAGCACGCCCACCTGCGGTGCGGCCAGCCCGATGCCCGGTGCGGCGTACATGGTCTCGAGCATGTCATCCATCAGCTGGCGGATGCGGGCGTCGACCTTTTCCACGGGCTTGGCCCGACGCTTGAGGCGCGGATCGGGCGCGGTGAGGATGGGAAGCTTGGCCATAGGGAAAACTTTCGTCGCACTGGGGTGGTCGTAAAGGGGTGTCGGTCCGGGGGTTACTGCCCGGAATGTGAATGTCCTGCGGTTTAGCTATGTCGCAGAGGCCACAGCGTCAAGATTGCTCGGCAGAGTGAGGGCGTCGACGGGTCGGGCGGACCAGCAGCAGGAAGACACTCAAGGCCAGCACGGCCCAGCCGAGGTTGATCACCGCCATGAAGTCGGTCCAATGCTCCTGGACCAGGCCCACCAGCTGGGCCGAGCCGGCGCCCAGGCCCATCTGCAGGAAGCCGGCCAGGCCCGAAGCCGCCCCGGCCATGGCGGGATAGACGCTGACCGAGCCGGCCAGGCCGTTGGCGATACTCATGCCGTTGCCGAGCGACACCAGGAACATGGGCATGAAAAGGGTCCAGGGCGACAGCAGGCCGCCCAGCGCGAAGGTGGCTATGAGGCCAACCCCCACCAGCGCCAGGAGGGTGCCCGTCAGGATCATCCGGTCCACGCCCAGGCGCTGCGAATAGCGACCGGAGGCGAAGTTGCCGAGGAAGTAGCCGAATGAGACCAGGATGAACCAGAGCCCGTAGCCGAAGGGTGTCAGACCCAGCACCTCGATGGTGAGATAGGGGGCGCCCGCCAGAAAGGAGAAAAAGACCGCCGAGGTGAAGGCGGTGGGCAGAGCGTAGCCGAGATAGCGCGGGCTTTTCAGGAGGCGCCCGAAGCCCAGGATCATCGCCACGCCGCCGCTGTCGCTGCTGCGGTGGTGGTTGGTCTCGTGCAGCCAGCGCATCGCGGCAAGCAGGGCCGCCAGCCCTGCGGCGGCCACGAGGTAGAAGCTGGCCTGCCAGCCGAAATGCACGTCGAGCAGGCCGCCGATGGAGGGCGCCATCATCGGGGCGGCGACCCAGGCCATGGTGATGTAGCCGATGACGCTGGCGGCTTTGTCTCGCCCGTAGAGATCGCGCACGATGGCGCGGGAAAGGACCAGACCGGAACAGCCGCCCACCGCCTGCAGGATGCGGGCGATGATCAGGTATTCGAGCGGCGGTGCCAGGGCGCAGATGACGCTGGCCACCACGAAGAGCGCCATGCCGCCGAGCAGCAAGGGCCGTCGGCCGAAACGATCGGACAGCGGGCCGTAGAAGAGCTGACTGACCGCCAGCCCCACCAGATAGAGCGTGAAGGTGAGCTGGATCGTGCCGTAGTCGACCTCGTAGAAGCGCGCCAGGCCGGGGATCGAGGGCACGAAGATGTTGAGTGCAAAGGGGCCGATGGCGCTGACCGCCACCAGGATAGCAATCGGCGGCTTGGGACGGTCAATGGCGGTGGGCGGCGTGGCCTCGGCTGCGGCGGTCATGCGTCTCGTTTCTGGCTGTTGCGTCAGCGGAACTGACTTATTCAGGGTAGCCCGCCCGGCAACCAGGTCAAATCGCAGCAGCCATGCAGCAAGCGCAAGCGGGCGCCTGTCGTTTCACCTCTGCTTTTGCGCCTATTCCGCCGCGCGCCGTGCTGCAAGGGCGGCGGCTTCCAGGCCCTGGCCCAGGTCCGCGATCAGGTCTTCCACCGTCTCCAGGCCAATCGACAGGCGGATCACCTCCTCGCCGGCGCCGGCCGCCTGGCGCTGCTCCTCGGAGAGCTGGCGATGGGTGGTGGAGGCCGGGTGCAGGATCAGCGAGCGGGTGTCGCCGACATTGGCCAGGTGGCTGAAGAGGTTGACCTCCTCCACCAGCCGCACCCCGGCGGCATAGCCGCCCTTGAGCCCGAAGGTGAAGACCGAGCCGGCCCCGCGCGGCAGGTATTTGCCGGCCAAGGCATGATAGGGATTGTCCGGCAGTCCGGCATAGGAGACCCAGGCCACCTCGTCCTGCTCGGCCAGGAAGGCCGCGACCTTGAGCGCGTTGCTGCAGTGCCGCTCCATGCGCAGCGCCAGGGTTTCCGTGCCCAGCAGGGTGAGGAAGGCATGCATCGGCGCCATGGTGGTGCCCAGGTCGCGCAAGCCCACGGCGTGGGCGTGGGTGGTGAAGGCCAGATCGCCGAAGGTCTCATGGAAGGCGAGGCCGTGGTAGGCGGGTTCCGGCTCGTTCAGGCCGCGGAAGCGCTCCCCCGCCGCCGTCCAGTCGAAACCGCCGGAATCGATCACGGCGCCACCCATGGCGGTGCCGTTGCCGGAGAGGAACTTGGTGGTGGAGTGCACCACCAGGTCCGCCCCCCACTCGATCGGCCGGCAGAGCCAGGGGCTGGCCAGGGTGTTGTCGACGATGAGCGGGATGCCCGCCTCTTTGGCGATGGCGGCCAGGGCTTCCAGGTCGCTCACCACGCCGCCTGGATTGGCCAGGGATTCGACGAAGATGGCCTTGGTCTTGGGGGTGAGCGCACCGCGCACCGCTTCCGGCTCGTCCACATCGACGAAGCTGACATGCCAGTCGAACTTGCGGAAGGTCTTGCCGAACTGGGTGATCGAGCCGCCGTAGAGTCGGGTGGAGGCGATGAAGTGGTCGCCGGGCTCCATGAAGGCGAAGAAGGTCAGCAGCTGGGCCGCGTGCCCCGAGGCTGTGCAGGTGGAGCCCCGTCCGCCTTCCAGATTGGCCAGCCGCTCCTCCAGCACGGCAACGGTCGGATTGGTGAGGCGGGAATAGATGAATCCGAAGGTCTGCAGGTTGAAGAGGCTGGCCGCGTGCTCGGCGTCGTGGAAGGCGTAGGAGGTGTTCTGGAAGATCGGCGTCTGGCGCGCGCCGGTCACCGGTTCCGGCTGCGCGCCGGCGTGGATCATGCGGGTCTCGAAACCGTATCTCTCCGGCGTGCGATCACCCTTGTCGCCCGTGTCCTTGCTCATGCCAGCCTCACCCTGCGCCGTTTGGCGGTGATTACCTTGGTGTCGAAGCCGCCCCAGGCCAGCTCGGCATTGAGGCGTCCGAACTCGATCTTCGGACAGCGGTCCATGACCACTTTCATGCCGGCCGCTTCGGCGCGGGCGGCGGCGGCGTCATCGCGCACGCCGAGCTGCATCCAGATCACCTCGATCCCCTTGTCCTGCTGGAGAGAGAGGGCCTCGTCGACAACGCCGCCCGCCGCCTCCGAGGCGCGGAAGATGTCCACCATCTCGAAGCGCTCGGGAATTTCCGCCAGCGACGCATAGACCCTTTCGCCCAGGATCTCGCCTCCGGCCTGGCCCGGATTAACCGGAATGACCCGGTAGCCCTTTTCCTGCAGGTACTTCATGGCGAAGTGGCTCGGACGGTTCCACTTGGCGCTGGCGCCGACCATGGCGATGGTCCGCACGGACTGCAGGATGGAGAGGATGTAGGCGTTGGAATAGCTGTCGTGCTGCATGCCCTAGCCTATAGCAGTTGCGGCTTCAGCCGTCATGGAATTGCCGCCAAGCTTTACTCTGACTGAGTCTGGGGATCGATCCGGGGGGAGCCAAGAGGGTCGGGCCCACCGCGCGGGTCGAGCAGGCGGCCGAGGCGCAGGCTGGCGGTGCGGGCAAAGCGCAGGGTGACCGCCTTGCGCCGGGCCGGTGGCAGACGCCGCCGTGGCGGCATGCGCAGCACCTCCGCCATCCAGGCATCGGCCACGATCAGCCCGCACTCGGCCGGCAGAATCTCCTGCGGGAACTCAGGCGGCACGGCGAACAGCAGCCTTTCGCACCAGTCCAGATACTCGGGCCACTTGCCGTCGCAGCGAAAGTCGGCGAGCGAGGACTTCACCTCGACCGCAAGCAGTTCCCCGTCGCGGCCGAGCGCCATCACGTCGATGCGCCGCCCGCTGGTCAGGGTGAACTCCGTCACGCTGGCGTAGCCCAGGTCCTCCAGCAGGCGGCTGACTCCCCGGGCCAGCCGCTGCGCCTTTTCTCGCCCTTCCGGCAGCGGGTTGAAGTCCTGCATCACGTCTCCTTCGGCCTGTTCTCTTCGCCTGGCGCCTGCTCATCGCCACCTGGTTCCACTTCGGCCGCCGGATGCTCGTCCTCTAGTGCGTCCGGCAGGTCGTCTTCCAGCATCGTTGCCGCGGCCTGCGCCTCTGCCGCTTCAGGGGTGGTGGTCTCGCTGCGCGGGTCGAGTTCAAAGACCATCGCCGAGGTGCGCGGCTCCATGAGCACGAAGTGCTCGCGCTCGTCGGCAGGAATCGGGGCGCGCTGGCGGATGCGGTGGATCACGAAAAGGGCAAAGAGGAAATGCGCGACAGCCGTGGCCGCGAAGAGACCGGAAGGGCCGAGCCAGGACATGGCCGAGGCGGCGAGCAGCGGCCCTGCCACTGCGCCGGCGGCATAGGTCAGGAGCAGGCCGGCTGAGGCCTCCACCGCGTCCTCCGGCGCGATGAAGTCATTGGCATGCGCGATGCAAAGCGCGTAGGCGGAAAGCGCAAAGGCCCCGAAAAATCCGGCGAGCACCAGCAGCGGTATCGGCAGGTGCGCGCTTTGAAACAGACCGATCCCTGCCAATCCGGCCGCCAGGCAGGCGCCCAGGATGACGAGGCGCCGATCGATCTGATCCGACAGCCGACCCAGGGGCCATTGGGCGAGGGCACCGGCGAAGACGGCGACCGCCATGAAGGTGGAGACCGCTTCCGGCCCCTCGCCCAGAGCGGTGACGTAGGCGGGTGCGACCGTCCAGAAGGCGCCGCTGGTCATGCCCACGGTGAAGCATCCCAGAATGCCCACCGGCGAGAGGTGATAAAGGTGCCGCAGCCGCAGGCGCACGGTCACCGGGGGCACCGGCGCGGCTGCGCGGGTCAGGGCGATGGGCACCACTGCGAGCGTCATCAGCACCGCCACCAGGCTGAAAAGCGCCGGACCGGATGGGGAGTCGAGCAGGAGCAGAAGCTGACCGCCGGTCATCGCGCAGAGATTGACGACGATGTAGACCGAAAGCACCGTGCCCCGAGAGGCGTTGTCCACCGACTGGTTCAGCCAGGACTCGATCACGGTGTAAAGTCCGGCGAGGCAGAGGCCCGCCACGATGCGCAGGGCCGCCCAGGCGTAGGGCAGGGGGAAAAGCGCATGCACCAGGGGGACGGCCACCACCAACGCCGCCAGGGCGGCGAAGGTGCGAATGTGGCCCACGCGCTGGATCAGGTGCGGGCCAAGAACGCAGCCGAAGCCGAAGCCGAAAAAGTAGAGCGAGCCCAGCAAGCCGATGACGGGCGTGGAGAAGGCCTCCAACTGCGCCCGCACCGGCAGCAAGGTGCCCAGCAGGCCATTGCCCAGCAGCAGCAGGGCAACGGAAACGAGCAGCGCGAATACGGGTGCAAGCGTACGGCCCATGGTCCACTCCGGAGAGGCTGGCGCTCCTCTTGGCCGGCGGGAGCGGGGCCGTCAAGCGCGTCCTCGCAGGCTGCGCGATTAGCGCTTGCTCTTTGACGGAAAGCTTGCACTATCGCCGCTGTTACAGGGAATCAGAACAATTTTGTGAGTTGATGCGCGGGGCGTGCCGCAAGCAGGACCCATGTTTCGGCAATCGTTCCTCAGCCGCCGATTCTTGCCGGGGCGGCCTGAAGAGTCTGAGCCCCGATCCTGCTTAAACCCTTAATCTTCGGAAACACGATATGAAACACGTTTTTTCGGCCGCTGCCGTGGCAGCCGTCATCACCGCCTCTCTGCCTGCCCTGGCGCAGGACCTGGAGTTCATGCTGTCCAACAAATCAGGCTATGCACTCTTTGCTTTCTATGCCTCTCCGACCACGGAGGCGAGCTGGGAAGAGGACATTCTTGGCGCGGGCATCCTGAACAGCGGTGAAAGCATGAGGATCACGATTGCCGACCGCCGGCGGGCCTGTGACTACGACCTCCGCATGGAATTCACCGACGGTGACGTTCTGGAGGACACAGTCGACCTCTGCGAGGTTGGCAGCTACACGATCGAGTAGGGCCTGAGCGAGGCTTCTCTGCGATGGGGACCGGATCGTTTCCCGGCACGCCATCTGGTTGCCACTGCGAGAAATCTCGCAACGTGGCAAGGGCCTCTGTCACGGGATCAGGCGATAGCCTCCGGCCTCGGTCAGCAGCAGGGTCGCAGCCGAGGGGTTTTCCTCCATCTTCTGTCGCAGCCGGTAGATGTGCGTCTCCAGCGTGTGGGTGGTGACCCCGGCGTTGTAGCCCCAGACCTCGCCCAGCAGTGTTTCACGGGAAACAGCACGCTCTCCGGCACGATGGAGATAGCGCAGGATCTGGCTTTCCTTCTCCGTCAGGCGCTGCTCGGCGCCGCTGTCGCGGTGGCGCAACAGCTTGTCCCCGGGCCGGAAGAGGAAGGGGCCGATGGTGAGCTCGGCGTTCTCGCTGTTGTCGTAGGCGCGCAACTGGGCACGCAGGCGGGCCAGCAGAAGGGTCAGCCGGAAGGGCTTCTCCACATAGTCGTTGGCGCCCGCCTCCAGGCCGGACCCGGCGCTTCCGGCGTCCTGTGCCAGCAGCAGAATCGGCGCCTTGAAGCCCTGCCGCCGCAGGTGGCGGCAGAGCTCGGCGCTGTCCGTGTCCGGCAGTGCGGTCGCCAGCAGCAGCGCATCGAAGGCGCGTGCCTCCAGGAGCGCCAATGCTTCGGCGCTGCTGGCGGCCTCGCTGACCTGAAGGGAGTCGTTTGTGCCCAACTGCTCCGCCAGGACGGCGCGCAGGGCGGCGTCCGGGTCCAGAAGCAGAAGCTGGCGCGACGGGCCGGAGGGCATGACGATGCGGGGAAGCCTGGCCGGGACTGTGCGGCTGTCTTACCGCAGGCGCCCCTCGCGCAGCAGGGGCAGCAGCGCCTGACGCAGGGGCTGCTCGTCCTGCAGCAAGGCGTCGATCACATCGAAGTGGTGGCGGCCCTCGACCTCCATCGCCTGGACGGGGTTGTCCGCGCCCCAGGGTTCGGCCAGCTCGCGCTGCTGCGCGTGAAACTCATCCGGCTCCGTCGACCCGACGGCCAGCAGGGTGGGCAGCGAATGCGGCGGGCGCTGGTGCTGCGGACTGAGATCGCGCGCCTCCTCCTCGGAGATCTGCAGCAGCGGCTGGTGGTAGCTCTGGCGGATCGGCTCCAGCTGGTAGACGCCGGAGATGGAGCAGCACCCGGCGATCAGGGTCTGCGGCAGGCCCTGTGCCGACCAGTTGGTCGCCGCCGCCATGGTTGCGAGGTGGCCGCCGGCGGAGTGACCCGACACCACCAGGCGGTTCGGGTCGAAGCCCAGCTCCGCGGCCTGGCCGTGCAGCCAGCCCAGGGCCCGGCGCACCTGGGCCACCATGGTCTCGACGCGGGCCTCGGGCGCCAGGCTGTAGTTGATGGAAGCGAAGGCGATCCCCTCGCGGGTGAAAGCCGGGGCGAAGTAGCTGTAGTGCGCCTTGTCGAGGCTCTGCCAATAGCCGCCATGGATGAAGGCAAAGAGCGGGGCGTCGGGTTTGTCCGCCGGGAAGAAGTCGAGCTTCTCGCCCGGGCTGTCGCCATAGGCCAGGTCGAAGCGATGGGGGACGCTGTCGCGAACCGCGCGGCTGTCGGTCTCCCAGCGCTGGAAGATCTCCGGATGCTCCGGCGTGCGGACCCGAAGGTTGAGCTGCTCATCCAGCGCCGCACGGTCGTAGCCGCGCCACACAGTGTTTCCCATCGCTTGATGTCTCCTTTGGCAAATCCGCTTGCGCGTTCCGGCGCCTCCCCCACTTGACGCAGAGGTGCAATTTCAGCATTGGCGCATGATCGCGGCCAGCGTGACACGCCGCGAGCGAAATCGTAAAGTCCGGACGTGATGAAGAAAGCTCTTGTCGACCCCGATCCCACCGCGCCATCGGCCATGGATGAGCGGGACCTGGCCATGGTGGAGCGGGCACTCGCGGAGCTGCGCAGCGGCCGGCCGCTACGCTTCGTCCCGCAGGCCGGGCAGCCGTGGCTCCTGGCGCCGCTGGAAGGCCTCGACCCTTCGATGCTCGCCCATGCGACCGGCGCCGGCGAAAGCCCGATGCTGTTGCTCACCGCCACCCGCGCGCGCCACCTGGGGCTGGACCCGCAGGACGCACGCGTCGTGGCGCTGTCGGCGCGCGAGCTGGGCGCGCATGACCTGGCCGCGCTGGCCGATCCGCTGCATCGTTCGCAGCGCGCCGTTGCGGAACTGCCGCCTTCGCTGCGACCGCCCGAAGGGGCCGAGGCGATGCTGGAGCTGCTGAAGGCCGCGCGGCTGTTGCCCGCGGCCCTGGTGATGCCGGACTCGCAGGACGGCGAGCGCCTGAGCGTGGAGGAAGCGGCGGTCCGGCGTTTCCGCGAGGAGGCCAGTGCCCGCCTGACCCAGGTGGCTGAGGCCGCCGTGCCGCTGCTCGACGCCGAGGGCACGCGCATCGTCGCCTTCCGTCCGGCCGATGGCGGGCGGGAGCACCTGGCGATCCTGGTGGGCCAGCCCGACTTCTCGGGACCGGTGCTCACGCGGCTGCACTCCGAATGCTTTACTGGCGACCTGCTGCGCTCGCTGCGCTGCGATTGCGGCGACCAGCTGCGCGGTGCCATCGACCTGATGGAGCGGGAGGGCGGTGGCATCCTGCTCTATCTCGCGCAGGAGGGCCGCGGCATCGGCCTGGTCAACAAGCTACGGGCCTATGCACTGCAGGATCGCGGCGCCGATACCCTGGATGCCAACGAGCAGCTCGGCTTCGATGCCGATGAGCGGGTCTACCGCCCGGCAGCCGAGATGCTGCGCCAGCTCGGTGTGGCACAGGTGCGGCTGCTGACCAACAACCCGCTCAAGGTCGAGGCCCTGGCCGCCAGCGGCGTGACGGTGGTGGAACGGGTGCCGCACAGCTTCCCGGCCAATGGCCATAACGAAGACTATCTGGACACCAAGGCCCGCCGTTTCGGGCATCTTCTGTAGGCACCGTTCCACCAGCATTGGGGAGCGCACGGCCGGCAAGGCGCGGATGCGGTCATGGCTGTCGCAGAAACGCAAGCCCGGCCGCTGCTGTCGGCGGAAAAGGAGGCAGGCCGGTGGACGGACCCGTGTCGGTCCCCCGCCAGTGACATTCTCCTTTTCACGGAGCGGACGGCGATGACCGATCAGAGTCTCGTTGCAACCTCCGGCGCGGAAGACCCCGCCGGAGCCACAGGTGCAAGCGCAAGCGAAGAAGGGCGCGGGGGCCGCAGAGGCCGCGGCGGGGCGGAAACCCGCCGGGCGGCACGGCGCGGCAGCGCGCGCGAGCAACTCGGGCAGATCCTGCGCAAGATTCCCTGCTTCGAGGTCATGAACGCCGAGGCCTTGGAGATCATCGAGCACAATGCGGATACGGTGCTGGAGGAGGTGGGGCTGGAGTTCCGCGATGACGCGGAGGCGCTGCAGCTCTGGAAGGACGCCGGCTGCGACGTTCAGGGGGAGCGGGTGCACTTCCCGCGCGGACTCTGCCGCAAACTGGTGAGCGAGAATGCGCCCCAGACCTTCACACAGCACGCCCGCAACCCGGCGCGCTCGGTGCAGATTGGCGGCGATGCCACGGTCTTCGCGCCGGTCTATGGCCCGCCTTTTGTCAGCGACCTCGACCAGGGCCGACGCTATGGCACCATCGAGGACTTCCAGAATTTCGTGAAGCTGGCCTACATGGCGCCGGCGATGCACCACTCGGGTGGCACGGTCTGCGAGCCGGTGGACGTGCCGGTGAACAAGCGCCACCTGGACATGCTCTATGCCCACATGCGCTACAGCGACAAGCCCTTCATGGGCTCGGTGACGGCGCCGGAGCGGGCCGAGGATGCGGTGGCCATGGCGAAGATCCTCTTCGGCGAGGACTTCGTGCGCGACAACACGGTGATGATCTCCCTGATCAACGCCAATTCCCCCATGGTCTGGGACGACACCATGGTGGGGGCGCTCAAGGTCTATGCCCGCAACAACCAGGCGGTGATCTGCACGCCCTTCATCCTGGCAGGCGCCATGGCGCCCTGCACGGTGGCCGGCACCATGACCCAGACCCTGGCGGAATCCCTGGCCGGCATGGCGCTGGCGCAGCTGGTTCGGCCGGGCGCGCCGGTGGTGCTGGGCTCCTTCGCCAGTTCCATGTCGATGCAGTCGGGTGCGCCCACCTTCGGCACGCCGGAGCCGGCGCTGGTGCTCTACGGCATGGGCCAGCTCGCCCGGCGGCTCGGCGTGCCCTTCCGCTCCGGCGGCGGGCTCTGCGGCTCCAAGGCGGTGGATGCCCAGGCCGCCTACGAGACGGCCAACACCCTGCTGCCCACCCTGCTGGGCGGGGTGAACTTCGTGCTGCACGGTGCCGGCTGGCTGGAGGGTGGACTGGTCTCCTCCTACGAGAAGTTCATGCTCGACATCGACCAGCTTTCGATGCTGCACGCCATGGCCAACGGCGTGGATATGAGCGAGAACGGCCAGGCGATGGACGCCATCCGCGAGGTCGGGCCGGGCAAGCACTTCCTGGGCTGCAGCCACACCCAGGCCAACTTCCAGACCGCCTTCTGGCGCTCCTCGCTCGCCGACAACAACTCCTATGAGCAGTGGGAAAGCGAAGGCGGCCAGACCGCCGCCCAACGGGCCAACAAGCAGTGGAAGGACTGGCTGGCAGCCTACGAGGCACCGGCGATCGATCCGGGTGTGGACGAGGCCCTGCAGGCCTTCATTGCCGAGAAAAAGGCCGCCGTGCCCGACGCCTTCACCTGAGAGATGAATCGGCGCCGCGGGCCAGATTGAAAGCACCCGCGGCGCCGCTTCTTTGCATATCCGCCCGTCCGTCCCCATGTTGATGCCCAGCCGTAACCACGCAGGGGGCCGGGAGCGCTGCAAAAGTTTCTGTGGATCGTTGTCGTCGTCTGGGCCGTCTGGGCCGGTCATCTCGCCTATCGGGATTACGCCGCCTGGCTCTACTATGCCGCCGGGCGCTACGACCGGATGATGAATCCCTACGGCGTCGATCCCGAGGCGCCGGAACCCACGCCCGAGGACCGGGCCTTCCACCGCACGCTCTTCATTGCCGACCTTCACGCCGACACCCTGAACTGGGCGCGCGATCCCCTGCATCGCTCGCTCTTCGGTCATGTGGACGTGCCGCGCCTGATGGACGGCAACGTGGCGCTGCAGGTCTTCACCATCGTCACCCGCAGTCCCGTCGTCCTGCCCTGGAACAACTGCGTGACCCCGCGCGCGCCCGACCGCGCCGCACTGCTGGCCCTGCTGCATGGGCGGCCGGTCTTTGACGTGCGCGACCGCGCCTATGCCCGGGTGGAACGCTTCAAGGAGGCGGCAGCCCGCTCCCTGGAGGAGGAGGGGCCGGAGCTGCGCCTGATTGAGACCGCCGCGGACCTGCGCCAGCTGGTGGAGGACCGGGCTGCCGGACAGGCCGTGGTGGGCGGCATCCTGGGTGTGGAGGGCGCCCACTGGATCGCCTCCGACGCCACGCCGGAGGATGTGCGCCGCGAGGTGCAGGATCTCTTCGAGGCCGGCGTGCGCCTCTTCGCGCCGGTGCATCGTTTCGACAACAGCCTGGGCGGCTCGAACGAGGGCTGCGAACGTGATGGCCTTACGGCCCAGGGGCGCATTGCCTTGAGCGAGGCCGAGAGCCTGGGCATGGGGGTGGACCTGGCGCATCTCTCGCACGCCGGCATCCGCGACGCCCTCGACCTGCTGCAGCAGCCCTTCACCATCTCCCACACAGGGATCCAGTCCGAGTGCGAGCCGCCCTGTCGGGTCGCCCGCAACCTCAGCGAGGAGGAACTGGAGGCCATCGTGAACGCCGAAGGGCTGCTCGGCGTCGGCTTCTGGCCCCAGGCGGTCGGCCCCAGTGTCTGGCGCATCATCGACATCATGGCCCATGTTGCGGAGATGGCGGAGGCGCTCGATCTCGAGCCCAGTCGCTACGCCGCCTATGGCTCCGACTACGACGGCTCGGTGACGCCGCTGGTGGAGGTGGGGCATCTGGACGTTCTCACGGCAATCATGCGCCACCGTTCCGAGCCCTTCAGCGCGGACTGGGCGCGCGATTTCGCCGGCCGCAACGCCTGCCGTTTCTTCGGCACCGTGCTGCCGGGCGGCAACAGCGAAGTGGCCGCGGAGATCTGCGACGGGGCTGTGAGCACCACGGCCCTGCGCGCCCTCGAGGCGCCGGCCGAGGCTGAGGAATAGGCTTTACGGATCCGCCTGCTGCTCGCGCACCGCACCAACGAGTTGCTCCGCCAAGGCATCGGCTGCGAGCGAGGTGGTGGCGGGATTGCGGTGCAGTTCGGCAATGGCCGGCTGCAGCGGCGGCAGTCCTTCCGCTTCGCCCAACACGCGGCAGCCCTCGGGGACCGAGCGGGCGGCCTTGACCGTGATGCCGAGGCCGGCCTGGATGGCGAGATTGATGCCTGTCGGGCTCTGGCTGGTGAAGGTGACGTGCCAGCGCCGTCCGCGCCGGCCCAGTTGGCTGACGGCCTCGGCACGATAGGGGCAGCCTTCGGCATGCACCGCCAGGGGGACCCGTGCCCGGGCTGAAAGCGCCAGGGTCTCGGCACCGACCCAGACCAGGGGTTCATTGGCCACGTGCTCGCCGCCGGAGGCCGGATCGTGTCGGATTGCCAGCACCAGGTCGAGCAGGCCGTCCAGCAAGCGCTCCACCAGCAGGTCGCTGCGGTCGCAGTAGATGGAGAGCTGGACGTCGGGGTGCGTGCGCGCGAAGGGGGCAAGCAGGTCGGCGAGGTAGGCTTGGGCCTGCTCGTCCGGCAGACCCAGGCGCAGCACCTCCATGTCTCCGCTGCGGCCGATGGCGTCGCGCGCCTCCTCCTGCAGGCGCAGCAGGCGTCGGGCATAGGGCAGCAGGGTGCCGCCGGCGTCGTTCAGTACCACCTGGCGGCTGGTGCGGTTGAACAGGGGCGCACCCAGTTGCGCCTCGAGGCGCTTGATCTGCAGGCTGACTGCCGACTGCGTGCGGTTCAGCACCCGGGCCGCGGCACTGAACCCGCCGGAATCGGCCACGGCGACGAAGGCGCGCAGAAGGTCCACGTCCATTGAAAGGCCCCATTTCTATGAGTGATGCTTATCAATGCTATTGATACTAATCGCTTCACTCATTGATCCCAAGGGCCTAGGCTCATCTCCAGAACAGTGGCCCCTGCGGGGGCCGTCCTTTGCTGGAACGATTTGGGAGGTTCAACCGCCATGCTCGCTGAAGACCGACAACTTGCGCCCGCCGAGGTGGACCTCGGTGGGCTGATCGACCTGGAGCGCTATCCGCTGGACCGCCTGGACAGTCCGGAAGGCCGGGCGCTCCTCGCAAGCTGCCGGGCCAGCCTTGCCGGCGACGGCTGCGCTGTTCTGCCGGGCTTCGTGCACCCCGAGGCGCTGCGCGCCATGGGCGAGGAAACCCGGCGCCTGGCTCCGGGCGCGCACATCAACGACACCCAGACCAATCCCTACAGCAGCGACGGTGATTCCGACCTGCCGGCCGATCACCCGCGCAACCTCTTCATGGACCGCTCCAACGGCTTCGTGGGCGGCGATCTGATCGGGCAGGAAACGGCAATCCGCCAGCTCTACCACCACCCGGCCTTTCAGCGCTTCGTGCAGCGCGCCATGGGCGTGGAGGAACTCCACGAGTACGCTGACCCGCTGGGTGGGCTCGTGATCAACGTGCTCAAGCCGGGCTGCCAGCACCCCTGGCACTACGACACCAATGAGTTCGTGGTCTCCATGATGACCCGGGAGCCGGAAGAGGGCGGGCTGTTCCAGTACGCCCCCAACATCCGCTCCACCGAGAGCGAGAACTACGAGGCCGTCGGCCGCGTGCTCCACGGCGACGAGGGGCCGGTGAAGACGCTGCAGCTCAAGCCCGGCGACCTGCAGATCTTCTTCGGGCGCTACTCTTTGCACCGGGTCAGCCGCGTCGGCGGCGAGAAGGACCGCCACACGGTGATCTTCGGCTTCGCCCGGGAGCCGGGCATGATCGCGCGCGCAGCGCGGACCAAGCGCATCTTCGGCCGGCTGCATCCGATCCACGAGGCGGAGACCGCCGACGGACCGGCGCGCAGCGACAGCCTGGCCGACTGACGCGACACAAGCGACGGCCGCCGGCGCCGGCATCCGAAGGGGATGCTGGCGCCGACGCTGTCGCGGTTTCGAGAAAGACAGATTTCAGCCCCCGCAGCCGTTCCGGCGCCTGGGGGCTCCTTGCCGTAGGAGAAAGACGAACGTGACCCATCCCCGACCCGACCGCCCCTCCGTCGTGCCCAGCGGGCCGGCTTTTGCCAGCGATGCCATTCCCAGCGCCCTGGACCCGGTGCGCCTGCGTGCGGAGCGCCTTGCGCGGCTGCGCGTGATGATGGCCGAGCAGGGCTATGCGGCGGTGGTGCTCTTCGATCCTTACAACCAACGCTACGCCACCGGCTCGCGCAACATGTTCGGCTACTTCCTGCGCAACTCCACGCGCTACATCTACGTGCCGCTCGAAGGTCCGGTGATCCTCTTCGAGTACCCCGGCAGCGCCCACATCTCCACCTGCCTGGAGACCATCGACGAGTCGCGCACTTCCAAGGTCGTCTGGTCCTCGGTCAACCAGCGCGACGGCGCGGTGGCACAGCCCTTCGCGCAGGAGATTGCCGATCTGCTCAAGCAGCAGGGCGGCGGCAAGGTCGGGCTCGACCGCTGCTCCCACATCCTGGCGCTGGCGCTCGAAGCCGAGGGCGTGACCGTGGAGGACTGCCAGCAGCACATCCTGCACGCCCGGCGCATCAAGACCGCCGATGAGGTCGCCTGTCTCGCGCTCTCCATGGCCTCCAGCGAAGCGGCTGTCGACGCCATGGCCCGGCGCATCCGGCCGGGGGTGAGCGAGACCGAGCTTTTCGCCACCATGTACGGCGAGGTGATCGCCGGCGGCGGCGAGTTCATCGAGACGCGCCTGTTGTCCTCGGGCCCGCGCACCAATCCCTGGTTCGCCGAAGCCAGCGACCGGCGCATCCGGCCGGGTGAGCTGGTGGCCATGGACACCGACACCATCGGCGTCAACGGCTACTACTCCGACTTCTCCCGCACCTTCTTCTGCGGCCCGGGCCGGCCGAGCGGCTACCAGAAGAGCCTCTATTCCATGGCCTGGGAGCAGGTGCACCACAACATGGCCCTGCTGGGTCCGGGCAAGTCCTACCGCGAGATCGCCGAAAGCGCCTGGAAGATTCCCGAGCGCTTCCTCGACCGGCGCTACCCCTCGATCATCCACGGCGTGGGCATGCACGGCGAGACGCCGCTGGTCGCCCATTCTCTCGACTTCGACAGCTTCTCCGGCGACGGCGTGCTGGAGCCGGGCATGGTGGTCTCGGTGGAAAGCTACATCGGCGAGGTGGACGGACCCGAGGGCGTGAAGCTCGAGGAGGAGGTGCTGATCACCGAGAGCGGCATCGAACTGCTTTCGCGCTACCCCTTCGACGAACAGCTGCTCGAAAAGGTGGTCTGAGCCGCAGTTCGGCAGCCGGCGCCCCGGGTCACGGCGCCGGCTGCAAGCGGCCCCGATCGAGGCGGTAGACTCGTTCCACACAGCCCTCCAGGTCCTGCGCGTGAGTTATCAGCACCAGCGTGCGCCCGCGCGCGGCCTGGGCCAGGGTGGTGAAAAAGGCCCGCTCGGCGCTGGCATCGAGCCCCTGGGTCGGCTCGTCCAGCAGCAGGATCGCCGAGGGCTTGAGCAGGGCCCGGGCCAGGGCCAGGCGTCGCCCCTGGCCGCCGGATAGATTGACGCCCGTTTCTCCGACCCAACTTTCCAAACCCTCCGGAAGCTGCGCCACGAAGTCCGCCAGACCCGCCTGATCCAGTGCCTCCCAAAGCCGGGCTTCCTCCGCCTTGGGGTCGCCCAGCAGCAAGTTCTCGCGCAGGCTGCCGGAGAAGATCGGCGTGTCCTGAGAGAGAAAGGCGATGCGCTGATGCAGCGCCGCCTGGCGCACATGGCTGATGTCCGTGCCGGCCAGCAGCACCCGCCCGGCCTGCGGGTCCCAAAGCCGCAGCAGCAGATGGGCCAGGGTGGATTTGCCGCTGCCGCTTTCGCCGAGGATCGCAACCCGCTCACCCTCGGTCACCGTCAAGGAGAGGTCGTGGAGCACCGGCGGTGCGTCCGGGCCGTAGGCGAAGCTGACCCGCTCGAAGGCGAGGTCACCGCCGGGCGGTAATTCCTGCGGAGACTCACAGTCGCGCACGGCCGGTTCCGTCTCGGCCAGGCTGCGCAGGCGCCGCGCGGCGAAGCGTGTCTGGCCCAGGGACTGGCAGGCGCGGGCAAGCGGTCCGGCGGCCTCGAAGACGCCCAGCAGCAACAGGGCCGCCATTGCCAGCAGCGGCGGACTCAGCCGTTCTTCGGCCACGGCCTGGGCCGCGATGAGCAGCAGTAGCACCAGGGCCAGGCCGGTGGTGAAAAGGATCAATGCCCCGCCCAGGCCGCCGAGGCTCGCTTGGCGCCTTTGCGCGGCGGAGAGGCGCGTGCTTGCCGACTCCAGGGCGCTGGCAGCCGCATCGCTTGCGCCATGGGCCAGTAGCTCCGGCGCGCCCTGCAGGCCATCGAGTGCCGCCCCGCGCAATTCAGCCGCCGCGCGCGCCTGGGCCTTGCCCGGACGGCGTGCCAGGCGCGCGATCAGCAGGGGCACGGCCACGCCGGCGATCCCCATGGCCGCGAGCAGCACCAGCGCCAGGCGCGGGTCGTAGAGCGCGAGAAAGCCCGCGGCGAGCAGGGTGAGCAGCAGCGCTGCCGCCGCCGGCGCGACGGCGCGCAGATAGAGGTTGTCCAGCGCCTCGATGTCGGAGGTGACCCGGGCCACGACCTCGCCGCTGCGCAGGCCGCCGAGGCGGGCAGGGGCCAGGGGGATGGCCTTGCGGAAGAACCAGACTCGGAGATCGGCCAGGACGCGCAGCGTGGCTTCGTGAGTGACCAGCCGCTCGCCATAGCGCGAGAGGATCCGACTGATGGCAAAGAAGCGCACGCCGGCCGAGGGGACGAAGAAGTTGAAGACGGCGCCCGCCCCGGCCAACCCGGCGAGGGCGGCTGCGGAAATGAACCAGCCCGAGAGCGTCAGCAGGGCGGTCCCGGCCAAGAGTGTCGAGAAGGTGAGCAGGGCGCCGGCAAGCATCCAGCCCAATCGCCGCCGGGCTGCCAGGCGCAGGAAGAACAGGAGATCTTTCATCGCTGCTCCTCCGCGACGATGCGGCCCTCGGCCAGATGCAGCACGCGTGAGGCCATGGCGATCACGGCCGGGCTGTGCGTGGCGATGACCATGGTGCGCCCGCGCGCATGAGCGGCCAGCCGCGCGAGCAGCGCTGCCTCGGTGGCGCGGTCGAGGTGTGCGGTCGGTTCATCGAGCAGCAATAGGGGAGCCTGGCGCAGGAAGACACGCGCCAGGGCGAGGCGCTGTGCCTGGCCACCGGAAAGGCCGAAGCCGCGCTCGCCCAGCGGTGTGTCCATCCCGTGGGGCAGCTCGGCGGCGAAGTCCAGCACGCCGGCCGCCCGGGCCGCGGCCTCCACCTGCGCGTCACTGGCATCGGGGTCGAAGAGCCGGAGGTTCTCGGCCAGCGAGCCATGAAAGAGGTGCGGCCGCTGGCTCATGTAGGCGAGACGGGCGCGGAGGCTCGCCGGGTCGAGCTCTGCGAGCGGGACGCCGTTCCAGAGCACGCTGCCTTGCTGCGGCTGGCGCAGGCCCAGGATCACCTCCAGCGCGGTGGTCTTGCCGGAGCCGCTGGGGCCGGCCAGGGCGAGGATCTCTCCGGGTGCGACGTTGAAGCTCACCGCGTCGAGGGCAATCCGCTCGCCTGCGCCGAGGCGCAGGGTGACGTCGTCGAGGCTCAGGCCGATGGCGTCCGGTTGCGGCAGCGGTCGGCCTGGTTGGGCTGCTGCCAGGGGAGCTTCCGGGTGTTTTGCCGGGGCTTGCGGCAGGTCGCTGTCGAGCAGCGTGCGCAGTTCCTCCGCCGCGGCCAGGGCCGAGGCACGGTCATGGTAGTGGGTGGCCAAGTTGCGCAGCGGCAGATAGACGTCCGGGGCCAACAGCAGGCAGAAGAGGCCGACCTCCAAGCTGAGCGGTGTCGAGCGGAGATTGAGCAGCCCGAGGTAGCTGAGGCCGAGATAAAGTGCCACGCCGGCGACAGCCAGGGCCGCGAAGAACTCGAGCACCGCTGAGGACAGGAAGGCGATGCGGAGCACGGCCAGGGTGCGGCTGCGCACGCCATCGGTGACTCGGCGCACCTCCTCCAGTTCGGCCTCCGCCCGGCCGTAGAGCTTGAGCGTGGCGAGGCCGCGCAGGCGTTCGACAAAGTGGCCGCCCATGCGGGTGAGCGCCTGGAGCTGCCGCCGGCTGGCGGCCGCGGCGCCCATGCCCACCAGCGCCATGAAGAGCGGGATCAGCGGCAGCGTGGCCAGCAGCAGCAGGGCGACGATGGGCTCGCGCGGCAGGATGGCCACCACCATCGCTGCCGGGAGGAAGACCGCCAGGGCCAGGGCCGGCATGTAGCGGGCAAAGTAGCCGTCGAAGGCCTCGATCTGTTCGATCAGCGCGCTGGCGAGCGCACCGCTGCGGTGTTCGCGCAGCCAGCCGGGGCCGCGCTGCAGCATGGCCTCGAAGACCGCACGACGCAGGCGCTGCTTGACGAGGGTGGCGGCGCGGGCGCCGGCGCGCTCGCCGGCCCAGTGCAGCAGGGCGCGCAAGCCGATCACCGGCAGGAGGGCGGCGAGCAGGGGCCAGAGCGCCTCGGGACCGCGCTGCATCACCACGACCAGATGGATCGCCGCTGCGAGCAAGAAGGCCTGGGCGATCAACAGCAGTCCGCCCAGAGCCCCGCAGGCCACGGCGGCGGCAAGGGCGCCGCGCGCCGGCCGTGCCCAGCCACGCAGCCAGGCACCGTTGCGCCGGCCGAGGTCCGGATCGCTGAGTTCCGTGGGGGAAAGCCGGCGGCCCTCGAGGCTTTCCGGCGGCGGCAGGTCGCTCATGTCATCCCGACTCAAGAGTGTGCCCGGCTGCCCGGCAGAGGATCAGCCCGGGCTGCGGCTTGCAAGGACTCCTTGCTGCGCGGTAGTGCGAGAGGGCTTTGTTCCGCCTATCGTTATGGTAGGCTACGCAGAGGTGGCAACGATCTGCGGCAAAGCGCCTCGCTGAAACTTGACGTATGTCAAGTAGACTGCCGCCGGGGAGCGTTACCTCTCTCGAGCTCGCGTCCCCGCGGGTGTGCGAAAGGACGAATCCGCCATGATCGACATGGATGTCGTGGCCCTGTCGCGTTTGCAGTTCGCGCTGACAGCCATGTACCACTTTCTCTTCGTGCCGCTGACGCTCGGCCTCTCGCTCATCATGGCGATCATGGAGAGCGTCTACGTCATGACCGGGCGCGAGGTATGGCGCCGCATGACCCTCTTCTGGGGCACGCTGTTCGGCATCAACTTCGCCATGGGGGTCGCCACCGGCATCGTCATGGAGTTCCAGTTCGGCATGAACTGGTCCTATTACAGCCACTATGTCGGGGACATCTTCGGCGCGCCGCTCGCCATCGAGGGCCTGATGGCCTTCTTCCTGGAAGCCACCTTCATCGGGCTCTTCTTCTTTGGCTGGGATCGCCTGTCCAAGCTGGGGCATCTGACGGTGACTTGGCTGGTGGCGCTGGGCGCGAACTTCTCCGCGCTGTGGATCCTGATTGCCAACGGCTGGATGCAGTATCCCGTCGGTGCGACCTTCAATCCCGACACCATGCGCATGGAGATCGAGGACTTCATAGCGGTCATCTTCAATCCGGTGGCCCAGGCGAAGTTCGTGCATACGGTCAGCGCCGGCTACGTCACCGGGGCGATCTTCGTCATGTCGGTCAGCGCCTACTTTCTGCTGCGCGGCCGTCACCAGGCCATGGCACGGCGGTCCATGGCCGTGGCCTCGAGCTTCGGGCTGGCCGCGGCGCTTTCCGTCGTCGTGCTGGGCGATGAGAGCGGCTACGTCACCACCGAGCATCAGAAGATGAAGATCGCGGCCATGGAGGGCATGTGGCACACGGAGGACGCGCCGGCGCCCTTCACCATTTTCGCCCTGCCGGACCAGGAGACGCAGAGCAATCGCTATGAGGTGCAGGTGCCCTTCGCCCTCGGCCTGATCGCCACCCGTTCCTTCACGCAGGAGCTTCCTGGCATCGTTGATCTGGTGGACCGGGCGGAGGACCAGGTGCGCAGTGGCCTGGTCGGTTATCAGGCCATGCTGGACCTGCGCGCGGATGCGGAGAACGAGGCGGCGCGCGAGCTGCTGGCCGAACACTGGGCCGATCTCGGCTATGCCCTGCTGCTCAAGCGCTACCGCGAGGACATCCTTGAGGCGAACGACGAGGAGATCGCCCAGGCGGCCCTGGACACCGTGCCGCACATCGCGCCGATCTTCTGGAGCTTCCGGCTCATGGTGGCGCTGGGCTTCTACTTCATCGCCTTCTTCGCCGTGGCCTTCTGGTTCTCGAGTCGCGGGGCCTTTGAGCGCAATCGCTGGTTCCTGCACATCGCGCTCTGGAGCCTGCCCTTGCCCTGGCTCGCCGTCGAACTTGGCTGGTTCGTCGCCGAGTACGGTCGCCAGCCCTGGATCATCGAAGGCGTCTTGCCGACCTTCTATGCTGTCTCCGATCTCTCGGTCTGGGATCTGGTGGCGACCATCACCGGCTTCGTGACCTTCTACACCTTGCTGGCCATCGTCGATGTCTGGCTGTTGCTGCGCTACATCCGCAAGGGCCCCTCGGAGCCCGAGCCGCAGCAGGGCAGCCCCGCTACAGGCAGCGGCCCGCAAGGACCCGGCCTGCGCCACGCCACCGCCGCCTATAAGGAGTGAGCGCCATGGAACTGATCCCGCTCGACTATCCCACGCTGCGGCTGATTTGGTGGCTGCTGCTGGGCGTGCTGCTGATCGGCTTTGCGGTCATGGACGGCTTCGATCTGGGCACGGGGACGCTCCTGCCTTTCGTCGCCCGCACCGATGACGAACGGCGCATCGTGGTGAATACGGTGGGGCCGGTCTGGGAAGGCAACCAGGTCTGGCTGATCCTGGGCGGTGGCGCGATTTTCGCGGCCTGGCCACCGCTCTATGCCGTCTCTTTCTCCGGCTTCTACCTGGCCATGTTCCTCCTGCTGGCCGCGCTTATCCTGCGGCCGGTGGGTTTCAAGTTCCGCTCCAAGGTCGGGGATTCGCGCTGGCGGACCTTCTGGGACTGGGGGCTCTTCGTGGGCGGTGCAGTGCCGGCGCTCATCACCGGCGTTGCGGTGGGCAACGTCCTGCTGGGCGTGCCTTTCTATTTCTCGGATGACCTCCGGCCCTTCTACGACGGCGGGCTGCTCGGCCTGCTCAACCCCTTCGCGCTGCTCTGCGGGCTCGTCAGCCTCTCCATGATGACCCTGCACGGCGCCACCTGGCTCTCCTTCAAGACCGAGGCGCCGGTGGCAGAGCGCGCCCGGCGCTACGGCGGCTTTGCGGCGCTGGCCACTCTGGCGCTCTTCGCTCTGGCCGGCCTTGCGGTGGCCTACTGGGTCGAGGGCTACGTGGTGGTCTCGCAAGTGGTGCAGGACGGACCGTCCAATCCCCTGCGCAAGGAGGTGGCGACGGTGGTGGGCGGCTGGCTCTCCAACTACGACGCCTATCCCTGGATGCTGACGGGGCCGATCCTCGGCTTCGGCGGCGTTGCGCTGGCCGGCCTGCTGTTGCTGGCGCGCCGGCCGCTGCTGGCTTTCTTCGCCTCCGCGCTGGGCATCTTCGGCATTATTTCCACTGCGGGCTTGTCGCTCTTTCCCTTCCTGCTGCCCTCTTCGCAGGACCCGCGTTCGAGCCTGACCGTGTGGGATGCCTCGTCCAGTCCCATGACGCTGTGGGTCATGCTGATCGCCACGCTGATCTTCATGCCGATCATCCTGGCCTACACCGCCTGGGTTTACCGCGTGATCGCCGGCAAGGTGACGACGCGCGACCTGGATTCCAACGTCAACGCCTATTGAAGGAGGCGCTTGCGGCATGTGGTACTTTTCCTGGATCCTCGGTCTCGGACTCGCCTGTTCCTTTGCCATTCTCAACGCCATGTGGCTGGAACTGCGCGAAGACAAGCAGAAAGACATTTAAGTAAATTGGTGCTGCATCCGCGCTGCAGCCCGGTCTTGATGCAGCGCAGAGCCGCTTGTCGGCAAAAAATGCATCTGCTCGTGCGGTTTTTCTTCCACGAATCCGCCATCATCGCCTAACGTCCTGGGGGCAATATGCGCCCAGGACCGGATCGCGTGGGATCGGAGCCGCAAGGTTTCGGTTTTCACACCTGAATTCGGTTCGGAATGGAAGGGTCGAGCAGCGTCACGACCTTGAAAGCGGACCGCGCCGCGTCTGCGTTTTCGGGATGATCTGCTCTCATGACAGGGAGGTCCGCGCCGTGGCGCGGACGGCGATGATGGATTGGGACAAGCTGCGCATATTTCACGCGGTGGCCGAAGCCGGCAGCTTTACCCACGCGGGCGAGGTGCTGAATCTCAGCCAGTCTGCGGTCAGCCGACAGATCAGCGCGCTGGAGGACAGCCTGCGTGTGCCGCTGTTCCATCGCCATGCCCGCGGCCTGATCCTCACCGAGCAGGGCGAGACGCTGTATCGAACGGCTCACGAGGTCTTCGCCAAGCTGTCGATGGCCGAGGCGCTGCTCACCGAGAGTCGGGAGCGGCCGCGCGGCCCCTTGAAGGTCACCACCACCGTGGCCTTCGGCTCGACCTGGCTGGCGCCACGGGTGCGCGGCTTCATGGACCTCTATCCCGAAATCGAGATGCATCTGCTGCTCGATGACCGGGAACTGGACCTTTCTATGCGCGAGGCGGACGTGGCGATCCGGCTTTCGCCGCCGCGCCAGGCCGACCTGATCCAGCGCCATCTCCTGACCGTGCACATGCAGGCCTACGCGGCGCCCTCTTATCTGAAAAAGCACGGCCTGCCGAACAAGCCGGCCGATCTCGATAAGCACCGCCTCATCGTCTATGGCCAGGATATGCGCGCGCCCGTGCCGGACGTGAACTGGCTGCTGCGCGTCGGCACCAGCGACAACCGCCTGCGCAAGCCGGCGCTCACGGTGAACAACGTCTATGCGATCATGCAGGCTGTGGCGGCGGGCGCCGGCATTGGTGGACTGCCCGAGTTCATGATTCAGGAGGGCAGTGATCTGGTTCAGATCCTTCCGGAGCTGGAAGGTCCGCGCCTGGATGCCTATTTTGTTTATCCAGAGGAATTGCGGGGAACCCACCGCGTAGAGGTGTTCCGCGACTTCCTTTTGCGGCAGGTTGCGCAGTCGAAGTTCTGATTATGCTGCATCGCGCAAAGGTGGGCGCGGCGGAACCTGGGTGGCCTGGCGGGCGTTGAAGGCGTGAGAGCGCTGCCGGATGCGGGATTTCCGTCAGCCATGCGAGCATCGCATGACCCGAATGTTTGTTTGTGCATAGACAATGAGGGCCCGAAACACCAAATTCCTACTCAGCGATGTTGCGTTGCAACATCCCCCGGGTTTCCGGCTCCTCCCGCCGGAAACCCCGCCCGGATCTCGATCCGGGCACAGGGCCCTCCGGCGCGTCCCTCGCGCTGCTGGGTCCTACGTCTCCCAGACGTGAAGCCTCCCTGTTCAACTTGCCGGGCCCTTGTGGCCCGGCATTTTTTTTGGTGCGATCGGAGTCACGTCCAAACTCCGAAGCCTCATGATTCAGATTCAATGCGGTCTTCGAGCCAGCCCTCAGGAATCTCATCCCCTTCCCGCGGCGGCAAGGTGCCGGCCGTAGCCAGAATCCGCTTGAGCTCCTCGGGATCGGCCTTGGCCGCTCGTTCCTCGAAGTAGCGCATGGTCTTCAGCTCGGCCAATCGCCTTGCGACGGCCACGGTGATGAACTGGTTGATCGAAGTGCCCTCCATTTCGGATGCCTTCTTCACCTCCTTCATAATCGAGGCCGGAAGGCGGAGAGCGTATCCAGTGACGGTCGCCATTCTATCCTCCTCAAGAGTTCGCCAGGCCGACATACCTCGACCCCAATGTGTTTCACCCCTGGGTCCGATGGCTGATAGTCGCTTACACCTGAATGCGCTCTCCTGAAAAGCATCCCCTATTTCCGCGCCCCTTCGAAGCCCTGCAGGAAGGATTCCAGGTTCTCCCCGAGTTCCGGCGTGAGATAGCCGCCCTCCTGCACCAGCAGGGTGGGGAAACCCTCGCGCGCGATCGCGCCGGCAATTTGGGCGAAGCCTTCGGTGGTGACCGCGAGGCCGGCCAGGGGATCGCCGGCGAAGGCATCCAGGCCGAGTGCGACCACCAGCACGCCGGGGGCATAGGCCCGGATGGCGCCGAAAGCCCGTATCAGGGCCTCAAGGAAGGGTTCGTCGCCGCTACCGAGGGGCAGGGGCAGGTTGAGGTTGAAACCTTCCCCCTCGCCCTTGCCACGTTCCTGGGCGTGACCCCAGAAGAAGGGATAGAAGTGGGCCGGGTCGGCGTGGATCGAGACGGTCAGCACATCGCGACGGCGATAGAAGACCCCTTGCGTGCCGTTGCCGTGGTGCAGGTCGACGTCCAGGATGGCCACGCGCTCGTGGGCCTGGCGCAGGTGCTGGGCGGCGATGGCGGCATTGTTGAGGAAGCAGAAGCCGCCGGCCATGTCGGCGTAGGCGTGGTGCCCCGGCGGGCGGCAGAGCGCATAGGCCTCGTCGGCCCCGTCGAGCAGCAGGCTGGCGCCGTGCACGGCCGTGTCGGCGGCGCGGCAGGCGGCCTCCCAGGTGTGGGTGCCGATGGGGCAGGCGGTGTCCGCCATGTGCCAGCCGGCGCGGCCCACGATGTGCTGCGGATAGCTGGCCGGGCGCCGGCCGGGATGCACGTTCGCGATGATCTCCCCGCCGCTGTCGCCCAGCGCCTGCCACTCCTCCCAGGCCGTTTCGAGAAACTGCAGGTACTCCGGCGTGTGGATGGCCGCGCGGGGGCCCGGGCCGAAGGCCTCGGCGGTGAGGACCTCGTGACCCTGGCGCTCCACAGCGGCCAGCAGGGCTTGTGCGCGCTCAGGCTTCTCGGCGCTGGGCTTGGCCATGCCGCGCACCAGGAAGAACTGCGGATCGTGCCGGCCGTGTTCGGGGGCGTGAATGACCTTCATGCTTCTCCTTCGCCGGGCCTTGCCGGCTCTTGCAGGCGTTGCTGGAACAGCGCGCGCACCTCTTTCCAGGCGACGGTGATGTGGTGATCGAGTTCGCGTTGCAGGCGTGGGCCATCGCCAGCCTCCAGCGCCTCGAGCAGGGGGCAGTGAACCTGGGCCAGGCGGCATGGATCGTCGAAGATCTGGCCCACCAAGGCGATCACGAGATGCAGTTCGCCAGTGAGTTCCGAGAAGACGCGCTGCAGGCGGCGGTTGCCCGAGAGCTCGCAGAGCAGGAGGTGGAAGCGCAGGTCTTCCTCGACCACGGCGGCTTGATCGCCGCGCTCGGCGGTCTCGAGCAGGCGTTCGAGCTGGCGGCGCAAGGGGACGAGATCGGCGGCAGCGCCGCGGGCCAGCAGGGCGCTGCCGGCAAAACTCTCCAGACAGAGGCGCAGGCTGTAGAGGTCGTCCACCTCCTCCAGCGTCGGCAGGCGCACGGCAAAGCCGCGGTGGGGGCGGGAGGTGAGCAGTCCGCGCTGCTCCAGCAGGCGGGCGGCCTCGCGTACCGGGGCGCGGCTGATGCCCATCTGCCGGGCAATCTCCGCTTCGCCCAGGCGCTGGCCGGGTGCGAAACGGCCGGTAACGATGGCGCGGGTGAGTTGCTCGGCAACCCGGTCCACCAGTCCGTGCCGCTCGATGGTCTGGAAAGCCATCCTGGGCTGTTTCCCTGCGTGCTGGCTCCACAACCTGACGTTACCCAGGGTAGCGAGCGAAGGCGTCGACTGTCGACACATTTCTGCTTGGTGCTGCGTCGCAGTCTGTGGCAGGGTCTTATGTGCAGCAGGGGGTCGAATTAAACAGATCCCCGCGCAACAGGGCGGCTTCAAACACAAAAGGGAGACTCGAAGCATGACCAAAGGGCAAAGGGCGATCGCCCTGGCATTGGCGGCCGCAGTGACGGCAGCGGCTGGCTCGGCCTTGGCTGAGGAGCCGAAGCGGGGCGGCACGGCGAACGTCGTGATCCAGCCGGAACCGCCCGGCCTGATCATGGGCCTCTGGCAGAATGCTCCGACGCAGATGGTGGCCGGCAACATCTATGAAAGCCTGCTGAAGTACGACCAGGAGCTGAACCCCCTGCCCAGTCTGGCGACGGAGTGGGAGGTCAACGACGACGGCACGGTCTACACCTTCCATCTCAAGGACAACGTCCTCTGGCACGACGGCGAGCCCATGACCGCCGACGACGTGGTCTTCTCCGTCACCGACTTCCTGGCCGAAACCCATCCGCGCCTGCGTGTCTCCCTGGAGCATGTGGAGAATGTCGAGGCGCTGGACGACCACACGGTGCAGTTCACGCTGAAGCAGCCCTTCGGCCCCTTCATGGGCATCTTCGAGGTCGGCTCCATGCCGATCACGCCCAAGCACATCTACGAGGGCACCAACTTCCAGGACAACCCGGCCAACAACCATCCCATCGGCACCGGGCCCTTCAAGTTCGCGGAGTGGGAGCGGGGCTCGCACATTCATCTGGTGCGCAACGAGGACTATCACGTCGAGGGCCTGCCCTACCTGGACGAGGTCTACTGGCACGTGATCCCGGACGGAGCGTCGCGGGCCGTGGCCTATGAGAATGGCGACGTTGATGTGCTGCCCGGCGGTTCGGTGGAGAACTTCGACGTGCAGCGCCTGGCCGATCTGCCGAACACCTGCATCACCGGCGGGGGCTGGGAATACTTCTCCCCCATGGCCTGGATGTGGCTGAACAACCGCGAAGGACCGCTGTCCGACAAGCGTGTGCGCCAGGCCGTGCTCTACTCCATCGATCGCGAGTTCGCCCGCGACGCCATCTGGAACGGCCTGGGCGAGGTGCCCACCGGGCCGGTGAGTTCCAAGGTGCGCTTCTACGAGCCCGACGTGCCGCGCTACGACTACGATCCCGACAAGGCGCGCGAACTTCTCGAAGAGGCGGGCTACGACGGCGAAGAGATCCGCATGCTGCCGCTGCCCTATGGCGAGACCTGGCAGCGCTGGGCCGAGGCGGTGCGTCAGAACATGCAGGAGGCCGGCTTCAACGTCTCCATGGAGGCGACCGATGTCGGCGGCTGGAACCAGCGCTTGGGCGACTGGGACTACGACATGGCCTTCACCTACCTCTACCAGTACGGCGATCCGGCCCTGGGCGTGACCCGGAACTACATCTCCTCGAACATCGCCAAGGGCTCCCAGTGGAACAATGTCGAGGGCTATGTAAACGAGCGGGTCGACGAACTGGCGGACGAGGGGGCGGTGGCTTTCCCTGACGAGAAGCGCCAGGAGATCTACAGCGAGATGCAGAAGATCATCGTCGAGGACGCGCCGATCGCCTGGCTCTTGGAGATCGAGTTCCCCACGATCTATCGCTGCGACATGAAGGACCTGATCCAGACCGCCATCGGCGTCAACGACGGCTTCGGCGACGCCTGGCTGGACCGCTGATCACGGCGTGTCGACCCCTGCCGGCGGCAAGCGCAGCCGGTGGGGGTCGTCCCCGTCCTTTCCTGTGACCGCTGGGCGCCAGGGGAACAATGGGCAGGCTTTCCTACATCAGCCGGCGGCTGGTCAAAGGGCTCTTCGTCCTTCTGGCCATCGTCATCCTGAACTTTTTCCTGATCCGGGCAGCGCCCGGCGACCCGGCCCAGGTCATGGCCGGGGAGGCCGGCGCCTCCGACGAGATGTTCATCGAGCAGCTGCAGGAGCGTTTCGGTCTCAACCGGCCCCTGCACGAGCAGCTCTTCATCTACGTCAAGGGCATCGTCACCCTGGATATGGGCTGGTCCTACCGGCAGGATCAATCGGTGGCCTCCCTGATCGGCCAGCGCCTGCCGGCGACGCTGCTACTGACCGGCACGGCCTTTTGTATCTCGCTCATGTTCGGCGTGCTCATGGGCGCCCTGGCCGCGGCACGGGTCGGCAAGTGGACTGACTCGCTGATAACCACGGTCGCGCTGATCTTCTATGCCACGCCGCTCTTCTGGATCGCACTCATGGCGATCCTGCTCTTCTCGGTCTATCTCGGCTGGCTGCCGGGTTTCGGCATGGTGAGCGTGGGCGCCGGCTATACGGGGCTGGCCTATATTGGTGACATACTGGCGCACCTGGTGCTGCCGGCGCTGACACTCGGCCTCTTCTACACCGCCGTCTATGCCCGCATGACCCGTGCCTCGATGCTCGAGGTGATGGAGATGGACTACGTCAAGACGGCCAAGGCCAAGGGCGTGGCTCCGGGGCGGATCACCCGCGTGCATGTTTTGCGCAACGCGCTCCTGCCCGTCATCACTCTGGCCGGCATCCAGGCGGGGCAGATGATCGGCGGCGCGGTGCTTACGGAAACGGTCTTCGCCTGGCCCGGCATCGGGCGGCTGATGTTCGATGCCCTGCTGCAGCGCGACTATAACCTGCTGCTGGGCATCTTCTTCGTCTCCTCGGCGATGGTGGTGCTCTTCAACCTGATCACCGACCTCGTCTACACCTTCGTCGACCCGCGAATCGAGGTGTCGTGATGCGGGATTTCTGGAAACGCTTCTCCCGCAATAAGGGCGCCGTCATCGGTTTGGGCATCCTGATTGCGGTGGTGCTCCTGGCGGCCCTCGCGCCGCTGCTCTACCCCGACAGTCCCTGGCGGATGGTGCAGCGGCCCTTTCTGCCGCCCATGGAGATGGACGGCTTCTGGTTCGGGACCGACACGCTCGGCCGCGACATCGGCGCCGGGCTTGCCCATGGCGCGCGTATCTCGCTGCTGGTGGGGGTCGTCTCGACCCTGGTGGCGCTGTCCATCGGGGTCACGCTGGGTGCATTGGCCGGCTATTATGGCGGCCTGCTGGACGATGCGCTGATGCGCTTCACCGAATTCTTCCAGACCATCCCAAACTTCGCCCTGGCCATCGTGCTGGTGGCGATCTTCCAGCCCTCGATCACCTCCATCGTCCTGGCGATCGCCATCGTGTCCTGGCCGCCGGTGGCGCGCCTGGTGCGCGGCGAGTTCCTCTCGCTGCGCAGCCGGGAGTTCGTCCAGGCCTCCGTGGTGATCGGCCAGTCGAATGCACGGATCATCCTGACCCAGATCCTGCCGAACACGCTTTCCCCGGTGATCGTCATGGCCTCGCTCATGGTGGCCACTGCGATCCTGCTGGAATCCTCGCTTTCCTTCCTGGGCCTGGGCGATCCCAACCACATGTCCTGGGGCTACATGATCGGTGCGGCGCGCACCGTGCTGCGTCAGGCCTGGTGGATGAGCTTCTTCCCGGGCATCGCCATCCTGCTGACCGTGCTGGCCCTCAACCTCGTGGGCGAGGGCTTGAACGATGCGCTCAACCCGCGTCTGGCGCGCAAGGGGAGGTGACCATGAGCACGCAAGAGCCCCTGCTCCGGGTCGACGGCCTGACGGTGCGCCTGCCGGCCGGCGCCGACCGGCAGCACGCGGTGGAGGACATCTCCCTCGAGCTTCAGCGCGGGGAGATCCTCTGCGTCGTCGGCGAGTCCGGCTCCGGCAAGTCGATCACCGCCAACACCATCATGGGGCTCCTGCCGCGCCCCTATGTGGAACCGGTGGCCGGCCGGATCATGTTCGAGGGTCGCGACCTGCTGCAGTTGCCGGAATCGGCGCTGCGCGCCCTGCGCGGCAGCCGCATCGGCATGATCTTCCAGGAGCCGATGACCGCGCTGAACCCTGTGATGCGCATCGGAGACCAGATCGCCGAGGTCTTCAACACCCACGGCGCCCTGGGCAGGAAGGCGCGCAAGGCCAAGGTGGCGGAACTGCTGGACAGTGTCGGCCTGCCCGAGCCGGAAACGCTTGGCGAGTCCTATCCCTTCCGCCTCTCCGGCGGGCAGCGCCAGCGCGTGATGATCGCCATGGCCCTGGCGCTGGAGCCGGCCATCCTGATCGCCGATGAGCCGACCACGGCACTGGACGTCACCACCCAGGCGCAGATCCTGGCCCTGATCAAGCAGATCCAGGCGCAGCGGGACATGGGCGTGATGTTCATCACCCACGATTTCGGGGTGGTGGCGGAGATTGCCGACCGCGTGGCTGTGATGCAGCTGGGCAAGGTGGTGGAATCCGGCCCGGCCCGCCAGGTGCTGGACGATCCGCAGCATGCCTACACGCGGCGCCTGGTGGGCTCCGTGCCGGCCTTCGAACCGCCGGCGGCGCGGCCTCGGGTGGAGGGTGAGCCGATCCTGCGTGTGGAAGGCCTGCGCAAGACCTTCGTGGTTGCCCGCGGCATTTTCACCAAGGGCCGGGAGGTGGCGGCCGCCCAGGACGTCAGCTTCCAGATCCGGCGCGGCGAGACCATCGGGCTGGTGGGCGAAAGCGGCTCGGGCAAGTCCACGGTCGGGCGCTGCATCGTGCGTCTGCTGGATGCGGATGGCGGTGCGATCCGCTTCCGCGAGGAGGTCGACCTCAACGCTCTGCGCGGCCGGGCGCTCGCCCCTTATCGACGGCATGTGCAGATGGTCTTCCAGGACCCCTATGCCTCGCTGAACCCGCGGCGCAAGGTGGGCCGCATCATCGCCGAGGGGCCGATGGCCCATGGTGCCTCGCGCGACGAGGCCATGGCCCGCGCCCGGGAGCTGCTGGCCCTGGTGCATCTCGATCCCTCGGCCGCCGAGCGCTATCCGCACGAATTCTCCGGCGGGCAGCGCCAGCGCATCGGCATAGCCCGGGCCCTGGCCCTGGATCCGGAGCTGCTGGTGGCCGATGAGCCGGTTTCGGCGCTCGACGTCTCGGTGCAGGCGCAGGTGCTCGACCTGCTGGAGGAGATCAAGCAGCGCCTCAAGCTGGCAATGCTCTTCATCACTCATGACCTGCGGGTGGCAGCCCAGATATGCGACCGGGTTGCGGTGATGCAGCGCGGCCGTATTGTGGAGTATGGTGAGACGCGGCAGGTTTTCGCCGAGCCGCAGCACGACTACACCCGCTCCCTGCTGGCTGCGGTGCCGGGCAAGGAGTGGCAGATTCCCGAATCCGCCCGCCTGGCGGTGCAGCAACAACAGGAAGCCATTGCATGAGTCTCGATCCAAAGCTCCAGCAGGACATCATCGACGCGGTCGACCAGGGGTTCGACGAGGAGGTCGATTTCCTCTGCGAGCTGGTTCGCCATCCCTCCCTGCGCGGTCAGGAGCACACCGCCCAGGACTTCTGGTTCGATCACCTGAAGCGCCGCGGCTACACCATGGACCGCTGGCAGGTGCGGGTGGAAGACATTGAGCACCATCCGGGCTTCTCACCGGTCAAGGTGGACTATTCCAACGCCATCAACGTCGTCGGCACCCATCGTCCGCGGGAGGAGACGGGCCGCTCCCTGATCCTCAACGGCCACATGGACGTGGTGCCGGTGGGGCCGCTCGACATGTGGAGCAGCCCGCCGTTCGAGCCGCGCATCGAGGGCGACTGGCTCTACGGCCGCGGCGGCGGCGACATGAAGGCGGGTCTCGCTGCGAACCTGGCGGTGATGGATGCCTTCCGCCGCCTGGGCTACCAGCCGGCGGCGACCGTGCATCTGCAGTCGGTGGTGGAGGAGGAGTGCACCGGCAACGGCGCGCTTTCCTGCCTGGTGCGCGGCTACAAGGCCGATGCCGCGGTGATTCCCGAGCCCGAGGACGAGATGCTGGTGCGGGCGAATACCGGCGTGCTGTGGTTTCGGGTCCACGTCCGGGGCCATCCGGTGCATGTGCGCGAGGCCGGCAGCGGCGCCAACGCCATCGAGGCCTCCTTCAAGGTGATGCAGGCCCTGCGCGAACTTGAAGCGCGCTGGAACGAACGCAAGGGCGACCATCCCTGGTTCGAGGATCTGGATCACCCGATTAATCTGAACTTCGGCAAGATCGAGGGCGGGGACTGGGCCTCATCGGTGCCGGCCTGGTGCTCCTTCGACTGCCGCATCGCACTCTACCCCGGCGTGGCGGCCAAGGATGCCGCGGCGGAGATCGAGGCCTGCGTGCGCGAGACCGCGCGCAACGACCCCTATCTGGGCAACAATCCGCCGGAGGTGGAGTGGAACGGCTTCTTCGCCGAAGGCTATGTGCTGGAGCCGGGCAGTGATGCAGAGGCCCAGCTGGCTGCCGCGCATCAGCAGGTCTTCTCGCGCCAGCTGGAAGAGCTGGTGACCCCGGGCTATCTCGATGCCCGTGTCTTCGTGCTCTACGGCGACACACCCTGCCTGGTCTATGGGCCGAAGTCCGACAACATCCACGGCTTCGACGAGCGGGTGAGTCTCGCGTCCCTGAAGCAAGTGACCCGCACGCTGGCGCTCTTCACCGCCAACTGGTGTGGCCTGGAGCCGATCAAAGGCTAAGGCTTGGAACAGGCTGTCCGTGATCTGAGTCTCGGTGAGGTTAGTCAACGACGTGGTGATTTCAAGAAAGCCGGATACGAACCTGCCCCATTACCTTAAAAAATAGACCGGATTCACGCGCTCAATCTGAAACCTTGTGGTTCAGATTGAGCGCGATCCGGGGGCTTCATCTCGCAAGCGATGCCGCGGGTCAGGTTCCGCGTAACTTACCCGCACGCCTGACTCTATAGGCATCGACGCTGATCGGTCCCGGTCCCGCGAATACGAAGTAGAGGAACAGGAAGCAATAGAGGATCGCTGCGTCGCCGCCGTTGTTGACCGGCCAGAAGCTCTGGGAGGCGTGGCCCATGAAATAGGCGAAGGCCATGGTGCCCGAGGCAAGGAACGCAGCAGGACGAGTGAACAGCCCAACCGCGACCAGCGCGCCGGCCACGAGTTCGACGAGACCTGCGTAAGCGGCCGGATGCGAAAAGGTCCACCCGAATCCGGCGCTCTCGCCCCCAGGGAAAAAGAGGAACTTCTGCGTCCCGTGCGCCAGGAACAGCAGGCCGGACATGATCCGCAGGACACTGAGCATCCGCGGCGCAAAGGCCGTCAAGCGATGTTCGTTCATGGGTCGCTCTCCTATCGATCCAGGCTACGATACGCTGGGTGGCGCCTGCAGGACGAGGCCCTGACAGCGCCCCCTGTTGTCGTTGTCGACCACGCGCCCTTCGGCCACTGGAACACCCAGACCTTGATCGCGGCGCTGCGTCACGACCGCCTCGCTGCCCCTGGGTGCTCGACGGCCCGATGAACCGCCTGCGCTTAGAGCGCTACGTTGAAACCCAGTTGGCGCCGACCCTGAACCGCGGGGGCGTCATCATTCTCGACAACCGATCAAGCCACCACAGCACTAAGGCGTCCGGAATACGACAGAGCATCGGTGCCTGTTGCGCTCCTCTCTGGCTGGAAAGCTGTCGTGAGAGGAGCGCATCGCTGTGCCGATCAGCTCGCCTTGGCGAAGGCCTTCACCAGGCGCACGATCTGGGAGCGCAGGTTCTCGTCCTCGATCGAGCCCACTGCCCGCGCCAGTTCCAGTGATTGACGGTCCAGCGGCTTGGCTTCCTCGGTGGCCGCGCCTTCCAGGCCCTCGAAGAAATAGCCCACCGGCACGTCGAGCACGTTGCAGATGTCCCAAAGGCGGCTGCCGCTGATGCGGTTGGCGCCGCTTTCGTACTTCTGCACCTGCTGAAAGCTGACGCCCAGCTTGTCGGCCAGTTCGCTCTGGCTCATGCCCAGAGAGACGCGGCGCTCCCTGAGGCGACGCCCGATGTGTATGTCGGTCTTGTGATACATCTGGTTACCTTTCCCTTCGCTGGGGGATGAAGTTTCGAAGATCGGCGTGGGACCCCGGTGAAACCTGTTCCTGTACTGTCGCCTCTCTTGAAACGGGCAGGCGCGTACCCTGACACCTGGCGCGCGGTCTGAGTTCCGAGGCGGAAGAGCACTCGTTGCACAACCACAACGAACAGCGGGCCTTACGGCTCCATTGTGATCCGAGAAAGACGGATGGTTGATGGTTGCAGGTCGGTGACCCCCTCCTGTCCAAAGGGCCTCATGTTGGGTTCAGGCCGCCGCTGCTGTGCAGACGCGGGCCGAAGGGCGTCGGCACCGCAAGCCTCGGCAACCCGGCAGTTCAACCGTCTGTCGTTCGGTCTCAAAATGCTGTCCCCTGGAAAGGGAACCGGCGTTCCGCTGTTCTCATCTGTAGGGCAACCACATCGCTTTCAATACCCTCGGGCGAATGCCCGGACCAAACAACACGTATATTGGGGGGTGCGACCCTCCATTGGTGGACATCGCACTCCTAGCTACCATTGCAAGATGATTTATCCGGTTGCCGAGGACAAGATGCTGAACCGCCGTGCCGCGAATTTGTCACTTTTCAGCCGGTCTTGTCAGACCCGCTTCGGCCCGTCACTCTCCACGCTGTCATGACCGCTGCGCCCCATCCTTTCCATGTTACCGGCCTCGCCAAGAGCTTCGGCGAGAAGCAGGTGTTGCGTGATGTGGAGCTCACTGTCCGACGCGGTGCCGCCACGGTGCTGATCGGGCCCTCCTCCTCGGGCAAGACCGTGCTGCTCAAGTGCATGCTCGGCCTCCTGCCTATCGATGCCGGCAGCATTGAAATCGAAGGCCGCGCGCAGGCAGGCCTGAACGCCGCGCAGCGTCGCGAGCAGGCTGATCGCATCGGCGTCGCCTTTCAGCAGAACGCGCTGTTCGACAGCATGACCTGCTGGGAGAACGTGGCCTTTCGCTTGCTGCAGCGTCGGGACCGGGACCCTGCGGCAGCGCGGGCGCAGGCCATCGAGCAGATCGGCCGTTTCGGACTGCGCCCCGAAGTGGCCGACCGCTATCCAGCCGAGATTTCCGGCGGCATGCAGAAACGCATCGCCCTGGCCCGAGCCTTCGTCAGCCGGCCGGATATGCTCCTGCTCGATGCCCCGACCGATGGTCTCGATCCGATCATGACACGCCACACCAACCGCCTGATCCGCGCAGCGGTGCAGGAGAGCGGTGCGACGGTCTTCGCCATTACCACGGACATGCGCGCCGCACTGGAGTTCTATGACCGCCTGATGATGCTGCATGACGGCCGTATCATCTGGGAGGGCAGCACCGACGAAGCGCGCCGGGCCGAGGAGCCGCGACTGCGCCAGCTCCTGGAAGGGCGCAGCGAGGGACCGATCCGCATGGCCGTGCGGGCATGATGCAGAGCGGGTATCCCTTGCCATATCCTGCGGCGGGCATGGATCGGTGTCTTAAATTCTGTGTGCGGGTACCCCGTCCGGATTTGGGCGTTTATTTGGATCGCATGGCGATTCCAATTGCGCGCAATCCGCTCTAGACTGCGAACCGATTTCATTCTGGGGGAGGTTTAAGGAAAAACCATGAGCCGTCGATTCTCGTTTGCCGCCGGCCTTTTCGGCGCCGCCGCCATCGCCTTTGCCGGACTGTCGGCCGCGGCGCAGGAAAGCGCACCGGTCACCGTCGAACTCAACAAGGTTGAGCAGATCGATAACGCCTGCCGGGCCTACCTGCTCTTCGAGAACGGCCATGACAGCCGCTTCGACGAGTTCCGTCTTGATCTCGTCTTCTTCGACGGCGAGGGCGTGATCGCGCGGCGCATCGCGGTGGAGGCGGCGCCACTGCGGGCCGACCGCTCGGTGGTGAAGCTCTTCGACCTTTCGGACCTGCAGTGCGACACGATCGATCGGGTGCTGCTGAACGACATCGCACCCTGCGCCGATGAGAGCGGCGCCCGGGAGGATTGTGTCGATCTGGTCGAGTTGCGCTCGCGCAGTGACATCGAGTTCTTCCAGTAAAACGGCCGGCGTGCCGGGGAGCAACAACCCCATTGGCTGAGGCCTGTCCCTTATCCGCGGTTCCGGAGTCCGGCGGAGCGGCGCCGCCGTTGCATGCGCGCTTCGAGCCGCCGCGCCCGGCGCCGCTGGTCGAACCGCGCGAACTCAGCGGCTATCTCGCCGAGGCCCATCGCCTGGCGCGGGGGGAACTCGACCTCATCTCCATCTGGCCGCAGTGGGGTTATAGCGGGAAGTTCCGCGGTCTTTCCGTGCTGCGACGCTGGGTCTTCGTGGCGCTTTCGCCCGACGCGGTCCGCCATGTCCTGGTTACCAATGCGGAGAACTATCCCAAGAGTGACCTGATGGAGCGGGCGCTGCGCGAATTGGTGGGGGACGGCATGTTCATCACCAATGGCGCCAACTGGCGCTGGCGCCGCGAACTCGCCAAGCCCGCCTTCACCTCAGTGCAGGTGGGGCGGATGATGGAAGAGGTGCCCCCGGTGGCCGAGGCGCTGGTGGAGCGCTGGAAGGGCCTGCCGGAGGGTACGCCGGTCAGCATCTCCGATGCCATGACCGCGGCCACCGCTGAGGTGGTCTGCCGCGCGCTCTTTTCCGTGCCGCTGGGGCTCGACCGTGCCTTCGATCTGGGCAAGGCCTTTGCCGACTACCAGGAGTACGCAGCGCCCTTCGACGTCGGCTTCCTGCTGCGCCTGCCGGCCGCGATGCGCCCGCCGGCCTTTCGCTCCCGTAGCGCGGCCAAGCGCATTCACCGCCTGCTGGACGGCCTGCTGGAGGAGCGGGCGCGCCGTTCGGTCGAGCGCAGCGATTTCGTCGATCTGCTGGAAGAGGGGCGCGATCCGCAGCGCGATGCGCCGCTGACCCACGAGCAGAAGCGCGAAGAAGCGGCGGTCATGCTGCTGGCCGGGCACGAGACCTCCGCCTCGGCGCTGTCCTGGACCTTCTATCTCCTGTCACAGGCACCGGAGGTCGAGGCGCGCCTGACCGCGGAGCTGGACGAGACCCTGGGGCTGCCGGGCTCGGCCCGGGCGCCGAGCTACGACGACCTGCCACGCCTGCGCTACACGGCGGCGGTGGTACAGGAAACGCTGCGGCTCTATCCGCCGGTGGCGCTGCTGCCGCGCGAGGCCAAGCAGGAAGACCATATCCGCCGGCGGAAGATCCCGGCGCAGTCGCTGATGTTGGTGCCTACCTGGCTGCTTCATAGACACGAGGGCTACTGGAGCGATCCCCACGCCTTCTGGCCGGAGCGCTTCCTGGAAGACGGGGAGCGACGCACGCCCTTCTCCTTCCTGCCCTTCGGCGCGGGGCCGCGCACCTGTCTCGGCGCTTCCTTCGCCATGGCCGAGGCGACCCTGCTGCTGGCCAGCCTCTATCGCCGTTTCCGCTTCCGGCTCAAGCCCGGCGCAGAGGTAAAGCCGGTCTGCCGCCTGACGCTGCGGCCCAAGGGCGGGCTGGAGATGGTTCTGGAGCACCGCCGCAGCCCGTGAGGACGGCCTTAGGGAGGTCGGGTAAGCCGAATGATCACCCGTCGTATCTTCAACGGCTTCCTCGTCGCCGGTCTCGCCGCACCAATCACCATGTCGCCGTTCATCATGCCGGCGCGGGGCCAAACCGGCGGCGGGGTCGAGGACGCTATTGCACCGCTAGGTCAGTTGCACTCAATCCAGATTCAGCGCGGCGACGAGGTTCTCTTGGCTCAAGCCCCGCGCGGACCCGGGCTGGACAGGGTCGCAAACATCAAGTCGTGCTCCAAAAGCATCGTTGCCTTGATTCTCGGCACCTGCATCGCGCGAAACGAGATTGCTTCGGTTGAAGCGCGCCTTGTCGATGTCGCGCCCGATCTCGTGCCGCACGATGCCACCGTCGGCGTCCCGGGGATTACGCTGGAACATCTGGTTTCGCTCACAGCAGGCCTGGAATCGACCTCTGGCGGAAATTACGGCAGGTGGATAGCATCTTCGAACTGGGTATCGGATGTTCTGACCCGGCCCATGGTCGCGGAGCCGGGCACCCGTATGATCTATTCGACCGGCTCGACGCATGTTTTGGGCGCCGCACTGACCCAAGCTTCGGGCGAGACACTTCTTGATCTTGCGCGCGACCGGTTGGGCCGCCCGATGGGATTTGAGGTCCCGCCCTGGTCGCGCGATCCGCAAGGTTTCTATCTGGGCGGTAACGAGATGGCGCTGACTCCGCGCGCCATGCTCGCGATTGCGCTCATGATGCGCGATGGGGGCAGCTACGAAGGAGATCAGATCATTCCAACCGACTGGATCGACGCCTCTGTTGTTCCACGGGCACGCTCACCCTATTCCGGCATGGAGTATGGATATGGTTGGTTCATCACCGAAACCGGCTATATCTTGGCACGCGGCTTCGGCGGTCAGGTCATCGCAGCCCATCCCGAAGCCGGTCTCGCCGTCGCAATCACCTCGGACCCCACCCGCCCCGCATATTCCGAGGGGTATTTCGGTGATCTCGTAAGCCTGCTCGATGGGCCTGTTCTCGACCTGGCGCACCACGGCTGACGCGCCGAGACTGAACATATAGATCGTGAATACGTATTAGGACTGCACTCGGCAGAGGGTCGATTCGTTCTCGGAATCGCGCATGAGGTTCTGCAGCGAGGCCTCATCGCCCTTCACCCACCAGATGTAGGGGCCGCCGGCGTAGCGGGCGCCCGAGCCGGAAAGGACGTTGGAGGCCACAACGAAGCTCTCGTCCAGCGCCAGGGCGACCAGCGAGACATCGCCGGCGTTGATGTACTCGGCCTCCACCGCTTCGCCCTCGCAGTCGTAGCGCAGCTTCTGGGAATCGACGCTGGCCGCGCCCGGCACCGCGATGGTGATCTTTCCCGGCTTCGGGGCATCGCGGTCGCGCATGCCGTCACCGGCGCAGCCGGCCAGCAGCAGGCCCAGTCCGGCCGCCATCACCGTTCTGGCGGTCACACTTCTTGCAGTTCGCGCAGGTCGCCTTGCGGCTGTGTGTAAGAAAAGCGTCATGGTTGCCTCCCTATTTTTCCTTTGGTTGTGCAATCATGGGCGGGCGGCAGCCGTGCGGCAAGGCGGCCTTTCCGGCCCCTGTCTTCCCCCTGTCATCTTTCGCTGGTAGAGGCACAGACTCCGCCGGCCGACAGGACGAGCCGGGGTTTTTCTGCCGTCGATGGGAATCAGCCGGAATGCCGCGTCATGTTACCCTTGCCTTGCTCGCGCTCTGCGCGCCGGTTCTGGTGGTGCTGGCCGGGCTGGTGGCGGCCGGATTCCTGGCTTGGACCTGGGCGATCCTGGCGGTGCTGCTGATCGCTGCGATTCAGTTGCCGCTGTTGATCGGCCACTTTCACCACCTGAGAACCATCTTGGCCTATCTCGGCAAGCTGCGGCGCGGCGGCGGGGCGGCCATCGGCATGGTGCAGCACTGGGAAGGTGGCGCCACCCTGCTGACCCCGGGACTCGATGTCGCCCTCAAGGAGACCGCACGCGAGCGTGAGCGCCAGCAGCAGGCAGTGGAAACCGCGATGGCCGCCAACGAGGCCATCCTGTCCAATCTTCCCGACCCTCTGCTGCTGCTGGACGGCAAGCGGCGCATCCTGCGCGGCAATCCGGCGGCCGAGGCGCTGTTGGGCAGCGAGCTGGCGGGGCGCGACCTGGTGGCGGTGCTGCGGCAGCCGGACCTGCTGATCGCGGTGGACCAGGCGCTGGCCGGCCAGCGAGCGGAGCCTGTCGATTTCGACCTGCCGGGGCCGGTCGAGCAGCACCTCAGTGCCCATGTCGTCGGCCTGGAGATGCCGGCTGTGGAGGGGCCGGCGGCGGTGGTTGCCTTGCATGACCTGACCGCCATCCACCGGGCCGAGCGGATGCGCGCGGACTTCGTCGCCAACGCCAGCCACGAGCTGCGCACGCCTCTGGCCAGCCTGCTCGGTTTCGTCGAGACCCTGCGCGGGCCGGCGCGCGACGATCCGGCGGCGCTGCAAAGTTTCCTGCCGATCATGCACGAGCAGGCCGAGCGCATGACCCGCCTGGTGGAGGACCTGCTCAGCCTGTCGCGCATCGAGCTGCGCGAGCACAGCCCGCCGAGCGGCCGGGTCGATCTCGCGCGCACGCTGGATGCCGTGGCCCGCGGTCTGGCCTTGCGCGCAAAAGACCGAGGCATGCGTCTGGACTTCGACCTTGCCGGCTCTCCCGCGGTGCTGGGCGAGGAGGACGAGCTGACCCAGGTCTTCCAGAACCTGATCGACAACGCCATCAAGTATGGCCGGGATGGCAGCACGGTGCGTGTGGTGAGCCGCCCCGGCAATCCGGAGGAGGATGCTTTCGCCCGGCGCCTGGGCGCTCCCTGCCTGGCTGTCGCCGTGCACGACCAGGGCGAGGGCATTCCGCGCGAGCACCTCTCGCGTCTGACCGAGCGGTTCTATCGCGTCGATACGGCGCGCTCGCGCAAGCTGGGAGGCACGGGCCTGGGGCTGGCCATCGTCAAACACATCGTCAATCGTCACCGCGGTTTGTTACGGATCGAAAGCGCAGCCGGTGAGGGTTCGGTCTTCACCGTCTATCTGCCGCTGGCACCGGCGGCGGAACTGCGCGGGAAAGACAAAAGCGGCGCACGTCAAAAAACCTTAACACAAACGCAATAAGCTGGACTTCGTCAGCGGGTAGGTCTCGGCCATCCGCGCAACATCACCAGGCCCACCTGGGTCCGGAGATCGAGTTGCCGCGGCAGTGCCAAGAGGAGGCAAAGTCCGATGAAGAATGTCATGCTTGCAACGGCGGCGGTCGCTGCCATGGGACTGATGGCCGGCGATGCGCTTGCGCAGGCACGCGATCAGATCCGGGTGGTGGGCTCCTCCACCGTGTTCCCCTTCTCCAGCCTGGCGGCCGAGCAGTTCGGTCGTATCGGCGAGTTTCCCGCGCCCGTGGTCGAATCCACCGGCACCGGCGGCGGCATGCGGCTGTTCTGTGGCGGCGTCGGCGTCGAGCATCCCGACATCACCGGTGCCTCGCGCGCCATGAAGCCCTCGGAGTGGGAGAACTGCCAGGCCAATGGCGTCGAGGACGTGACCGAGATCCAGCTCGGCTTCGATGGCATCACCCTTGCGGTTTCCCTCGACGGCGAGGCCATTGACCTCACCCGCGCGCAGCTCTTCCAGGCGCTGGCGGCGGAGGTTGAAGTCGACGGCGAGATCGTCGCGAACCCCCACGAGCGCTGGTCCGACATCGACGCGGATCTGCCGGACCTGGAGATCACCGTTCTGGGCCCGCCGCCGACCTCGGGCACCCGTGACGCCTGGGTCGAGCTGGTGATGGAAGAGGGTTGCGACGCCTTCCCGGCCATCGCTGCCCTGGCCGAGAGCGACGAAGATCGCCACGCCGAAGTCTGCCAGCGCATGCGCGAGGACGGGCGTTTCGTCGAAGCCGGCGAGAACGATAACCTGATCGTGCAGCGCCTGGTCTCCGAGCCCGACAACTACGGCATCTTCGGCTACAGCTTCCTGGCCGAGAACACTGACTCCATCCAGCCGGCGGCCATCGACGGCGTGGAGCCGAGCGAAGAGACCATCGCCGACTTCTCCTACCCGGTGTCCCGCCCGATCTTTGTCTATGCCAAGAATGCCCATCGCAACGCCATTCCTGGCCTCGAAGAGTTCATTGCGGAGCTCACCGACGACCGCGCCTTCGGGCCGGACGGCTACATGACCGATATCGGCCTGATCGCCATGCCGGAAGAGCGCCGCGCAGAGGTGCGCGCCGCAGCCGAAGGCGGAGCGACCTTCAGCCGCTTCGAGTAACCTGGTTTTTGTTCCGGCGGCGCGCTTCGGTGTGCCGCCGGTTCTCCATTTCTGGTGTTGCAGTTTGATGACCGGACCCCTGCCATGTCCTTTTCCCTGACCCTGGCCGTTCTGCTGCTGCTCTCGGCCGCCGGCTATTGGGTCGGGCGCACGCGTGCCGTCGATCTGGCGGCGCGAGGCAATGGACGCCTGCACAGCCTGCCGAGCTATCACGGTTTCTACGTGGCGCTATGGGCGGGCATTCCTGCCTTCGTGTTGCTCCTGGCCTGGGGGGTGGCGGGCGATCGCATCGTGGAGGCCCTGGTGCTGGCCGGACTGCCCGATGCTCAGACCGCCACGCTCACGAACAGCGAACGCGCGCTTCTGCTGGCGCAGATCCGCAACGAGGCTGCCGGCGTCGGCTTCGGCACTCCCGAACCGGTCGTGGCGGTCGCAGCCGAGCGCCTGGTGGAGCTGCGCAGCTTCAGCGCCTGGATCGTTTCATCGGCGCTGATCGCCGGTGCGCTGGCGGCGCTGGCCTGGGCGCTGCGCCGCCTGGCGCCGGAGCTGCGCACCCGCAACGGCGTGGAACGGACGCTGCGCCTGGCCATGGCGCTCTGCTCGGCGCTGGCGATCCTGACGACGCTGGGCATCGTGATGTCGCTGATCTTCGAGGCGCTGCGCTTCTTTTCCCGCTACAGCCCCTTGGACTTCCTTTTCGGCCTGCAATGGAGTCCGCAAACCGCGATCCGCGAGGATCAGGTGGGCTCGTCCGGCGCTTTCGGTGCCCTGCCGGTTGTCTGGGGCACGCTCTTCATCTCCCTGATCGCCATGACCGTGGCCGTGCCCGTGGGCCTGATGAGTGCAGTCTATCTGGCGGAATATGCCACGCCGCGGGTGCGAAACTGGGTGAAGCCCGTGCTGGAGATCCTGGCGGGCATACCCACTGTGGTCTATGGCTTCTTCGCCATCCTGACCGTCGCTCCCATGGTTCGCGAGGTCGGGCAAACCCTGGGTCTCAGCGTCGCCGCGAACAGTGCGCTGGCCGCGGGCCTGGTGATGGGACTGATGCTCGTTCCCTTCGTCTCCTCCCTTTCCGACGATGTGATCAACGCCGTGCCGCAGTCCCTGCGCGATGGCGCGGCGGGACTGGGGGCGACGCGCTCGGAAACCGTGCGTCAGGTGGTGCTGCCGGCGGCCCTGCCAGGGATCGTCGGTGCGGTGCTGCTCGCGCTGTCGCGCGCCATCGGCGAGACCATGATCGTGGTCATGGCGGCGGGCCTGGCGGCCAACCTGACGGTGAACCCCTTCGAGGCCGTGACCACAGTGACGGTCCAGATCGTCTCCAACCTCACCGGCGATACGGAGTTCGACAGCGCCAAGACGCTTTCGGCCTTTGCGCTCGGGTTGCTGCTCTTCTGCGTGACCCTCTGCCTCAACGTGATCGCTCTCGGCATCGTCAAGCGCTATCGGGAAATCTATGACTGACAGCTTGCAGATCACCGGTGTCGGCGCCTCGCTGCACACCACGCCGGCGGCGCAGCAGCGCCTGCGGCGGCGCTATGCAGCCGAACGGCGCTTCAAGGCCCTGGGCCTTTTCGCCGTGCTGTTCGGCCTGGCGATGCTCGCCTTCCTGCTGACCACCATCGTCAGCCAGGGCTATCGCGCCTTCGTCCAGACGCATGTGAGCCTGGAGGTCTACCTGGACCCCGAGGTGATCGACCCGCGCGGCACCGCTGATCCGCGCGACCTGGCCCGGGCCGACTACCAGAGTTTGGCCGAAACAGCGCTTTACGGTCTGTTCCCGGCGGTCGAGACGGCTGCCGAGCGCCGCGCCCTGCGGGGCCTGCTGTCCCAGGGGGCGGGGCTGGAGCTGCGCAGTCGCATCCAGGCCGACCCGGACATCATCGGCACGAACCTCAGCCTGCCGCTGCTGGTCAGCGGCAGCGTCGACCAATTGAACAAGGGTGTGTTCGACCTGGAGTCGGGCCGACGCCTGCCGGTGAGCGAGGAACAGATCGCCTGGTTCGGCGAACTGGAGGCGCAGGGCCGCATCTCCGCGCCCTTCAACTGGGGCCTCTTCACCCGGGCCGACAGCCGGGAGCCGGAGTTGGCCGGCCTGGCCGGGGCGCTGACCGGCTCGCTCTACCTGATGGTCGTGACCTTCGTGCTATCCTTCCCGCTGGGCATCGGGGCGGCGATCTACCTGGAGGAGTTCGCGCCGAAGAACCGGCTCACCGACCTGATCGAGGTCAACATCAACAACCTGGCCGCCGTGCCCTCCATCGTCTTCGGGTTGCTCGGGCTCGCGGTCTTCATCCAGGTTTTCGGGTTGCCGCGCTCGGCGCCGCTGGTGGGCGGCATGGTGCTGGCCTTGATGACCCTGCCGACCATCATCATTGCCACCCGGGCCAGCCTGAAGGCCGTGCCGCCCTCGATCCGCGAGGCGGCGCTGGGCATCGGCGCCTCGCGCATCCAGACCGTCTTCCACCACGTCCTGCCGCTGGCCATGCCCGGCATCCTGACCGGTGCCATCATCGGACTGGCCCAGGCGCTGGGAGAGACGGCGCCGCTGCTCATGGTGGGGATGAACGCCTTCGTCACCAGCGTCGGCGACTCGGTGACCAGCCCGTCCACCGCCCTGCCCACCCAGGTCTACATGTGGGCCGACAGCCCGCAGCGGGGCTTCGTCGAGCGCACATCGGCGGCCATCATGGTGCTGCTCGGCTTTCTGATCGTGATGAACGCGCTGGCCGTGTTCCTGCGGCGGCGCTTCGAGAGGCGGTGGTAAACCCATGTTCAAGGAAGAGTACGCCCTGATGCAGACTGCCAGTCCTGCCCCAAACGCTCCCGCCCCAGATGCTGCCGGCCAGGCCGCGACGGTCCCAATGCCCGACGTCAAGATGTGCGCGCGCCAGGTGCGGGTGCACTACGGCGCCAACGAGGCCCTGCACGGGATCGATGTCGACGTCCGGCGCAATGAGGTGCTGGCGCTGATCGGCCCATCGGGTTGCGGCAAGTCCACCTTCCTGCGCTGCCTCAACCGCATGAACGACAGCATCGAGGGCTGCCGGGTCAGCGGCAGCGTGACCCTGGACGGGGTCGACATCTACGATCCGGCCCTGGACGTGGTGCAGATCCGGGCCCGGGTGGGCATGGTGTTCCAGAAGCCCAACCCCTTTCCCAAGTCGATTTACGACAATGTGTGCTATGGGCCGCGCATTCATGGCCTGACCCGCAACCGCACGGAACTGGACGAGGTGGTGGAGAACAGCCTGCGCCGGGCCGGCCTGTGGGAGGAGGTGAAGGACCGCCTGGCGTCGCCCGGCACTGGGCTGTCCGGCGGCCAGCAGCAGCGGCTGTGCATCGCCCGGGCGATTGCCGTCAGCCCCGAGGTGATCCTGATGGACGAACCCTGCTCAGCGCTGGACCCCATCGCCACGGCGCACATCGAGGAGCTGATCGACGAACTGCGGCGCAACTACACCATCGTCATCGTCACCCACAACATGCAGCAGGCGGCACGCGTGAGCCGGCGCACCGCGTTCTTCCACCTGGGCAATCTGGTGGAAACCGGGGACACGGAGACGATCTTCACCAATCCAGGCGATCAGCGCACCCAGGACTATATTACCGGTCGCTTCGGCTGAGCCGGGCAGGAGGAAAAGGCATGGCGGGTTCATCGGAGCACATCATTCGCGCCTACGACGAGGAATTGCAGTCGCTCAACGGCCTGATCGCGCGCATGGGCGGCTTGGCGGAAAGCCAGCTTGCCGCCGCGGTCGATGCCCTGGTCAAGGGCGACACGGAGCGGGCGCAGCGGATCGTGGCCGGGGATCGGGCGCTGGATGAGCTCGAGCAGGAGATCGATGCCGCGGTCGTGCGCATGCTGGCCCTGCGCCAGCCGGTGGCCGGTGATCTGCGCAGCGTCGTGGCGGCGCTGAAGATCGCCTCCGACCTGGAGCGCATCGGCGACTATGCCAAGAACGTGGCCAAGCGCTCCACGGCCCTGGCCCAGAGCCGCCAGATGGAGACCTTGGGCGCGATCGCACGCATGGCGCGCCTGGTCCAGGCCGGCATCAAGCAGGTGCTCGATGCCTACCTGCAGCGCGATGCCCGCCTCGCCCTGGACGTCTGGGAGCGCGACCGCGAGATCGACGAGATGTACACCGGGCTGTTCCGCGCCACCCTGACCTATATGATGGAGGATCCGCGCAACATCACGCCGGCCACCCATCTGCTGTTCATCGCCAAGAACATCGAGCGCATGGGCGATCACGCCACCAACATTGCCGAGGTGGTGCATTTCATGGTGACCGGCAATCGGCTTGAAGGCGGCCGGCCCAAGGGCGACGCCTCCAGCTACGCGGTGGTGGAGCCGGAAAGCCCGCGGTCCGGTGGGGAGGGGAAATAGAGATGAGCGCGACGATTCTTCTGGTCGAGGACGAAGCGGCGCTGATCACGCTGCTGCGCTACAATCTGGAGAAGGAAGGCTACCGCCTGGTCGAAGCCCACGACGGCGAGGAGGCGCTGGTGGTGGCGAAGGAGGAACAGCCGGACCTGATTCTGCTCGACTGGATGCTGCCGCTGCTCAGTGGTCTGCAGGTCTGTCGCCAACTGCGCCGCAACCCGGAAACCCGAGAAACGCCGATCATCCTGCTCACCGCGCGCGGCGAGGAGACCGACAAGGTGCGGGGCCTGGAGAGCGGGGCCGACGACTACATCACCAAGCCCTTTTCCCCGGCCGAGCTTTTGGCCCGCATCCGGGCGGTGCTGCGCCGCAGCGCCCCGGCGACCACCGCGGAGTCCTTGTCCTTCGAGGACATCACCATGGACCTGACGGCGCACCGAGTTAGCCGCGGCAACAAGTCGCTGCACCTGGGACCCACGGAGTATCGCCTGCTGCGTCACCTGCTGCAGCAGCCCGGACGGGTCTATTCCCGCGAGCAGCTGCTGGATGCCGTCTGGGGGCGCGATGTCTATGTGGAACTGCGCACCGTGGATGTGCACATCCGGCGCTTGCGCAAGGCGCTGAACGACGGCGGCTTGCCGGACCTGATCCGCACGGTGCGTTCGGCCGGCTACGCCCTGGATCGTCCGACTGCCTGAAGCGGCCTGCCTTACGGAATTATGCGCTCTGGACCTTGTAAGCCGCTCCTGGCGCCTTATATTGCAAATCAGTCGCACTACAAAGTATGGAGACGGTCATGCAGCGTGATGTGGTCAAGACCCTGACCTATGCCGGCGTCCACTTCGCTGTGGCATTCGGCGTGGTTTACCTGCTGACCGGCTCACTGCCCATCGCCACTGGTGTGGCCCTGCTGGAGCCGCTGGCCAACACCTTCGCCTATTTCCTGCATGAGCGGGCCTGGACCCGGTTTGACAAGCGGCGCGCTGAGGCAGCGCGCCCGGGCCCCCCACAGGCGGAGCGTCTGGCGGCGGTCTGACAGCGGCTGGCCGTGCGACCTGCTCACTCCGTCGAGCCGTCTTCTCGCGGCGGGTCGCGATGCCAGTTCCAGGAGGGACGCGGCCATAGGCCGCGGTTCCAGTCCCGAGGATAAACCAGGGCGGCGAGGAAGCCGGTGACCGTGTGGCCCGTATCGCTGAGCGGCAGGACCAGGGAATCGAAAGCCCACGCCTCACCCGCAATGCGGCGTCGACCCGCGGCGCTGCGCGGCTTTCCGTCGGCCAGCACGACTTCGAACAGCCGCTGGCAGAGACTGCGAAAGGCTGGCTCAGGCAGGTCGTCGAAGGTCGCGCCGGTGAGATCGTAGCCTGCCGCCTGGGCGACCCCGGTGCCGATCAGGCGGTAGCGGAAGAGGGGGCGGTCGGGCTGCTGGCTGTCCGGTTGCGGGCTGTCCGGGGGGCGGCGGGCCACCTCCACCAGCATGACATCCTTGAGAATATCGTGCACCGCCGCCGGATCGATGTCGGCGCGCGCCGGCATGGACCGATCTTCGCGTAGGGATTGCCAGTAGCGGTGCAGCCTGAGCAGCGTTTGCTGCTCGGTCACGACGCCTTCAGCGTGCCCCATTCTGCGCCAAAGGTCGTTCATTGGCCCCGCTTTTCAGGAGTGCCGTACGGTTGTACTGCCATCTACTTCCGCTTCTCCATCGTAGCGGCGCAGCTTTGCCACGCGACGCGCGTTCTGCCAAGACCACAGAAGGGGAGCCGCCTTTCGAGGGGTGGTGCGGACGCGATGGGCCGTCACGCGGAGAGCAGGATGTTCACCCCGTTGACCAGCAGGAAAAGGGCGAAGGCCCGGCGCAGCCAGCGGCTGCTGATGGCATGGGCGATTCTGGCGCCCACCGGGGCGAAGAGGCTGGTCATGGGGATCAGCACCAGGAAGGCGGCGATGTTGACATAGCCGATGGTGAAGGGGGGCATCCCTTCGGTCTTGTCGAGCCCACTGATGATGAAGCCCAGGCTCCCCGGTACGGCAATGAGGATGCCAATGGCCGAGGCGGTGCCCACGGCGATCAGCGGTTTGAAGGAACAGAGCACCAGGGTCGGGACGGTAAAGGTGCCGCCGCCGATGCCGATCAGGGTCGACAGCCCGCCGATGACCGACGCGGTTGCGGCCTTGGCCGCGCCGCGGGGCGGCTCCTGCGCCAGCACATAACCCTCCTTCACGAAAGCCATGTAGGCCGCGACCAGCAGGGCCATGCCGCCGAAGACGATCTTCAACCCGCTGGCGTCGAGCCAGGCGGCGATCACCGAGCCGATGACGACGCCCAGCACCACCCAGGGTGCCCAGGCCTTGAAGATGCTCCAGTCGATGCTCCTGCGCTTGCGGTGGGCGCGCACCGACATCACCGAGGTAACGACGATGGTGGCGAGCGAGGTTCCCACCGCCAAGTGCATGCGATGGGCCTCGGTCACGCCGAGAAAGGTGAACATGTAGAGCAGCACCGGCACGATGATCATGCCGCCGCCCACCCCCAGAAGGCCGGCCATGGTGCCGGCAATCGCCCCGGCCACGAGGAGCAAGACAACGAAGTGGGCCAGGGTGCCCAGGTCCAAGGCTTCCATTCAGCACGGCTTTCAGGTGAAGGTGGGAAGGGGCATCACAGTCTGACGGGCACGACGGCAGCCGTGCCCGGCGAGCAATGCCGGAATGCTAGCAACCTGCTGAGTTCACAGAAAATTTAGCTGCGACTATGCCGTGCCGCCCCCTGTCTGACAACCCGAAAGCCCAGCCTGGGCGAGCCAGGCGGTCAGCTACGCGGCCCGAAGATCAGCCAGGCAATGAAGCCTACGAAGGGAAAGACTATCAGAACGACGATCCAGATGATCTTGGCGGCGGTGGAGGCTGAGGATCCCAGGGTCTTGATGATGGCATAGATGACAAGAACCAGGAGGATGAGGCCCAGCAGGCCGAATTCGAGTCCCATGGCGGTGGTCTCCCTTTTGTTAACCCTGCCCGGGCGGAGTGTCGGCAGGGCGATCAATGGGGAAACCGGCGCGGGCTGCGGTGCGTTCCACCGCAACCCGCCTTTTCATCTCACCTTTCAGTTCCCCGGGGCAGCCGCAGCATGACGCCGAGGTCCTGGCCGCCGCAGACGTGGAAGTGCAGGTGCTGCACTTCCTGGCGCGCGTCCTCGCCGTGGTTGGACAGCAGGCGGTAGCCGCTCTCCTGGACGCCCAGCATGCGCGCCACCTCGCCGATGGTGCGCATCAAGTCGACGATCTCCTCCGGCGTGGCCTGGGCGCTGAAGTCGTCGAAGGAGACATAGGCGCCCTTGGGGATCACCAGCACGTGGTGGCGTGACAGGGGTCTGATGTCGTGAAAGGCCAGGGAGTGCTCGCTCTCCAGCACCTTCTTGCAGGGCAGCTCACCGCGCAGGATCTTGGCAAAGATATTGTCGGGATCGTAAGCCATCGCTTCCTCTCAAGCCGTGGTGTTACGCGCCGCCTTCTCCGCCAGGCCGGAGGTGCCCTTGCGCTGCAGCAGCTTTTCCCAGACCTGCTCGGGGCGAACCCCGCGCGCGGCCCAGAGCACCAGCAGGTGATAGAGCAGGTCGGCGCTCTCCGAAGCCAGGGCCTCGGGATCGTTGCGGATGCCCTCGATGACGGTCTCGACCGCTTCCTCGCCCAGCTTCTGGGCGATCTTGGCCTCGCCCTTGGCGAAGAGCTTGGCGGTGTAGCTCGAGCCCGGGTCGGCGCCGCGGCGGCTTTCGATCAGGGCGTAGAGCTCGTCCAGGATGCGGGCATCCCAGTCGGCCATTGCGGCGGCGGGGGTCTGGGGCTTGCTGTCACTCATTCTTGCGCTTCCTCGGCCGGGCGCACCGGCACGCCGGCAGCGGCCAGCGCTGCCTTGGCCTCGGCCACGGAATGGTCGCCGAAGTGGAAGATCGAGGCGGCGAGCACCGCCGAGGCATGGCCGTCGCGCACGCCTTCCACCAGGTGCTGCAGGGTCCCAACGCCGCCCGAGGCGATCACCGGGATCGGCACGGCATCGGCCACGGCCCGGGTCAGTTCCAAATCGAAGCCGGCGCGGGTGCCGTCGCGGTCCATGGAGGTGAGCAGGATCTCCCCGGCGCCGAGCTCGGCCAGGCGCTGCGCCCAGGCCACGGCGTCCAGGCCGGTGGCCTTGCGCCCGCCGTGGGTGAAGACCTCGAAGTTGCCGGCAGCGCCGCGCTTGGCATCCACCGCCACCACGATGCACTGTGCGCCGAACTTCTCCGAGGCGCGGCGCACCAGATCGGGGTCGCTCACGGCGGCGGTGTTCATGGAGACCTTGTCGGCCCCGGCCAGCAGCAGACGGCGGATGTCCTCGACGCTGCGCACGCCCCCGCCGACCGTCAGTGGCATGAAGCACTGCTCCGCCGTGGCGCGCACAACGTCCAGGATGATGCCGCGGTTCTCGTGGCTGGCGGTGATGTCGAGAAAGCAGAGTTCGTCGGCGCCGGCGGCGTCGTAGACCCTGGCCTGCTCCACGGGATCGCCGGCATCGCGCAGGTCGACGAAGTTCACGCCCTTGACCACCCGGCCATCCTTGACGTCGAGGCAGGGAATGATCCGGGCCTTGAGCATCAGGCCGCCTCCCGGCAGCGGGCCAGGGCTTCGGCCGGGTCGATGCGTCCGTCGTAGAGTGCGCGGCCGATGATGGCACCCACCACGCCCTTGTCTCCGGCGCCCTTGACCGCCAGCAGGTCGGCCAGTGAGCTGACCCCGCCCGAGACGATGAGCGGGATGGCCACGGCCCGGGCGATCTCCAGGGTCGCATCCAGGTTCGGTCCGCCCATGGCGCCGTCGCGCTCCACGTCGGTGTGGATGATGGCGGCCACCCCCGCATCCTCGAAGCGCCGGGCCAGGTCCACCGCCTGGATCTCGCTGGTCTCGGCCCAGCCCTCCACGGCCACCTTGCCGCCGCGCGCGTCGATGCCGACCGCAATGCGCTCCGGAAAGGCGCGGCAGGCCGCCTGCACCAGATCGGGATCCTTCAAGGCCACGGTGCCGAGAATGACGCGGCGCACCCCCAGCTCCAGCCAGCGTTCGATGGTGGCGAGGTCGCGAATGCCGCCGCCGAGCTGCACCGGCATGGCCACCGCCTGAAGGATGGCCTCCACCGCTGCGGCATTGACCGGCTTGCCGGCAAAGGCGCCGTTCAGGTCCACCAGATGCAGCCACTCGAAGCCGGCCGCGGCGAAGCGCCGGGCCTGGTCGGCCGGGTCGGGGTTGAAGACCGTGGCCTGCTCCATGTCGCCGCGCAGCAGGCGCACGGCCTGCCCGTCCTTGAGATCGATGGCCGGAAAGAGAATCACGGCGTCGTCTCCTGCGTTGCTTGCGCGGCGTCCGTCTCCTGGGCGTCGGACTCCGGGGCGTCGGCTTCAGGGGAATCGGCCACGAGGTCCTTGTGGTAGTAGAAGCCCTTCATCCAGCGCCCGTCCACCAGCGCGTAGCGCGGATGGGTGCCCCAGCGATGGTAGCCGAGCTGCTCGTAGATCTGAATGGCCCGGCGCTGGGTTTCGCGCACGTCGAGGTTCAGGACCTTGAGGTCGGCCTCGCGCGCGGCGGCCTCCACCTGCTGCACCAAACTGAGTGCGAGGCCGTAGCCCCGGGCCCAGGGGGCGACGAAGAAGGTGGTGAGCGAGCCGGACATGCGGCCGGCCTCGTTGTTGTTGGTGGGCAGCACGAGCTGGGCCGAGCCGGCGATCGCCCCGTCCAGGCGACCGACGAAGAGCTTGCGCTCGGGGATCAGCAGCACGCCGCGCCAGTAGTTCTCCATCACGTCGCGCGGCGGCGGCGCCAGCCAGCCGAAGCCGCCGCCGTCGACGATGGCGGCATCGGCCGCATCGCAGAGATCGTGGAGATCGGGCCCGCGGAAGCGCTCCAGGGGCTCGACCCGGGTTTCGATGGCATGCTGCCGGCCGTCCATTACGGCCTCCATTCGAGAAAGTTGCCGAGCAGGCGCAGGCCGGTGGCCTGGCTCTTTTCCGGGTGGAACTGGGTGCCCACGAGATTGTCGCGCCCCACGGCGGCGGCCAGCGCCTGGCCATAGTCGACCGTGGCCAGGAGATGCTCCGGCGCGCGCGGGCGGAAGTGATAGGAGTGGACGAAGTAGGCGTGGCTGCCGGTGGTGAGCCCGGCCAGCACCGGATGGCGCAGGCCGGCGTCGGTCGGCTCCAGCTCGTTCCAGCCCATGTGCGGCACCTTGAGCGCCGGATCGCCCGGCTGCAGCGCCTCCACCTGGCCCTCGATCCAGCCCAGGCCGGGGTGTTCGCCATGCTCCAGCCCGCGCTCGGCCATGAGCTGCATGCCCACGCAAATGCCGAGAAAGGGCCGGCCACGTTGGATCACCGCTTCGTTCAGTGCCTCGATCATGCCCGGCAGCGCCGCCAGCCCCGCCTTGCAGTCGGCAAAGGCACCCACCCCCGGCAGCACGATGCGCTCGGCCCGCAGCACGGCCTCGGCCTCGCCGCTCACCCGGATGGGGTTTGCCAGCCCGCGCTCACGCGCCGCCCGCTCCAGCGCCTTGGCGGCCGAGCGGAGGTTGCCGGAGCCGTAGTCGACCACGACCACGCTCATGGCGTCAGAGGGTGCCCTTGGTGGAGGGCACGGCGTCGGCCTTGCGCGGATCGATCTCGATGGCCTGGCGCAGCGCGCGGGCGAGCGCCTTGAAGCTGGACTCGATGATGTGGTGGTTGTTGGTGCCGTAGAGGTTTTCCACGTGCAGCGTCAGCCCGCCGTTGAAGGCGAAGGCCTGGAACCACTCCTTGAAGAGCTCGGTGTCGAAGTCGCCCAGCTTGTCGCGGGTGAAGTCCACCTTCCAGACCAGATAGGGCCGGTTGGAGACATCCAGCGCCACGCGGGTCAGGGTCTCGTCCATGGGAATGAGCGCCGAACCATAGCGCTGAATGCCGCGCCGCTCCCCCAGCGCCTGGGCCAGGGCCTGGCCCAGGACGATGCCCGTATCCTCGGTGGTGTGGTGATGGTCGATGTGCAGATCGCCCTCGGCCCGCAGGGTGATGTCGATCAGCGAATGGCGCGCGAGCTGCTCCAGCATGTGGTCGAGAAAACCGATGCCCGTCTGCACATCATACTGGCCGCTGCCATCCAGGTTGATGGTCGCGCTGATGCGGGTTTCCTTGGTATCGCGTGCAATGCTGGCGGTGCGCATGGACGCCCTTTCCCCTTCCCGGGACGCTGCTGTCGAGGAACGCGCGCGGTCTAGCACGCCACGCCGGGGAAAGCCACTGTTCGAACGGTCCGCCAAAGCCTGACTGCCGTCACGCCTGCCAAGGATTGATGACGCGTGTGCCAGCCGCCTCGAAGGGGCTCGTATCGTGCGTAGCCACGGTCAGGCCGTGCGTAGCCGCGACGGCCGAGATCGCGTTGGTGTGTCCAGGAGTATCATTCGAGGTCGATCTGCCGCACGGGAGAGGTGTCTCGCACCTGCTCGATAACAGCCGTCTCCTCTTCGGTCCTTGCAGCTTGGCGGCCGATATCGGCCAGCAGGCTGCCCAGCTTAACCCGACCTTCGGGTAAGACGGCAGTACGGAGGATGTCGTTGACCTCGGCCTCTACGCTGTGACCACGCAGCGCTGCACGCACGCGCAAGGCGCGGTGCACCTCGTCAGGTAGATTCCGGACTGTCAGCATGGCCACTGCATTTTCTCCTCTTGCAGTCAATGCATGCAGTAAGGGGATGTCTTTGCAAGACTTCAAGTGGGCTGAGTGCGTTGCGCCCCTCGCCGGGACTTGACCCGCTGGCCCAGGCGCAGTCCTTTCACCGCGTTTGTTTTTTGGGAGGGGCTGTTTTGAGTCAGGGGCCGATTCAAGCCTATCGGGAGAAGCTGCACGCCGGCGAGATCAAGCCGGATGGGGGGCAGGAGTTGGCGGCGGAGAAGCTGCAGGCGCTGCATCATGCCTTGCAGGATTACCAGCCGGCCGGCGGGCGCACGGGCTGGAAGGAGCGGCTCGGGCTGGCGCGGCGCCGGGAGGAGCCGCCGCAGGGGCTCTATCTCTACGGGCCGGTGGGGCGCGGAAAGTCCATGCTGATGGATCTCTTCTTCGAGAGCGCGCCGGTCGAGCGCAAGCGCCGGGTGCACTTCCATGCCTTCATGGCCGAGGTGCACGAGCGCCTGCATGCCTGGCGGGCGCGCACCCGCGGCGCCAAGGCGGACCCGCTGCCGGACCTGGCGGGTGAGCTGGCCGAGGAGGCCTGGCTGCTCTGCTTCGATGAGTTTGTGGTGATCAACATCGCCGACGCCATGATCCTGGCGCGGCTGTTCGAAAGTCTCTTCGACCGGGGCGTGGTGGTGGTCGCCACCTCCAACTTCGAGCCGGACCGGCTCTATGAAGACGGGCTGCAGCGCGAGCACTTCCTGCCCTTCATCGCCCTGCTGAAAGAGCGGCTCGATGTGCTCGACCTGGGGGCGGGGACCGACTATCGCCTGGACCGGCTGAAACAGCGCCCGGTCTTCCACCATCCGCTGGGCCCCGAGGCGGAGCGCTTCGCCGAAAAGGCCTTCGCCGAGCTCACCGAAGGGGCGGAGCCGAAACCCGGCAGCCTGACCATCAAGGGCCGCAAGCTGGCAATCCCGGCCACGGCCCACGGCGTGGCGCGCTTTGCCTTCGCCGAACTGTGCGAGCAGCCGCTGGGGGCCAGCGACTATCTGACCCTGGCCACCCATTTCCGTGCCCTGGTGCTGGAGGGCGTGCCGGTGATGGGCCCGGATCAGCGCAATGCGGCCCGGCGTTTCATGCACCTGATCGACGCGCTCTACGAGCACTGCTGCAAGCTGGTGATGACGGCGGCCGGCCCGCCGGAGGCGCTCTATCCCGAAGGCGACGGCAGCTTCGAGTTCACCCGCACCGTCAGCCGCCTGGCCGAGATGCAGTCCGTGGACTACCTGGAGCGCGCGCATCTGACGTGAGGGCCCGCTTCGGCCCCCCGTTTTCGCTTTGCGATCAAGGTCGCCAGCGCAGGCTGCGCGCGGGCGTGGAGCGCTACCCGGCCGCTTTCACGGCCTGGACCTCGGCGTCCGTGAAGCGGAAGTCGTAGGCGCAGAACTCGCAGGTCATGGTGAGTGCGCCGTCGACCGTGAGGTGCTCCAGCTCCTCCTGGGAGAGGGAGGCGAGGATGCCGGCGAGGCGCTCGCGCGTGCAGCGGCAGCCCACAGTCAGCGGGCGCTTGTCGAAGACCCGCACGCCGTCCTCGTGGAAGAGGCGGTAGAGCAGCTGCTCGGGCGCCAGCGCGGGGTCGAGCAGTTCCCGGTCGCTCAGGCTCGACATCAAGATCAGCGCGCGCCGCCAGTCCTCCTGGGAGGTCTCTGCGTTCTCGACTGCGCTGGACTGGGACTCGGGAATGCGCTCGATCAGCAGGGCGCCGGCCCGCCAGGCGCCCTCGACCCGGCCGCAAGCCACCATGATGCCGGCGTTGATCTGCTGCGATTGGCGGAAATAGGCCAGCAGGCAGTCGGCCAGGCGCGGCCCGGCCAGTTCCACCAGGCCCTGGTAGCGCTCGCTGTGCTCGCCCTGGTCCACGGTGAAGGCCATGTGGCCCTTGCCGAACCAGGGCTCGACCTCCAGCGGAGCTTCGGCCTGCGTCGCCTGGACACGGCCCTGCTCGGCCCCACTCTGGGCCGCTACGGCATCGTCGTCGAAGCCGGCATAGCCGCGCAACTCGCCCTCGGAGGTCATGTCGGCGACCATGGTGCGGATCGGCCCTTCGCCCTTAACCTGAAGGGTGAAGACCCCCTCGTACTTCAGGGTCGAGGCCAGCCCGCCGCCCAGCGCCACCAGCTCGCCCAGCAGCCGCGCCACAGGCTCGGGATAGTCCGGCCGGGTCAGGATGGTGTTCAGCGTCGGCCCCAGGCGCAGCAGGCGCCCGCGGATGCCCGAACTGTCGATCATGAAGGGCAGGACGAGATCGTCGCCCGGCCCTTCGCCGCCAAGGGTCATGCCAGGCACCAGAGCAGAATGGCCTTTTGTGCGTGCAGGCGGTTTTCCGCCTCGTCCCAGACCCGCGACTGCGGCCCGTCGATCACCTCGGCCGATACCTCCTCGCCGCGATGGGCCGGCAGGCAGTGCAGGAAGATGGCATGGGACTTGGCCCGGGCCATGAGTTCCTCGGTGACGGCAAAGGGCTGCAGCAGGGCGTGGCGGCGCTGCTTGTCGTTCTCGTCGTCACCCATGGAGACCCAGGTGTCGGTCACCACGCAGTCCGCACCCTCCACCGCCTGCGCCGCGTCGTGCAGCACGGAGATGCTGCCGCCCTCGGCCTTGGCCCAGGCCAGAACTTCGGCCGGCGGCGCCAGGCCTTCAGGGCAGGCCAGGCGCAGTTCGAAATCGAAGCGAACGGCAGCGTGGATCCAGGAGGCGGCCATGTTGTTGCCGTCGCCCGACCAGGCCACCACCCGGCCGCCGATCGGGCCCAGATGCTCCTCGAAGGTCATGACGTCGGCCATGAGCTGGCAGGGATGGGTGCGGTCGGTCAGGCCGTTGATGACCGGGACCGTGGCATACTCCGCCAGTTCCAGCAGCTTCTCTTCCTTGGTGGTGCGGATCATGATCGCATCGACGTAGCGCGACAGCACCCGGGCGGTGTCAGCCACGGTCTCGCCGCGGCCGAGCTGCGTGCCGGCGGGCTCCATCACCACCGGTTCGCCGCCGAGCTGGCGGATGCCCACGTCGAAGGACACGCGGGTGCGGGTCGAGGGCTTCTCGAAGATCAGCGCCACGGCCCGGCCGTCGAGCGGACGGTCGCGGCCGGCGGTGCCGGCCTTGCAGAGCTTGCCCAGCTCGAGAATGTGCCGCAGGTCCTCCGGCGCCAGCCGGTCGAGATCGAGAAAATGCCGTGGTGTGCTGATCATGCCGTTTCTTCCGCCGCGGCGAAGCTGCCCGCGGTCTCCTCGAGAATGCCAAGGGCGGTGTCCACCTCCGCGCGGCCGATGATCAGCGGCGGCAGCAGGCGCACCACGTTCTCGGCCGCGCCGACGGTGAGCAAGCCGCGGGCCTGGGCGGCGGCGATCACTTCGCCCGCCGGCACCCGGCACTTGAGGCCGAGCATCAGGCCGGCGCCGCGCACCGCCTCGAAAACCTGGGGATGGCGCTGCACCAGACCCTCCAGCTTCTGCCAGAGATCGTCGCCGGTTTCGCGCACCTGGTCCAGGAAGCCGGGGCGCAGCAGCTCGTCGAGCACCGCGTTGCCGCAGGCCATGGCCAGGGGGTTGCCGCCGAAGGTGGTGCCATGGGTGCCCGGCGCGAAAGCGGCCGCCACCTCTTCGGTGGTGAGCAGCGCGCCGATGGGAAAGCCGCCGCCCAGCCCCTTGGCCAGCATCATCACGTCCGGCGTCACGTCCGCCCACTCGCAGGCGAAGAGCTTGCCGGTGCGCCCCATGCCGCACTGGATTTCGTCGAAGATCAGCAGCAGGCCGAACTCGTCGCACACACGGCGCAGTTCGCGCAGGAACTCCAGGCGTGCGGTGCGGATGCCGCCCTCGCCCTGGATCGGTTCCACCAGGATGGCCGCGGTCTCGTCGGTGATGGCGTTGCGTAGTTCGTTGCTGCCACCGAAAGGCACCTGATCGTAGCCCGGGGCGACGGGGCCGAAGCCCTCCAGATACTTGGCGTTGCCCGAGGCGGCAATCGCGGCGAGCGAACGGCCGTGGAAGGAGCCGCTGCAGGCGATGATGCGATGGCGCTTGGGCTCGCCCTTGTCGGCGAAGTGCTTGCGCACAATCTTGGCCGCCGCCTCGAAGGCCTCCACGCCCGAGTTGCAGAAGAAGACCCGGTCGGCAAAGGACTGCGCGGCCAGGCGCGCGGCGAGCTTTTCCCCCTGGGGAATACGGAAGAGGTTGGAGGTGTGCCAGAGCTTGGCCGCCTGCTCCTGCAGCGCCTGGACCAGATGCGGGTGGGCGTGACCCAGCGAGCAGACCGCGATCCCGGCGGTGAAGTCCAGGAATCGTCGCCCGTCGTCGGTGTAAAGCCAAGCACCTTCGCCGCGCTCGAACGCAAGATCGGCGCGGGCATAGTTCCGCATCAGGGCATCGTGCATGGACCGGATCCTCCGGAGAAACCGCGCCTGCCGCCAGGGCGGCGGCGGCGCTGGAAAGCGCGCAGGGTGCCGCCGCACCCGCAGCGTGTCAACGTCGCGTGCGGGCGGCTGCCGCGGCCCGGAGGGAGTGGAAAAGGAGGCGCTAGGTAGCAAACGCACCTATGCCCGGAACCGAAAGGAGATAAAATGACTCCACAAGCGCGCGGAACTACTGCATCGTGTGGCGTATGCGCTTTTTCGTTGTGCTTTACGCCGTACTTGTAGTCTTGCGATGGGTTTCAGCTCTGGTCTTGTTGCTTCTATCGCTCGCGACAACTCCGGATGATACCCCACTCTTGCTCGAAAGAGGGGGAGAGCTTATGGGCTGGCTACAGAGCAATCTAGCGCTTGACCTGGCGCTTCTCATGATCGGCCTGCTCATGCTAGCCCTCGCGTTTGGTTGGGGAAACTGGCGCTTGGCCTTTCATCGTTACTATGGGAAGCAGAAGTTGAAGCGCCTTGGGCAAGAGGCCAAGCGCGTTGCAGAAGATATAGCGCACACATTATCTCAAGAAAGACAAAGGCGGGACAGAAGCATGGAGGATGCGTTTCAGAGGCAAGAAGGGTACGCGCACTTCAGGCAAGGAAATTTTGACCAAGATCAGCGTTACCTATCCAAACACATGATGGAGTCTGCCTCAATTATTCGGCGTCTTGACGAGGTTGGTTACTGGCGCCCAAAGGAATTTTTTCACGAAATTGGCGTCGCAGGCGCAACAACATTTTCCGCTGAATCAACCTGCAAAGAGCTTTACACTGCATCGGATCGCATCGAGTCCGATCTAGAAGACGGGCTCATGTCCTTGGTGACTCAACCACAACCAACCGAAGATCCTGCACGAAGAAGTGAGCGCTAACCCCCCTTGCACGCTGGGGGAGCACGCCCCATCAGGTGGCGCTCAATCGTCGTCGATCAGCCGGACGCGCTTGCACCCCGGCTGACTCTTTGTAGCCCCCTCTAACTCATCGAAAAGCGCGAGGGTGTTCGGTCTCTCTGACACTGCCTTGTTCTCCCTTGGTGGTGAGGGACAAGGCTACCTGCGGCAGCCCGGAGAGGGCAGATGCCCCTAGGTGCGCTTGCTACCTAACGACGGAAAAAAGGCCCGGTGGTTTCCCACCGGGCCCAGGTTGGCGGAGGATCGCCGTTGCTGAAGTGTTAGCTCAGAGCGAGCGGGCGCCCTGGGCGAACTCGGGATAGGCCTCCAGGCCCAATTCGCTGCGGTCGAGGCCCAGCGCCTCCTCCTCTTCGGAGACCCGCAGGCCCATGACCGCCTTGATGGCAAGCCAGGCAATGGAGGAGGTGACAGCCATGAAGCCGCCGATGGCGAGGATGCCGGTGATCTGCACGAAGAAGTCCGCATCACCGAAGATGGCGACCGCCAGCGTGCCCCAGATGCCGGCGAAGAGATGCACCGGCACGGCGCCGACCACATCGTCGATCTTGAAGCGGTCGAGCAGCGGGATGGTGACCACCACGATCACGCCACCGACAGCGCCGATGATGATGGCCAGCAGCGGGTTGCCGACGTCCGGCCCGGCGGTGATCGAGACCAGACCGGCCAGTGCGCCGTTCAGCGCCATGGTCAGGTCGACCTTCTTGTAGATCAGGGTGGTCAGCACCACCGCGGCGACCACGCCGCCGGCTGCGGCCAGGTTGGTGTTGGCGAAGACGAGTGACATCTCGACCATGACCGCGGCGCTGTCCATGGCCAGCGCGGAGGCGCCGTTGAAGCCGAACCAGCCCATCCAGAGGATCAGCGTGCCCAGCGTCGCCAGCGGCAGGTTGGCGCCGGGGATCGGGTTCACCTTGCCGTCGGGGCCGTACTTGCCCTTGCGCGCGCCGATGATGATGGCGCCGGTGAGCGCGGCCCAGCCGCCGGCCGAGTGCACGATGGTGGAGCCGGCGTAGTCGGAGAAGCCCATGGCGTCGAGCCAGCCGGCACCCCAGGTCCAGGCGCCCTGGATGGGATAGAGGAAGCCGGTGAGCAGGATGACGAAGACCAGGAAGGGACCCAGCCTGACCCGCTCGGCCACGGTGCCGGAGACGATGGAGGCCGCGGTGGCGACGAAGACCATCTGGAAGAACCAGTCGGACATGATCGTGTAGCCGCCTTCCAGCACGGCAGCCAGCATGCTCTCGTCACCGTCCAGCAGGGCCAGCTCGGCGCTGCTCGGGTTGTAGAAGAGCGAGAGCGAACCGATCCAGCCGGTGACGTCGACGTACATCAGGTTGTAGCCGACCAGGTAGTACATGATGCCGCCGAGCCCGTAGAGCGTGATGTTCTTCAGGCAGATGGTCGCCGTGTTCTTGGTGCGGACGAGGCCGGATTCCAGCATGGAGAAGCCGGCGGCCATCCACATCACCAGCACGCCGGCGAAGAGAAACAGGAAGCTGTTCAGGATGAAGCCGGTCTCGTCGGACACGCGCGTGACCGCCTCTGCGACCTCCGCGGTGTCCTGGGCCAGCGCCGGGCCGGCGGCCAGCACGGCCGTGAGCGCCAGCGCGCCCGGAATAAGGCTGCGCAACATGGTAAGTCCCCCTCTCTTGTCGATGTCAGAGCGCGTCGGCATCGGTCTCTCCAGTGCGGATGCGCACGGCCTTGGCGACGTCGAGCACGAAGATCTTGCCGTCGCCGATGCGCCCGGTGTTGGCGGCCTTCTGTACGGTCTCGACCACCGGCTCGACCTGATCGTCGGCCAGCACCACCTCGATCTTGACCTTGGGCAGGAAGTTCACGGCGTACTCGGCGCCGCGGTAGATTTCGGTCTGGCCCTTCTGGCGGCCGTAGCCTTTCACTTCGCTGACCGTGAGCCCCTCGATGCCGGCCGCCGTCAGGGCATCGCGCACACTGTCCAGCTTGAAGGGCTTGATGATCGCCACGATCATTTTCATTGCCTCTTCCCCTTCTCTCGCAGGAACCGCCGCCACGCAGCGCGCCGGCAGTCCCGGTTTGTTGCCTGCGGCCATTCGCAGGCGTCATTCGGAAAGAAGCAGATTCCGTGCCAAAACTTCTGCGAGACGGAATTCAGGGGCTCAAGGCGGTCGATGATGAAAGCAGACGGCTGTTGAGTGATCGGAAGGAGAGGGGTAGTGCACAAAAAATGATCTAACAAAAATCAAAGCCTATTATATAGGCAGTCGAGGGTATCCGAGGCTCTGGACAAGCGCCCGGCGGGCGGCGATGCTCGACGCATGGTCACGTCCGGTCAGTCTCGCGAGCCGCGCGCAGAGGCGCGCTTCGACGTCATCCTCTCAGGCGGAGGCCTGGTGGGGATGAGCCTGGGTGTTGCGCTGGCCGATGCGGGGTTGCAGGTGGCGGTGATCGACCGCGAGGACCCGGCCAAGGTGGTCGACGCGCCCTTCGATGGGCGTGCCTCCGCGATCGCTCGCGGCTCGCAGCAGGTGCTTTCCACCATCGGAGTCTGGCAGCACGTCGGCCCGGAGGCGGCGCCGATCCTCGATATCCGCGTCAGCGACGGCAAGGTCGGCCGCCGGCCGTCGCGGCTCTTTCTGCACTATGACAGTGCCGACCTGGGCGAAGGCCCCATGGGCTATATCGTGGAAAACCGCGTACTGCGCCGGGCGCTGCAGGCGCGCGCGGCCGAACTGCCGGGCCTGAGCCTGCTGGCGCCGCTGACCCTCGAATCAGACCGGCGCGGTGCAGAGCGGGCGGAGGCGTTGCTCTCCGATGGGCGCCAGCTCACGGCGCCGTTGCTGGTGGCCGCCGAGGGGCGCAACTCGCCGCTGCGCCGGCGTGCCAACATCCCCGTGACCACCTGGGACTACCCGCAGGCCGGGATCGTCTGCACGCTCTACCATGAGCTGGATCACGCCGGCACGGCGCACGAGCACTTCCTGCCATCCGGTCCCTTCGCGGTGTTGCCGCTGACCGATGACGAGCAGGGGCGCCATCGCTCCTCCCTGGTCTGGACCGAAAAGCGCGAACTGGTGGCCGGTTTCATGGCCATGGACGACGTCGCCTTCGCCGGGGAACTGCAGCGTCGCTTCGGCCATGGCCTGGGCGAGATCGCGGTGGAGGGGCATCGCTGGTCCTACCCGCTGTCGCTGATGCATGCGGCGCGCTACCACGAGCGGCGCCTGGTCCTGATCGGCGATGCGGCGCACCAGATTCACCCCATCGCCGGCCAGGGTTTCAATCTCGGTCTGCGCGATGTGGCCGCCCTGGCAGAATGCCTGGTGGACGCCCGGCGCCTCGGCCTCGACCTCGGCAGCCCCTCGGTGCTGGAGCGCTATCAGAGCTGGCGGCGCTTTGACACCCTGGCGATGCTGGCGGCGACCGACGGCATCAACCGGCTTTTTTCCAACAACCTGCCCCCAGTCCGCTTGGCGCGTGACCTTGGCCTCGCCGCGGTCAATCGTCTGGGGCCGGCGCGCCGGCTCTTCATGCGCCATGCCATGGGCGTGGTGGGTGATCTGCCCCGGCTGGTGCGCGGCGAGCCACTCTGACGCTCCCATTTCCCCTGAGCAATCTACCTATGCGGCAGACTTTATCTTTTGCATTTGCAAGAGCTGGCAACTTCGTGATTCTATTGGTGATCTGCTGACAGGGGACCTGAACCATGCCTGCCTTGCGATCTCTGCTGCTGGTGAGTCTTGCCGCGCTGATGCTGGCCGGCTGCGGACTTTTTCGCTCCGCGCCGGAACCCTCGCAGCCCACGCCGGGCGCCGGGCCGACCGGGAGCATCGAACTCAGCCTGATCGACCGCAGCACGCTGCGCCGAGCCTCGGCGCCGCTGCAATGGCATGTGCGCACCCACCCCAGTCACCCTGCCGGGGAGCAGGTGGTCTATGCCGGCAACTCCGCAGCGCCCCGGCTGCAGTTGGCCGGAGGCTGGTACCTGGTCGAGGTGCAGCACGACCGCGGTATGAACACCCATGTGTTCGAAATCTATCCCGGTGTGCACCAGGACATGCACCTCGTGCGCATGAAGCAGTGACAGGCGCAGTGGCGATCCGGTCTATCGCCCGCCGCCGACGCGAATCACCGTCCCGTTGATGTAGGACGCAGCCTCCGAGAGCAGCCAGACCACCGGTTCGGCAGCTTCCTCAGCGCTGCCGGAGCGGCCGAGCGGTACCGTGGGCGCCATGCGCTCGACCCGATCCGGGATTCCCGCAGAAGCGTGGATATCGGTTTCGATCAACCCGGGGGCCACGGCGTTGACGCGAATGCCCTCGGGACCGAGTTCCTTTGACAAGCCGATGGTCATGCTGTCGATCGCGCCCTTGGAGGCGGCGTACCAGACAAACTCGCCGGGGCTGCCCAGAGTGGCGGCGCCGGAGGAGAGGTTGACGATGGTGCCGCCGGCCCCTCCACGCCCCTTGGCCATGCGCCGGGCTGCTTCACGGCAGCAGAGCAGGCTGCCCATGACGTTGATGTCGAGCGTGCGCTGCATTTCCTCGACCGGCGCGTCGGCGAGGGTGGAGGCCCGGCCGGTAATGCCGGCAGAGTTCACCAGTCCGGTGACGGGCCCGAGCGCCTCTTCCACGCGGTCGAAAAGCGCGCGCACCGCCTTTTCGTCGCTGACTTCGGCCTGCAGGGCCACGGCATGTTGCCCGGCGGCCTCGACCGCTGCCACCACTTGCTTTGCGGCGGTGGCGTCGCTGCCGTAACCCACGGCGACGTCCCAGCCGTCCCGCGCCGCCAGGCGGCAGGCGGCGGCCCCGATGCCCCGGCTGCCGCCGGTGACGAGTAGTATCTTACTCACGATTTCCGTTCCTCCCCGGGTGCTGGCAAGCCATCGGCGAGGCCTTCCCCTACGCCGCCTCACCGTCACCGCCTTGCTACCCCAGGCATGCGCTTTTGGAAAGTGCGGCCGCACTTCTGCACATACGAGGGAGTCGACAGGTGAGAAATTGTCAGACTATAGTTTGCCCCGTCGACTTCGAATGTCGTCGACCGGCGCGGTTTTGCAACGTGGTTTCGTGAATGCGCCGAGAACGAACAGGGGGCAGGGTCGGAGCCAGTGACAGTCAAATAGCGTAAGCTGCAATCTATGGCTCTGTGCTGGCGGTGTAAGGGCAGAACAATAGCTCGCCACCGTTGCTCCACTTCAGAGTTCACGCCCAATCGCAGGGAGGCAAGCTATCATGAAGAGAGTTTTGGCTGGGACGGCCGCAGTGGCCCTCGCCGGTGTCGTGATGACCGGCATGGGGACGCAAGCATCCGCCCAAGAGCAGTTCGATCTCACGTTCCAATCCACCTGGTCATCCAGTGATCCGCACCAGACGAACTTCGTGCGCTGGGCGGAGCAGATTGAAAAGAACACCGGCGGACGGGTTACCATCGAAACGCTGCCTGCCGGCGCGGTGGTGCCCGCCTTCGAGGTGCTGGATGCCGTGCACGAGCAGATCATCGACGGCGGCCACGCCTGGTCCGGCTACTGGGTCGGCAAGAATCGTGCCTCTGTGATGGTCTCCTCCGGCCCCGCCGGCCCATTCGGCATGGATTCCTTCGACTATTGGGGCTGGATCTGGGAAGGCGGCGGCCTGGAAGTAAACAACAACTACTTCAACAACGTCCTGAACGCCGACGTCTTTTGGATGCCGGTCGGCAGTACCGGTCCGCAGTCGCTGGGCTGGTACAACGTCGAGCTCGAGTCGGCCGACGATCTGCGCGGACTGCGCCTGCGCATCCCGGGCATTCCGGGGGAAATGTACGCGAACATGGGCGTGTCCGTGGTTACCCTGCCGGGCGGCGAGATCGTGCCGGCCGGTGAGCGGGGCGTGATCGACGCCGGTGAGTTCGTCAATCCCTACCACGACGAGGCGCTCGGCTTCGAGGATGTCTGGCAGTACCACTATGCGCCAGCCTACCATGAGTCCGTGACGGTGGCGGAGGTGCTGTTCAACACCGAGATCTGGGAATCTTTCCCCGAGGATATCAAGAACATCATCATCGTCACCACCCAAGCGCACTATCTCTGGTGGGAGAACCACAAGCCCCATCAGAACCGTCTGGCCATGCAGCGCCTGGCGGACAAGGGCGTGCAGTTCCGCCGCACGCCGGACGACATCCTGGAAGAGTCCCTGGACGCATGGCACACCATTCTGGCCGAGGAGTATGCCGAGAATCCGGCCTTCAAGGAAATCGCCGACTCGCAGCTCGAGTGGGCATCCCACAATGTCGTCGCGCGGCGCATGCTGGAGCCGGACTGGAAGGCCATTGCCGACCGCTACTGGGCCCCGGGCGGCCTGGTCGAGAGCGGCGGTGTGGTTGACTTCGAGTACACCGCGCCTGCCGACTACAACACCTTCATAGGCAACTGAGTCGAGGGCTTCGTTAGTGTCGCGAGGGGTGCTGGCACATAGCGCGTGCCAGCACCCCTTTGCGGCTGAAAGTCTCACTTTGACCTGACCGTTCTTCAGGGGGTTCGCCTATGCCATTGGACTCCGGGGTACGCGCGATCGTCAGGGTCATCGACCGCTTCACGATTCTCTGTGCGCGGGTCTTTGCCTGGATGTCGATCGTGCTCATGCTGGCCATCGTCTGGCATGTGGTGGCGCGCTACATATTCCAGGCGCCCACTATCTGGGCCTATGACGTCACCTACATGCTCTACGGCTCCATGTTCATGCTGGGGTCGGCCTACTGTCTCTATCGGGGCGGCCATATCCGCACCGACTTTCTCTATCGCGCCTGGAGCCCGCGTTGGCAGGGGACCATGGATGCGGTGCTCTACGTTCTCCTGTTCTTTCCGGCGATGTGGCTCTTTTTCGAGGCCGGCTACGGCTACGCCGAGCGCTCCTGGATTCAGGGGGAGCGCGGCTTCTACTCGCCTTGGGCACCGCCGATCTATCCCTTCAAGACGGTCATTCCGGTGGCCATCGTGCTGCTGATGATCCAGGGGGTGTCTGAACTCTTGAAATCGCTTTATGCGGCAATCGTCGGGAGGTGGCCGGAATGAGCACCGAGTATCTCGGCCTGGTGATGCTCGGATTGCTCCTCGTCACCATCTTCATGGGTTTTCCCATCGCCTTCACGCTGATGCTGTTGGCGGTGGTGTTCGGTTACATGGGCCTGGAACACCGGGTCTTCCGCTTGATGGTCTCGCAGACCTTCGGTTTGATGCAGGAGGAGGTGCTGGCCGCCGTTCCCCTGTTCGTTCTCATGGGATTCTTCCTGGAACGATCCGGCTTGATGGAACGATTATTCAGGGCCCTGCAGCTGGCCATGGGCGGGATGCCGGGCTCGCTCTTTCTGGTCACGCTGCTCACGGCCACGGTCTTCGCCACCGCCACCGGCATCATCGGTGCCTCGGTGACGGTGATCGGCCTGCTCGCCGTGCCGGTGATGCTGAAGAACGGCTACTATCCGCGGCTGGCTGCGGGCGTGGTCTGTGCCGGCGGCACGCTGGGCATTTTGATCCCGCCATCGATCATGCTGGTGCTCATGGGGCCGGTCCTGGGCGTGTCGGTGCTGCATCTCTTCGCCGGGGCGATCATTCCGGGCTTGCTGCTGGCAAGCATGCACATGGGCTATGCCATGTTCCGGGCTTACATGAACCCGGCCTTGGGGCCGCCCTTGCCGGTGGAGGAGCGGGCGGCGAACTGGGGCGTGGTGGTCAAGGAGTTGATTGCCGGCTTCCTGCCCGCGGCGGCACTCATGTTCTTCGCTCTGGGCACGATCCTCATGGGCATCGCCACGCCGACCGAAGCGGCCGGCCTGGGGGCCTTCGGGGCTTTCCTGCTGGCGATACTCTATCGGCGCATGAACTGGCCGATGTTCAAAGACTGCATGATGAACACCTTGCAGACCACCTCCATGATTCTCTTCCTGGCGGTGGCGGCGAACATCTACGCGTCGATCTTCTCGCGGCTGGGCAGCGGGGCGCTGGTCACCAACTGGTTCCTCAACATGCCCTTCGAGCCCTTCTGGATCATGGTCATGATGATGATCCTGATCTTCCTGCTCGCCTGGCCGCTGGAGTGGCCGGCCATCGTGCTGATCTTCGTGCCCATCCTGGCGCCGATCGTGCGCGAGCTGGAATTGAGCCTGCTGTGGTTCGGGATCCTGGTGGCGGTCAATCTCCAGTCCGCTTTCCTTTCCCCACCGGTGGCCATGGCTGCCTACTACCTGAAGGGCGCTGCGCCCGAATTGAGTCTGGGGGACATCTATATCGGCATGCTGCAGTTCAATGTGATTCAGAACATTGCAGTGGTGCTGGTACTGGTGTTCCCCGGGCTGGCACTCTGGCTGCCCGGCCTCATCTACGGCTGAGGCAAAAACGCCCGGACCTTCGGGTCCGGGCGGTGGTTTCCGACGAAGAGCGCAGGCGCGGCCATTGGCCGGGCCTGCGCTTTCTTTTATTGGAAGGCGTTCACGCAAGCGCCCGCTGTGTTTCAGCGGTACGCGGCAATCGGTTGAGGCTTGCCTCGATGCGATCGCGCCAGCGGGGGCCGCGCGAGAGGGCATCCTGGAAGGCTTCTGCAAGATCATTGGGCCGGTCTTCGGCCAGCACGGCAATAAGGAACGCCGCCTGAGCGCGGTCCTTGCGCGCCTTCGCCTGGTCGGGGCCGCGCAGACGGCGATCGGCTACGATCAGCTTATGAATGGCGAAGCGTTCGGGGCACGGGATCTGCACGAGCGCGCCAGACCGGTAGAGCGCAATGGCGGGGATGGGCTCCGCGATGAGGAAGTTCAGGTAGTTCAGAGCCTGCGCGCTCACGCCGAGCGCCGGCAAGCGCTTGACCCGCTCGTCGCCGAAGGCCGGCGTCAGGAACTCGACCATGGCCTGTCCCCGGCTCTGCCGCCACCTCCAGACCTGCCGATCATGAATGCCGAGCACGGGCTCGAACTTCAGCGCCTGTAGAATCTCGCCCGGAGTCTCTTCCACACGATCCTCGAGCGCGACTGAGAGGCGCTCGAAGTTGGCGAAATCCAGGTCTCCCGTCTGTGCCAGTTCCTCGGCATCGACGCGCACGCCCAGTTCCCCTTGGTAGAGGGCATAGGCGCCGGTTCCCACCAAGGTTCCGCCTAGCAGGCTGCTGAAGAAGCCTCGCGTCGCTGATTGGATCGTGATTCCCTGTTCTTGGCGGAAGAACAGGGGGTAGCGATGCGCGGAGATGATCGTACGAGCGGAGTTCTGTTTTCGTACGTGAGCTGTGAGGCACGGGTTCCGAGGGAGCATCCGCTACGAGTGATCCGGGCGATTGTGGACGAGGCACTGGAGGTGCTCTCGCCTTCGTTCGAGCGGCTCTACTCGAGACTGGGTCGGCCTTCGATCGCGCCGGAGAAGCTGTTGCGCGCGCTTCTGTTGCAGGCCTTTTACTCGATCCGCTCGGAGCGCCAGTTGATGGAGCAGCTGGACTACAATCTGCTGTTTCGCTGGTTCGTCGGCCTGTCGGTGGATGCGCCGGTGTGGAACCCCACGGTCTTTTGCAAGAACCGGGATCGGCTGATCGAGGGTGAGATTGCAGACCAGTTTCTGGCCGCTGTACTCAGTCAGCCCCGGGTCAAAGCGCTACTCTCGGACGAGCACTTCTCGGTCGATGGTACACTGATCGAGGCATGGGCCTCGATGAATTCGTTCGGCCCACGGCTGAACCGGATGACCTCAGCGAGCCCCCGGCCGGGCGGAACGCCGAGCGCAACTTCAGGGGAGAGAAGCGCTCGAATGAAACCCATGCGTCCAGGACGGACCCGGACGCCAAGCTCTACCGCAAGGGCAATGGCCAGAGCAGCCGCTTGTGTTTCATGGGGCACCTGCTGATGGAGAACCGCAGTGCCTTGATCGTCGATGCCTTGCTGACCCGAGCCAGCGGCACCGCCGAACGAGAGGCCGCGCTGACCATGATCGACCGAACCAGAAAGGGTCGGCAGCGCATCACGCTCGGCGTTGACAAGGCCTACGACGTGCGGGCCTTTGTCACCGACCTACACGCTCGCAACGTCACCCCCCACGTCGCCATTGACGGCAACGTCCGAGTGTCCGGCCGGCCCCGTGCGACCGCTATCGACAGGCGCATCACTCGCCATCTCGGTTATGCCGTCAGTCAGCGCCTGCGCAAGCGTATCGAAGAGGGCTTTGGCTGGATCAAGACGACCCGAAACCTCGCCAAGACCCGCCATCGCGGCCTCGACCGTGTCGGCTGGTCCTTCACCCTGACGGCTGCCGCCTACAACCTGGTTCGGCTGCCAAAACTGTTGGCAACAGGATGAGTCTGTGCAGAAACGCTCCAAAACCGTCGAACTAGGTGCTCAAAAGCCGAAAACAGGCAATCCGAATGCACGGAACAGCCCTCGCAACGCCGCTTGAGGATGAGAACCGAGCGTCGGATCGCTCTACGGCGATTTCTTCAGCAGCCTTCTGAGTGGGGCGCGTCGTCTCAACCGGCAGCTGCTGCTGTTGTTCCGGGAAACCTTACGGCTTGATGTAGCTTCGGCGGCCTTCGCGTCGTAGGCGCTATGTACCTGAACCCGGCCGAAAGCCGCGCGGCCAGCCTTGGTGTCTGGACGGCCGGGGCTACATGGATCGATCTCGCCGGGCGCGTCGGTACTGGCCTTCTCGCCGAAGCCGGCCTTGCTGCTTTCCGCGATGTCCCCCGCGGGTTCTTTTGCGCTAGCCCTCCGACTCTTCGTCGAGGGCTGTGGCGCGGGCCTGTGACCTTCTCTCGCTTTCTGGCCAACGGCTCTTGATGTAGGCGAGTACGGCGCGGATCTCTTCGTCGCTCAAATTATCCTCGAACGCTGGCATGTCGCTCTCATAGCCTGCCGGCGCGAACCGCTCGACGCCATACTTGGTGATCTCGAAGAGCTGCCGGTCCGAGTGGTGCCAGGTGTGGCCGGTTTCATCGTGCGGCGGCGCAGGCAGTCGACCGTCGGGCCCACGCTCGCGCCAATTGGTTTGGCCTTCGAGATCCGCGCCGTGGCAGCTTGCGCAGGCGGTGGCATAAACCTCCTGTCCCTGCGCCACGAGAGCAGGATCGTTGGAATCGATGCTCCCCGCCGACTGCTCGGACGTCGGCCAGAACCCCCATATTCCAGCCAGCAAAAGGAGAACGAGGGCAACCACGCTGGCCATGACGGTTCGTCTGCTCAGGTTGAATCCCGAATGTCTGCCGGCCATTGGTGACACTGCTCCATCAGAAGGTGTGGCCGGCAACCCGCTTGCCATGGCCTCCGCTGTTCCGTGGCAAAGTTGCCTGCTCATCGCGAAAAGTCGTGACGCGCGGTCGTTGGCGCGGCGCAAGGTGGAGGAATGGCCCCGGCGACTGGCTGCACCGGAGCCCTTCCCAGATCAAAATGTCAAACGTGTTCCCACCACGAAGTAGAGAGCATCGCGTCCGCCGCCCTCTCGTCGCGCAATTTGACCCGTTTCACCGAACATGCGCTCGTAATGGATACCCAGATAGGGGGAGATAGCCCGGTCCACCAGATCGTAGCTCAGGCGCAGACCGCCCTCGACCGTGGGAGCCCAGGCGGCCGCGCCGACGTGCCTGTCATCGACGAGGGGCAGATCGAGTTCCAACACCGGTGTCAGAATCAGTCGATTGGTGATGAGGGCTTCGTACTCGGCCTCTAGACGAACGAAAGGCTTGTCCGAGAGGAACAGTCCCGCATCGACCTCCAGCCATTGGGGAGTCAGGCCGGTCACGCCGACCACCCCGTGCAGGCGGTTTGCTTCCCCTTCGGGTGTGCTCAGTCGAACGCCGCCATAGGCATCGAAGAACTCTGAAACCGGCAACTGCAAACGAAGCTGGTTCTCCAGCGTTTCAAAGGCCTTCTCATCGAGTCCGTACTCCGCCTCGCTTTGCCACACGAATTTCCGCGCGTCATTTCCGAAGAACGCCCCGCCTTCCCAGGCCAGCACGTCTTCATTCTTGCCCACACGGTATTCCAGTTGCTCTGCCTGGAACCCCCACTGAGGGGGCGGCACCTGGGCAAGGCTCTCGCCGGCAGAAAGCCCGCTCATCAGGCAGAGAACCCAAGCTGCATTTCGTTTCAGCATGCCTACTCCTCCGCGCCGGTTGACAGGCGAGCGGATTGTTCGGACGGCCCGCCTTCGACGACGACCTTGCGAAACATCCCGGCTTCAGCGTGATAGGAGAGGTGGCAGTGGAAGGCCCATTGCCCCGGCGCATCAACCTCCGTTTCCATGTAGACGGTCGTCCCGGGATTCACGTTGATGACGTGCTTGATCGGATCCCAGCGGCCGTTTCCGGCATCAAGGATCGACCACATCCCGTGCAGATGCATTGGATGCGCCATCATGGTTTCGTTCACGAATTTGAACCGCACCCGCTCGCCATACTGCAAGCGGATCGGGTCGGCCTCTTCGTACTTCTGGCCGTTGATCGACCAGATGTAGCGTTCCATGTTCCCTGTCAGGCGAACTTCGATCTCGCGGGTCGCCTCGCGGTCTTCGTATAGCGGGTCCTGGGCTTTCAGGTCGCTGTATGAGAGGAATTTCCCCTCGTTGAAGGCCTGGGGCAGGAGACCGCTTCCTGGGGCGTAGAATGGATCCTGCTGGTTATCTGCCATGCCTGCGTGGTTGGAATGGTCCATGCCCTCGTGGGAAGCGCCATCCATGGTCGTTCCGTCCGGCATTTTGTGACTTTCCTCCTCGGAACTTGGCATGGCCATATCACCGTGACCCTCGTGATCCATCATCATGTCGGCCATGGTGAGAAGGGGCGGATCCCGCAGTTCCGGCAGTTCGCCATCCATTCCTTTGCGAGGTGCCAGCGTGCCCCTCGCCATGGCTGTCCGACCGACGGACTCTGCGAGGATGGAATAGGCGCGGTCCTCCTTCGGGTGCACGATGACGTCGTAGGTTTCCGCCACTGCGATGCGCAGTTCGTCCACCGTGACGGGCTGGACGTTGTTCCCGTCCGCCTGAACAACCGTCATCTTCATACCTGGGATGCGGACATCGTAGTAGGCCATCGCCGAGGAGTTGATGAGCCGCAGCCGCACCCGTTCTCCCGGCTCGAACAGCCCGGTCCAGTTCTCGGCTGGACCCTTGCCGTTGATCAGCGGCGTGTAGCCCTGAACATCCTCGATATCAGTGGGCATCATCCTCATGTCGCCCCAGGCCTGACGGTCGGCCAGCGCCTCTCCAATTCCTTCCCTTCCGGCATCGCGGATGAAGTCCATGAATGTCCGCTGCTGCCGGTTGTAGTAGTCAGGCGACATCTTGAGGTTGCGCATGATGCGGGCACCGCTGTGAGCGTGCGCATCCGTCAACTGCACAGCGTAGTCGCGATCGTAGCGAAAGGGCTCGCGTCCTTCGGGCTCGATGATGATGGCGCCGTAGGCGCCATCAGGTTCCTGGAAACCAGTATGGCTGTGGAACCAATAGGTGCCGCTCTGCACGATCGGGAAGCTGTAAGTAAAGGTCTCGCCCGGCGCGATGCCGTCGAAGCTGATCCCCGGCACGCCATCCTGCTGGAACGGCAAGATCAGCCCGTGCCAATGAACAGAAGTGGGCTCATCTAAGTTGTTGGTCACATTGATCGTGACCTTTTCGCCTTCCTTGAACCGCAGAATCGGTCCAGGCGAGCTGCCATTGTAGCCGATGCCGCTACGGGTAAAGTCGCCGGTGTCGATCTCGACACGGTCGACCGTCAGATCATAGGTGCTGGCCGCAGCAGCAGACATCAGTGCTACTGTCATGCCAAGCCCGAGCAAACCCGCTCGGACAGTCGTTAGGCTGGACATATCAAATCCTCTGTTGGAGCCGGCTTGGGTGAGAAAGGGCCGATAGCGAGGATCGGCCGCCTCCGGTCAGACCGGTCAGTCCGCCAGTTGGAAGTCGCCGACCATGCCCGCCTCGTAGTGGCCCGGTACATTGCAGGCAAACTCGAGCGTCACCGTCGCATCCTCCGGAAAGGTCCAGATGATCTCGGCGGATTCGCCCGGCTCCAGCAGGACGCTGTTCGGATCGTCGTGCATGCCATGGCCCATGCTTTCCTGCATGTTTTGGGCAGCATCCATATCAATCCGATCACCAGCCAACACGCCATGCTCGATCATCATCATCATTTCTTCCTGATGAGCGGCGTGCATGTCGGGCGTGCCAATGTTGAACTCGTGTACGAGTGCGCCCTCGTTGCGGACCTTAAAAACCACCGTCTCACCAGCCTCGACGCTGATGCTTTCCGGTTCAAAGTAATTATCCGCCAGCACCATATCGACAGTGCGTGACGCAGCCGACGCATCGCTCGGCGCCCCATGGCTAGCGCTGCCGTGGCCCCCGTCATGGGAGCCGGCGGCCAGCGCAGCGCTTGCCGCGGCCGCAAGGGAGAGGCTGATGAAGGCACTGGAATAACGCTTCATGCTGAGCATGATGATCCTCACGTTCTGAATTGCTAAGACCTGGACGAGAAACGGTCAGAATGGTCTTCTGGCCGAAGTCCTTCAGACGCGAGGGGGCGGCAGCTCCAATGCAGGCACCTGCCCTTGAAGTTCTGTTGTCTGTGCCACCCAATAGCCCGCAGCCAGATCGAGGGCTGCAACAGTGTTCGCCTCGGCCGGGAAGTAAGGGCCCACACAGTGGCCCATAAAGACCGCACAGCTTATGTCACGGTCGGCTGCTTCATTCTTTTCATGAGCCATCCCTTCATGGCTTGAAGCATGATGGTGCCCTTCGCCCGACCCAATAGCGCCTGCCGCTGTGGAGCAGATTGCTCCCGCCAACACAGATATGACGAAGAGAGCTATCGCTAGCGAACGTGCGATTGAAGCTGCCATGGCCGAAGTATTCCGGTGAGCTACTAGCCCGTCAAGCTCCCAACCGAGGGCTCTACTTCGGTAGGCATACCCCGACACGAACGTGATCTGCAACAACGCACGCCCTACAGTAGGTCGCGCTGTTCCTTGATCTCGGTCAAGGGCGCGGTCCGTTAAATCTGCTTGGATCAAGCGTGCAGGATCCGACGTCCGCTGTAACCCCGCCTCCCCGGGCTCCAGGCAGCGATCGCTGTTAGACCGCCCAGGACGGCGGAGCCGCGGCGGCGCGGATCCGTGATGAACGTTTTGAACCTTCAGTGGAAAGGAGGTGCACCTTGCGGCTTGCAGTCAGAGCGGCAACGGCCTTGATGTCATCGTTGCTTTGGGTCACGCCGGCTCTTGCCCAGAGTTTCGGAGAGCGTGGCCCTTCATGGCATCCGGGCTGGGGCTGGGACCATATGCTTTTCGGCGGCCTCATGATGATCGCCTTTTGGGGCGCGATCATCGTCCTGCTCGTCCTGCTGGTGCGATGGTTCGGCGGTGCTAGCACCCCCAACCCTCCCTCCAGTGCATCAGCCTCCCGGCGCAGTCCCCTCGAGATCCTTCAGGAGCGCTTCGCTAAGGGCGAAATCGACAAGGAGGATTACGAAGAGCGCCGCAAGCTGCTCTCGGATTGAAGCAGGGGCGCCTGCGCGCGCATTGATCCTACCAGCCTTCGCTGGCAACTGCCCGATCAGAAAGGATTCGTGGCTGCGCGAACCTTGAATCTGGCAGCCCTAGCGGCTTGCTAAGCTGGCAGCGCAGGGTTTGCAGCTTGTCGGGCGCCGGTTCGTTGGCCAGTAGCTTGTTAGTGCCTCAAACGCGATCCGCTTGTCTTATGAAGATGGCGGTTCATCGGTAGAAGATGAACCATCGCCGGTGCCTGACCCGCACCGGCGATGGCGGGGGACGGAT